>CAJXNY010000011.1 GCA_913057435.1 uncultured Oceanospirillaceae bacterium | reverse complement strand
TGCTGTTCGGCTAATCGTTCCCCTTGCCGGGCCGATAGTGGACTTTCACCACCAAGTCATCCAGCCACCACGTGTACTGGAACAGCGCCAGTCACGGCGCTACGCGCCATGCCTGGCGCACAAACGTAAAAAGCGCTCCGAAGAGCGCTTTTTGAAATGGGGATAAGGTTAATAGCTACCCCGCACCAAACGACGATGCAACGTTAGTCAGAAGAGCCGTCTTCCTCAGCCAGCCCATCATCGCGTCGACGAACCAGCACCTGGCCCAGCACAATGCCCAGCTCGAAGAGCAGCCACATCGGCAACGCCAGCAAGCTTTGTGAAATCACATCCGGTGGCGTCAGTAACATGCCTAATACAAAGCAACCAACAATTATATAGGCTCGCTTGGCTCGCAGGCTTTCAACCGAAGCAGCACCGGTCCAGATCAGCAGCAAAGTTGCTATCGGAATCTCAAAGACAATACCGAACGCAAAGAACAGTTTAAGCACAAAGTTCAGATAACTGCTGATGTCCGTCATCACCGCTACGTTCTCTGGCCCGACACTGGTAAAGAAGCCAAAGATGATCGGAAACACAACAAAGTAGGCAAAAGCAATACCGGCATAGAACAGTACGATACTGGACGCCAGTAAGGGCACGGCCATTTTCTTCTCATGACTATAGAGCCCTGGCGCTATAAAGCCCCAAGCCTGATGCAGAATCACCGGCATCGCCAGGAAAATAGAGGCCATCAAGGTCAGTTTGAACGGCGCAAAAAAAGGTGAGGTTACATCCGTTGCTATCATCGTCGTACCCACTGGCAGCAATGCTGTCAGTGGTTCAGATAACAGGGTGTATAAATCATTGGCAAAATAGAACAGGCACAGGAATATGGCCAGTACGATCAGCAACGCGCGAATCAATCGCTGACGTAGCTCCACCAGGTGAGACACCAGTGGCTGTTCCTGATCATTGCCAGGCTCGTGGTGAGAAGAGTCGCTCATCAGCTTTGGTTATCTTGCTTCTTATCTGCGTTGACAGAAGCCACCGGCTGCTCAGTGGCTGAGCGCTCTGATGGATCTGCTTGTTTACCCAGTTGCTCCGAAGATACCGCACTTTGTGACAATGGTGACTCGTCACCAAAGGCATCAGTAAACGGCGTACGCATATCGTTCAGCTCACGGTCCAGCTTGTCTTTACTGACCGCTGCTGTGCGCTTCATCTCTTCGATACGCAGTTCTTCCGAGATCTCCGACTGGATCGAACTCACCGTACGGCGAATACGACCTAACCAGAGCCCGAGCGTACGTGCGGCAACCGGCAATTTTTCCGGTCCTAGTACTACCAGTGCAACTACTGCAATAATCAGCAGCTCGGCAAAACCGATATCAAACATCAGTCATCCGTACGCTTATGGTTGATTTTTCTTATCCTCATTCACAGCAGGCTTATCCTGAGCTGCGAAGTCAGCATCGTCTTTTTTCAGCTGGGGAGAGTCATCGTTAGCTGTCGCCGCAGGTTTATCGTCCGCGGTTGCTTTAGCCTCATCATCGCCGATCGCTTTTTTGAAGCCTTTTACAGCGTTACCAAGATCACCACCTATGTTGCGCAATTTCTTGGTACCGAATAACAGAATCACAATCACCAGTACTATGGCCAATTGCCAGAGGCTAATACCACCCAACATAACATTCTCCACCCTGATCGGCATCACGGCCATCAGATATCTGGTTAAAATCACTACCCTGCCACAATTTATGCGGTTAACAGGTCTGTTCCAGCCTGACGGCCGGTTGTTACTCGTTACTTAGTACGGGATGCTTTTTCTTCCAGCCCGGACATGCCAAAGCGCCGCGCCAGCTCATCCAGTACCACCTGCGGAGATTCTCCGAGGTGAGACAGCATCACCAGACTGTGGAACCAGAGGTCCGCCGTCTCATAAATGACATCCTTGTTATCACCACTGTTCTGCGCATCTTTTGCCGCCAGAATGGTTTCAGTGGCTTCTTCGCCCACCTTTTCAAGAATTTTATTCAGGCCTTTGGCGTGCAGACTGGCAACATAGGAGGAATCAGCGCCTGCCTGACGACGCTGCTCCAGAATTGTACCCAGCTCGGTTAATACTTCACTCATAGCGACTCTTCACATTTCTCAGTCAGATCACTGGTTGTAGATACTGGCGGGATCTTTAAGAACCGGATCAACCGCAACCCACTTCCCATCTTTATACACCCGATAGAAGCAACTTTCGCGTCCGGTGTGGCAAGCGATACCACCTAACTGTTCAACAGTCATAGTAATAACATCGGCATCACAGTCCAACCGTAACTCATGCAGAATCTGCACATGTCCGGACTCTTCACCTTTGCGCCACAGTTTTTTGCGGGAGCGGGACCAGTAAATCGCCCGCTGTTCCTGAACGGTCAGCTGTAAAGCCTCCCGGTTCATCCATGCAACCATCAGCACTTTACCGGTTTTATGATCCAGTGCGATGGCCGGGATCAATCCATCGTCATTCCACTTCAGTTCTTCAAGCCAATCTGCAGACATAACGTCAACTCAGTCTCTACACATTTAGAAAACCAGGACTACCGGTCACCATCAGTGGCGGCGTCCCTTACAGCATACCACTGTCTACTTGCGCAACAGCAACCAGCTGCCAGCCGCGATCGCCAGCCAGCTGACGGCGGGCAGTTCCGCCGCCCATTGCGCCCATTGCGGCTGCGCAGACACCAGCACCGCAGCAATCAGCAGTAAGCCAGCCCAGCGGCGACGTTCCTGTTTGCGCTGCACCCTGCCGGTAGCCTCTGCATACGCTTGCAGATCACGCGCGCGGGTCTGATCAAGCTTGCGCAGCTGACCCAGAGCGTCGTACACCAGTTGCGGCAAATGAGGCAGCTTATCCAGCCAGTCCGGTGCCTGCTGTTTGATCGCACGATAGACGCCCTTCGGCCCCATCCGCTCTTTCATCCAGTTTTCCAGGAACGGCTTACCCGTCTGCCACAGATCCAGTTCAGGGTAAAGCTGACGCCCCAGCCCCTCGATATTAAGTAACGTTTTCTGCAGTAAAACCAGCTGAGGCTGTACTTCCATATTGAACCGTCGAGCAGTCTGGAACAGCCCCAGCAGCACCTGGCCAAATGAAATATCTTTCAGCGGCTTCTCAAAAATCGGCTCACAGACACTGCGAATTGCCGTCTCGAATGCATCAACATTGGTATCCGGCGGCACCCAGCCAGAATCCACATGTAACTGAGCCACCTGGCGGTAGTCACGCTGAAAGAAGGCAAGAAAATTACGCGCCAGATAGCTCTGATCTTCAGCGGTCAGAGAACCCACGATACCGAAGTCGATAGCGATGTATTGTGGGTCTGCCGGGTTATCCAGTGAGACAAAGATATTGCCGGGATGCATATCAGCATGGAAAAAACTGTCGCGGAACACCTGAGTAAAGAAGATCTCAACGCCGCGTTCGGCCAGCAGTTTGAAGTCGGTATTCTGTTCTTTAAGGCGCTCAATTTCAGCCACCGGAACACCATGAATCCGCTCCATAACCAGCACATTCTGGCGGGTATAGTCCCAGTAGATTTCAGGCACATAGAGAATAGGAGAATCAGCAAAATTGCGTCTTAACTGAGAGCCATTGGCTGCCTCTTTACGCAAATCCAGCTCGTCGAAAATAGTCTGCTCATACTCTCTAACAACGTCCACTGGACGCAGCCGCTTACCGTCCTGCCACAGGGTTTCTACCACCCGAGCCAGTGAGTACAACAACGCCACATCTTTACGGATGGTACGGTCTATACCCGGGCGGATAACCTTCACCACTACTTCCCGGCCATCTTTCAGCACGGCCGGGTGTACCTGGGCCACCGAGGCTGACGCGATCGGATTCACATCAAAACGATCGAACAGCTCACTGACCGGGCTTTCCAGTGCCGCTTCAATCAGTGACTGCGCCAGCGCCCCTTCAAACGGCGGCACTCGGTCCTGCAGTTTTTTTAGCTCTTCGGCAACGTCATCTGGCAGCAGATCACGACGGGTAGAAAGCATCTGGCCAAACTTGATAAATACAGGACCAAGCGCTTCAAACGCCAGTCGCAGCCGCTCCGCTCTGGGTTTTGTCGCAGGCACAAAAAAACGCCACGGCAGCAATAGCAGAAGTAAACGCAGGTACCAGGGTAATGGCAGTTGCAGGAAAAAGGTATCCAGTCGGTAACGGATTGCTACCCGACTGATCGTCAGAAGGCGTGATAGTCGTCGCACGTAAACCACTCTAATTCGTGTGCTAAAAACAGCGGGGCTCGATTATGACGGATTATCCGGCCACTGTCTGGTTTCTTCCGTTCTGTTTCGCACGGTAGAGCGCCTTATCCGCACGAGCGAACAGCTTGTCCAGATCATCAGAGGCGGTGATCTGGGTAACACCGAATGACATGGTGACATTCACCGGCTTACCGTAAAAATTGAATGGGCTGCTCTCAATAGACTTGCGCAGTTTTTCCATCGCCTGCACGGCGGCAGCCACTTCGGTCCCTGGCATAATAATGACAAACTCTTCACCACCATAACGGGAAAGCATATCGCTGTTACGACTCTGCTTGTGCAGAATTTTACCCACCAGCCGCAGCACTTTATCGCCCGCCAGATGACCATAGCTGTCATTGATGTTTTTGAAATGGTCCAGATCAGCCACAGCAAGGCTAAATCCCTGTTGATAACGGCTCCAGCGCTCCAGTTCATGGGCAATATGCTCATCATAAGCCGCCCGGTTGGGCAGCCCGGTCAGAGGATCGGTACGCGCGCGGTGCCGCTCCTCTTCCATATGCACTTTCACCTTTTCCGTTTCCTGCTCCATCTGTTCAACTTTGTCGATCAGAGAGCCATAACGGCGCTGCAGGTGGTTATCACGCTGCTCTTCCTGCTTACGCAGATCGTCCATAGCCTTGACAATACCAACCAGCTGCTCAGATACGGCATGTTTCAGATCACCCAGATCATGAGTGCCTCTGACCGTTGCCGACAGGCGGCGTACGTCAGAGCGTACCTGGCTTTCCAGCGCCAGCTGGCTGGCACCGACCTGATGCTCTTCACGCTGATTTTCCGATAAAAAGTGCTGCACTTCGGTCAGTTTGGCACTGAGTGTACGCAGGTAAACCTCAAATTCTTCACTGTTGTCACTGCAGGCAGCTTTAACCAGCCCGCGGACACCATTCAATACCGCAGGTAACTGATTCAGAGACAGGCCTTTTTCAACCTGTTCACCAACCTGATGCAACTGACGACGGGCACTCATGGGTACCGTCAGGCTTTCCAGTACTCCCAGTACCTCAACACTGATGCGCTGCAGTAACAGGTCACTGTCGCCTTCCAGCGCCTCATTACTGAGCTCGCTGGATGCTGCCGGATGACTACTGGCCAGATCCATCATCGGTTGCTGAAAATCAATCATGTCCGTCAGCAACTCGGGTAACTGCCAGGTCTGTTCAACAGCATCATGGCCCCGCTGTTCAAACTCAAGCAGGGCTTCAGCGGTCGCTTTATCACTGACCTGACGGAGTTGTTGCAGCCAGCTCAGAATAGAACTGAGCATCGACTTGGCCCGTTTTTCGCGTTGATTATCCAGCAAACGGATTTTATGCTGAATACTTTCACTCAACGGCTTCAGATCATTGAACTGTGAGGCCTGTAACGTACTGCGCAGAGTTAACAGATCCTGATCAAGCAAAGCATCCTTCCCTTTTAAAGGGATCGTCATCGCCGCCAGCAAGTGCTTGAGCTGGCCTTCCACCTGCTGAGCGCGCAGCTGAGATTGCTCCAGCTCCATGGCTAAAGTGCGATATTTCCTTTTCCAGGTATCCTGCTCGCTCAAAACTAACCCCTGTCGACTCGAATCTGTATCGGTACTGACCTCAGCCAGACTGCCAATGTTAAGCCATGGCTGCGCTGTACTCTAGCCCGATTTCCTGTCAATCGACCATTTCATCATTTAGCAGGAGGGGCGCTTTGAATTCAACAGCAGCCACCCACAACCGCCAGTTAAAAAAACCACCCTGAAGGGTGGCTTAGATATCCGCAAAACTCAGCTTACTGTGCTGCATTCCGGCGCTCTTTCTCCACCAGATAATTCACCACATCCAGCATTTTATCCTGGCCACCCGCCATATGGCCGGTAATACGGTACTTACCATTCACCACCATGGTCGGCACACCTTCTACACCATAGCTACGGACTTTAGAGTCACCCTGCTTCAGCTTGGAGCTGACCGCAAACGAGTTGAAGTATTTGTTGAACTTACCAGTATCAACACCCAGATTGCCGTAAAACTCCACCAGATCGTCCTGGTTACTGAATCGACGACGCTCAACATGCACCGCGTTAAACGTGGCCTTGTGCGTTTTATCCAGTGTTTTCATCAGCTCAGAGGTGTAGTAAGCACGGGCCATCGGTTCCCAGCTACGGCCAAACACCACGGGAATACGCTTAAAGTCGACATCTGTCGCGGCTTTTTCCTGCCAGGACTCAAGGGCAGGCTCAAAGCTGTTGCAGTGTGGACAGGGGTAACCAAACAGTTCGACCACCTCGACCTTACTGCCATCCTGGGTTCGTACTGCCGTATCCAGCACCTGATAATGCTTACCCGCTTCAAACACTTCTGCAGCCTGCAATGATAGCGGCATCATCAATGCCAGCCCGAACAGCATCGTTTTATTTAGCATAATTCCGATCTCCATTAGATAAGGGCCCAGGGACAGGATTAGCAAGCAGCCAGCCCTCGCCAACGGCTCAACGCGCTTTGCGCTTATTACCTGAATCTATTGCCTGACGCCTGAATAACGACTGATTTTACGTGAATCGGCCACAAAAAAAGGCAGCCAGGGCTGCCTTTTTTATTACCATCGCATTAACAATAGAGGATCTGCTTAATGCAGGCCCTGCACGTAGGCTGCAACGGCTTTGATTTCTGCATCGCTCATCTTGCCAGCGATATCGCGCATCATGTTACCAGGATCGTTAGCACGATCGCCCGTGCGGAATTTCTTCAGCTGGGACTCAACGTACGCAGCGTGCTGGCCGCTTAGCGCAGGGAAACCGGCAGAACCGTTACCCAGGCCATTTGGCGAGTGACATGCAGTACAGGCCGCGATGCCTTTAGACGCCACACCGGTACGGTACAGTGTCTGGCCAGCGTCGAGCTGATCTTTTGGTACCTGGCCCAGCACAACGTTCTGCTTGGCGAAGTAGGCAGCGATATCTGCCAGATCCTGATCATTGAAGCCATTCAGCAGGCCCGTCATTTCAACGACTGGACGCGTATTTGCTTTGATCTCTTTCAGCTGTTTGAGCAGGTACTTCTCATTCTGGCCTGCCAGTTTAGGGAAGTTCGCCAGAGCGCTGTTGCCATCAGCTCCGTGACACGCAGCACACACTGCAATTTTTGCTTTTCCATCGGCAGCATTTCCTGCCGCCTGTGCAACACCAGTGATCCCAATGGACACCAGCAGGCTGATCAGTAATTTGTTCATCGACTAACCCAGACTCTTGCTTCAGTAGTTGTGCATTGATTTTCACAGGTGTCCGTGCGGATCTGGCGTGAAAACCGACTATTCCTCACCTCCTGCGACTAGAGCAAAACCCTGTTCACAGGTAAAATTTGGCGGCATTATAACCTGATATCCACTTAAACTGGAACGATATTAACCTATTCCAGCGCGCGGCAGCCTTAGACCTATGTCAATGAACGAAGCAACAATTCACTACAATCAGGCACGCTTTAACAAGAGTGCAGCCAAATTACAGCAGTGTCCGACGGATGTTGGCGCGGAGGTTGCCTTCGCCGGTCGCTCCAACGCGGGCAAATCCAGCGCCATCAATACACTGACCAACCAGACCAAACTGGCCCGGATCTCCAAGACACCCGGACGCACTCAGCTGATCAATTTCTTTGATCTGAATGTTGAAGGCACTCGCATTGTCGATCTGCCCGGTTACGGTTTTGCCAAAGTTTCACTGGAGATGAAAGAACACTGGCAGCGCCACCTGGATGACTACCTGCAGAACCGCCAGTGCTTGCGCGGCGTGGTGCTGGTAATGGACATCCGTCACCCAATGAAAGAGTTTGACCAGATGATGATCAGCTGGTGTCAGCAGACTGGCATGCCTTTGCATGTACTGATGACCAAAGCTGACAAACTGAAGAAAGGCCCAGCCCAGAGCACCGTGCTCAAGCTGCGCAAACAGCTGACAGAGATCCTGGGGGACCAGGTCACGGTGCAGAAGTTCTCGTCATTGAAGAAAGATGGCGTTGACCAGCTCCAGCTACGCCTGAACGACTGGCTACTGGCAGAACTGGACGACGAAGCGTTCGATGAGGATGAGTTTGATGGGGGCGACGCCGGAGAGGACTAACCCGGCCCGCAACTAAATCAGCCAAAAAGAAGCCCGGCATCCAGGAAGGGGAACAAGGAAATGCCGAGCTTCAACGCATGCTTATTATGAAGAGTACCGAGGCCGTACCACAAATTACACAACACCGGCGCTCTTAACATCCGATAACCGGGTTCAGACTAAGTTCCGTACCCGGTCGTTGTTTTTTATTCATGCAGGGCAATCAGTGCGCCTGCTCCCAGTTATCCCCCACCCCCGCTTCCACCAGCAATGGTACCGCCAGCTCGGTTGCAGCGGACATCTGCCCCTTCACCGCCTCAGTAAAATCAGCGACCTGCGCCTCAGGCACCTCAAACACCAGTTCATCGTGAACCTGCATAATCATCCGTACGTCGGGGTAGGCTACCGGTAACCAGTCTGCCACCCGGATCATCGCCAGCTTGATAATATCCGCTGCCGTGCCCTGCATCGGCGCATTAATCGCCGTACGCTCTGCTGCCTGACGACGCATGGCATTGCTGGACTTAATCTCCGGCAAGTAGAGGCGTCGGCCCAACAGGGTTTCTACGAAACCCTCTTCCGCTGCCTTCAATCGAATTTCATCCATGTAACGCTGTACACCCGGATAAGTCTCGAAGTAATGCTCGATGTACTGACCCGCTTCATTACGGCCAATACCCAGTTGCTTCGCCAGACCAAAGGCTGACATGCCATAGATCAGGCCGAAGTTGATCGCCTTGGCACTGCGACGCTGATCACTGGTGACCTCATCGACGGCCACTTTAAACACTTCTGCGGCTGTCGCCCGGTGTACATCATCGCCATGACGAAAGGCATTGAGCAGACCTTCATCACCGGACAGGTGCGCCATAATACGAAGTTCTATCTGTGAGTAATCTGCCGCCACCAGCTTATAGCCATCGGGAGCAACAAAGGCTTCACGGATACGGCGACCTTCCGTCGTACGGACGGGTATGTTCTGCAGGTTCGGATCGGTAGACGACAGTCGCCCGGTTGCCGTTATCGCCTGGTGGTAAGACGTATGAATACGCTTCGTTGCGGCGCAGATCATTCGGGGCAGCTTATCGGTATAGGTGGTTTTCAGTTTGGCCAGGCTGCGATGTTCCAGAATCAGCGCCGGCAGCGGGAATTCCAGCGCCAGCTCTGCCAGCACCTCTTCTGCCGTCGATGGAGCACCTTTCGGGGTTTTCTTCTTCACCGGCAGGCCCTGTTCTTCAAACAGGATCTGCTGCAGCTGTTTGGGCGAGCTGAGATTAAACGCTTTACCCGCCATCTCGAACGCCTCTTTCTCGATCTGCGCCAGCCGTTCGGTCAGCTCAATCGACTGCTTACCCAGAATGGAAGCATCCACCAGCGCACCGTTGCGCTCAATCTGTGACAGTACTGGAATCAGCGGCTTCTCAACCTGTTCAAACAGATTAAGCAGGGCCTCAGTTTTACTCAGCCTGGCGTGAATCGCCTGATGCAGACGCAGGGTAATATCGGCATCTTCCGCCGCGTACGGTGCCGCCTGCTCCAGCTCAATCTGGTTAAAGGTCAGCTGTTTTTTGCCCTTGCCAGCGATCTCTTCAAACTTGACCGTACTCACGCCAAGAAAATGATCCGACAGCGAGTCCATATCATGGCGGGTCGCGGTGGAGTTCAGCACATAGGATTCAAGCATGGTGTCGAATGCCACCCCACGCAGCTCAATGTCATAGCGCGCCAGCACATTCATATCGTATTTCAGGTGCTGGCCGACTTTGGCCTGGCTGGCATCTTCCAGCAGCGGTTTAAGTTGCGCCAGCACCACCTCACGGCTGAGCTGTTCCGGCGCCCCCATGTAATCATGACCAAACGGTACGTAAGCTGCTTTGCCCGGCTCTACCGCAAAGGACACCCCCACCAGCTCAGCAACCATATAGTCCAGCGACGTAGTTTCGGTATCAAAGGCGAACAGATCTGCCGCTTGCAGTTGTTCAACCCAGCGATCCAGCTGGGCCTGCTCCAGTACGGTTTCGTATTCCACCGTCACCGGCGCAGCCGCCGGGGCTTCGTCAGCCGCACCGGCATCATCAATCAGCTGTTCGCCAGCGTGCTGTAACTCTTTGATCCAGCTGCGGAATTCATAGTGCTCAAACAGTTCCAGCAGCGCCGCCTTGCTCACTACAGGCAAGCCGAAGTCATCAATACTCTGTTCCAGTTCAACATCCAGCTTGATAGTGGCCAGCAGGTAAGACAAATCTGCCGCTTCGCGATTATCCAGCAGCTTTTTTGCCATACTCTTGGAACCGCGAAAGCCCAGTGCCGCAATATCATCCAGATTGTCATACAGGGCACTCATACCACCGATGCCCTGCAGCAGTGCCAGTGCCGTTTTCTCGCCGACCCCGGGCACCCCTGGAATGTTATCGACCTTGTCGCCCATCAGCGCCAGATAGTCGATAATAAGTTCCGGCGGAATACCAAATTTCTCTTTCACACCCTCTACATCCATCACCGTATCGGTCATGGTGTTGATCAGCGTGACATGTTCGTTAACTAGCTGTGCCATATCTTTATCGCCGGTGGAAACCACCATGGCACGCTGTTTCTCGGTCGCCTCCCGGGCGTAAGTACCGATTACATCATCGGCCTCAACCCCCTCCACCATCACCAGCGGCAGCCCCATAGCGCGGATAATGTTGTGGATCGGCTCCACCTGCGCCCGCAGGTCATCCGGCATCGACGGCCGCTGCGCCTTGTATTCCGGGTAAATATCATCACGGAAGGTTTTCCCTTTGGCATCAAAAATCACCACCACCGGGCTGGCCGGATACTGCCGTAGCAAGCTACGCAGCATAGAGGTCATCACCCGGACCGCGCCGGTCGGAGTGCCATCGGCGGCGCGCAAATCAGCCTGCTGGGAGGCAAAGAACGCGCGATAAAGATAAGAGGAGCCGTCCACAAGGACCAGCGGGAGGTTGCTATTGCTCATCGGGTATTCCGTTCAGAAACTGGGAGTTGAATGGCGTCTATGATGCCATATTTCCCAACCGATTAACGGCTGATCGAAATCACTTGGCCCGCCCGCCAAAACGCCGTTTAATAACCCTGATAAGGACTGGTTAATTACGAGGATCTGCCCATGTACAAACCCCTGATTTTTGCCGTTGCACTGCTCTGCATGCCGCTGGCCCAGGCTGAACAGATACCCGGTTTTGATGATGAAGAACCGGTCGTAACCATCCGCCATGGCGACGATAAAACCTTTTACGAATACCATGTTGGCGGCGAGCTGCGCGAGATCAAAGTGGTACCAAAATCCGGCCCCGAGTACTACCTGGTGCCCGTACTGGGTTCAGACGAGTATATTCGGACTGCCGAATCCCAGCTGCTGGTACCCAAATGGATTCTGTTCCGCTGGTAATCCCTGACACTCCCTCGCCCCGGTAATCCCACTGCCGGGGCTGTACTGCGCCGCCACGGGCTATATAATCCTCGGCAGCCTGTCAGACTTAGTACTGATCTACTGCGAAAAGCCCGGATCTGGTCAGTTTTTGCGTTATTACTCGTTTAATAGCTCGCTATTCGCCTCAAAATAACGCAAAAACTGCCTCAAACCGGATCTTTCCTCGCGACGATCGACCAAGCCCGACAGGCTGCCACCCACTGAATATTCATCCAGCTTTTTTTGATCAGGCCGCCCTATGGACGTTACCCACATAATCGACTCCCTTAATGATGCCCAGCGCGAAGCCGTGACCGCCCCGCTGCAGAATATGCTGGTGCTGGCTGGTGCTGGCTCCGGTAAAACCCGCGTGCTGGTGCATCGCATCGCCTGGCTGGTTGAAACCGAGGGGTTGTCGCCGTACTCCATCATGGCGGTAACGTTCACCAACAAGGCGGCCCGCGAGATGCGTGGCCGGATTGAAGAGCTGCTGGGACTGAACCCTCATGGACTATGGGTCGGCACCTTCCACGGCCTGGCACACCGACTGCTGCGCGCCCACTGGCAGGATGCCGGGCTGGTCGAAAACTTCCAGATCATGGACAGTGATGACCAGCTGCGGCTGATCAAGCGGCTGTCCAAAGAGATGAACTTCGACGACAGCCGTTTCCCGCCCCGTCAGTTCCAGTGGTATATCAACGGTCAGAAAGATGAAGGCCTGCGCGCTGCCCATATTGATCCGGGTAACGACAGCTTCCAGCAGGGCATGCTGGCCATGTACAGCGCCTATGAAGGGGCCTGTGAACGTGGTGGCATGATCGACTTCGGCGAGCTGCTGCTGCGCGCGCTTGAGCTGCTGCGCGATCGCAAGCCTGAACTGTTAAAGCATTACCAGGAGCGTTTCAGCTACATTCTGGTGGACGAGTTCCAGGACACCAACGCTATTCAGTACGGCTGGCTGCGACTGCTGGCCGGTGGGGCGCAAAAACTGATGGCCGTGGGCGATGATGATCAGTCGATCTATGGCTGGCGTGGGGCCCGGATTGAGAATATTCAGAATCTGGCCGAGCACTTCCCCGGCACCCAGACCATCAAACTGGAGCAGAACTACCGCTCCAGCCAGAATATTCTTAGCGCCGCCAATGCCGTGATCGCCAACAATACTGGCCGACTGGGTAAAGAACTGCGCACCAGCGCCGCCGACGGCAAAAAGCTGAAGGTGTACTCGGCATTCAATGAGCAGGACGAATCGCGCTTTATCGTTGACCAGATCGATAAGTGGATCAGGGACGATAACAAGCGCGCCGAGGCTGCCATTCTGTACCGCTCCAACGCCCAGTCACGGGTCATGGAAGAATCGTTAATTCGCGCCGGTATCCCCTACCGAATTTACGGCGGCCATCGCTTCTACGACCGGCTGGAGATTAAAAACGCACTGGCCTATCTGCGCCTGCTCAGCAATCGCGACGACGATACCGCCATGGAGCGGGTGATCAACGTACCCACCCGTGGCATCGGCACCCGTACCATTGAAGTGCTGCGTGATCACGCCCGTAACACAGGCGTGTCGATGTGGCGCGCAGCCACCGAGATCGTTACCAACAAAGCGCTGCCCGCCCGCGCCAGCAATGCCCTGCTGGCGTTCCTGGAACTGATCCAGCAAATGGACGAGGGCACTCAGGGCGTTGAGCTGCATGAGCAGACCGAACATGTGGTCAAATGCTCCGGGCTGATTGAGCATCACCTGAAAGAGAAAGGTGAGAAGGGTCAGTCGCGGGTGGAAAACCTTGAAGAACTGAGCGCCGCCGCCAAACAGTTCAGCAGCCAGTGGGATCTGATGGAACAGGAAGGCTTCAGCGGCCCGCTGGCTGCTTTCCTCGATCAGGCCGCACTGGATGCCGGTGATGCCCAGGCTGATGAGTTCCAGGACAGCGTGCAGCTGATGACCCTGCACTCCGCCAAAGGGCTGGAGTTTCCGCTGGTGTTCCTGGCCGGAATGGAAGAAGGGCTGTTTCCGCACAAGATGTCTGCCGACGACCCAACCCGGCTCGAAGAAGAACGCCGCCTGTGTTACGTGGGCATCACCCGGGCTATGCAGCAGCTTTACCTTACCTACGCCGAGTCCCGCCGGATGCACGGCCAGGAAAACTACAACCGGCCGTCACGGTTTATCCGCGAGATTCCAGATGAACTACTGGAAGAGGTCCGCCTCAACGCCAGTATCAGTCGCCCGATGATGGCCGGCAAGTTCCAGCAGAAGAAAAGCAGCCTGTTCAACAGCCCGTCACTGGCCAACGCCGAAGTGCCCGACACCGGCCTGGCGCTGGGCCAGCGGGTCGACCATGCCAAATTTGGTGAGGGCACCGTGCTGAATTTCGAAGGTTCTGGCCCAAAAGCACGGGTGCAGGTGCACTTCGACGATGAAGGCAGCAAATGGCTGGTGGTGGGTTTCGCCAAACTGCAGCCACTATAAGCTATTGTTGCCCTGACGTTTGTCAGGGCAGCGATACCTGACCGTTACTACTCAACGCAATAAACAGCCGGTTGCCCGGTACAGCAGGGTGTACTGCCATGCTGGGTGAGGGCAGAAACAGGATATGGCCTTCATAATCGCTGGCGTCATCAGTGCTGCAATCGCCATCTGAGTCAAAGACAGCACTGAAGTTGATAAACCCCTGTACTGGCGCCACCGGGCTCTGTTCTGGCAGTGCACTGTAATAAGCCAACGACGGTAATGCCTGGTCACCGGTTAATGCCAGACTTCCCGTTGCCTGACCCTCCCAGCTCACACAGAGCGCAGCCCCCACACCCAGCTGATTCTGAATAACCAGCTGAATGCCTCCCCCCAAGAAACTGGCCTCAGTAATCAGCGGCATCGTCGTACTGGTCAGTGCCGGATACTCTTTTTCATAGGCCTGTTCTGCCGTACCTGCCGCAGAAAGGGTACCCGGCAAGCCATCCAGCCCCAGGCTTTGCAGCTGAATATTATTACCATACTGTGCCGTCACCCACTGGTCGTCGGCACGGTCTGACGTACCCTGATCATTCAGACTGACCCGCTGAAACAACCAGCCACTATTGTGAAAATCCTCTGCTGACTCGGCGTTTGCCGTCCCCCAGCCGTCACGGAACACCGGCTGTTCGTGCTCGCTGCCCAGCGCGTCACTGAATAGCTCATAACCCGTGGCCTGCAGGTAAGGGCCCTGCCAGCCATCATCACGTAAATCCGTCCAGCTGTAACCCTTGTCACCGCAGCTTTGCTGGGTGAAGTACAGCAGTGTCTGATCAGCCACATCACAGTGTCCAGGCTGTAACAGTTCCTGTAACGTGGCCGGTAAACGACCAACATCCACCACAAAACCCGACAGCATGGCCTCCCCATTCAGGGTATGACGGGTATCACCCAGCACCGCCATCCGTATCTCGGCTACCCGCTGCACCGTGGTTTCATGGCGTTGCTGGTTACTGGACACCAGATAGTACTCAGTGGCCAGGCTGGTGATCATGCCCAGTATTGAGATAACAACGATCAGCTCCAGCAGTGTAAAGCCCTGCATCTGCCGTCTGCCCTGCATCTGCCGTCTGCCCTGCTTCGCCACCTCAGGCCCCTTCATCATGTCCCCTCACCACCTGCACCAGATCATCCCCAGCCCCCCCATCATCCTTGCCATCAAGGCCAAAGCTCTGCAGCACTATACAGGCGTGACTGTTGTCAGGGCATTGAGGATGGCCGGATAAATAGAAATCAACACGGTATTGATAGGGCTGACCACTGATGCCTCGGCGTAACCAGCGATCGCCGACATAATCTGCAAAGCAGTAACGGTTATCGGCTTGTGCGTTGATGTGGTGGCGAAAGGTATCGCTCAGTCCATTCACGTGCTGACTGGTAAACCCAATGGCAAAAAGATCCTGGTCTGGAACCTTATCCGGTGATTGAATCAGCTCGCAAACGGTAGCTGAAACCGCCAGCGCGCTTATCGATGCAGGCTCAATATAGGGGCCATTCCAGCCCCGGCGGCGGCTGATGTTCCAACGCGGTACGGTCGCCGGGCGGACAAACAGCCAGCTCAGGTCAGCTGACTCACCATTATCCTCGGCATTGCCCAGCTTGGGGAAATAACCCACATCGCGCTGATAGCGATTGATCGCCCGTGCAACCCGTATCATTTCCACCCGTGCCAGATCCTGCGCAGCCTGCTGCTCATACTGACGATAGGCCGTACTGACCAGCCCAATCAGGCTGCCTAGAATGACCAGCACCACCATCAGTTCCAGTAAGGTGAAGCCCCGCTGAAAACGGTCTACCTGCCTCGTCTGAGACCGCCGCCGGTTGCTCATTACTGGCCGGAGGTCACACGGATCATCGCTGAAAAAAAGGCGTAGTAGACAAAGCCCACCATGCCACCAACGACAATGGTCATAGCAGGTTCGATCATCGCAATCATCCGGGCAATACGGATTTCGGTCAGGTTCTGGTAATAACGTCCCAGCTCGCCCATCACAAATTCCAGCTCACCACTGCGCTCGCCAATCCCGGCCATGTATTGCACCATTTTAGGAATACTGTCCTGGCGCAACCCAACGGCCAGGCTGCTGCCATCGAGAATGCCATCCCCCACCCGGCTGATACAGCGCGACAGATGATCATTGCGTAAAATTGCACTGCTCACCCGTAAGGACTCCAGCACCGTCAGCCCGCTGCCCAGCATGACCGACATGGTCCAGCCCAGCTGCGCCATACTCGAGGCACGAATCGACGAACCCAGCACTGGCACTGACAGCAGCACCCGATCCAGCACAGTGCGGCCCAGCGCAGTGGTATAAAACACCAACAGCAGAAATACCACCACAGCAACGCCAATACCCAGCGCCGCACCGTGCTCCACCAGCCAGCTGGATCCATCCATCATCACCTGAGTACTCCAGGGCAGCTGACTGGAGCGGGCCTGCAAGGCCGTCATAAACTTGGGAATAATCCCCAGCGCCAGATACAGACAGGCCCCCACGGCAGACACCACCAGGATCGTCGGATAGATCAGACTGAAAATAAACTGCCGCTTGATCGCCGCATTACGCTCCAGGCTGTCGGCCAGCCGCTCCAGCGTGATCTGCAACTCCCCAGAGACCTCACCACTGGCGACCAGCCGTGCCACCAGCGGCGGAAAACTTCGCCCCTGGGCCTCAATCGCCGCCGCAAAGCTGGACCCGGCCTGGATCTCCACCAGCATGGCAACAACCATCCGCCGCAGTTGCAGCTTATCTGTCATTTCGGCACAAATTTCCAGCGACTGCATCAGGGTATTACCCGCACGCAGTAACAGAGTCAGCTGACGAAACAGCATCACCTGGTCCGCCACTGTCACCATGGCGTAGCGGTGCAAAGAGACATGCTTACGCCATAGCCGATACAGCCCGACCACACCAAGCCGGACCCCGCTCTGCTCAAGATCCAGCACGTACAGGCCGCGTAATTTCAGCAACTCATTGGCATAGGTACGATCTTTGGCGTCAATACTGCCAGCCGTCTCCCGGCCTTGCTGATCCAGCGCTTTATAGTTAAAACTTGCCATCATCGCTATCCTGATAAAGCAGTAATGCTTCCTGCAACGATGTTACCCCCGTCAGGACCTTGTCCCGGGCATCCTGCCACAGACTGGACAGCGCGCCACTTTGCTGTGCTGCCCGCGCCAGTTCATGGTCATTTGCGCCCGTATGGATCAGCTGCGACAGTGATGGATCCAGCAGCAGCATTTCATAGATACCCACCCGCCCCCGGTAGCCAGACCCCATACAACGGGCACAGCCGACAGGTTCATGCAACATCATCGGCTCGCTGAGCTGTAACAGCCGGAGTTGCTGCGCATCCGCTGGCACCTCCCGCTGGCAATGTGTACAGAGCCGCCGTAACAGTCGCTGCGCCAGCACCCCAATCAACGTACCGGCGATCAAAAACCGGGCACAACCAATATCCACCAGACGGCTGACGGTCGAAGCCGCATTGTTAGTATGCAAGGTGGAAAGCACCAGATGTCCGGTCATCGCCGCACGCACCGCGGTTTCTGCAGTTTCATGGTCTCGCACCTCCCCCACCAGCATCACATCGGGATCATGGCGTAAGAACGAGCGCAAAGCCGCTGCAAAACTGAGTTTATCGGACACCTGAACCTGGCTGATTCCTTCCACTATCTGCTCGATCGGGTCTTCCACGGTCATGATATTCTGCTGCTGGGCATCCAGCTCGCGCAGCGCCGCATAGAGGGTGGTGCTTTTACCACTCCCTGTTGGCCCGGTCACCAGCAACATCCCATGGGGCTGACGCACCGCCTGCTGTACCGCTGCAAGAATCGCAGGCGGCATACCCAGCGCCGCCAGTCCCAGGCTGGCGGTTTCCTGGCCAAGAATACGCAAAGTAGCACGCTCACCCCAGCGGGTAGGCAAGGTAGCAACGCGCATTTCAATCTCAGCCATGCCCGACCAGCGCTGAATACGGTAGGCAAAGCCGCCATCCTGGGCATTAAACTGCTCAGCAATATCCAGCCCGGCCAGCACCTTGAGACGGCTCATCAGGGCCTCTGCCAGTGCCTGATGCAGCGGGAAGTGGCAGTTTTGCATCCGACCATCAACCCGCATCCGTAACTGCATGCCCTGCTCCAGCGCTTCAAAATGCAGATCCGTCGCCTTGCGCAGCCAGCCTTCACACATAATCCAGTCGAACAACGCAATCGCTGTCAGCTCGGTATCAGGCACCGCATAGTGGCGGCGCAATTCGGTTTCGATTAATAACGGCTCGGCCATGGCCAGTGTCACCGGTCGATTGACAGTGCGCTGCACTGTATCCAGTGCCGCCCGGTTATCCGGGTCCGCCACCAGTACGACCACGTCATCGGCCACCATTACAGGCAGAAACAACCGGCGCAGTAAAAGCGTACCGTTCAGGCTATCCAGTAATGAAGGGGCCAGCTGAAACTCACAACGTTCCAGATAGGGCAGAGAAAACTGTTCAGCAATGGCACGAAAAAGTGCTGAGACCGGAAAGTGACCAGTGCGACAAAGCATATCGATCAAGCTGCACTGTTCACGCCGCGCCTGGATACGCAGCGGCGGTAATGCCGAAGCATCAATCAGCCCGGTCTGCACCGCGGCATTGGTGAGCACCGCATCCTGAATCGCCATTATTTACTCCTTGAGAACACCGACCATCCGCTCAAAACTGTGCAGGTCCCGGCACAGCCCACGCGCAGTATCCAGATCAATACGCTGCGCCTGTACCAGCCGGGCCAGCGCCTGATCCTGAGTCTGCATGCCCTGGCGGTTACTGCTTTCCATCACGGAATAGATCTGGCGGGTTTTCCCTGTTTCAATCAGATTCACCACCGCCGGCGTCACCAGCAAGATCTCCGCCACCACCACCCTGCCGTCATTGTTTTGTGTCGCCACCAGGTTTTGCGCCACCACGCCTTTCAGAGCATGGGCAATCCGTTGCCGGGCCACCGCCTGCTCATCGCCTGGGAAACTGCCAATCAGCCGCTCCACAACACCAACCGCATCATTGGTATGCAAAGTAGAAAATACCAGATGGCCGGTTTCGGCGGCAGTCAGGGCCGCCCGCATGGTCTCAAGGTCACGCATTTCACCCACCATGATTACATCCGGGTCTTCCCGTATGGCCGCCCTCACCGCACTGGCAAAGTCCGGTACACTTGAGCGAACTTCACGTTGATGAACCATGGACTTCTTATTGCTGTGGACAAATTCGATCGGGTCTTCAATGATCAGAATATGCTTATACTGCTGCTCATTGATTTCATTGAGCAGGGCCGTCAGGGTGGTGCTTTTACCCGAGCCGGTGGAGCCACAGACCAGCACCAGACCACTTTTCAGCCCCGACAGATAACTCATCTGCGGTGGCAAGCCCAGTGCTGCGGTAGTTTTCAGACTACGGTCAAGATAACGGATGGCCAGCGCAACACCGTACTGTTCACGGTAGATATTGATACGGTAGCGCTCTGCCGTGCCCAGGCTGAAGCCCATATCCAGCGTCATTTCACGCTGGAACAAGGCCCGCTGGGCATCATTCATCAGGACCTCGGCCATCAGTTCAACCTCATCGGCACTGTAAGTCACCGACGTAGTGTCAGCCCGTATCTGGCCGTTAATCCGGTAGACGGCGCCCTGGCCTGCCGACAGGTGCAAGTCCGACGCTTTCAGCTGGGCGCAACGCTCCAGCAGGTGAATAACTTCAGCTTCCGCATCCAGTGCCATCAGAGTTTAAGCTCCAGTTTAATATCCAGTTCGCCGGAATCCGTGCGACTGCGTACATCCATATTGCCAATACGTACCTGCCAGCTCAGAGCCTGCAGATCATCGAGGAAAGCTACCAAATCAAAATAGTGGCCCGTCATATCCAGGGTCAGCACCGGCCTGTCCATCAAATAACGTCGCAGCGCCTCCCCCACCAGCTGATCAGGCAGCGGTCGCAGGGCTGAATCACTGGTATGAAAACGCACCACCTGTAGCTGTTCTTTTTCTGCCAGCCGGGTCAGCTCCAGTTTCAGGTGCTCCCGTGGCCCGGAATGATCCAGCGGTAACAGCCGGCCACTTAATTCACGTAACCGTACCTCATATTGTTGCTGCTCCTGTTGCAGCTCGGCCAGTCGAGCCTCACTGATATCGGCCTGCATCTGTGGGGCTTTCATATCGGCCAGCAATTTTTTATGATCGTAATGCTCGCCGTTGAGGCTGCGGCGCACATCCTGCAACTGCACCCAGGCCGTCCCGGCCCAGAAAACATAGCCCGCCAGCACGGTAAAAAAACATAACAGCCAGACCATCAGCCGATCACGGGGGGGCAGTTTACGATACCTATCGGTTAACCATTGCATCCGCGCTGTTTACTCCGCTGTTAACGCCAACGTCGGCGCCGCATAAGGCGCCAGTGTAATATCTACCTGATAAGGCAGGCCCGGCAAAGCAAGGTCAAAATTCTTGCGCCGCCGCTCACGGCTGGCCGGTGAGGTCTGAAAAACTTCAGAAGTCTGCACCTGAAACCCCACGGGTTTCAGCCACTGATTTAGCATATCGACAAACTCAAGCCCTTCGCTATCACTCAGTGCTAGTGCCTCCAGCTGAATCAGCTCAGCCTTTTTCTCCAGCCGACGTAATTGCACCCCCTGACTGGCGCTGATCACAATGCCTTTCATCGCACCGGGAACAGCCAGCCGGGCCCGAGGTAGCGACAATTCAACCTGCTCGACCAGCGCCCGATAATCAACCAGCAGCACTTCCGTATTGTTAATTGATTCAGCCAGCCCACGGCGTTCTGCATGAATCCGCTGATATTCCACCACCAGCTGGCGGTCACGCTTAATCTGGCTACGCAGGTCATCCTGCTCAGCCTGTAACCGGCCGGTTTCGTAATAGATCCAGCCCAGCCCTGCCGCCATCCAGCCCAGCCCCAGGCTCAGCGCCACCCCCAGTAGCAACCTTGGCGTCACTAGCCGCCGCCAGGCGTTGGGTTCACGATCACGGGGTTTGATACTGCTTAGCAGGCTGGCCGGGATATGTTTCAGATAGTGGCTGGCCACCCCCAGCATGGCCAGGGCGCTATCGCCCACGGAGTCCGTCGTAGTGGCGACCGCTCCGTCAGGGACCGGCAGCCGACGCACCGGAATATCCACCCAGTCCGTCAGTAACGCTTCCAGTTCATCAAGCTCCGCCGCCGGTGCCTGTAATTGCAGCGTTGTCGCCTGTTCAGGTAACTGGTCCAGCAGAGCCAGACACTCATCCAGCTGGATCACTGTCGCCTTGCGCTCCTGCACTGCCAGTCGCTGTAGCTGGCTTTTCGACCCCGCCAACAAGACCAGTCGTTGTGGATAGACCTCCAGCACCGCTCGATAGTCAGACGCTGCCGTTGTCAGATATGCGCTGGCATAGCCAGTGCCGACCACCGGGTAGAGTGCTGCCAGGGTCAGCCCGTTAAGTGCAAAGGCCCCCAGCCAGCGCTGGCGGATGGCCTGGCTCACTCCGCTCACCAGCCAGTTATAGGCACTGTCCGCATCATCAGCACGGTTTTTCAGCGCTTCATCGCTCAACCGCACCGCACCATCGCTGCCTCTACCGATCTGCTGGGTACTCCAGCCGTAGGCGGCATCATCATCGGCGGCGACCAGCTTACCCTGCAGCTGCAGGCATTCCCGGAACTGCTCCGCACTGATATAACCCAGCTCAATGGCCAGATCACCAAACCGCACCATGGCTGCCTGGCCACCCAGCTGCTGGCGCTGAGCCAGCTGGGCCAGAATGTCATCCCGTTCGGCGGGGGCGATATAGTGCCGCTCAACCAGGATATTGCCGATCATCCACTGCCGATTCTGCTGACTCAGCGCAGCTTCCAGCTCCCAGTTGATCAATTCCCGCATCTCTTTTTCCGGTCGCGGCCGCAACGGGCTGACCGGCAATTCAACCAGCGAGGTAAGGACATTAGGGGTAATCAGCAGAGCGGTTTTCGGCAGGCGACGCTGTTGCGTCTTTAATTGTGCGAGGATATCGGCAATGGCACGGGTAAAATCAACGTCTCGAGAGTGTGCAAGGGCAGTAATAACACAACGCCCTTTACGCTCATGCACCAGCCCGGCAGACAACCCCGCCGCACCGGCCTGAAATACCAGTGCCGTAGCAGAGTCCTGAAACAATCCGTGCAACGCTGCGAATGAAAAATGAGCCCCCCGGCGAGAGTGAGGCCGGGTACGATCAGCATCGTTGGAGCTGAGAGCCTCCTGAAGCGGCACCGGTTTGAGTTCGTCAAATGACGACTCTGTCAGTACATCAGTCCGCTCTGCCAATAATGGCTGTTTTTTCTCAACATCCATACGCATTACACTGACCCTGACCAAAAATAACGAAGAGGCGTCCGTGTAAAATCAGGACTCAGTGACAGGGGCTGCCGCCAGAATAATCAGCCGAGGGCCACGAGAGAAGTTGTATAAATGTATCGCTTTAATATTAATAACAGTATCAACATCAACGTCAGACAAAACAGCGGCTGCATCTGGCGTTACATAAGCATTCAATACTGTACCATTTCCAGCAGCGATAAAAGCACTATGACTGATGTCGATGGGGGTAAACCCCATACCTTTCATCATAAAATGCACCAGAGAGAACGTTCCAGCTCCCGGCTTTTCTTTCAGCACAACATTGACATCTACATAGCTATCACTGATTGGAAGTCGCTCATTATCAGTAGCACTTTCACCTAGCTTACTACTGGAGATAAAACCACTGAAGCTATCAATTTTCTTGAACTTATAAACATCTGATTTGCTTTCAGCAAAACAGATGTTTGAAAATAATAACAGTAACAGTAAACTTCTATAGAAAATCTTCATATAAGCGTACCAAAAGAAGACTGCTAATGCAGTCTCCTTTAATAAATCGATACAAATTAGCCCTGGTATTTAACCAGCTCTTCAGATACGAATGTGCCGTCTGGTGAAATTACGCCCATGAACTTAACATCAGAAGATTCCGCTGCGGTGTTTGAAATTAAAGTACCAATTTTAAATAAGCCCAGGAAGCGGTTGTACTGAATTTTAGTGCCTCCACGGTAGTTTGGCGTAGCCGTCATACCACCAACCGCATTTGGATCGAATAATGAAGCACTTGGCCCCAAGCCTAGAGCAACAACAACAGGACCACCAACGAAACCAGCAGTGATAGCACCGGCGTCATCTACAGTGAAGGACGCTCCATCAAAGTCTACCGCATTCACTCCCATCAGAGGCTGCAGCTTACCTTCATAAGCAACTAAAAAATCATCCTCAAGCACGGTATGTACAGCCCCACAACCACCTGCAGTCGATGTCCGGAACAGGTTATTAATGGAGCGAACGCCATTCTCTAAATCAGCGCCCAGCGTGCCTGCACCGATGCTTGCACAGTTTGCATCACTATTGTAGTCCAACGCCATAACCTGATCCAGACCAGTGCCAGCAAGGCCATCTTTCAAAGCAGCCGTAAGCTTAAGAGCACCAAATTTAGTCGCATCCAGTGGCATTACAGAGTTTTCGCCGCCTACAACCTGAGCTGAATTAACTGTACTCGGAACTGAATTCAGTGTTAACGCTACGCCTGCTAAGGCCGTCCCATCCAGATTCAGCATCGAGTCCATGTACTTAGGAAACTGACCGTTATTCAATACCGGGAAAGTATGCAGTGCTTTGGTCAGGCCATCCATCATCGATGCGTGAAGGCCGGAACGGGTCTGCTTCTCTGCTTCAGATAGCGAAATGGTTGCAGTACCGGCGATGGCAGCGAGGATAGCAACAACTACCAGCAGCTCAAGCAGGGTAAAACCGCCCTGTTTGGCTTTCAGCTTTTTAGCTTTGCCACGCAGTTCAGCGTCCTGGATTTCATTGACATTTACTTTGGAGAATTTTGCCATCAGCGCGTTGCGCTTAGCGATAATCGTGCTCAACATTTCTTAAATCCCTGAGTTCTTAACGAAGTGTGGTGATGAACTGTTGACTAAGAGCAGACTTCCCCCACGGAAGCTGTGACAACTTATCCAGTCCGTCCAGAACATAGTGCAACAGGTATGGTCTCTGCTTCGCTCCTGAAGCCAGTTAACACATACCCTGATTTTGAAACTCCATCCCTGAAGCTTCAGCTCCCCATACAAGTGGACTAACGTCCTTTATCCGCTTATATAAGAAGCTGGATACCAGTACTGGGTACGTATAACCCGACACTGACACCGCGCTAGCGCTCAGGCTAGCAGATCTCGCTTTAACCAGGCCTTTACGGGGGATTCACCCACCATAGCCTGACTGCAATCCAGTACAAAACGATGCTGCTTACCGCAATGTAAAACAATTTCTTTCTGCCCACGGCGCAGTATTTTCATCTCTATTTTAAGATCGCCATAGCCGTCATGTTCAAACAGCTCGGCGTACAGTTCGAACAACTGTTCCAGCACAACCTTGTGCTGATCGAGTCCGGATTTTTGTTCCGTATTTTTTGAATTCACAAGAATTCCCTTTAAGCTATAGCATCTGACAAATAGATAAAAATCTCGGCCATAGCCGTTTATTTTATAAAAATATAATTAGCATTTAGATTATTGCGTAGCGCTTCCTGTCAACATCCAGAAAATCAATCCTGATAGATAATAACAGCTTTCTTGTCTCGGTCGACCTGCGGCGTTTTTTTCTCTTCAGGGTTAAACATAACAAAATAACCATCGCGCACCGATTGCCCAGAAACGGAATCACTTTTATAGATATAAAGTTGCATCAAACTTTCAGCATCCGGCTCATTAATTGCTGTAACAAGAGATTCTGTACTCTGATTATTTAGCACCGGCAAAGGCACACAACCGTAGACTAAAGTGGTTAGTAACACCAAAAAACACCTGACAGATTTCATAAAAATACTTTACCTGACAGACTACAAATAAAAAACAAACGCCCTTTTATAATAAATTCATCAACCAAACGTTAACAACACCGCTGATCTATAAACCGATTATTACACACTTATATAAATTTGATCAAAAGTACAAGAACCTATAAACAGCTTATTTACTAGCTCAAAATACAGTAGGAAAATTTCAGTCAGTAAAAATTGATAACTTTATTGACGCCTCTACCTGTATTAGTGCGTACGATTATACTCAGCCACAACATCACCAAATGGCCGTAACGACAACAAAAATAACCGTGTACTGTCTGTCGGCTGACCAGCCCCCGCCAGCTGACTGTGCTCTACGCTGCTCGCCAGCCAGTCACCCGGTATGGTGCGCAAGTCCAGCATATGCGGCTGATCAGACTGGTTACGCACCTGTAGTACCGTTACATACACCTCCCCCTGCAACCAGGATGACAGCGGCCAGGCACTTAACCCTGTCCGTGCAAACAATAATGAAAGGGGTGCCATAAACACTGGCTGTGCCTTCATTCCTGCGGGCAATGGCGCTTTTGGATCGGTTACTGTCAATAAAGTGCGACGCACCAGTCCAACATAGTCTGCCACCTCATAACGGGGCCGTGCGGCGACTTCGATTACCATTTCATGGATAGGCTCAGGCTCCATAGCCTGTTCCGCATGCTGGTCGTAGTCCAGCTCCTCGACTGCCTGCGATTTGGCAACACTTTCATCGGGGCTCATTAAGATATGCGGCGTCAGCAACATCACGTACTGATAGCGACTCTGTTCTGTACTGTCACTGCTGAACATCTCACCAATCAACGGCAGATCACCCAGCAAGGGCACCGCGGAATGGCTTTCCCCATTAGACTCACGGATCATTCCGCCCAGCGCCACAGTCTGGCCGTCTTTAGCGACCACCACAGTTTTTACATTGGCCTCTTCTACTGCATCCAGCTCAAATGTGTCGACACTGCCCGTTTTGCTGTTATACACCGGAAAACGCAAGCCGCCACGGCGAATAGAAGATGAGTCCTGCAGGATATCAATGGTCACGGTACGGTCAGCATTAATACTGGGTAGCAACACCAGGGTGTTACCAATCTTGCGCCGTTCCGTTTCCAGCGTGCTCACTGTCGAGGAAGCCCTGTCACCGTTGTCATTTGAGTTCGAAAACTCGGTGTCCGTCTCCAGACCAACCGCCACAACCTGTTCTTCACCAATGAACAGCCTGGCGGCACGGTTATTCGAAGACAGAATCACGGGGCGGGCAATCACTTTCGCCTGATTGTTTTTTTCCAGCAGCTCCAGCCGGGCATTGACGTAGCGGCTGAAGTATTCGTAAAAACCACCGGAAGCCGCAAAGCCAAAGCTGGTGACATCCTGATCACGGATCTGTGATGCGATGGTCACCAGTTGTTTCAGGTCCATGCCACTGCCAGAGCTGCTGGAAGATCCATCACCATTATTGTCCGTCGATGCCCCGGTGCTGGAATTGAGCAGGCTATCATCCAGATCGACAGTGTTCGCCGTGACATCACCGTTATACTTCACCCCAGCAACATTGATGGCATCGTTAAAACTGAGATTGAAGTCCTTGTTATAACTGTCGCCCACATCAATGCGGACAATTTTCATCTCCAGCAGGACTTGAGGCGTGGGGCGATCACTTTCTTTGATAATTCGCTCAATTTCTGCCATGGCATTTTCGTCACTGGTACGCACAAACATCAGGTTATGCATGGCATTGGTGGCGATAAAAATTGGCGTACTGGTGCCCAGCGCCTCTTTGACCTTTTCAGCATCCAGTACTTCAGAAGCACCGAGCTGGCGCATCTCCCCAGCTGTCAGATTTTCATCCGTCAGGGTATTACTGATTTTATCAAAGGCTGTACTGTTGACGGTGCCCGAACTCTGACTGGCTGAGGCTATAGCGTCGCTATCACCTCGTACCACAGTTGCCTCTTCTGCCGAGTCGAAAGGCAGGCCGTCAAAATCATCATTGTTGTCTTGTAACGCAAGATACACTCGGGAGCCAAACAGATCCCGCACTGTCTGTGCCGTCGCCCGTACATTTTGGTGTCGCAGGGTAAAGGTGCGGATAATGTCATCCCGGTAGATCACGATATCGCCCTGATACTGCGCTTCTGTCATCAACAGGTAGCTGTCATTGGCTTTATTAAAGCGATACCAGAGGCCACTGACGCGGGCCAGCATATCAATCGCATGCCGTAACTGCGTCCTCTGTAACATCAGATTAACCCGGCCAACACCGGCTTCACGGGTCACCGCTATGTTGGCACCGGTAATCGAAGCCAGCATCCGCACGGCGTCTTTTACTTCTGCATCCTTGAATTCAACAAACTCAATTTTATCTTCCGCTGCATGCGCGCAGACAGCCATAAGGAAACAAAAGGCCAGTAAAATCCGTTTTACGATTATGCTCATCTGGTTCTGACAGCTCGCTACTGAACAACAATTTTTTCACCGAAGTTACCCACTTCGATAATCAGATTCAGTTTGTTAATTTCCACAATATTAATCACCGCATCCTGGCTGATCTGTTGCAAGCCGACTTTATCACCGGACCTGACAACAAAAGTGCCGATGCCATTTACATCCAGCAAGCCGACCTTTTCATCATGCTGCTGAATGAAGCCCCGATACTGCATTCGCGGAAAGCCACCGTCCTGCTGACCATTTTCACCGCTACCGATACTCATATCACTGATTAATGCGACCGGGTCCACACTGGACATGCCTGAGGGGATAAACTGCGGAGCGTCCTCGCGTTGACGGGCTTTATCGGCCCGCTGGATCTGTTCACTTTTTTCAAACGGATCACGGCTTTTTTCCCGATCCAGGCGACGATCCAGCTGTTTGTTTACTGCTTCGTAATAGGTCTCGATGTTTTTCAGGTTATTAATCAGGTCCGTACTGGAACCCAGCATCTGACTGGCGGGGGAAATCGGGGGGTCATTCGCTGCTCTGGCGATCAACGGCAGCCATAACAGAAGAAACAGCAGAGGCATAAAGCGCATAGCGGATATCCATTCCAAAACCAGTAAATAGCAAACAGTAACTCCCTGTCACTGCACTCAAAGACCTTCTCGCTGTAAATTGAGGTAAAACAACCAGAAACACCTGCTCGCGTCATTGTAATGGCCATAGGGCGTTAGGCACACTAGTCGCTTGTACTCTATACAGCACCGACTAACCTGTGTTAGGAACGAGGCCGACAGTGACTAAGGATGTAGAAATGACGGACACGAATATGCGGCAGGATCTAACACTGGTGTTTTTACGCGTCTGCCTGGGGGCAATCTTTATTTACCATGCCCGGATGAAACTGGGATGGATGGAGTTTTCCATCCTCTGGGAAACCGATAATCTGATTCACTATACCTACACCCAGCTGGGGCCCTTTATTCAGCTGGTATCACAGACGCTAAGCTTTCTATCACCCTCACAGGCTGAATTTATGGCCATTATGGCAGCCCTGGTCGAGTATTTTGCAGGCTGGGCTATCCTGCTGGGCTTCCTGACACGTACCGCCGCCCTGCTGCTGTGCATATTAATGACTGTCGCCATCTATTTTCACCTGCCCTATGGCTTTAACGGTGCCCAGGGTGGCTTTGAATGGGCCATGCTCTGTCTGGCCGGTAGCCAGAGTTTGCTGGGCGGCGCGGGGAGGTTTTCGATAGAAGGCCTGATCAGCGCCATTACCACCGCCGAAAGCCAGGCCTGAGTCCGGTTCATTCGTCCCGCGGTAATCGGCGGATATGCCCGGCCGGGTCGATTGCTACCAGCACCACTTCCGCTTCCGTTACTTTACGCAGGTCGCTGCCATTAGGGCAGCGACCCCAGGCTTCCACCAGCAAACGAGCCGAACTGTGGCCCTGATCTACCACCCGGGTATAAAACGATAGCACCGTGCCCACCAGCACGGGCGACATAAACTGCATGGAGCTCACTGATACGGTAGCAATGCGGCCTCTGGCAATCTGCGCAGCGCGCATCTCGGCCGCCAGCACCACCTGCGAGGTCACCCAGCCGCCGTAAACATCACCAAACATGTTAGTGGCATCACTCAGTGCCGGGCGCTGCAGTGTCAGCTCACCTTGCGGTTCAAGAATCAGATCATCCGTCTTTGGCATGTTCACACCCTTCCTTTCACTCTCAGCAAAAATATTATGAATGTGGGCAGCCTGCCAGGAATCACTGTCAGGCGCCTGCTGGCACGGGCTGACAATACTCCACACCTACACCTAAGTCTAACCCGACAACACCGCAACAACGCTGCCTGTCAGCTCTTTTGACCAAATGTTACAGCTGTCATATTTCTGTCACAGGGCGATTCTATAGTGCAGCCATTACATAAAACATCGTACATATTTTAATCTTTCTCTCTCAGGAGCGATGCAATGAAACCGATGAAGAAGCTGTTTGCTGCCGTAGCGATGACCGCAACCTGTGTCAGCGTAAACGCTGCAGATCTGCTGGACCCTAACCTGCCTGTTTACCAGAAAGCTTCCGGCGTTTCTGGCAACCTGTCCAGTGTAGGTTCTGATACCCTGGCCAACCTGATGACCCTGTGGGCGGAAGAGTTCAAACGCGCCTACCCGAACGTCAACATCCAGATCCAGGCAGCGGGTTCTTCTACTGCACCACCGGCACTGACTGAAGGCACCGCTAACCTGGGCCCAATGTCACGCAAGATGAAAGACAAAGAACTCGAAGCGTTCGAGAAAAAATTCGGCTACAAGCCAACACCGGTTGCCGTTGCCATCGATGCGCTGGCTGTTTATGTACACAAAGATAACCCGGTTAAAGGCCTGACCATTCCTCAGGTTGATGCCATCTTCTCCTCCACCCGCAAGTGTGGCGCAAACGCTGAACTGACCAACTGGGGTCAGGCGGGCGTTAAAGGCGGCCTGGCATCCAAGAGCGTACAGCTGTTCGGTCGTAACTCGGTATCCGGCACTTACGGTTACTTCAAGAAGAAAGCCCTGTGTAAAGGCGATTTCAAAAACAACGTAAACGAGCAACCAGGTTCCGCCTCTGTTGTACAGTCCGTATCGACGTCTCTGAACGGTATCGGCTACTCCGGCATCGGTTACAAGACCTCTTCTGTGCGTGCCATCCCACTGGCCAAAAAGCCAGGCCAGCCATTTGTTGAAGCGTCCCCAGAGAACTCTCTGAACGGTAAATACCCACTGGCGCGCTCCCTGTACGTTTACGTGAATAAAAAACCAGGTCAGCCACTGGCGCCGCTGGAACGCGAATTCGTCAAAATGGTGATGTCTAAAGTGGGCCAGGAAGTGGTTATCAAAGACGGCTACATCCCGCTGCCATCGAAACTGGTTGAGCGTCAGATGTCTGCGCTGGGCATCAAGTAAGCCCAGGATAGAAAACACCCCTGAACGGTTGTTGATAAGGTCAGGGGTGCGCGAAAAAGTCAACGTCAAGAAGTCTGAAAGCGCACCTCGAAAACAAGCTAACTCATTGATTTAGCGCCGAAATAATCACAAGACCTTCACGCCGTACACAACCGTTCAGTCGTCGGGAGAGCCACGGATGGCACTCCCGCTTATTTATGCCTGCAGCTTGTAACAAAACTGTCATTATTCGACAGTACCTTAGCCGCATCATTAGTCTCTCAGGTTCTTCAGGACGTTCATGCGATGAGCATTGACAACAGCTCCCATATTCCAGACCTGGATTTCAATACGCCCGCTCAGCAGCGGCTGCGTAAAATCCGTAAAGCGAAAGATCAGTTCGCACGTGGTGGTATCGCCGTGGGCGGTATCAGCGTTATTGTCGCGATATTGCTGATCTTCTTCTATCTACTCTACGAAGTCGCTCCCCTGTTCGAGTCAGCGAAGATCGAGCGCTGGCAGCAGGATGGCCAGGAAGTCCAGTCATATGCCCTGCCCGGCGGCGGCAAAACCCTGTATATGACCATGGAAGAACAGGCTGAAATCGGCCTGCGCGTCAATGATCAGGGTGAACTGTTCTTCTTCAATACCCGTACCGGCGAGATGCTGCTGCAACAAAAGCACCCACTGACCGATAACACCACTGTCACCAGCTTCACCCTGGCGTCAGAAGAAAGCCGCACCTTTGTGCTGGGCCTGAGCAATGGCCAGGCGCTGGTGATGAAGCATGACTACAAAGCCACCTACCCGGATGGCAAGCGTGTTATCACTCCTGAGGTTGTCTACCCACTGGGTGAAACACCGATCGATCTCAGCGACGGACCAATTGAGCTGCTGGCATTGAACGGCGAAGAAGGCGAGTGGCGTATGGTTGGCGGCACCGAAGCCAACCTGAGCGTGGCTGACCTGTCACTGGAAGAAAACCTGATCACCGGCGAAGTAGAAGCCAGCACCGATATCCAGGCGCTGCCAAAACTGAACCTGGCGGCAAACAAACTGCTGCTGATGCCCGATCGTCGCTGGCTGCTGATTGGCGGTGCCGATGGCAAAGTGGGCGTGGTTGATCTGCAGGCTGCAAACGGCCCGCAAACCACCCAGGTTATCGACGCAACGGCCGGTCAGATCACCGACTTCACCCTGCTGCTCGGTGGTAACTCACTGCTGGTGTCAGACACTAAAGGTGAAGTATCACAGTGGTTCCTGGTACGCGATGAAAATGCCGCCTGGGTCCTGACCAAAATCCGCAGCTTTGATGGCAACAACACCGCTATCAACGACCTGACCATTGAGCATCGCCGTAAAGGCTTCGCCACCGTCGACAGTCAGGGCACGCTACGCCTGTTCAACACCACTGCACACCGCACTGCGCTGGAAGAGACGGTTGCCCAGGGCAACGTCGACGGCATCGCGCTATCACCCCGCGCCAATGCTTTGCTGGTTGAGAACAAGGGCCAGCTGGCGCTGTGGGCCGTCCACAACGAACACCCGGAAATATCCTGGGACGCGCTCTGGGCGGAAGTCTGGTACGAAGGCTACGAGGAACCGGACTACGTCTGGCAGTCTTCTGCGTCCAATAACGACTTTGAGCCAAAATACAGCCTGATGCCACTGGCATTCGGCACCCTGAAAGCCGCGTTCTATGCCATGTTGATGGCAACACCGCTGGCGATCTGTGGCGCGATCTACACCGCCTACTTCATGGCACCGGCGCTGCGCCGTAAAGTAAAACCCATCATCGAGCTGATGGAAGCGCTGCCAACGGTTATCCTCGGCTTCCTGGCGGGTCTGTGGCTGGCACCATTCATGGAACTGCATATGGCCGGTATCTTCGTGGTGATGTTTACCATCCCGCTGGGCATCCTGCTATTCGCCTTTACCTGGACTCAGCTGCCCAACCGAATTCGCTTCCTGCTGCCCGATGGCTGGGATGCCGCAATTCTGGTGCCGGTGGTCATTGCCGCCACCCTGTTCGGTTTGTGGATTGCCCCGGGTATCGAATCACTGCTGTTCGGTGGCGATATGCGCCTGTGGATCACCAACGATCTGGGCATCGCCTACGATCAGCGTAACGCGCTGGTAGTCGGTATAGCCATGGGCTTTGCGGTTATCCCAACCATCTTCTCCATCACCGAGGATGCCATCTTCGCAGTACCGAAAAGCCTGAGCTACGGTTCACTGGCGCTGGGTGCAACGCCGTGGCAGACCCTGGTACGTGTGGTCATGCCAACCGCAAGCCCGGGCATCTTCTCTGCGGTTATGATCGGTATGGGCCGTGCAGTCGGTGAAACCATGATCGTACTGATGGCCACCGGTAACACACCGATTATGGACATCAACATCTTCGAAGGTATGCGTACTCTGGCGGCAAACATTGCCGTAGAGATGCCAGAATCCGAGGTCGGCAGTACTCACTTCCGCATCCTGTTCCTGGCCGCCTTCGTACTGTTCCTGTTCACCTTTATGGTCAACACCATTGCAGAAGTGATTCGTCAGCATCTGCGTAACAAATATGGCTCCCTGTAAGCTGTGAGTGAGAGAGGAGAAAACTGATATGCGCGTCTCATTCACCGAATGGACAAAATCTGGCTCCCCCTGGGTCTGGCTGAATGCCGGTGCGGTAGCCATCTGTATGATCATGGTAATCGGCCTGCTGTCGCTGATCGCTGTACGTGGCCTGGGCCACTTCTGGCCCGCCGATCTCGTGCAGGCCAGATACACTGAAAACGGCAACACCATGGTCATGGCCGGCGAAATCGTCGAACAGGAGATGGTCCCTGCTGCTCAGCTGCGGGATGCAGGCGTTAACGTCCCCGCGGGTATGGATTTCATGCAGCGAGATCTGGTCAAAGTCGGTAACCGCGATGTTGGCGGCAGTGACTTTATCTGGGTGCTGGATGAGTTCATGAGCGAACGCAACCAGCCAGACATGATGTTTGCCGCTGAGCGTCGTGAATGGGGTAACTTCTATGGTTACCTGCGCGGCCTGAAAGAAAACGGCAAACTGGTGGCCAGCTACAAGGGTTATCAGAAAACCGACGAATACATGGCTCTGTGGAATAACTTCCAGACCCGTATTGAACGAACCCTGGATATTCAGGAGCAGATCTCAGACATTGAGAAAGGCACCATCGGTTCGATCAACTACAAGCTTGAGCGTCTGCGCCTGAAACAGCGTTCGCTGGAGCTTAAAGGGGTCACCGACCAGAGCCGTTATGCCGAGATCGACGACCGCCGGGTTGAGCTGAATGCCGAATACCAGGCCCTGCAGCAAACGCTGCTGGACCTGTACGAAGGCTTCAACCGTGACACCCTGGTGGCTGAAACAGCGGCAGGCCAGATCATTGAGATCAGCCTGGGTAAAGTTGTCCGTGCGTTCCTGCCGAACAACATGAGTCTGGGTGACAAAGTGGGTCACTATATTGCCAAAATCTGGGAGTTCATGAGCGATGAGCCCCGTGAAGCCAACACTGAAGGCGGTATTTTCCCGGCTATCTTCGGTACGGTGATGATGGTAATGCTGATGTCAGTGATGGTAACGCCGTTTGGGGTTGTCGCTGCCGTCTACCTGCGTGAATACGCCAAGCAGGGTTTTGTTACTCGCCTGATCCGTATCGCAGTAAACAACCTGGCCGGTGTTCCGTCGATCGTATATGGGGTATTTGGTCTGGGCTTCTTCGTTTACTTCCTGGGCGGCAACATCGATGATCTGTTCTTCCCGGAAGCCAAACCGGCACCTACTTTTGGTACTCCCGGCCTGATGTGGGCGTCTCTGACACTGGCACTGCTGACGGTACCGGTTGTTATCGTGGCCACCGAAGAAGGCCTCAGCCGTATCCCACGCTCCGTGCGTGAGGGTTCACTGGCACTGGGTGCAACCAAGTTCGAAACCCTGTGGAAAGTGGTACTGCCAATGGCCAGCCCGGCAATGATGACCGGCGTCATCCTGGCGATTGCCCGTGCAGCTGGCGAGGTTGCCCCGCTGATGCTGGTGGGTGTAGTGAAACTGGCACCGAGTCTGCCGCTGGATCTGAATTATCCGTTCCTGCATCTGGACCAGAAATTCATGCACCTGGGTTTCCACATCTACGACGTTGGCTTCCAGAGCCCGAACGTAGAAGCGGCCCGCCCACTGGTGTACGCCACCGCACTGCTGCTGGTTGCCGTGATTGCACTGCTTAACCTCTCTGCCATTGCGATCCGTAACCATCTGCGCGAGAAATACAAAGCGCTGGAAATGTAATAACGCTGCATAGCGACAGGCACCTGCGCCAACACAGCGTCAGGTGCCTTAACAGGAAGATTCTGATGATGAACACTGAAGCCAAAACACACTCAATCGACATCGCCTCCATGCAGCGTGACAACCGAACGCTGGATCTGGCAAACGAAGAACACACCCTCAAGGTGAACAACCTGAAGCTGTACTATGGCGATAACGAAGCCCTGCACGGCATCGACATGGTGATCCCGAAGAACCGCGTAACGGCATTTATCGGTCCATCGGGTTGCGGTAAATCTACGTTGCTGCGCTGCTTCAACCGCATGAACGACCTGGTTGATGGCTGCCGCATTGAAGGCGAAATCCTGCTGGACGAGAAAAACATCTATGACCGTGCCGTGGAAGTGGCCGAACTGCGTCGCCGCGTTGGCATGGTATTCCAGAAGCCAAACCCGTTCCCGAAAACAATCTACGAAAACGTCGCCTACGGCCTGCGTATTCAGGGCATCAACAAAAAGCGTGTACTCGACGAAACCGTTGAGTGGGCACTGAAATCCGCCGCGCTGTGGGATGAAGTCAAAGACCGCCTGCACGAAAGCGCACTGGGCATGTCCGGTGGTCAGCAGCAGCGTCTGGTTATCGCCCGCACCATCGCGGTAAAACCTGAAGTACTGTTGCTGGATGAACCGGCTTCCGCACTGGACCCGATCTCCACCCTGAAGATCGAAGAACTGATCCACGAACTGAAAAACGATTTCACCATCGCCATCGTCACCCACAACATGCAGCAAGCGGCCCGAGTCTCTGACTACACCGCCTTTATGTACATGGGAGATCTGATTGAGTTTGGTGTCACCGATACACTGTTCACCAACCCGAGCCAGAAGCAGACCGAAGATTACATCACCGGTCGTTACGGCTAAGCCAGATCAGGCGACACAGAGGATGTGACGCCTGCATTGTTTTACCCTTAACCGTATAAACGCTACTTGGAGAGATCTACCGTGGAATTCGACAATGACAACTATTCCTCCCACATCTCGCAGCAGTTCAATGACGAGCTGGAGCAGATCCGCACCCACCTGCTGACCATGGGCGGCGTGGTAGAGCGTCAGGTACATGACGCCATTGAGTCACTGCTGATCGGCGATGCCGAGCTGGCTGAACAGTCCCGTCGCGTTGATAAACAGATCAACGACATGGAGCTGATGATCGACGAGCAATGCACCACCATTATCGCCCGTCGCCAGCCAGCAGCCAGCGACCTGCGCCTGATCATCTCCGTCTCCAAAGCGGTCAGCGATCTGGAACGCATGGGAGACGAAGCCGCCAAAATCTGTCGCCATGCCATCGAGCTAGTTGAGGAAGGCGACAGCCCGCGCGGTTACCAGGAGGTCCGTCATATCGGCACCCTGGTACGCGACATGGTGAAAAACGTACTGACGGCCTTTGCCCGCAACGACACCGAACTGGCGTACCGAGTCGCCAAACAGGACAAGTCTGTCGATCAGGAATACCGCACCGCCATGCGCTCCCTGGTGACCTACATGATGGAAGATCCACGTGCTATCTCCAGCGTCCTGAACGTCATCTGGGTACTGCGCAGCCTGGAACGTATCGGTGACCACGCCCGTAATATGGCCGAGCATCTGATCTATCTGGTATCGGGCACCGATGTCCGTCACCAGAGCCTGAAGCAGATCAAGAAAGCCGTGCAGGACGATATCGAAAAGCGCTGAGCCCAGCGGCAACACCGTTCATGAAACCCGGCGCAGGCCGGGTTTTTTATGCCCGCTTTACCGCCATTACTGCCAAAGCCACCGATGCCCCCAGCGGCCGGTTCCAGCACCGCCTGGCACTCGACAGATCCATCTGAAACGTCTTTGGCGAAGGTCTTTCTCCCTTAGCACAACACTTACTAATTGTCCATTACTAATGCTATTAACTGAAAAATAATTCTAAACTTTACTCAAAATTGCCGCTACCATACCCCGGACATATGGAATACCAGGAGCTGCTGGTAATGGACCGGTAGTCATGGTTAACCGTCAAATAAGAACCAAGGATGATAAAATGACCCAACGTTTTTCAAAAAAGGCCCTGATTGTAGCCACCATAATGACCAGTTCTTTGCTGAGCGCCCCGAAGCATGGCGACAGATGGAGCTGGCACTGCTTCGGCAACCGTTCAGGCCCCTATCACTGTTGGTCAGACCACAGCCATCAAGTTCGGTAACATCACCAACGTTGCTACTGCCACCTGCGTCATGACGCCCGGTAATGACACCCCATTAGGCACAAGCTGCGCAGGTGGCACTACCACCGCTGGCGTATTCGCCATTAGCTCCGAGGCAGCCACTCTGGATATCACTCTCAGCATTACTACCCCGGTTAAGGGCGATGTCACCTTCGCGCCCATCTGGTCTAATGGGGACGCCGATTTCGCTGCTGGAGCAACCGGTACCATGGCTGCACCAGGAGGGTCGTTCGATATAAACCTCGGCGGCACCCTGACCAACGGTGCTTCGCCGGTATCTGGCGCACAGTCATGGGACTACACCGTTGCTGTAACTTACCAGTAACAGCGTGAATAGCATTCATCTGTTGCTAACGGGGGTGCTGGCGACTGCCAGCACCTTCCTGGCAGCAGAATCCACCTTTAGTGCCAGTACCCCGGTCAACTTTGGTCGAGTCCTGGGCCTGACGCACAGCGACTGTACGTTCAATATCGGGGGCACTGGGTTAAGCGGAATGGCTTGTCTGGACAGTACAGGCACACTGGGTGATATCACAATCAGTGCCACTGCCAATCAAACCTACACCGTCACGCTATTCCCACCGGCCGGGCCTTCAAACCAGATCAGCTACCAGCCGTTACTGGTTAACGGCAGCCCCAGCGCCACCGTTAGTGCTGATGCTGACGGCCGCTTTACGCTACAGATCGGCGGATTTTTAAGCACCGGTGGCGCGACTCCCACCGCTGGTAACCCAACCGATTTTATCTATACCATCCAGGTAGACAGTAACTAATGACCCAATTCAGACCTCACGCCCTTACTTTTACCCTGCTGTGCACTCTGTTGCCCAGCCTGCACAGTCAGGCGCAAAGCTCGCTGATGATTACCACCCCACGCGTGGTAGTAGAGGGACGAGAGCGTAGCGCTTCCGTTCATCTGAAAAATGCGGGCGACAGTACGGGTAGCTACCGGGTATTTTTTCGCGAAAAAAGCATGACCGACAATGGCACCGTGAAAAAAATAGCTTCGGATGCACAGCCGGCCTGGAGCGCGGCCACTATGATCCGCTTTTCACCCCGTCGCGTTACACTGGCACCTCAGCAAAGCCAGCGGGTCCGGCTGGCACTGCGCAAACCTGCCAACCTGGCTGACGGTGAATACCGCAGTCACCTGGTCTTTCGGAGCGAACCGGAAAACCTGACCAGGCAAAGCAATACCAGTCAGATCAGTACCCAATTCAGACCCACCTTTGAGTTCAGTATTCCCGTCATTATTCGCCACGGCCGCACCTTCGCTACCGCCGCTCTGAGCGATCCCGCACTGATTCAACAAGACAAACGCCAGGTGCTGCGCCTGACTCTGAACCGCACGGGTAACCGCTCACTGTATGGTGATTTTCAGGTATCTGGATTGCAGAGCACTACCGATAGCGGCACAACCTTATTTGAGCAAAAGGGACTCGCCCTCTACCCCCCTCTCAATGAACGCGAAGTTCAGCTGGAATTACCGAAAAATATTCCGCTGCAGCAATACAGCCATCTCAAAGTGGTGTTTCAGGAACGACCCAAATACGGTGGTAATGAACGTGCTGAGCTGATGTTCTCCCCCTGACCGCTCATTTAACGAGCGGTCAGGTCGGTAAAGAGTGACAGAGCACCCTCAAATTTACAGACTACCCATGCCCAGACACAGGAACCCCGGCAGGGCCAGATCACCGGAGCAGTATGCTATCAGTCCGTATCTTCTATCTGCTCCTTCTGCTTATGCTGAACCTGCCAGCCATTGCTGAACCAGTACCGCTCGAGCCAACCGAAGACGATCTGATCATTGTTGAACTGCAGCTCGAACAGCAACTGCTATCCGATAGCCTGTTCGTCTACAGCCTTGATCCTCAACTGTTTTTGCCCCTGGAAGAGCTAGCCAGCCTGCTCAGTTTCTCACTGACGGTGGACGCCGAGAAGCGCACTGCCGACGGCTGGTTTATCACCCCTGAACGCACTTTCAGCCTGGATCTGGCCAGTCGCACTGTCATGATTGCCGGCATTAAACATGACCTGCCGAAAAGCAACGGCATTATAAAACGGAACGGTGATCTGTATGTCCCACAACCGCTGCTGGAGCAGTGGTTTCCGATTCACCTGGCCTTAAATTTTTCCGATATGCGGCTCACCCTCAGCAGCGATGAGCCCCTCCCTTTACAGCAGAAACTTAAGCGACAGAAGAGCCGGAGGCTGCCGTCAGGCCATCTGCCAGATAACACCCCCATTCGCTACCGTGAAGACCGCTACCACTGGGCCAGTTACCCAACCCTGGATCTGACACTTGACTCCGCGTTTGACGGAACAGACAGTACGAACACCCTGACAACATCACTGAGCGCCAGCGGCGACCTGCTCAAGCATGCGGCATTCCTGAGCTACAATTATAATGACCAGACCAGCAGCCCGAACATCCGTTTCAACCTGTCCCGTTATGCCAGCACACCGGACCAGCGCCTGCCAGGCGGCCTGTTCAGCTATCAGCTGGGCGACCTGTCCCTCCCCGGTGACTCGCTGATATCCAGCGGCGGCAACGGTGTTGGTGTCGCTCTGACCAGCTCGACTACCCAGCAGAGTACTCGCTACACCAGCACCGTCATTGAAGGTGACGCCCCTCCCGACTGGGAGGCAGAGCTGTACCGCAATGGCAGCCTGCTGACATTCCAGACCACAAGCAGCGATGGCATCTACCGATTCGAGGACGTCGAACTCTGGTATGGCAGCAATAACTTCGAGGTTCGCCTGTTCGGCCCCCAGGGCCAGACACGTATCGAGCGCAGTTCCAGCTACATCGGCAACAGCCTGCTGCTACCCGGCAATTACAGCTATGCCTTTTACGCCATCGACGAGAAAAACAATCGGCTGTTCGGCGAGCAAACAGCGATCAAAGACCCGCGCATCAACAGCGACATTCGTGCAGAATGGAACTATGGACTGACCAATAACTGGTCCATCGGGGCCGCCTGGAACCATCTTGACCGCACCGAAAACGACCAGTCAACCGAGCACAACTACCTCTCCCTTAGCAGCGACCTGTCCCTGAGTAACGCGTTCATCCAGACAGCTTTCAGCCATGACAGCGAAGGCGGTAATGCTGCTCTGTTATCATTACGCTCAACCCTGGGCAACCAGAGCATCAGCCTGCAACACCGCTACTTTGATGACTTTATCAGTGAAAAAAATTCGACCAGCAGCCCACTCAGATACGATACTCAGCTCAGGCTCAACGGCCATTTAAAAACCGATCGTTTCATTAGTTACGGCCTGGCCGCAAAACAGGAAGTACTGCTCAATGCTGCTGATCGCTATGAGCTGAGCGGTCGTCTGTCAACCCAGCTGGCAGGCATCAACCTGACTCAGAGCCAGACCTTAAATAAGAAATCAGGAACAGCTGGCGTCAACTTGCCAGGCTCCCTCAGCGCCAGTCGCTCGACCTCCCACGGCGGTATATCTGCGGTATTGAACTACAACCTGAATAACGATGGTGCACTACTAAACTCAGTCTCCGGCAGCCTGCGCAATAAGATAAACAGCCGACAGCACAACTTGCTGCGACTGTCCTATTCGCCAGGCTCCAATGACAGCTGGTCGCTCCAGGATAACTTCACATGGAAACTGGACCAGGCCAATCTGACGCTGCGCGCCAGCACCGATGACAAGAATGCCTGGCGAGTAGGTGCCGCCATCAATTTCAGCACAGGCTTCGATGACGTCCGCCAGCGCCCCTGGCTCAGCGCCCAGTCCAGCAGCAAAAGCAGTACACTCAATACCCGGGTATTCCTGGACAAAGACAACAGCGGTACCTTCAGCACGGGCGACCAGCCTCTCACTGGTATAAGCCTGACCGGCTCCGGTATAAACAGCGACCTCCAGACCAATAGCACAGGCAAACTCCAGCTACGCAACCTGCCAACTTTTCGCCCCGTCACATTAGGTATCGACGATTCCACGCTGGAAGATCCTTTCTGGCAACTTCGCGAATCACCCGCCCCTATCTATATGCATACGGGTGCCAGGGCTGAGCTGGAGCTGCCGGTGATTGCCGTGAGTGAAGTTGAGGGCCGGATGTTCACCGGTGATAATGACGGCCAGTACCCGATCAAATCAACCCGCATGCTACTGGTCAACGAGCAGGGTGAAAAAATCGCCACCGCCTGGTCGGAATTTGATGGCATGTTCCTGTTTGAAAATGTGCCGCCAGGCAAATACCGCGTGCAGGCCGACCGGGAGTTACTAAACAAAAAAGGCCTGTCCCGGCCGACATCACAGCCGGTTATCGCAACGATGGACGGTGGCGTAATTAACATTGGCACAACCGTGCTGTACAGCAGAAGCGTCGTACATGCCGCCCCGGCACGAAGCACCCCGACAGCAGCAGTAGCCGTCAGCACAATAAGGGGCCGAATTTTCGCTGGCAACAGCAACGGGCAACAGCCTATCGCATCCGTCCGTATGCTGCTGACCAACACACAAAGCGCAGTCGTAGCCTCCACCGCATCCGGCTCAGATGGCGAGTTTCTATTTGAGGGTGTCGTACCGGGGAGCTATCACGTGAAGACAGACGACAATTCGCTGAACGAAACAGATTTATCGATACCATCACCACAATCTGTTATTGCCCCCGCACATAGTACAGACGTCAATATCGGCACCACCGTGCTATACAGTAAAAGCGTGGTAAGCGCGGCATCAACACAACAGAGATCCTCTGCAGGCAAGAACAAGCCTGAACAGCTATCGCCCAGTGACAAGCCAGACAAACCATTACGTATTGAGCAACAATGGCTAAACGCACAGCCGGCCAACCATTACGCTGTACAACTGATGGCTGGCTATCAGGCACACAGTCTGAAGAACTTCACTGAACGTCACAATTTGAAGAACACTCGCTATTACCGAACTCGCAAACACAACCGTGACTGGTTCGTGCTGTTACAGGGTATCTACCCTGATCGACAGCAAGCACTCAGTGCCGCCAGCCAGTTATCCGCCACTATGCGTAAAAACAAGCCATGGATACGCAGTGTACGCAGCATACAAAAGCAATTCACCGGCCCTTCTGGCAACGGATAATCCCCAGGCCTGCGGCGGTTGTTTACAACACGGAGTGAACAAAGCAAGGAAGCCGATAGGCGCAGGATAAACGCAGAGGGTAAATTCCAGACGAAAAAAAACCAGCATGCGCTGGCCTCTTTGGAACATCTATCTGTATGTTGCTGCACCAACTACTACTGAATTCAGTTAATAATTGGTGCAGATGGGGAGACTCGAACTCCCACGCCCTTGCGAGCACTAGCACCTGAAGCTAGCGTGTCTACCAATTCCACCACATCTGCATCGAAAGCGGGGGGAATAGTATCCATGCACCGCCAGCCTGTAAAGCACTTTTTAAACTTTTTTGAATAAAAACCGGCAACGGCGCAACGAAAGCTGCGCCTTATCTATCAATGTGTTACCAGCTGTTCAGTTTTCAGACAGCGACTGACCTGAGTGCCCAGCTGCTGCAAATACTCGGTATAGCCCCGGGGCGACACCGTTGCATCCAGCGCCAGCGGGTCCAGCTCGCCGTAGCCAACCGGCAGATCATCCACCACCGCTTTCACCACTGCCGCTTTAAACTGTGGTTCACCAAACACGCAGACCGCGGCATTGGCCTGTAACTGATCACGAATATTACTCAGGTGACGCGTGCCCACCGGACGACCCGGGTCAACAGTAAAGGCCCCCAGCATCTTCAACTGGTAGCGATCCATAAAGCGGCCGTAGGCATCGTGGAAAACAAAAAAGCCCTTACCCTGCAGCGGTAACAGATCCGCCGCCAGCTGCTGATCAACCTGAATAAGCCGACGGCTGAACTTCAACAGGTTGGCTTCAAGCTGCCCCTGGTGTTGCGGGTAGAGCTGGCTCAACCGAGCCGTGAGTTGCTGAGCGGCCTGCAACGCCTGCATCGGGTCCAGCCATAGATGTGGATCAACACCGCCATGGTCATGCTCGTCATGATCACCTTCATGCTGATCAGGCTCATCTGTATGGGCCGCATGTTCTGCTGCCGACTCATCGGCATGTGCATCCGCAGGCAACAACGTCAGCGTTGCTACTTTGCTGCTGACCAGGCTTTTCTGCAAAAACAGCTCCAGATCCGGCCCCACCCACATCAGCAGATCCGCCTGTGCCAGTTTACGTCGGTCTGAAGGCTTCAGCGCATAATGATGCGGTGACGCCCCCGGCGGAATCAGCACCTGTGGCTGGGCCAGTTCACCCAGCACCGCCGCCGCGATCAGCTGTAATGGTTTCACCGAGGTGACCACGTTGATGTCACCCGCCTGCGACAGGCCGGACAGAGAAAGCAGCAGTGCTGCACAAAAACCTTTAAACTTCATTTTCTGGTACTCAAAATTCAGGCGCACACGCCAACGTATTTACCAGCCCTGCCATCGTCAGAGCAGCTGGACACCTGGTGCTTCAGTTAACGACAATGGTTATACTATAACATTAAAGTTTCAGATCGTAGCCATGACCCATCAGTCCATCGCCTATCACCATGAACACAATCACAGCCACTGTATCGAGCAGGCGCTGGGCCAGGCACGCAGCCTGTGCAAAGCCCGCAAGCAACGGCTAACCGCAATCCGTGAGCTGGTACTGCGATTGATATGGCAGAGCCACAGGCCACTGGGGGCGTACGAGCTGCTGCCCGCACTGGCAGAAGCAGGCTTTAATTCTGCGCCGCCCACGGTTTACCGGGCGCTGGACTTTCTGCAGGCCCAGGGGCTGGTACATCGCATCGCCTCACTCAACGCCTTTATCGGCTGCCCGTCACCGGACGAAGCCCATGACGGCTGTTTCCTTATCTGTGAGAGCTGCCGCACCGTGGTCGAGCTGGCGGCCGATAGCATCATCAACACGGTGCAACAGGAAGCGCAGGCCATGGGCTTTGCCGTCCGCCAGCAAACCATCGAAATCAGCGGCCTGTGCCCTAACTGTCGAGATAAAAACGCCTGATGGCTACCCACAACGATCTGATCCGGCTGGACCAGGTGAACGTTCGCTTCGGCGACAATCACGTGCTGCAAAATATCAGCCTGCCGCTACACAACGACTGTATCACCACACTGATCGGCCCCAACGGAGCCGGTAAAACCACCCTGGTGCGGGTGGTACTCGGCCTGATCAAGGCCAGCAGTGGCACCGTCTGGCGGCGGGACAATCTGCGCATCGGCTATATGCCGCAGAAACTGCAGATTGATCGCACTTTTCCGCTGACGGTCGAGCGCTTTTTGCGCACCTCGGGCATCAGCCATAAAGACAGCCTGATAAGCGCGCTGGCCGATGTCGGTGCCGCCGCACTGTACAAACAATCGATACACAGCCTGTCCGGCGGCGAAATCCAGCGCGTGCTGCTGGCGCGCGCCCTGTTGCGCGACCCTAACCTGCTGGTACTGGACGAGCCGGTGCAGGGGGTCGATATCAACGGTCAGGTCGAGCTGTACGAGCTGATCGCCCGCATCCGCAAACAGCGCGGCTGTGGGGTGCTGATGATCTCCCATGATCTGCATCTGGTGATGTCCAGTACCGACCATGTGATCTGCCTGAACCACCATGTCTGCTGCTCCGGTCACCCGGAACAGGTCAGTAACGATCCCTCATTCAATGATCTGTTCGGCGTCAAGGGTGCCCAGGCACTGGCGTTGTACAGCCACCACCATAACCACCGCCACGATGGTCACGGCGATGTCATCAACAAGTCCGGAGATAACTGCTGTGCTGAGTGATTTTCTGCTGTACGCCCTGCTCGGCGGACTCGGCGTAGCCGCCATTGCCGGGCCGCTAGGGGCCTTTGTGGTGTGGCGACGGATGGCCTACTTTGGCGATACCCTGGCCCACTCCGCCCTGCTGGGGGTCGCACTGGGACTGCTGCTACAGATCAACCTCAATCTGGCAGTGATTGCAGGCTGTGTACTGCTGGCGCTGATCCTGGTGGCGCTGCAACGTCAGCGCGTGGTGGCCACCGATACCCTGCTGGGCATCATGGCGCACAGCTCGCTGTCACTGGGACTGGTTGCCGTCTCGCTGCTGGATAATGTCCGGCTCGACCTGATGGCCTACCTGTTTGGTGATCTGCTGGCCGTCTCACGCGACGATCTGTACTGGATCTACGGCGGTGGTGTGCTGATTCTGGGGTTGCTGTACAAACTCTGGCAGCCACTGCTGGCCATCACCATCAACGAAGAACTGGCCCAGGTGGAAGGCGTGCCCGTGGCACGGGTACGACTGGCATTGATGCTGCTGATTGCAGTGGTTATTGCGGTAGCGATGAAAATCGTCGGCATTCTGCTGATCACCGCCCTGCTGATCATCCCGGCCGCCTCCGCCCGCCGACTGGCAGTCAGCCCGGAACAGATGGCCATTGGCGCAGGAATCCTGGGCTGCAGCGCAGTGATTCTGGGCCTCACCGCCTCATGGCATGCCGACACTCCGGCCGGCCCCTCTATCGTGGTAATGGCGACGCTGCAATTTATCCTGCTGTACTCGCTGCCCATTCGCAAACCCCAATGATTCAGACACTGCGTCGCTATCAACCCAGCGCCGCCCAGCACCGCGAAGTCTGGGCGCTGGCCTGGCCACTGATGCTATCCAGCATCACCGTGCCCTTGCTGGGTCTGGTCGATACGGCGGTGATCGGCCACCTGCCAGATGGCCAGCACCTGGCCGCGGTCGCCATTGGCGCGATGATTTTTTCTATTCTGTACTGGGCCTTCGGCTTCCTGCGTATGGGCACCACCGGGATGACAGCCCAGGCCTTTGGCGAAGAAGACGGGACGAAGAACCGCCGCCTGCTGGCCCAGTCACTGGTGATGGGCAGCGTGATTGGGCTATTTATCCTGGTGCTGCAGACGCCGATCATCGAGCTGGCGCTGCAACTGATGGACGCCGCCCCTGAGGTTACCGCCGAGGCCCGCCAATATGCTCAGTGGCGTATTCTCGGGGCACCGGCAGTACTCTGTAACTATGCCCTGCTGGGCTGGTTTGTTGGCAACCAGAACACCCGTATCCCGCTGCTGCTGTTACTGGTCACCAACCTCAGCAATATGCTGCTGGATATCATCGCCGTATACGGGCTGGGGATGTTTGCTGACGGCATCGCTGCGGCCACGGTCATCGCCGAATACCTGTCTCTGGCACTGGGGCTCTACCTCAGCCGCCGTATTCTGCGCCGCACCAGCGGCCAGCTGGAACGGCAACGGCTGTGGCGCTGGGCCGACTATTATCAGCTGATTGTGCTCAACCGTTATCTGTTTGTCCGTACTCTGGCAATCCTGTTTGCGCTGGCCTTTTTCACCGCCCAGGGCGCCCAGCAAAGCACAGTGATACTGTCTGCCAACGCCGTGCTGCTCAATTTTCTGCTGATTATTTCCAATGGCCTGGACGGCTTTGCCCATGCCTGTGAAGCCCTGGCCGGACGCTTTACCGGGGCCCGTGACCGCGACGGTTTCTACCGCGCAAACATGGCCGCGTTACAATGGGCACTGGTGGCCGCCGCCGGTTTCACCCTGGTGTTCTGGCTGGGAGGGAGCTTGATTATCCAGCTGCTGACCAGTATCGAGCCGGTACAGCAGGCTGCGCTCAGTTATCTGCCATGGATCTGGCTACTGCCAGTCTGCGGGGTCTGGAGTTTTCTGCTGGATGGCATTTTTATTGGCACTACACAGGTCAAAGCGATGCAGCACACCATGCTGCTATCCGTGTTCGGGGTCTATCTGCCCGTCTGGTATCTGAGCCAGCCACTGGGTAACCATGGCCTCTGGCTGGCCTTTATTGCGCTCTTCCTGGCCCGCGGCCTGAGCGGTGCTCTGGTGTACGGGTGGCTGTGCCGACATAACCGCTGGTTCAGTCATCAGGCCCACGACTAAAACCCCGCTGTTATCGACCAGACCCCAGGACAGTTACGCCTGAGCATCCAGCAACGCCGTAATAATCGGCACCGGTGTCATCAGGTGGCTGTACATCAAGGCGCTGGCCTGCTCAGCATTGCGCGCCAGCAACGCGTCCACCAGCTGCTGGTGCTCCTGGCGTTTACCTTCCAGCGCTGACTGTGAAAAAACCGTGTGCCGCAACCATACCTGACGGTAGCGCTCGGCCTGATCCAGCAGGGAGCTGCGTACCTCCAGCAGTTTCGAAGAACCACAGCCTTCCGCCACCGCCGCATGAAATGCCTTATGGCGGGCATCCCAGATATTGAGCATATCGTCCGGGGTATCGATCTCATCGACCCGCGCCAGGGTATGCGCTTTGCCGATAATGTCCGCCTCCCACTGTTCATCACCGCGCTCAATCGCCAGCCGCACAATCAGTGCTTCAAGGTGAGCGCGGGCGTCATAAATATCCTTCATCTCATCCAGCGACATCTCCGCAACCCGAAAGCCACGCTGGCTGATCGCCGTCACCAGCCGCTCTGCCACCAGCTGGGACAGCGCTTCGCGCATCGGCCCGGCACCAATGTCGTAGTGGTCTTTCAGGTGGCTCATCAGCAGTTTATCGCCTGGCTTGTGACTGCCATTGATAATGTCCTGCTTCAGCAGCCGGTAAGCCTGACGGGCCAGACTGGGTTGTTCATTCGGGTGCGGGGTGAGTGTATTCACGTTATGCGCTCTGCCTGACGGGTTCAGCGAGAAGTATATCTGGCTGGAAGACAGAGACAATGCAGCAGAGAAAATCCACAAACTATAAAAATGTAGATATTTTTTAATTTTGAATATATTATCCATTTCATCTTGAAGCGTTGTCACCAAGGATAAGAAGAAGATGAACAGCATTGTGAACCTGGACACCCAGTACACCGGATTTTCTATCAAGCCATCGGAGCAGTGCCCTGAACGCCTGATCGAGCTGTCTTTCCCGAAAGCAACGGTTGACGCTTTCCTGGCAGCAACCGCTGAGTGGCCGGTACAGGCGCTGGAATACAAATCTTTCCTGCGGTTCCGGGTTGCCAAAATCCTCAACGACCTGTGTGCTGGCCAGTTACAGCCGCTGCTGATCGACACCCTGGTGGACCGCAACACCGGCGCACTGCTGATCAAACCTGAAGGTCTGGATGATGTTTCCCAGGCTGAAGACATGGTGAAGTTCACCACCGCGATTGCCCATTGCTACGGCCGTTCCAACTTCGATTCCATGAGCGGCCAGTACTACGCCCGCTTCGTGGTACAGAATGAAGACAACTCTGACAGCTACCTGCGCCAGCCACACCGCGTAATGGAGCTGCACAACGATGGCACTTACGTACCGGAAGATACTGATTACGTACTGATGCTGAAGATCGACGAGAAAAACATGGACGGTGGCAACTCTCTGCTGCTGCACCTGGATGACTGGGAAGATCTGGAAAAGTTCTCTACCAGCCCGATGGCTTACCGCGCAATGCGCTGGGCTGCGCCACCAAGCAAGAAAGTCGCAGCAGATGTATTCCATCCGGTATTTGATCTGGATGCAGAAGGCCAGCCGATCATGTCTTACATCGACCAGTTCGTGCAGCCTGCCGACTTTGACGAAGGCAACTGGCTGACCGATCTGTCCGAATCCATCGAGAACAGCCCGGCCATCAACGGTATCCGTGTTGAAACCGGTAATTTCCTGCTGATCAACAACCATTTCTGGTTGCATGGCCGTGACAAGTTCACCGCTCATGAAGGTCTGCGCCGTGAACTGATGCGCCAGCGCGGTTACTTCACGCATAAGAAAACTGTTCGCAAGCCAACTCAGTAAGCGAACAGCTGAGATAAAAAAGCCACCGCCGTTGCGGTGGCTTTTTACGTTCAGGGCGTGGAGCCAGCGACTCAGAGCGCGGTGTCTTTCAACGCCAGATACGGCTCCAGCAGATGCTGGCGCATCAGCCGGGCCGCCGTTTCACTGTCTCGCTCCATCACAGCATCAATCAATGCCTGATGTTCTTTCTGATTAGCATCAAACACCGCCTCATCCAGCATATTCTCCTGCAGCCAGACATTACGATAGCGCGATGCTTTTTCATACAGTGCCCGCCGCACATGCATTAGCGTTGGCGATGCACAGCCTGCGGCAATGGCGGTATGAAAGCCCTGATGGATCACCTCCCAGCGCTGAATATCCTCCGGGCTAGCTTTATTCAGCAGATGCGCAGAACGCTTCACCTTATGATCCGCCGCCAGAATACCGGCCTCCCAGCTGTCATCCCCCAGTTCAATGGCTTTATTCAGACAGAGCACTTCGATCTCGGCGCGGGTGTGATAAATATCCTTCATCTCGCTGGCTGAGATCGGATGCACGGTAAAGCCACGCTGATTTTCAACCACCACCAGCTGCTGCTCAATCAGCTGCGACAGCGCTTCGCGCAGCGGACTGACACCGATCTGATAACGCTCTTTCAGCCGCGCCATCTTCAGCTTTTCACCGGGTTCAAAGTAACCGCTGAGAATGTCATGTTTGAGCGCACTCAATACTCGGGTGCCAAAACTGACGTTGTCTGGAGCAAGGGTGCTGTGGCCGGGTTCTGTCATGGTGCAATCTGCAAAGTAGTGGAGTCGGAAGACAGTGTACTGGAAGACGACAGAACAATTAAATAACGTTGGAGTCAACAAACGTTGACATAAATACATAATGACGACATTATTTATGTCGCTGGCATTCAGGCCAGCACAGCCCACTGCAGCACCGCTCCCTGACGCCGTGTTGTACCCCTGATCTCTCTGAACCCCGGTGTATAAACACTATGATTTACGATTACCTGATTATCGGCGGCGGCATTGTTGGTGCGTCTACGGCATGGCAGCTGAAACAGCGTCACCCGGACAAAACGGTGCTGCTGATTGAGAAAGAGTCGGTGTATGCGAAACACCAGACCGGCCATAACAGTGGCGTAATTCATGCGGGTGTGTACTACGCACCGGGCAGCCTGAAGGCGAAGTTCTGTAAAGAAGGCGTGCAGGCGACGATCAAATTCTGTGACGAGAATGGCATCAAATACGACCAGTGCGGCAAGCTGCTGGTTGCCACCAACGCGCTGGAGCATGAACGGATGCTGGCGCTGTACGAGCGCTGCCATACCAACGGTATTAGCGTAGAACTGCTGGACCAGCAGCAGCTCAACGAACGCGAGCCTGACATTGTCGGCGTCGGCGGTATGCTGGTGCATGACACCGGCATCGTCGATTACCAGCAGGTGACCACCGCAATGGCGAAATGCTTTGAGCAGCTGGGCGGCAAAACACGCCTCAACACTGAAGTCGTTGGCCTGCGTGAAACAGCCGACAGCGTGACCGTCGATACCCTGAGTCAGGGCCAGAGCGAACAGTTCCAGGCGCGCTTCCTGATCACCTGTTCCGGCCTGATGGCAGACCGCACCACCCGCATGCTGGGCATTGAGACTGATTTTCAGATTATTCCGTTCCGTGGCGAGTACTACCAGCTGGGCCCGGAACATAATCAGATCGTTAAACACCTGATCTACCCGATCCCCGACCCGGATCTGCCATTCCTGGGCGTCCACCTGACTCGAATGATCGACGGCAGCGTGACCGTTGGCCCTAACGCCGTGCAAGGCTGGAAGCGTGAAGGCTACGGCGCGATCAACGTCAGCGGCAAAGACATCTGGGATATGGTGACCTTCTCCGGCTTCTGGAAAGTACTGAAGTCCAACCTGCGTGTTGGCCTGAATGAAACCTGGAATTCCTGGTGGAAACCGGGCTACCTGAAAACCGTGCAGAAATACTGTCCGAAGCTGAAACTGTCTGACCTGCAGCCCTACCCGGCCGGTATCCGTGCTCAGGCGGTGATGAAAGACGGCTCGCTGGTACATGACTTCCTGTTCGCCGAAAGCTCACGCAGCCTGCATGTGTGTAATGCACCCTCCCCGGCTGCCACTTCCGCCATCCCGATTGGCGGTTACATCTGCGACAAGCTGGAAGCCAAGCAGAGCAAGTAACTCTACCCTCCCGATATACCCTCCTTTATACGGGCCTCAGATTGAGGCCCGTTTTTTATGGGAACGAGCACAGCGCTCGAAACTTGCTATGGCAAGGAGCTCAGACACTGGCGGCTATGGACTCCTGCCTTCGCAGGAGAGACGGGGTTCTAGTAAAACTCACCGCATCTCGATTTCTTTCACAGCCTCAGAGCGTGGGAACGAGACAACGCGGCTATCCAGAAAAACGCCAGGCAAAAGAAAAGGCAGCCGAGGCTGCCTTTGTCAGATCACGTTGTGCTTACCAGGTTTTGTTATCACGAATAACAAACACATTACCCTGGGCATGACGCAATACTTTCTCAGCATTGGACCCCAGCAGGTAGCTGGAGATACCCGGCTTACCGGCGGCAATCAGAATCACATCCGGCTGAAGGCGCTGCTCTTCTTCCAGGATTTCATCGTAGATCACCCCTTTACGGATATGGCAGCTGCCCCGCATCTCCTGGGGTACGTTCTGTTCAAACACTTCAGCCACGCGGTGCTTTACATCGCGGCGGACTTTATCCGCGATCTCACTGGAGTACTGACCAAACATAGTGTTGTGAACATGGTTGGTATCCACATACAAACTGTGGATAGTACCGCCATCTGCACCAAACAGCTGGCGAGCAACAGCAACCGCACGGGGGAACATTTCAACATGCTCCAGATCGACTGGAATCAGGATATTGCTATACATTTCGTTATCCCATGACCTTATTTGGTAGCCACATTACGACTTCCGGGAAGAGCAGACAGAGCACCAGCACCATCAGCTTGAGCAGTATGAACGGAGTCACCGATTTATAGATGTCGAGCATCGTGACATCCGGTGGGGCGATCCCTTTCAGGTAGAACAGCGCAAAGCCGTAAGGCGGTGTCTGTACCGCGATTTCGATGTTGAGAATCATCAGAATGCCGAACCAGATCGGATCGAAGCCCAGATCCACAACAATCGGGGTAAACAGCGGCGCACACATCAGGACGATAATAAACTCATCGATGATGAAGCCCAGCAACAGCATCATCAGCTGCATCAGCAGCACCACACCCAGTGGCGGCAGATCCAGCCCTTTGGTGAAGTCGGCAATCAGATCCTGAATGCCCATCAGCAGATGGAAGTTACTGAACAGTGACGCGCCCAGAATGATCCACATCGCCACACTGACCAGCATCGCCGTTTCAATACCGGCACTTTTCATCAGCCCGTAACGGAAACGCTTGAAGAAAAATGCCAGCACCAGCGCACCCACCACGCCGATCGCACCGGACTCAGTCGGTGTCGCAATACCGCTGATAATACTGCCCAGTACAGCGAAGATCAGCAGCACAGACAACAGTCCGTTGCGCAGGGTCTCCATCTTTTCCTTCGGCGTCATTTTAGCTTCAGCACCGGTGCCCAGTGGCGCGCGTTCCGGGTTAATTTTGCAGCTGATAATAATATAGGCCACCAGCAACACGATGGTTATCAGTGCGGGTACCACGGCGGCAATAAACATTTTGCCGACTGAGTTCTGAGTCGATGCTGCGAACATGATCATCGGTACGCTTGGCGGGATCAGAATACCCAGACCACCACCGGCCATGATCACACCCAGTGCCAGCCGCTTGTCGTAACCGCGTTCCAGCATCGGTTTCAGGGCAATACTGCCGGAGGTCATGATGCCTGCACCGATAATGCCGACCATGGCACCGATCATGGAGCAGACGCCGACGACACTGATGGCCAGTGAGCCGCGAATCCGACCGATCACCAGCTGGCTGGCGTTAAACATGGCATCACCGATACCCGAACGGGTCAGCAACTGGCCCATGTAGATATACAGCGGAATCGCCAGCAGGATAAAGCTGAACAGGGTCGACTCAAACGTACTGGGCACGATATTGAAAATGCCCTCGCCCCAGGTCATGTAGCCCACAGCCATGGCGATACCGCCCAGCGCGAAGCCAACCGGTGCGCCCAGCGCAAATGAAACCAGGATGCAGAGCAGCAGAATGCCCGTCAGTACTTCAATTCCCATGAGCGTCCTCCGCGTCTTCATCCGCTTGCGGCACCAGATCGGTACCCGTAATAAGGTGGTAAGTATCTTTAATCATATCGCTGAGGAACTGCAGAATAATCAGCGAAGCGGCGACGATCAGCATCATCCAGAAATGGTGCATGGGCGGTGCCCACTCACTCATACGGCGGTAATTAAACTGCAGCGCTTCACCAAACTTCTGGTAAGACGCAATAATCACAACAGACATAAAGAAAATCGCCAGACAACCGGTGAACAAATTAAAGACGCGTTTTGTATTGGCTGAAACGGACAGGTACAGAATGTCGACGTTGATATGGGCGCGCTGCTGTTGTGCGTATGCACCACCCAGCGCTGCCAGGTAGCCAGAGAAAAACAGCGACAGGTCGTAGGCCCAGATAGTGGGCTTGTTCAGGAAATAACGTGCAAAAACTTCGAATGCAATAACCAGTGCGATCATCGGCATCAGCACAGAGATGCCTTTACCGAGAAACGTGACCAGCGACTGGACGCCTGAACAATAGAGTCTGAGAGTTGATGTAAGCATGCTTATTCAGCTTTCTTCGACAGGTGGAAGAGAAGGGCTTTACCCATATGGCCACCCGCAGTGGCACCGGGCTAAAACAGCAACGGCTGGCAGAGCCAGCCGTTGCTGTTCAGTAAACAGTGATGCTTACTGTTCTTTCAGGATGGCGATCAGCTCTTTGCTGAACTTGTCCTGTTTGGAGTATTCGTCCCACAGGGACTCACCCGCTTTGGTCCATGCAGCTTTATCAGCAGCGCTTGGTACCGGGCTCCATTTCATGCCTTTGGCTTCCATGTCAGCAATCGCCTGCGCTTCCCACAGACGGGACTTGGTCATCTGCTCACGTGCGTGTACAGATGTTGCAGAACGTACGATCGCCTGCAGATCCTTCGGCAGTTTGTTCCAGGCTTTCTGGTTAACAAATACTGGCAGTACCTGAGCGCCGGCCAGTGGCAGACGGTACATGAATTTTGCTACTTCAGCGTGGTTGCCATCGCGGTGGTCGATCAGGTTGGAACCGATAGAACCATCGATTACGCCCGTTGCCAGACCCGTGTAGATCTCGCTCCAGGTCAGAGAGACTGGAGATGCACCCAGGTTACGAACGAACTTGCCGTAAGCGCCTGGCGCACGCAGTTTCAGGCCTTTGAAGTCTTCAATGGTCTTGATTTCTTTCTTGGTCAGCAGGTAAACCGGTGGCTGAACGTATGGGTCCAGGTACTGCAGGCCCTGTTCGCCGTAGGCTTTGGTCAGAACTTCGTTCCAGCCTTTTTCGTGGAACAGTACGCTCAGCTTACCTACGTCAGCGGTGCCACCTGGCAGACCCACTTCAACGATACCGGCAGGCAGTTCACCCGCGTTCATTGGCTGGAACGTTGCGCCCATGGTGATCAGACCAGTTTTCACCGCGCCCAGGATACCTTTAGTATCAACACCTTCACCTGCGTACATCATTTTAACTTTGATGCGACCGCCAGACATCTCTTCGATGTTCGAAGCCAGGTTGCCGTAAACCTCACCGAACGCTGTACCACGGGTGTACAGGTTAGCGAAACGCCAGTTGTGTTCCGCCGCCTGAGCAGTAGACGCAGCCATGGCACCCACACCCAACGCTACAGCCAGAGAGCTGGAAATAACCTGTTTTTTCAGTTTGCAGAGAGTTAGTCGCATGTCGACCTCTTTGTATTTGTTTTGTTTTAGGAGCTGGTGCGCAAATACCAGCATGACACAGGGTTCAAAGTACCAAAGGGTATGCGCGCATTACATCGGCCTGGGTGCGTGTAAAGGTTGTGAAGTATCAAACATTAGCTAACCACATGATAACAAATGACTTACTCATCAACCTCAGCGCATTTCCACAACCGGTCCAGGCCAAAAGGATAAAGCGATAACCCGGTTGTCATATTTTTATGGCAAGCAACTTAATCCACGCTGTTGCAGGCAGAGCCGCAATTCACCGTGGCTAAAAAAAGCCCGCCAAGGTGCTGGCGGGCATAAGATGCAAGCTTGTTACAACGGACGTCAGAGCATTCGAGTCCGGGGTGAATCACTGCCTGAAAGCAGCGGTGCAAGGCTCAGGCCGCCCGGTTTACACCGCTAAAAACGGTAACTCAGTACAGTTCAGCAACGGCGGCGCGAATCGCCGCGACCAGCTGATCAATCTCTTCTGGCTGAATCGTCAGCGGTGGAGAGAAAGCAATGATGTTACCCATGGCGCGAATCATCACACCCAGTTCGTAACACTTCAGCTGCATGGCACCACCAACCGGTGTCGCCGTGCCTTCTGGCTGGGCAAACTGCACCGCACCGATCAGGCCGTAGTTACGTACGTCGATAACCTGTTCAAGATCCTGCAGACCGTGCAGCGCATCTTCCCAGTACTGGCCAATCTCACCGGAGGCACGCTCCAGCAGGCCTTCCTGCTCGTAGATGTCCAGTGTGGCCAGGCCTGCCGCACAGGCAACCGGGTTGGCTGAGTAGGTGTAGCCATGGTAGAACTCAACGCCACCTTCAGGGGCAGCATCCATGATGGTGTCGTGGATAGCATCGGCTACAAACACCGCACCCAGCGGTACGATGCCGTTGGTAATACCTTTGGCAGAGACAATCATGTCTGGCACAACGTCAAATTCTGTTGCCGCAAACGCAGATCCCAGACGACCCCAGCCAGTGATAACTTCATCAAAGATCAGCAGAATGTCGTGTGCCGTACAGATCTCACGCAGGCGTTTGAGGTAGCCTTGGGGTGGCATAATGACACCACCAGCACCACTGACAGGCTCAATGATCACCGCCGCGATGCTGCTGGCATCGTGGAATTTAATCAGATCTTCCAGCGCTTCAGCACCCTCAAGATCGTGCTCCGGCAGGCCACGGCTGAAGGCATTCTTCTCGATGTCCAGGGTGTGCGGCAGGTGATCTACCTGCAGCAGCGGACCAAAGCCTTTGCGGTTTGGCGTCAGACCACCAACGGAGATGCCACCGAAGTTCACCCCGTGGTAAGCCATTTCACGACCGATCAGCTTGAACTTGCCGTGTTTACCACGGGCACTCTGATACGCCAGGGCGATTTTCAGCGCACTCTCAACGGCTTCAGAGCCGGAGTTAGCGAAGAACACCTTGTTCAGCGGGTCAGGCGTGTGCTTGATCAGGCGTTCTGCAAATTCGAAACCGATGTCATGGCCGAAGCTGAACGGTGAGGTGTAATCCAGTTCCAGTGCCTGTTTGCCAATCGCCTCAGCGATCTCTTTACGACCGTGACCGGCGTTAACACACCATAGACCGGCCGTCGCATCCAGAATCTGCTGACCTTTATCGGTGTAGCAATACACACCTTCGGTACGGCTGACGATACGCGGGTTAGCTTTGAAGGAACGGTTTGGCGTAAAAGGCATCCAGAACGCGTCCAGACTACTGTAATTTTTCATCAATAAATCCACTAAAAACAAAGATGAGCGAGTGATGGTTACGATAATAGGACGCAGCGGGACTAAAAATAGCTACGATTCGATCTGAAGATTTAGTCCCACCAAACATTGATCACTCAGACCAACGCTATCCTGCCAGCCTGTTACAGACTGGCGACTGCCAGGTAAGGAGGGGCTTAAACGCCACCCATGCAGATGTATTTCAGCTCCATGTAGTCATCCAGACCGTGGCGGGAACCCTCACGGCCGATGCCAGACTCCTTAACCCCACCAAAAGGTGCCAGTTCGTTGGAGATCAGGCCTTCGTTCACACCAACCATGCCGTATTCCAGCTCTTCTGAAACACGCCATACCCGGCCGATATCACGGGTGTAAACGTACGCTGCCAGCCCGTATGGGGTATTGTTAGCGCGCTCGATCACTTCTTCTTCAGTGTCAAAACGGAACAGCGTAGAGATCGGACCAAACAGCTCAGCCTGAGCAATTTCCATCGCTTCAGTCACGCCAGTCAGAATGGTTGGCTGGTAGAAGCGCTCACCTGCGCTGGATCGCTCACCACCCACCTGAAGCTGCGCACCCTCTTCACGGGCACGCTGCACCAGGCCATCAATCTTGTTCACGGCGGCTTCGTTGATCAGCGGACCGATATCGGTGCTGGCGTCCATCCCGGTACCGATGACAAAGCTCTCTACTTCCTGCTGGAAGCGGGCAACAAATGCATCGTAGATACCGGCCTGCACGTAGATACGGTTAGTACAGATACAGGTCTGGCCCGCATTGCGGTACTTAGAGGCGATCGCACCGGCAACAGCCGATTCCAGATCCGCATCATCAAAAACGATAAACGGTGCGTTACCGCCCAGTTCCATCGATGCTTTTTTCACGGTTGCCGCCGACAGGCCCAGAATGATCTTGCCTACCGGCGTCGAGCCGGTGAAAGACACCTTCTTGACGATCGGGTTGGTACACAGTTCACGACCCACATCGATTGGACGACGGGTAGTGATCACGTTGATAACACCGGCAGGGACACCGGCCATCTCAGCCAGTTTCGCCAGCGCCAGCGCACACAGCGGCGTATCTTCCGCTGGCTTGATCACAATGGTACAACCCGCCGCAATGGCCGGAGCCGCTTTACGGGCGATCATGGAAATCGGGAAGTTCCACGGCGTAATCGCAGACACCACACCAATCGGCTGCTTGACGGTCAGCAAGCGGGTGCTGGTCATATTGGACGGGATGGTTTCACCGTAGCTGCGCTTGGCTTCCTCACCGAACCACTCGAAGAAAGAAGCACAGGACAGCACTTCGCCTTTGGCTTCACGCAGGGGCTTGCCCTGTTCACGGGTCAGCAGCTCGGCCAGCGCGTCGGCGTGCTCAACGATCAGGTCCGCCCAGCGGCGCATGATCGCAGCACGTGCTTTAGCGGTGGTTTTCTTCCAGCTTTTGAAAGCAACCTGTGCCGATTCAATGGCCTGACAGGCATCTTCAGGGCTCAGGTCAGGCACGCTGGCCAGCTGAGAACCATCAGCCGGGTCAATCACTGCCAGTTTTTCAGCAGCACCAGTATCAACCCACTCGCCATTGATATAAGCGGATTCTATTACGAAATCATCGAAACGCATTGTTGTTGACCCCTTACTTTTTTACACTGGAATGACCACTACGGTGGTTGTCCACAAATGAGGTAGATCTGTCGTTTGTCCGCAATATAGCAACAGTGATGTTGGCAACAGATGATGATCTGTTAACGTTCAGTTTTAGGAAGTAACTCATAAGTTTGAAAAACTACGCGTTAGGACAAGTTGGCGATATTGAGCTGAAACAGCTGCGGATATTCAAATCTGTGGTAGATAACGGCGGTTTTTCAGCCGCCGAGACCGAGCTGAACATCAGCCGTTCTACCATCAGCATTCATATCTCCAATCTGGAATCCCGTCTGAACCTCACCCTTTGCCGTCGCGGCCGTGCAGGCTTTGCACTGACAAAAGAAGGTTCAGTTATCTATGACATGACCAGCAAACTGCTGGCATCGCTGGATGAGTTTCGCCATGTCGTCAATGAAATGAGCCAGAACCCGGCCGGGAATCTGCGCATCCTGGTCTCCGATGGCACCAGCCTGGACCCCCGCGCACGCTTTCCGGAAATGATCGGCCAGTTTTTTGCCCAGGCACCGGATATCACCCTGCAAAGCGAGGTGTCGTCCATGGCAGAAATAGAAAAACGGCTGCTGAATGACGAGATTGATGTAGGCCTGATCCCCTACCATCGGCAGATTGCCGGGCTGGAATATCATCACCTCTACAGTGATATCTGTCGCCTGTACTGCGGTAACACCAATCCGCTATTTGCGCTGCCAGATGCCGAAGTGACCGGTGATGTTATCAACCAGTTCACTGCCATCCAGCCCGGCCTGAAACCCAATGATGAGGCAACCGAACAGCTCTCCAGCATGAGCCTGCAGGGCACTGCCTACTTCTACGAAACACGGCTGGCGATGATTCTCTCTGGCAAGTTCATCGCATTCCTGCCGGAAACCTATGCCCGGCCGTATATCGACAGCGGTCAGCTCAAACAGGTTGGCGATGATGAACGCTGTTACAACCTGGGCACAGCAGCGGTCATCCGTAAACGGGCGCAACAGAACCAGCCGACTGAGATATTCCGCAACATTATTTGCCAGATGCATCCCTCAGCTGATTAGCGTAACGCCGGGCAAGGATGCCCTCCATCTGCTATTGAGAGATAGACGCCTGAGCGTCTCACTGCTACAACACCTCTACTTCGCACCGCCTGCTCCGGGAGATCATGGATGTTTCTTTTTCAGCGTTATCTGACTGCCACCAGCCTGCTGTTACTGGCCAGTACTGCACTGGCTCTGCCAATGGACCGGCTGCGTTTCCCGCCAGGCTTCAAGGTGGAGCAGGTTGCTCACATCGATAACGCCCGCCAGCTGGCGCAGGCGCCGGATGGCACACTGTTTGTCGGCAGCTACCGGGCCGGCAAGGTGTATCGACTGGGCACCACCGCGCAGGGCTATGCCCCGCCTGAAACCCTCCTGGAGGGTCTGCCCCTGCCCAGCGGGGTAGCGTTTCACCAGGGCTCACTCTATATCGCCGCGCTGAACCGGATTCTGCGGCTGGACAACCCGCAGGCTATGCAGCCCTCCGCCCTGGTCACCCTCACCGACCAGCTGCCGAAGAAAAAACAGCACGGCTGGAAGTACCTCAAAGTCGGCCCCGATCAGCAGCTCTATTTCAATATTGGCGCGCCCTGTAACAGCTGCCTGAGCGAGAATCCGCTGTTTGCCAGCCTGGCCCGAATGCCGCTGGCAGGCGGGCCGGTGGAGGTCATCGCCAGCGGAGTGCGTAACAGTGTCGGCTTCGGCTGGCATCCAGCGGATCAGGCTTTATGGTTTACCGATAATGGCCGCGACTGGCTGGGCGACGACAGCCCGGATGACGAACTTAACCGGCTGGCACAACCGGGCCAGCACTTCGGCTTTCCCTACCAGCACGGCAACGGTCTGGCTGATCCACAATATGGCCAGTATCCGGTCCCGGCCAGTCAGCCACCGGTCGCGCTGCTCGGCGCCCATGTGGCCGCGCTAGGTATGGCGTTCAGCCAGCAACCGCCCTGGGCTGAACCGGGTGAGACGGCACTGTTTATCGCCCAGCATGGCTCATGGAATCGAACAGAAAAGGTGGGCTATCGGGTGGTGCGGGTACGCCTGAATGGCAATAAGGTAGTCGCGGTCAAGCCATTTATCAGCGGCTGGCTGCGCCATGGCAGCTACTGGGGCCGCCCGGTAGATCTGATGTTTACTCAGGATAAGGAGGGGGCTGATCGCAGCCTGCTGATCAGCGATGATTACGGCGATGCCATCTATCAGATGACACCGCTGCCGTAATCAGTTTTAGGCGTGTAGCCCTGGTCAGTGATCGCTGCGACTCATACCCGGATTAGGATGAAACAGCAGCGGCTGGGCATCCGGCGCGGGGCCGTCTGCCAGCTGATTGACCCGGGTTTCCAGCTCGGCTGGCTCCGGCTCACCGTCCAGCCGCATGGTGTCGGAAAAGTCGCACTTCACGCATTCACGGTGCTCACGCTCTTCATCGCGATACATCCGCAAGGTGTCCATTTTACTGCAACGCGGGCAGACAGCGCCCGCGACAAAACGTTTAATGGGTGTACTCATCAGTCTCTCTCTGCCCGGTTCAGGCGCTAATGCCGCTGTGGCGCAACAGGGCATCGACCTGCGGCGCACGCCCACGGAACTCGGTGAACAGTGTCATCGGCGCGCGCGAACCACCCTGTTCCAGCACCGACTGACGGAAAGCAGCACCGGTCTGCGGATTGAAAATGCCCTGCTCTTCAAACAGTGAAAAGGCATCCGCCGACAGTACTTCCGCCCATTTGTAGCTGTAATATCCCGCCGCGTAACCGCCCGCAAAGATATGGCTGAAGCCATGCTGGAAACGATTGAAAGCCGGGGCCTGCACTACCGCTACCTGATCACGGATTCGCTGCAGCACCGCCTGTACCTCGGTTTCACCGGCTACATACTCCATATGCAGGCAGTAATCGAACAGTGAAAACTCCAGCTGGCGAGCCATCATCATACCGGACTGGTAGTTTTTCGCCGCCAGCATTTTGTCGAGCATCGCCTGCGGCAGTGGCACTCCCGTCTGATAATGACCGGCAATCAGCGCCAGCGCTTCAGGCTCCCAGCACCAGTTTTCCAGGAACTGACTTGGCAGTTCCACCGCATCCCAGGGCACACCGTTAATGCCGCTGACATCAGCGACATCAATGCGGGTCAGCATGTGGTGCAGACCGTGGCCAAACTCGTGGAACAGGGTGGTGACTTCGTTGTGATTGAGCAGGGCCGGGTCATCCCCCACCGGAGCGCTGAAGTTACACACCAGATAGGCCACCGGCAGCTGGATAGACCCATCATCCAGGCGACGACGCACCCGGCAATCATCCATCCAGGCACCGCCACGTTTTTTGTCACGGGCATAAGCATCGAGGAAGAACCGGGCGATCACTTCGCCCTCACGGCTGATTTCAAACAACCGGGCATCGGCGTGCCAACTGTCGAACTCGGCCACTTCCTGCACCTGAATATCAAACAGACGCCCGGCAACCTCAAACAGCCCCGATAGCACCTGTGGCATCGGGAAATAAGGCCGCAGCGCTTCCTGCGAAACGGAGTACTTTTCTTCTTTCAGTTTTTCACCGTAGAACGTCAGATCCCAGGCCTGGGGGTCTGCCAGGCCCTGTGTCTGAGCGTAGGCCGCCAGCTCGTCGTAATCACGCTGGGCCACGGCCCGGCTTTTCTCTGCCAGATCGGTGAGGAAACCCACCACCTGGTCCGGTGTTTCAGCCATTTTAGTGGCCAGCGAGTACTCACCGTAATGAGCAAAGCCCAGCAGCGCGGCCAGTTCCTGACGCAGGGTCAGGATCTCGGTCATCACTTCGGAGTTATCCCATTTTCCCGCATGAGGGCCCTGATCGGAAGCACGGGTGCTGAACGCTTCGTACACTTCACGGCGCAGGTCGCGGTTCTCAGCGTGGGTCATCACTGCCAGATAGGAGGGGAAATCCAGCGTAATCAGCCAGCCATCCAGCTCTTTCGCTTCGGCCATCTGCTTCGCCGCCGCCAGTGCCATCGGTGGCAGACCCGCCAGCTCGGCCTCATCGCCAAGCAGTTTCTGCCAGCCGCCGGTGGCATCCAGCACATTCTCGGAGAAGCGGGTACTCAGCTCAGACAGCCGCTGCTTGAGTTCGCCAAAGCGTTTTTGCTCAGTCTCAGGCAGGGCAATGCCCGACAGTTTGAAATCACGCAGCTGATCTTCAATCGTTTTCTGTTGCGGCTGGCTCAGCGCAGCAAAGTCGGCGCTGTCGCGGATGGTCTGGAACGCCTGGTACAGCGCGGCGTTCTGGCCCAGCTCGGTCCAGTACTGCGACAGTTTGGGCAGGCAGGCATTGTAGGCATCACGTAGCTCATCACTGTTGACCACCCCATTCATATGAGACACCGGTGACCACGCCTGGGCCAGCCGGTCATTCATCTGTTCCAGCGGTGCCACCAGACTGTTCCAGTCCGGTGCCGTCAGCTCGCTCAGCAAAGTGCTGATCGCGGCGCGATTGTCCGCTAGCAGTTGATCAACGGCCGGTTCGATATCCGCCGGGCTGATCTGGCTGAATGGTGGCAGCAGATGGTGTTGCAGCAATGGGTTGCTCATGGTGCGGTCTCCCTGTGTCAGATCTGACTGTTTATGGGGGCACAACGGCCCCGCTTCAAGCGTCCAGTACCAGCAGCTGGTCCAGGCTGTGCAGCGCAGCGACCAGCCGCAGCGCCTGATCAATCGCCTGAGATGACTCGCCACTGTGCAGCAAATCCATCAGATGGCTGCGGTAACAGGGCATGCCGCCGTTGATGGCCGAAATCGCCACGGCATAATAATGGTAGGCGGTTTCATCCCTGACACCGGTGTCCTGTAGTGGCGGCATGGCCAGCGCCTGCAGCGAACCACCGGCACCGATTTCAGCCACCATGCGCACCTGAAAATACGGATTGGTGATGCCCATGCGCTCCACCGCTTTTTGCACAATGGCCTGGGTTTCGGCAGCGGTATGTTGGCGGATCAGCGCCGCCAGCTCCCGATTGCGCAACGCGCAGGCGGTGGCCAGGGCGACGCCGTAACAGTAATGCTCGGCCAGTTCAGTCTCTTCGTTCAGGGTACGACGTAGCAAATTAGCCAGATCGTTGCTACCTTCAGGCAGTCTATCTATCAGTGTATTCAGCATGCGCTGCTCCAGAAATCGTCGGTGTTTCTATTTATGTGGGTGTTTACGTGGGTGCGTTATCGGGTATTAATGCGGCCATTGCGGGCCGTTACAACTGGCATCCCGTGCAGCCAGCCGGGATAATCTGCAAATGTAATGCTGCCTGACGGTAGAGTCGCCACAAAGGCATCAGTTCCCGTCAGCATGCTGACTGTAAAGCTAATGTAACAGCGCCACTCACCCAGGCGCGAGGTGATAATCATGAATATCCGCCCTTATCAGGGAATCACGCCCCAGCTGGCCGCCCGCGTTTTTGTTGATCCCAGCGCCGTGGTCATCGGTGATGTCGAGCTGGGCGAAGACTGCTCCGTCTGGCCATTAACGGTGATTCGCGGCGATATGCACCGTATCCGTATTGGTGCCCGCACCAGTGTCCAGGATGGTTCCGTGTTGCATATCACCCATGCTGGACCATTCAATCCTGACGGTTTTCCACTGCTGATCGGTGACGATGTCACCATTGGCCACCAGGCGATGCTGCACGGCTGCAGCATCGGCAGCCGGGTACTGGTCGGCATGGGCGCCATGGTGATGGACGGTGCGGTGGTCGAAGACGAGGTGATTATCGGTGCCGGTTCGCTGGTGCCACCCGGCAAAACCCTGGCCAGCGGCTTTATGTATATGGGCCGCCCGGTCAAACAGATTCGTCCACTGACCGCTAAAGAACGGGAATTCTTCACCTATACTGCCGGTAACTATGTGGCACTTAAAGATAAGCACCGGCAGGAAAACTGGGCTCACACCAGCAATGACGCCTGACCCAACCCCCAGCACCACCCGGCCTCTGTTTTATCTGAGTCTGGTGCTGGCCTGCAGCCTGCTGACCGGCTGCCTCAGGCCGGTCTCGCAAATCCCGCCCACGGTCTGGCTGGACCGTTACCAGCTGGACGAAAACCAGCACCCCGGCCAGCTCCATTACTGCCAGACCGTCGGCTGTCTGCAGCGTAGCCGCCTTCAGCTTACGCCCGATCAATGGCAGCAAATCACCCGCCTGTTCCAGCCCATCGCCGCCAGCCCGGCTGAAGAACGTCAGCAAATCGCCCAGGCTATCGGTCAGATGGAGCAACTGGTCGGCCCGCTGGCCAACACCGCCAACGATGAAGGGCGCAATGTACTGTTCCCCGACAAACCCGGCCATCAGCTCGACTGCGTCGCTGAAACCAGTAACAGCACCCAGACCCTGCTTTTGCTGCATCACCAGCAGCTGCTGCACTGGCACCGGCCGGTTCACCCCGCCCATCGCGGCCCACTACAGCTGAGCGCACCGCATTTCAGTGCCGTCATTCAGGACAAAAGTACTGAGGCACTCTGGGCGGTTGATTCCTGGTTTCTGGATAACGGCGAGCCACCCGTGGTGGTGCCGCTGGCCCGCTGGCGCAAAGGCTACAGCCCACCCTGAAAGCTGATTCTAACCAGGAATCACTGACTTTGGTCAAAAGTAACACCAATGAGTTTGATAACGATTCTTATTTTGTTAATATTCCCTTCACTTTGATCACTCTGCTGAAAGGTTAATAACAATGAAGTTTCGCAAGTCTCTGATCGCGCTGTCGCTGACAGCCGCAGTACTGACCGGCTGTAACCAGGGCAATGTTCAGTCTTCCGCACCGGCAACGGTATCTAACCAGGCGGTACTGACCACCTATGCAGACATCGCTCATGCCACCTTTGAAGACGCCCTGACCACAGCGCAAGCACTGCGTGTCGCGGTTAAACAACTGCTGGCAGCCCCTACAGACGCGAACCTGCAGGCTGCAAAAGATGCATGGACCGCAGCCCGTGTTCCTTACCAGCAGACTGAAGCTTACCGTTTTGGTAACGCCATGGTAGATGACTGGGAAGGCCGCGTGAACGCATGGCCACTGGATGAAGGCCTGATTGACTACGTCGCAACAGGCTACGGCACCGAGTCGGATGAAAACCCGTTCTACAGCGCCAACGTGATTGCCAACACAACCCTGACCCTGGGTGGCAAAACAATCGATGCCACGGTTATCGACAAAAAGCTGCTGGCTGAAACCCTGCACGAAGTGGATGACGTTGAGGCCAACGTAGCCACCGGCTACCACGCCATCGAATTCCTGCTGTGGGGCCAGGACCTCAACGGCACCAACCCTGGCGCAGGCCAGCGTCCGGTGTCTGATCTGGATACCAGCAACTGTACTAACGGCAGCTGTGAACGTCGCCGTCAGTACCTGATGGCTGTGACAGATCTGCTGATCGACGATCTGCAGGAAATGGTTAATAACTGGACGGCTAACGGTGCTGCCCGTCAGGATCTGTTCGGTAAAGGCGAACAGGGTGGCCTGGCCACCATGCTGACCGGTATGGGCTCTCTGGCCTACGGTGAGCTGGCAGGCGAGCGTACCAAGCTGGGCCTGATGCTGCATGACCCGGAAGAAGAGCATGACTGCTTCTCCGATAACACCCACTTCTCCCACTACTACGACGCCAAAGGCATCAAAAACGTTTACCTGGGCAAATACACCCGCGTAGATGGCAGCGTCGTCAAAGGTGCAAGTCTGGCCGACCTGCTGGCAGCCAAAGCGCCCGCAGTTGACCTCGAAATGCGCCATAAGCTGGAGATCACCGAAGCCGCTGCCCAGGCGATGGTCAATGCCGCAGCTAACGGTCAGACCTTCGACGTGCTGATCGGCGAGAATAACGCCCAGGGCAACCAGCTGGTGCAGAACTTCGTTGATGCGCTGGCCGACGAAACCAAAGCCGTCGAAGGTGCCATCGCGGCACTGCAGCTGGACGACATTGAACTGGAAGGCTCCGACAGCCTGGATAACCCGACAGCAGTACTGGCTGATTAAATCAGCCTGCAGCGCGGGTGAATCAGCGGCGATTCCGGGCTGGCACACTGCCAGCCCACGCCCGCGCAGCTTTTCAGGGGTTCCCCCATGACACACCATGTCACTGCATTTTTACTGATGAGCAGCCTGCTCGTCAGCGCATCGGCGATGGCATTAGCCAGCACGCCGGGCACCACCGACGTCAGCCAGCCCGAACCTGGCGAACAGTACCCGGGCGGCAGCACCAGCCATAAAAAACGCCACGATAAAAAAGCCTTCAGCCACCCCTCCGCCAATATGCGGTTTGCGCAGACGCTGGACTTTAAAGTGGGTAATGGCATCTTTAAAAAAATCTGGGTGTCTTCCCCCTCCAGCACCACCGCCAGCGATGGCCTGGGGCCACTGTACAACGCCCGTTCCTGTATGCGCTGCCATATCCGTGATGGCCGGGGCCACCCGCCCGAAGGAAATTTCCCCACTGATAACGCGGTGTCGATGTTCCTGCGTCTGAGTATCCCGCCGCAGAACGACAGCCAGCGTGAAGCACTGGCCAGCAGCCGGCTGGCGGTGATTCCCGAGCCGACCTACGGTGGCCAGCTACAGGACTTTGCTATTCAGGGACTGCCCATCGAGGGGCGGATGAATATCCGGTATATCGAACAGCAGATCAGCCTGTCTGAGGGTGAAACCGCCCAGCTGCGCCAGCCGACGTACAGCATCACCGAGCTGGGCTTTGGCCCGTTGCACCCGGACACCCGGCTGTCACCGCGCATCGCCCCACCGATGATCGGGCTGGGCCTGCTGGAAGCGATCCCTGAACAGGCGATTCGTACCGCTGAAGATGCCAGCGATCGCAACCACGACGGCATCTCCGGCCGGGCCAATACCGTCTGGAACAACGTAACCAATCAAACCACACTGGGCCGCTTCGGCTGGAAAGCCGGGATGCCAACGCTGGATCAGCAGAACAGCAGTGCCTTTAATGGCGATATTGGCATCAGCAACGCACTGTTCAGCGCCCCCGGCGGTGACTGTACCGAGCATCAGGTGGTGTGCCTGAATGCGCCCAATGGCAACACTCCGGCCCAGGACAACCTGGAAGCGTCCCGCGTAATGAGCCAGCTACTGCTGTTTTACAGCCGTAACCTGGCCGTGCCCGCCCGCCCCGGTTTTAATAAGCCCGATGTGCTGGCTGGCAAAGCGGTGTTCTATCGCAGCGGCTGCCAGGCCTGCCACACCCCGTCATTTCGTACCGCCGCCGACGCACCCGGTGCCGAACAGCGTAACCAGCTGATCTGGCCCTACAGCGATCTGTTGCTGCACGACATGGGCGAAGGACTGGCGGACAACCGCCCCGAATACCAGGCCAATGGCCGTGAGTGGCGGACACCGCCACTCTGGGGCATTGGTTTGACGAAAATCGTTAACGGCCACAGCAATTTCCTGCATGATGGCCGCGCCCGCAGCCTGCTGGAAGCGGTGTTGTGGCATGGCGGCGAAGCCGCTGCGGCAAAACAGGCGGTTATGGCGATGCCAAAACAGGACCGCGCGAATCTGATACGTTTTCTGGAGTCACTATGACACTGCATAAACAGGCCTTTTCTCTGTTCAGTACCAGCCTGCTGCTACTGGTTGCCCCCCACCTGCAGGCCGCCCCCAGCGAAGCGCAATGGCAGGCTTTCAGCAAGGCGGCTGTCAGCGACCATATAATCCCCCGTTACCAGACTCTGAACAGCAGCAGCGCTCAGCTTAGTCTGGCCGTCAAACAGCTCTGTCAGCAGCCCGATGCCGCCAGCCTGGCCAACAGCCAGCAGCAATTCCATCGCACCATGACGGCCTGGCAGGGTATTCAGCATGTACAGTTCGGCCCGGTACAGACGCTGATGCGTAACTTCAGCCTGCAGTTCTGGCCGGACAAGAAAAACCTGGGCGCCAAACAGCTCAACGTGCTGCTCAGCGCCGAAGACAGTAACAGCCTGAGCGCCGAACGCTTTCGCACCGCCAGTATCGCGGTGAAAGGCCTGCCCGCACTGGAGCGACTGCTGTTCGCCAAAGATGCGCTGAGTCAGTACCAGACCCATCCGTTTCGCTGTCAGCTGACTACCACCGTCGCTGATTACGTCGCGGGGATGGGCCATGACATTGTCCAGGAATGGCAGCTGTACCAACAGGAATTCCAGCAGATCGATGGCAACGGCTACTACGATGACACCACTGAAGCGGTCACTGATCTGCTCAAGGCGCTGGTCGAGCCGGTGGAAGTGGTACGGGATATGAAAATTCTGCGGCCGCTGGGTAAATCTGCCGAGCGTACCAAACCGCGGCGCAGTGAGTCATGGCGCAGTGAGCGCTCCATCGACAATATGGTCGCCAACCTGGAAGCATTACATGAGCTGTACCGTACCGGCGGCGATAACAGCCCGTACAACCTGCTCAAATTGCAGGGTGCCAGCGACCAGGCTGAACAGATCGAACTGAGCTTCAGCCGTATCATCGCCCAGCTGAAAGCGATCCCGATGCCACTGTATCAGGCCGTTAAAGACCCGCAACAGTACAAACAGCTGCAGGTGATCAGTGGCGAGCTCAAAGCTCAGACCACTGCACTGGAAGGCGCGATGGGCCCGCTTGAAATCCAGTTGGGATTCAACAGCCGTGACGGGGATTAATCGCCGCCAGCTGCTGGCCGCACTCGGCGCAGGCTTGCTGCTGCCGGTCATCGGGGTGCAGGCCGCCAGCCCGCTACGCTTTGCCAGTGCCAGCCAGGACAGTCAAAAACAACACTGGCTGGTGCTGTTTGATGAGCAGGGCAACAGCCTGTTACGCCATCCATTGCCCGGCCGGGCCCACCATGTGGCAGCCCACCCCACCCAGCCCTGGCTGATGGCGGTGGCCCGCCGACCGGACCGGTTTATCGAACTGGTCAATCATCAGACTGGCCAGCCGGTGAAACGCATCAACAGCGGCCCGGATCGGCACTTTTATGGCCATGCGGTATTCTCTGCCGATGGCCGCTGGCTGGTCGCCACCGAGAACCATATTCCCAGCGGCAAAGGCCGAGTGGTCATCCGCGATTGCCAGCAGGATTTTGCCATCGTGGCGGACCACCCCAGCTATGGCATCGGCCCCCATGAGCTGGCCTGGCTCAGTGATCAACGTACCCTGGTAGTGGCCAATGGCGGCATCAAAACCGACCCGAACCAGGGCCGGGCCAAGCTGAATCTGGACAGTATGCAGCCCTCACTGGCCTATATCGATAGCCAGTCCGGCGCTCTGCTGGAACAGGCACAGCTGCCTGACACCCTGCATCAATGCAGCATCCGCCATATTGATGTTAACGCTCAGGATCAGGTCGCCATCGCCCTGCAGTATCAGGGCGAGCTGGTTGATGAGGTGCCGCTGATCGCGCTGCATCAGCGCGGTCAGGCGGTTCAGCCACTGCACTTACCCGACGCCACTCGCCAGCAGATGAAACAGTACTGCGGCAGTGCCCGGTTCGACCGCAGCGGCGCGTTTTTCGCCATCTCGGCACCCCGGGGCAATCTGATTACCTTCTGGCAGCGCGACGGCCAGTTTATCGACAGCATCAAAGTACGCGACGGCTGTGGGCTGGCGGCAACCGATCAGCCCGGCGCGTTTCTGATCAGCAGTGGCAACGGCCGCTGCTATCACTACAACCTGCGCACCCGGCGTAAAACAAAGCTCCCTCAGATCGGCATGCAGCCGCAGGCCTGGGATAACCATATGGTGCATGTGACGGCGTGACGGCGTGGGGATACTTTCGTCCAGACGTAAAAAAGGCGCTTGCGCGCCTTTTTTTGTGCCCTGTTACTGCTCAGACATCGATATCGTAATCGACAATCAGTGGCGCGTGCTCAGAAAAAACCTGATCACGGTAGACCGTGGCCGCTTTGATCTGGGACCGAACATTGCCGGTGGTCAGCTGGTAATCCAGCCGCGCACCTTCATTCAGTTCACGGGCACGGTTGTAACTAGGCCACCAGGTATACTGGTTATCAACTTTGTTGATCTCGCGGAACGCATCCACGTAGCCCATATCAACCAGTGCTTCATCCATCCACTCACGCTCGTCTTCCAGAAAACCGGAGACTTGCTGATTGACATACCAGTTACTCAGATCCACCGGTCGGTGGGCAATCTGATAGGTACCGGCAAAGATAAAATCACGGCGTTTACGCAGTGTCTTTTTCAGGTGGCCCATAAACTGCTGCATGTACTCGCGCTTCACACCCTGCGCTTCCTCATTGGCCAGGCCAGAAGGAATGGTCAGGGAAGACACACTGACTTTATCGAAGTCAGCCTGAATAAAGCGACCATGAAAATCACACAGCTCAAAGCCCAACCCGGTCATGATTGCTTTGGGAACAGTACGGCTATAGATGGCAACACCGCTGTAGCCATCTTCAAAGGCATCAAAGAAGTAAGGGTAGTAACCCTCGGGGTGATAACGTTCATCATCCAGCTGATACTCCTTTGCACGCAGATCCTGCAGGCACACAACATCTGCATCCTGCTTAACCATCCAGTCGAAGAAACCCTTCTCCGCTGCCTGTTCAATACCCTGGGTGTTAAAGGTAATGACACGCATATCTGCTAATTTCACCTCAACTTGCGCGCAAAGAAATTTGAATTACTACTAAGGTTGGAATTGTATAGACAACTGACAGCTATTGAAATTGCCAGGCCCCGTGAAATGGCGATTTCAGGCCAATATCTTTCAACGTAGACTGATTTCCCGGCCACAACCAGCATTAGCCCTGCCGCCGGCGCGGAATAATCGCTAGAATAGGCCGCGTTCAACAACCTGCCAGCGGAGATCCTCCCATGCTCGACTACCAGCGCGACTTTATTGAATTTGCCATCGAACAGAATGTACTGCGTTTCGGTGAATTTACCCTGAAGTCCGGCCGTACCAGCCCCTACTTCTTCAACGCTGGCCTGTTCAACACCGGCCGGGCACTGGCCCGACTGGGTGAATTCTACGCCGCGGCAATTGCCAATGCTGATATCGAGTTTGATGTACTGCTGGGCCCTGCCTACAAAGGCATCCCGCTGGCTGCGACCACAGCAGTCGCGATGGCCAACCAGTACGATAAGGATGTGCCCTACGTCTTTAACCGCAAAGAAGCCAAAACCCACGGCGAAGGTGGCAACCTGGTGGGCGCGCCGCTGGAAGGCCGGGTCATGATCATTGATGATGTAATCACCGCAGGCACCGCTATTCGCGAAGTGATGGCCATTATCGAACAGGCCCAGGCGACCCCGGCCAGCGTGGTGATTGCGCTGAACCGTCAGGAAAAAGGCACCGGTGAACTGTCGGCCATTCAGGAAGTAGAGCGTGACTACAATATGCCGGTTACCAGCATTGTCAGCCTGAATGATCTGATTGCCTACATGGAAGAGAAAGGCGGCATGGCCAACGAGCTGGCAGCCATTCGCGCCTACCGAGAGCAATACGGCGTCGCCTGAGCCAATCACAGTCTGCTGAAAACAATAAAGCCAGCACGGGGTGCTGGCTTTATTACAGGCGACTCGCCTCTACTTTAAACGGTACTTAGAAAGCGAAGCAGAGCGCATTACTATTCTGCGCGTAGCTGCTTGCCGTTGTCAGGCGGGTCTTAACGCCCATATCTGTCGCAAACACCGTTCCGGCAACCAGATCGCCATCATCCGCCGCCAGGTCAATTTTCATCGCCTGTTCTGGACTGATGTTATTAAAGCAGAGCACCGGCTCGTTCAGCTCACCGGTGTTGTACTCAAAACCGGCAACCCCACCAAAGGTATTGGTCGGTATTCTGGAACCCAGCCCCCATGTGGTGCTGCTGGCCTCTGGTACAGAAATACCCAGTAGCCCGGCACTGATCAGGTGTTGCCACATCAGGATTGACTCGTCTTTGTCATTGCTGCTCCGCCAGTTACCAGTCACGATACCATTGCCAGTATCAGAGGCTTTACTTATGACACCATCCTCAAAGCGACCAGCACCTGAATCATCACCCGGGTAGGCGCGATAAATATCCTGATAGCTGTAATAAGCCGCCTTTACTTCATTATGAAATCTGATCAGGCTTTTAATTTTAGCATTTTCGATCATCTCCTGGCCTTTCAGGGCACCGCCCAGCAACAAGCCGATGATCACCATCACAATTGCGATTTCTACCAGGGTAAAACCGCGTTGAGCGTTCCGTTGCAGCATATGCAGCCTCTTGAATCACAGTTAACAGATATGAGTAAATACAATTATCTATCGAGTGACTGTATTAAAATACATATCCAATACGCTCGCCAGAGTATATTTTTCTAACAATCGCTATTATTTTAATTAACAACCACTCATATAAAATAATTTCATAAACCATACCCATTAAAAAAGGGAGCTAAGGCTCCCTTTTCACTATCACACTACACTCAGATTTCCCAGCACTGGGTAACTACAGCAGCAGCATAGGCAGTATTATTGGCCTGGCGAATATCACCGGTGTCGCCATTACCATCATCGTTCAGCTCATCCAGCGAGCGGGCAACATCCAGCGGCAGCGCTTCAAAACAGAGTGAGCGGCCCAGGGTTGCAATCGTTTCCTGAACACCGATACGACCACCGTAGGTATGACGTGGCTGATCCTGACCAGCCTGACTCAGGTAGTCCGCTTCACGCAGGTGCAACCAGAACAGGCGGGATTCCTGGTTGTTGGTGGTGCTGTTCCAGCCGCTGGCAATCTGGCCGTTGCCCGAACCGTTCTGATTATTGTTCAGGCCAAAACGATCAGCGGCACGGTTATCATCCCCTGGCAAGGCTGCGTAACGGTCGCGGTAGGCATACATCGCGGCAGATATTTTGGAATAGTCATCCTTGATACGCTTGATTTCAGCGTTAGCGATCAGCTCCTGACCTTTGATCGCGCCGCCCAGCAGCAACCCAATAATAATCAGTACAATGGAAATTTCGACCAGGGTAAAACCCTGCTGTGATTTTTTAGCGCTCATCGAACAACCTTTAACTATGAGGGAGTAATCTAATGAGGCCAATATATATTAATGAATGAATGATCGTTAGAGTAAATTTTGCTTACTTACTCAAATATAGCGATTTTATTTTTCTCTGTACGACAGGCATAAAAAAGCCGCGCGAGTAGCGCGGCTTTTTAGCAGTGCCGAGTATCAGATCTTCATACAGAGAACGTTCTGACCTGCAACATAATCAATGGCTGTACCAAGAGTACCAGAAGCGACACCACGGACCGCACCCGTTTTGCCCTCGCCATCGTCATAGTTATTATCGATGATCAATGCAATTTTCTGGTCAATATTGGCAAAACAAAAAGCATGATCACCCATATCAGCTCCATCACTAACGGGCGTAATATCACCACCAAAGGCGTTACGTGGCATAGTGAGGTCGGTGGCTGAACCAGAAATCAGGCCTGCAGCACGCAGGTTGGCCCAAAACTTCCCTTGGTCAGCATCTTCAACAATACCGTTTCCGTCACCATCATAGGTATCAGCAGAATAGCCATGCTGAGTCTCAGCTTTTTTATTATCGCCAGGTAACGCCCGGTAAATATCCTGATAGGAATAAAACGCCGCTACATACTGATCAAAGTCCGCTTTGATACGCTTGGTTTTTGCGTTCTGGATCATTTCCTGACCCTTCAATGCACCGCCGAGCAACAGCCCGATGATAACCATTACAATCGCAATCTCGACCAGCGTGAAACCGCCCTGTTTCTTTTGCTTACGCATAGCATCCTCGAACGTAAAATGAATAATTTGAACAACAGCTTAACGTCTGGTGATAACAGTGCACAGAGTATATTTTTTGTACCTGGCAGTTATTGTTATTGATCAAATGCTAGTTTAAAAGACGCTTTATTATCGCAGCTGGTCACCTGAATATCTGCCCGATAACTGCGCAATAACTCGCGGCAATGGTACATGCCCACACCCCGGCCTTTTTCACCGGTCTGGCTGGAAAGCGGCTCAAATATACGTGCCAGTATATCGGCCGGAATAGGGGTACTTTGTACAAATTCAATACTTGGTGAACCCTGCTGCTGAATACGCACTTTAAGCAGCTTAACCTGGCCATGCTGCAACGCATTGGCGTAAAGGTTCTCCAGCACGGTATCCAGCACCGGCGCTGGAAATTGCACCGTGCTATCGCCCTGAACAGTCAGGCTAATACCAAAGGCATCAGCTTTGTGCTGGCAAAAAGCCGCCAGCTCAATCGGTTCAGCATCCAGGGTATGGCCCGCAGGCTCAAGCCGCAACAGAATTTCATCTGCCTGTTTCTGCGCCAGTGCCGAAGAACGGACAATTCGGGTAAATACTTTCTCACTGACCGGGTATTCAGCCCGCCCCAGCAGAGTATTTTGCAGCTGAATAAACTGGGCGAGGTTTTTAATATCATGCTTCAAAAACAGCATGCTACGCGATGCCTGAAGCTGTGCCTCTATCTGTGATTGCTGCTTGATCAGAATGTTCATCCGAATCAGCATCGACAACGTCCGCACCAGCACTTCCTGGAAAATCCACCGTTCACCCATCGGCTTATGTCGCCAATACAGGGTCAGATTCAACTGAGCATCGGTATGCACTTCAGTGAGGATGCGAGTGTGTCGGGAGGAGCCTCCAACACGGGTGGATACGGGCTGGCCATACCAGTCCAGCTGGTACTCCAGGCCGGAAAACTCTTTCAGTGAGCAAAGCAGGACGGGAAGCTGACCCAGGAAACACAACAGGTCCTGCTCACATTGCTGATTTAAAGCATAAACCTGATCGATCAGCTTCAACGCCTGCTGGCCCCGCCGGTAGATCGCCCACGCCGCCAGCATAACAACCACCCCTCCGATAACCAGCAGCGTGGGAATAAGCCATTTAATCTCGAGTAAGTTCATACTTTTTCAACAGGTAGTAGACATTTTCCCGCTTGATCCCCATCCGCCGTGCCATCTCATGCACATTAAAATCGGTTTCATGCAGTATCGCCGTCAACAGTCGTTTTTCCGCTTCATTGCGTACCGCTTTCATGCCCTGGTCCACCGGGGCGTCAATCACCAGTCGGCGGGCACCTTCCGTCTGCAGGCGTTGCTCCTGCTGGCGAAACATCGCCGCTCGTTTGACGGCCAGTAGCAAATGATCAACAGACACCGGCTTGGCGATAAAATCAAACGCCCCGGCTTTAATCGCCCGATAGACATTAGCGTCCTGATTCTGCCCCGTCAGTACAATCACCTTGAGATCGGGGGTGTTAACAGCCAGCTGCTCCAGCACTGCCAGCCCTTCTTCAGCAGAGTCGGGCTGCGGCGGTAAACCCAGATCAAGTAGCAACAGATCTGGCATGGGCTGCGCTGCCAGCGCACTGTGCAGCTCAACCGGGTTGGCATAGCAGGCAACCTCATAGCCTTCATCTTCCAGCATCCAGCCCCACATTTCCCGTAAGGCGGGGTCGTCTTCCAGTACTGCTATATGAAGCGTCTCAGAGTATGCCTGCATCACGCATCTGCCCTTTCAGAGTGTTGGCATGAATCCAGATCAGCTGATCATCGAAGAAATCAGCTTCATTGGTACGAGTGGAGTCCATTACAAAATCAGCATCGCCATCACAATTCTCGCTCTCATCAGCGCTGGCAGCAGCACAGCCAGCGGCCGTCTGGCCTGCGTTTTTACCGGCACTGGCAATCACCGCAATCACGTTAGCAGCAATAACCGCACCGCTACTGTCAGTGATGGTCAGGTTACCATTGCCATCGCTACCAGCGACCGGAGGTGTTTTCAGATCAAATGCCGGGGCTTGTTCATTTTCAAAAAAACAGACGGATTCAGCTGCACCACTACAGGTAGCCGCCGCCACCTGGGTGTTAATGGCATAGAGCACCGGGACATCCCATGGCGGCAATGGCTCAAGCCCCAGTGCCCGCCAGGGTAGCGTGCCGGAACTGGCGGTACAGGTGTCACCGCTGGCTAACAGTTCAGTGTTCTGCTCACCGTCATTATTGGTATCAGGACAGGGCAGATAGCCCTGCGACAGTGCAAAACTGAGCAGTGAGATCTGCGACTCTTTCAGGTAGTTATCGGTCTGACTATAGATCGCACTATCACGAAAGCCCTTAAAACCGGCCAGCCCACCGGCAAATACAAGGGAGATAATCACCATCACAATGGCGATTTCGACCAGGGTGAAACCGGAGGCTACGCGAGCATATAAGCGACGATTACTTGTTCTTGCCATCTGGCTTCCCTTTAACGGCTTCTATCATTTAAGGCGTCCCCAGCTTGGCTTTTTCCATATTGGTAAACTCGGCCCACTTTTTATTATCAATATAAAGCGCACCTGGTTTATCTGGATCTAGTGATATAACGCCATCAATCACGGTTCGAACTCCGCCCTGCTCAACTTCTCGCAGGCTCCCCAGGCTGCTATCAACCCAAAGGGTATCCTCACCGTCACGGCCATCAAGCAGGTCCACCGCATCACCAGTTTCAGCCGCGTTGTAAATAATATCGTCCTTGCCAGGGCCACCGTACACTATGTCTACGCCGGGGCCACCATAGAGCTGATCATCACCGTCACCGCCCAGCAGAATATCGTCACCACCACCCCCATACAGCACGTCCTTACCTTCGCTGCCATACAGTAAATCATGGTCCGCACCGCCATGCAGTATATCGTTCGCTTTACCGCCCACCAGCAGGTCGTTTCCATCGCCACCGTACAGTTCATCCTTACCGTTACCACCGTAAACGATATCGTCGCCATCCCCGCCATCAAGAACAGAGTCTTTGCCATTGCCACCTAACAACAAATCGTCTTCGTCAGTCCCCGTTATCGTGTCCTTGCCATTTTTGCCATCCTGACAGCTCAGTTCCGGGCCAGCAGGGCATTCAGTGGGAATGTTATCCGGGTCGGGGTAATTGGCATCCGGGTCTGTCACCTGATCAAGGAAGGGGTTCTGACTCAGCGGGTCACTGTCAACACTTACACTGTCCAGCTTCGCTTCTTTTAGATCAAATTCACTGAGCCACACCAGCTGATCATCAAACGGCTCTGGCGCTTCAGCTGCACGGGTGATAGCCAGAATAAAATCGGTATCGGTGTCACAGTTTTCATCTTCATCGTCACTGCGTCCACCGACCGCACAATCAACAAAGGTTGCCTGGCTGTTACTACCGTAACTGACCAGCACCGCCAGCAGGTTCTGCGCCAGGGTCTGTGCACCAGCATCAGTGCTGTCCTTCACTTCCAGATCACCGGGGGTGCTCACCCCGGTTTTCAGGTTGAATGACGAGCTATCAAAGAAACAGGCGGTTTGCTGATGGTCAACCGGGCTACAGTTATCAGCCGCCGCCCCTGAAGCGGCTTCTTGATGGATGGCATAGAGCACCGGCGCTTCCCAGTTTGTACGTGCTCGCAGGCCCAGCTCAACATACGGCAAGGTCCCCTCAGCGGAAGCGCATGCCGGTGTGCCCGTATTTCCCTCGCCGTCGTTATCCGTATCCGGGCACGGCAGATAGCCGTTCACACCGGCATAATCGAGCATAGCTTTGCGCGCATCGGCCAGATAATCCTGGGTCGAACTGTAGCGATCATTATCGGCATAGGTGCCAAACTGACTGGAAACACCCGCCAGTAACAGGCCAACAATTACCATCACAATAGCAATTTCAACCAGGGTAAAACCCCGCGATGGACGTGTGTTGCCGAGGTGAAGCAGACCAGTCATTCAGGTTCCCTCCCGTTATAGGGCCGGTTTAATCAGTTAGCCAGTAGCAGGCCATGCAACGACAGTTTATCCAGCCAGATCATCTGATCATCGTAGCTGTTACCAGGGGCAGTGCGGTGGGTGGTGTGAGCGAAGTTAGCATCACCATCACAATTTTCTTTTTCATCGTTGCTGTCGCCACCAGTATTACAGTTACTAAACGTTGCTGCGCTGTTCTGGCCATAACTACCGACCATTGCTACCCCCTGGCTAACCAAGACTTTCACCCCGGTAGCCGATTGCTCAGCATCGTTGATATTCAACTTGCCCGTCTCACCTGCTTTAGTTGCCAGATTATATTTTGTCGTATCGTCAAAGAAGCATTCGGCCTCATTGCTAGCATCACAGTCATGATTATCCACCCGGCCATGTACGGCATAAAAAGCAGGCTGCTGCCAGGGCGTCTCGTTTGCCAGCCCGAGGTCCAACCAGGGTAATGTACCTTCAGACTCTTTGCAGGTTTCATTCACTGCAGTGCTGCGATCCTGAACCCCGTCCCCATCCGTATCCGGGCACGGCAGGTAGCCTTTAACGGCCGCAAAGGTCAGTAATGCTTTGCGGCTTTGCTCCAGATACAGCTCGGTCTGCTTATAGGTGGCATGATCACGCCAGGTACTTAACGGGCCGGTGACCCCTGCCAGCAGTACACCAATAATGACCAATACAATGGCGACTTCAATCAGCGAGAAGCCAGGCTGTTTTACTTTGTATCGTCGCATTCTGATTTTCCTGTTCAGGGGCAGACTTCCTGCCCTGCTTCATGCCAGTCGCTGAGTTCAAACCAGGCCTTTTTATCAACCGGTGTCACTCCACACCAGTCGCCATCAACAGCACTCCGGCTAACCCGGGCCTTGATTATCCGGTTCCATTCCTGCTTGGTGATCGGTAATACAATATCGTTGAAGGCACTATCAGGGGTTGCCCCATAAGTGCTGTAATCGGCGTCCACATCAGCATTTTCACCATCAAGGTAATCACTCACATCCGGTACGGCCTCACCCCGGCTTTGCCCAGACAGAGTGCTACCGGCATAAATCAATAAAGCAATATACTCAGTACGACCATTCAGCTTGATGCGTGCCGGATTTAACCCTGTATTCAAAGGGTAACAACGTGAGTCACTACCGTTGGTCTCCGTCAGCGAACCACAGCCAGCTCCATTAGTATTCACCGAAAATCGATTATCCAGCACATACCATACTCGCGACCAGTCCAGCCCTTCAGCTTCGAAAGACACGTCTTTGTCTGACAATCGGCGTGGTAACCAGCCTCGGGAGACTTCACCATTACAGTCGCTGGCGGCGACGGCCTCAGCTGTCAGTGTTGGACACGGTAAATACCCAGGACCTGGGGTATCTGTATTCCCACTATAGATTTCCGGGTGCGTCGCCGCGTAGGTCAGCAGCCGCTGCTTTACATTCTTCAACTGGGCCAGCACTTTGCGGTCACCCGAGGCTTTACGCTCAACAATGGATTTGCCCACCCCGGTGACAAAAATACCGGCACCGGCACTGAGAACCAGTGCCATCAAAACCAGTAACACATAGCCCTGTTGCTGCTTTCTCATTCTGCTCTCCATGGCCTATCGGATTAACCCCTGGCTGCTACGCTGACGTAGTTCTACGGCTTTTTTCATCAGCTCCAGCGCACCTGTTTTACCTGCAACACCAGTACCTTCAGTGGTACCCGCAGGCGTAACTCCATGATCGGTACCAATCACCGGCACGGTCGATTTCAACAGTACCGGCTGATAATCGTAGGCCTCTGTCACCTTATGGCTTTGCCGATTAAGCACCTGGTTTGGTTTGAGTTGCCAGGTTTTTCCATCGAGAATCACGGATAGCAAATCGCCATCAAGCCACAATTGCTGCACCACCAGCCGATCGACACGGGACTGCCAGTGACTCAGCGTGCCCTTCCGGTTATTAATCCATAGCAGAGGCTCCAGCCCCTGACGAAATAGCACCGCTTTGTAAAAAATATCCGGGTCCTGCTGCGGTATCTCTTCGTTCATCGCTTCACCCGTCAGCGCATGATGGCGCTCCCGATCAATCTGCTGACGCTCGATTACCGTAGTGAACAGCCGGGCCAGAAGATCAGCGGGCTCCGGTTCTGCAAATACCGGGGTGGAGAAAGTCACCAGGGCACACAGCAGTGTGGCGAATTTCATTAATCATGCTCCCGTGGCACAGCCTGCATCAGATGTAACTCACAGCTGATGTCGACATTGCCCTCAGCGCTATAAATCAGCCGCTTACCGGGAGCAACATCCGCCCTGAGTTCACACCGTTTATTGAAATACATGGGGCTGATACCTTCATCCAGCTTATGCATAACCATCAACAGGTCTTCCTCATGCTGCCCTTTGAACGCTATTGTCAGATTAAAACCACTGTAAATCTGCTCGCGAGCATTGAGCTGCCGTTTCAAATCAGGGCTCAGCTCCTGCTGCGCGCTAAACTGCAGTGCCATCCCACCCAGCGCGTATTCTCTGGCCAGCTTCTGCAAACCATCTGACCAGCGCAAGCGGTCGGCTTCACCTATCAGATGTCGTTCTCGTAATGCCTGAAAGCGCTCCAGATAGGTACCCGCAATATTCACCTCATCCTGCGCAGTTATCTGACGACGGCGGGCTTTATCCAGCGCCGTCTTCTGGGTGCTATATTCCTGTTGCAGCTGATCACCCCACCACATGGACAGGTAAGAACTTCCCCCCGCCAGTGCACAGGCCAGGCAGAACACAATACCCGGCCACAAATATGGTGAACGGCGTGACCGCCGGGCTGAAGGTTCAGGATTTTTCTGTTTCATATTTCAGCTCAATCCTGACTTCAAATTCATGTTCGCGGCCTTCCTGATCCGCCAGATTGATACTCAAATCACTATCGGTACCGGCATCAATATCCAGATTGCCACGTTCCGCTTTGTTCACCCCGGGCAGGGTCTCAATCGCCTGCATCACCGCCGTCAGCCGGCCACTCAGGATCTTCAGCGAAGTGTCAGGCTCCGTTTTAATTGACACACTCAATATCAGCTTCTGCTGGCCGAGCAGGTGTAGCTCGGGTCGTTCCCAGATCACTGATTTCAGTCGAAACTCAGGATACTGCTTCAGGACCTGGCTGACATTGACCAGACTGGTCGCTAGCCCGGGTAAGTCTCGCTGCGCCAGTATAGCTTCAACAAATTCAGTGCTGTCCTTCACATCATCGGCCCGGGCAGGCAGATTGGCCTTTGCTTCATATCTCCGCGCCTGCAACATATAACGTTTTTCCAGGTGTGACATGTCCAGCAAAATACTTTGGTGATTAAACGTTTTTACCACCAGTGCTACCGCAAACAACAGGCTGCTGGCCATCAGTAACAGCGAACTGAGCCAGAGTGATCGGCGAATCAGAAACTGCTTACGCATCGCCAAATAGGGAGCGGGTTTATAGTGGGACCCAGGCCAGCCTCGAGTGAAATGATTCAGCACCAGCGCCAGCGCTGGATAGTCCCTTAGCAGACCCGCATTACCCTGAGTTCCCAAACCAACCGCTTTTTCAATCACCTCAGTCTGGTCATTCAGATTACAGGCCCCTCGCAACCATGCCAGCTCCATCTGATCCCAGCCAATCAGGGTGTAACGAAACTGCTGACCAAACGGCACCAGTCGTTGCACCATAATGAAACGTTCAAAACCGGCCTGCTCTTCTCTTAGCTCTGCAGGGTCATCACTGCCCAGCAATACCTGACGGCTCAATCGGACAACGCCCTCTACCACCAAAATTTGACGATAGATTTTGTCAGCCGTTTTAATCAATAGTATTTCAGCCTTATCTGAACCACTCTTTCCCAGCTTTCGGCCCATACAGGCCGTTGCAATCAATTCCGACAGGGAGTGGATATGGGTCACTTGCAGCGCCAGTTTTTCCAGCCCGGCGATCAGTATATCAAGCGCACGAGTATCACTGAGCCCTACCACCTGGGCCTGCTTTTCTGCCCGCCCTTCGGCGGTTTTCTGGCTGCCTACCCAACGGGTATACAATAGCGCCTCATTCCCTTTACGACGTCGCAACATCCGCTTAAGCAGGGTATCCTGCTCCCAGGGCATCACCCGGGCGACAGATTCGGTGAAGCGGTCTTCGTCGATCAGGTCAACCATCAGGTTCACGGAGACGCCCGCTGGAATATCACTCAGTACTTCCACAACGTCGGTCATGGTAAACGGGCAACCCAGCTCCAGACGCCGCAATAACTGACGGCCTTCCGTGGCCACCAGCGTCAGTTCGGCATTGGACAGGCAGATCAACAGTCTCACAGGCGTTCTCTTATATCTGAGTAATGATGTCGTAAACCGGACCAAGGACAGCTGACATTACCCAGCCAATAATGATCGCCATGGTAATCGTCAGCAGTGGCTCTATCGCAGGCTCGATCCGCTCAATCATTTCCTTGGCTTCGCGGTCATAGAAATAGCTGATATTGGTCATCGCTTCATCCATCCGGCCGGTATTTTCCCCCACCCGAATCATGCGGGTAACCAGCGGCGGAAACTCGTTGGTCAGTTCGAAGCTCTCATGAATAGAGCGCCCATCATTAATAGATGCACCTACCCGGTCCAGCGCCCGTTCCAATACCGCATTACCCATAATATTTCGAACCCGACGGATAATATCGGGCAATGAAATTCCCGAGGAGTACATCACACCGATGGTGTTGGCCATGCGGGCAAGTTTAATCTTGCGAATGATCTCACCAAACAGTGGCAGCTTGAGGATCATCCGATCCCAGCCAAAGCGAAACCCGGCCGAGTGTTTAAGCAGAACTTTGATGCTAACCACCAGCACAACAGGCATCGTCAGAATGAGATACCAGCAGTTAACCACGAACTCCGAGGTGGCAATCAGCGCCACCGTCGAAGGCCCCAGTTCACCGCCCATATCGGTCACAAACTTGACGATGTCGGGTACCACAAACACCATCATGAACATAAACACAGCAGTGATCACCACCAACAGGATGGTAGGGTAAATCATGATTTTTTTAGCTTTGGACTGCAGCTCATCCTGCCATTTTTTCATATCGGCCAGCTGACTCAGGGTCTGCTCCAGGCTGCCACTGTCTTCACCGACTTTGACCAGGTAGATAAACACCTTGTCAAAGTGCTGCGGATAGGCGGCCAGCGCATCGGAAAACGATTTACCGCCGGCCATCTGGTCGTAGATATCACTGAGAATCTCTCGCAGAGCACGATTTTCGGTCGAGGCTGCCATATCGTTGAGCACATCCATCAGCGACAGGCCCGCGCGCAGTAACTGCTCCAGCTGAATGGTCAGCGCCACGATGTCACGCAGTGTGACCCGCGCCCCACCGAAGCTGATGTTAAGACTGCGCTGCTCCTTGATACTGAGAATATCAACGCCACCTTTAGCCAGACGCAATTCCAGTTCCTGCTCCGAAGCTGCACGGCCGGTGCCATTAATCCGGGAGCCTGCGCTATCAATACCGACGTACAGGTAGTTTCTTATCTTAGCCATCGTAATCAGCCTCCCAGCCGTTCGGTCAGATCCACCACGCGGCCCAGTTCTTCCAGTGATGTTTCGCCCCGGATGACTCGGCGAATACCCGCCTCCGCCAGTGACAGGTAGCCTTTACGCTCCACCACTGCCTGCAGCTCTTTGTAAGAGGCCTGCTGCAGTAACATATCATCCATTTCATTATCGAAGCGGACGGTCTCCATAATCGCCAGCCGCCCTTTATAGCCACTGAAAGTACAGCGTTCACAACCCTCTGGCTCATACAGCTGCAGCTCACTGTCGGCGTCCACGTGTAGCAGCTGGCGTTCAAACGCTTCAGCCGGGTGCGGTTTACGGCAATGAGTACAGAGTTTTCGCACCAGCCGCTGGGCGATGATGCCTGCAATATTGGTACTGAGGATGGTGGGTTTTACACCAATATCAAACAGCCGGGGAATAGAACCCATGGCGGAATTGGCATGCAGGGTGGCAAAGACTTTATGACCGGTCATTGCCGCGCGCAGGGCCATCTCTGCCGTTTCCTGATCACGGATCTCACCCAGCAGGATGATGTCGGGGTCCTGACGCATCAGCGAGCGAATCCCGGCCGCGAAGTCCATGCCCGCTCCTTCGTTAATACTGGTCTGGCGGATCATGGTCATCGGGTATTCCACCGGATCTTCCAGTGTCATGATGTTCACATCCACCTTGTTCAGCTCGTTGAGCACAGAATACAGGGTGGTAGTTTTACCCGAGCCAGTCGGCCCGGTCACCAGCACAATACCGGTTGGCCGGGAGATCATCAGCCGCACCTGGTCGAGCGAGTCGGGTTCAAGATCCAGTTTCTCCAGCGGCACGATACCTTTTTCCCGATCCAGGATACGCAGCACAAAGTTCTCGCCGTGGCTGGTCGGCTGTGCGGAGGCACGAAAGTCGATTTTACGCCCGGAGACCGTCAGGGTAATACGGCCATCCTGAGGCAAGCGGGATTCGGCAATATCCATATCGGAGATAACCTTAAGGCGCACCAGCATGGCCGACCAGAAACCTTTCTGCAGCAATCGCACCTGCCGTAAAACACCATCGATACGGTAACGGATGCGGACAAAGAATTCTTCTGGCTCAAAGTGAATATCCGAAGCTCCACGCTTAACCGCGTCCGTCAACAGGCTGTCCACCAGCCGTACCATTGGCTGTGCATATTCATCCAGCGCCCCGGCATTGAGATCAACAGTACCTGACTCAAGTTCGCGCAGAATGCCGTCAATCGACAGTTCATAGCCATAGTACTGATCGATGGCATCGCTGATATCCCGCTCATTGGCCAGCAGGGGGACCACACTGATGCCCGTCCCTACCTGACGACGCAAACGGTCGATTAGCATGATGTTATCAGGGTTGGTCGCGGCAACTCGTACCCGCTTTGCCTCTTCGTCAAAATCGATCGGCAATACGGTATTGGCGCGGGCAAAGCGCTCGTCAAGCAGCTTCAGGGCCTGGGCATCAGGCACAATGGTCTTGAGATCCAGTGAGGTAATCCCCACCGACTCACTGACACTTTCCTGCATCTGTTGTGGGGTGAGAAAGCCTAAGGAGAAAAGTACCTCACCCAGTCGGCTACCACTGCGACGCTGTTCATACAGCGCAATTTCCAGCTGATCCTGGTTAATGATGCCTTTTTCGAGCAGCTGATCGCCGAGTCGTTTTGGCTTGGCCATCGTCTAATTCCCCAACTGGCCCAGGGCATCCAGCCGCTGACGCACCGATGCTATGTTGATACCGCTACCTGACTGAGAGCCCAGCATCAATGCCTGCTCATAGTAACGTCGGGCAACGCTGTATTTGCGCAGGTGATCCAGCGCAATTGCCACATTCAAGGCATAGGAGGCTTGCGCCGGGTTCAGCCGGTGGGCATTAAAAAAGGCTTGCTGAGCTTCATGCCAGCGTTTCTGCCTCGCCATCGTCCGCCCCAGCCGGGCCTGTGCACGAGCACTATCGGGGTTACTCGCCAGATAGTTGCGTAACCGGGATTCCATATCGACCAGGTCCAGCCCGGTATCGGGTAAACCAATCAGTCCTTCGAAAGCAGAGTCATCCGTCGGATCATAGTCCAGCAGCTGTTTGTAGTAGTACGCCGCCTTGCCAAAATCACGCTCAGTGGCCGCAATTGCCGCTAGCCCCATCACCGCATCACGACTAAACGGATCTTCTGCTAAGGCTTGCTGATAAAGTTTCAGGGCCGTTTTCAGGTCGCCGTCCTGGAAAGCACGATAGGCCGACAGTACCCGTGCCTCGGTGTGACGGCGCTCAATACCCATCCTGGGCTCGCTTTCCAGAATGCCCTTCTCCATCACCGTTCGTTTAACCGTGACCCGCCCGGTGCCCTTAGCAACGCCAGCATAAGCGTCGGTTCCCGCCGATTTCAGCACACCTGAACCAGGCTCACCCTGTAACGTAACGGAGCCACTTTTGCTGGCCGCACGGTCCGCCTCCAACGCTGTTTCAACCGCCTTAGCCACCGACGCTTCAGACGTAATAACCGCTGATGTCACAGCTGTAGATTCAGGAGTCGCCACTACTGTACTGGCTTCTGTACGAGATTCCGTTGTAGTGGTGTCCGTGGAGCGGGTGACACCAGGCGAGACCCCTTGCCTGACTGATGATACGCCCTCAGCCACTGCCTGGGGCAGCGGGGCAACCGGTGTACTTGGCCGCATACTGGCCGGCTGCTTATAACGCGCTAATAGCTGGCTATTCTGTTGCAGCTGCTCTTCGTACATCAGATAACCCCAGCCACCAGCAGTCAAACCAATCGATAACAGCACAGACAGTACCAGCACACGCCGACGACGACGACGGCGTTGCAGGGCATTAAGCACCATTTCCGGTGCGGCATCGAACGCCGGGGCCTGGTTATCAGGACGACGGGGCGGGTCAGATTCAGCCGAAGTCACCTGCTCCGGTACAACCTCAGCCGGAGACGGTGCCACTTCAACCAGGCCTTTCGTTTCTGGCACGGTTGTTTGTGGTGCCTCGTTTGTCACCGCCTCGGCCTCCACAATGGGCGCTTGTACAGCTTCAGGCGTGGCTGACACCTGGGGCAAAGGCTCAACAATGGTTTCTTCTGGCCCGTTCACCACTGTTTTCTGAACAGTAGAGTGGCCCTCAGAGACCGCCTCTATCGACGGAACAGCGCTATCTGATGCTGCCTGAGAGGGCTCCTGGGGGACGGCAGACTCTATCGATTCAAATTCATCATCATCCAGCAATGTCAGGCTGGTTGTCACCGATGCCGGGGTTGCAGCCTGCCCTGGCTGTGCAGCTGCTACCTCAGGCAAGGCTTCATCGTCATCAAGCAATTCAAGGGTAAATGAAGCCAGTGGATTGGGTTCGGGTTCGGGTTCGGGTTCGGGTTCGGGTTCGGGTTCGGGTTCGGGTTCGGGCAACGGTTGCTCTTTAAAACCAAGCTTGTCGAGCGATTCGTCCCCTTCATCGATCAGACTGAGGGAAAAGCCACTTTTACCCGTATCCTCATCCTCAAAGGGCTCAAACCCATCGACATTATCCAGCTCATGCCCCTGGTCTTTGCCCTGCAACAAGCTCAGCAGCTGAGTGCCACTCTGGCCATTATTCTCCGCTGACTGCGGCCGCGGGCGTACCGGTGCCGGTGCATCCGTGCCCATGCGCTGTTTTTCTTCCGCTGCTTTTTTGAGCGCATCCAGCAACAGACTCATCAGAATGCCCCTCTCTTAGGCGCAGCAGCACGCTGACCCGGCAGGTACTGACGAAACCCCTTCAGGTCACCATATTCAACATCCGGGGCTTCAACGATGATCGGCCGGATAAAGATCACCAGCTCGGATTTCTTACGATTTTTCCCCTGCTGGGCAAAGGCATTACCAAGGCCAGGCACTCGCTCCAACCCAGGCAACCCCTGGCGCTGATCATCATCAATATCCTGCATCAGGCCACCAATGACTGCGGTCTGACCATTTTTCACCTTCAGAACCGCTTCCATTTCCCGTTCACGGATGACCGGCACGCTGCTCTTAATATCATCCGAGTTAGCCAGCGAGGCCGCTGCCAACCGCACAGCCGGATCGTCCACATAACCGACAATCCGTGAGATCGTTGGCCGCACACTGAGCGTAACCTCATCATTGCTGCTGATAAACGGGGTTACGCTCATGATCAGACCCACCGGTACGGTGTTCAGCTCCGAGGTATAGGTAATTTCAACCCGGCCGTTATCATCTTCTTCCCGCTCCCACGACAGGCCAAAATAGACATGGTTATCGACGACTTTCAGCAGTGCAGTCTGGTTATTGATGGCCATAATTTTCGGGCTGGAAAGCACGCGGGTATCGCCATAGCGCTGCACCATCTGCAGGTTAACCGCCAGCTCACCGCCAAACAGGCCAAAAGTGCCCGTGGAGCTTCCATTAAGGTCGGTCGGCGACACAGCGGAGCCCAGCGCGGTATAGTCAAGATCGGCAAAGTTACTGCCGATTGTCGACTGGCTGATCTTGAAATTGCCGTTCTGCGATAACGCCGCCCAGTCAACACCTGAGCGGAAGTCATCAAACAGCTCAACCTCAACAATCGTGGCCTCAATTAGCACCTCTTTACGAACACGGTGCATCACCCGATCCAGAAACACCTGTAGCTGCTCATGGGTTTTACTGTCAGTGAAAATAGAGACAACGCCGGCTTCGCGGTTAATTGCCACATCATTTTCAGCACTGACTTCCGTAGCGTCCGAACTGCTATCGCTGCTCGATGACGATGAACTGTCACCGCTGGATGATAAGCCACTATCCCCATCATCATTATCCTGGGTACTGTTAGTGTTCTCCCCTCCTGCAGGTTGCGGCGCTGTCTGCACGGAATAAAAAGCGGCGCGTTCACGTAGCAACTGATCATTAATGCGTTCGACTTTGGCACTAGTCACCTGCGCCAGCAGGTTTTTTGACAAGCTGTCCCAGAACCGGGACTCTGCTTTGGTGGAAACCGCAGTCTGGGAACCATTGGTGTTATCGTTAGACTCACCCGGACCTGCCGATACCGACATGTTGAGTACCACCTGACTGTCCACAGAGCGCTCAACATTGAGGTAATCCACCTCATAGGTACGCCAGATCGGCTTGTCAGGTTTCACCAGCAGATAACCTTCACGCAACTCAAACACCAGACCAGCCTGTTCAGAGATACGCTTAAGAATATTTGGCAGCGTCTGATCAATGGCATTAATGGTCACATTCCCGACCACACCATCAAACACATCCAGTTCCAGTGATGCATCGCGAGCCAATGAATACAGCAGTTCAGCGACCGGAATATCAGCCGCCGAAACGGTAAATAGCTCTAACGGCGCTTTCTGTTCCGGCACCGGCAGATAAATACTGTTTTCAACCGTATCCGGAATCTCTTGCAGGTTGGCGATCTCAGGTACAGAAGGGGTCAGGTGGCCATTACCAGACTCGCGCTGCTCGATAGGCTCCAGTCCGTCCATAGAGGTACAGCCCGTCCATAGGCTAGCAATGGTCAGCAACACAATGCCCCTGACCATATAATTCAATCGAAAAGTTTCTGGCATTTTCACTCTAGCAAAGTCCCGCTTCAAATATGAGTCATGGGATCTACCGCCCGCGCCTGCAGCTCAGATTTTACATCAGACAATGCACGTACATAGGGTCGATATCGCGTAACGATGTCCGCAGGTAGCCGTTGCAACATATCTCTGGCCATTTCCGGCGTGGTAAAGATACCCAATAGTACAACGGCGACCTGTTGTTTTTCCTTTTCATAGCCATAGACATGAAGCTGTGCTTTTAACGAAGCAAGCACCTGACTATCAATAAAATCCTGGGCGTCCTGGTAGCGAACACTCATCAGCTGAACAGTGTAAATATGCCCATTTTCAATACTTGAGAGGACCCACTTCAATGTCTTCCTGTTACGGCTTAGCCATACATTGTCTGAAGCAAGCAATTCTGGGGCAGAGGCCGGTGCAGACAACTCCTTCACCGTGGGAGCAACAACAGCACTGCGCTGCCATTTAAACAGCGACCCCATCTCAATGGAGAACCACTGCATGGAAAACAGGGCTAACAGTAATAATAAAAAAAGCCCCAGACTCCAATAGGGCAATCTTACCCCTTTGTTAGCAGTTTTTTCGCCCAGGGCCTTATTTACCAGTACTGCGGTGATCTCCCGACCACCGGAAGAGAACGCGGCCAGCAGTATTTTATCAGCCAGCAAGTTTACCCGCCGCGGGTACCCCTGTGTCTGACGATAAATCTTCCTCACCACCGACTCGGAGAAAAGATCATTACCAATATAGCCCGCTGCGCGTAGTCGAAAGTTCAGATACTCTTTCAGTTCACGCCGTTCAAAAGGCTCTATGGTCAGAGAAAACGCGATGCGATCCTTAATCTGGCGAACTTCTGGTGAATCAAGCAATGCATCAAGCTCGGGTTGACCAAACATGACAATTTGCAGCAGTTTATCTACCTCTGTCTCCAGGTTACTCAGTAACCGCATCTCTTCCAGGGTATCCAGTGGCATTGCCTGGGCTTCATCAATCAGCAGCACAACCTGCTTACCGGCGACGTGGCCATCCAGCAAGTGTTGCTGTAACCGCCCGACCAGCTGAAATTTAGGCTCCGAGCTCTGATATTTGATGCCCAGCTCATTACAGATAAACATCAAAATATCGCGCGCTGGCATATTCGGGCTGTTGATATACACCAGCCTGACTGGACTGTTTTTTAGTGTTATGGCCAGCTTGCGTAGCAAGGTGGTTTTACCACTGCCCACCTCACCAACAACCTTGACGATCCCTTCGCCACGCTGAATGGTATAAAGCAGCGCATTAAGCAGCTCTTCACGCCGACCGCCCCCAAAAAAAGTGCGGGTATCCGGAGTGATTTTAAAAGGAGCCTGCTTCAGCCCGAAGAATGATTCATACATGCGTGTTTGCAGTCCACCGCGAAGAGTAAAGTTAACCTGGCTAAATATGGGGAAGCGCGGCCTATAGTACTAAAAGGGCGTTTATCCCGTAAACGACAGCACCCATGTCCTTTGATCTATCATCAACTTTTTGTTAGGGACATGCGCCGAATGGTCTTTATTGAATGTATTCACAAAAAGGCTTGACCCTAACCTGAAAACCTTGTTTAATCCGTCCCGCGTTGCCCAGATAGCTCAGTCGGTAGAGCAGGGGATTGAAAATCCCCGTGTCGGCGGTTCGATTCCGTCTCTGGGCACCAATTACTTCAAGCCTCGTTTTCTTTATAAGAAACGGGGCTTTGTTGTATCTGGGTAACTGAAAAGTACAACCTGCATACAACCCAACCCGCGAATACCGACAGTGCAAAAACCAATCCGCCACTCTATCTGCTTACGCTGTTAATAACACCCGTTACACAACAACACAGACCACTAGCCCAACCCCAGTCGCTTCAACAATCGATGGAAGTTGCTACGGTTCACTCCCAGGCTACGCGCTGCGGCCGCACGATTACCTTCACACTGCGTCAGCCGCTGATTTATCAGCTGGCGCTGGTAGTGCTCCAGCACCTGCGCCATCGACAGTGCATCAGCATCCGGCGCAGCCAGCGCAACTGCCGCCACCGCGCCCTCTTTCGCAGGACTGCGCACGGCACGACTCGCCTGTACAGGTGCCGCCTGCTCCAGCCCCAGATGCTCCGGCGCCAAAACCACGGACGCCTCACGCGCTAACGAACCTGCCACCTGACCCGCTCTGGCCCGCAGCGCAGCACGGCTAAGCAGGTGCTCCAGCTCCCGCACATTGCCCGGCCAGCTGTACTGCTGCAGCTGCCGCCCGGCCTCTGCAGACAATCGCAGCGCGTGAACATCCAGCCGACGCTGGCTGGCTTCCAGCAGGTAACCGGCCAGTAACAGAATATCCTGGCCGCGTTCACGCAACGGCGGCACCTGCAATGGATACACCGACAACCGGTGATAGAGATCGGCCCGGAAACGCCCTTCGGCCACCTCATCCGCCAGATCTCTGTTGGTCGCCGCCACGATGCGGACATTCACCTGTAAATGCCGATCACTGCCCACCCGCTGAATCTCACCGCTTTGCAACGCCCGCAACAACGTGGCCTGCAACGCCAATGGCAACTCGCCGACTTCATCCAGAAACAGCGTGCCACCATCAGCGACTTCGAACTTGCCCGCCCGCGCGGCCAGCGCCCCCGAAAACGCCCCTTTGACATGTCCGAACAGCTCACTCTCCGCCAGATTTTCCGGTAGCGCCGCGCAGTTTACATACACCAGCGGCTGCTCTGCCCGACCGGACAGACGATGAATCTGCCGCGCCACCAGTTCTTTACCCACCCCGGTCTCCCCCAGCACCAGCACATTCAGATGAGAACGGGCAACAATGGTGATCTCTTCCTGCAGCCGCTTCATTGGCGCACTCTCGCCCACCATCTCCGGTGCCTGATCCGCCTCCTGCAACACCCGCACCACCTGCTGCTGCCGCTCAGCATGGGCCGTCAGCGCATCCATCCGCGCCGCCGCTTTAACCGTCGCTTCAGCCAGGCCAATAAAGGTACGCAGTTCAGTGTTATCGATCTGGTCGAAGGTCGCCGGGTTCAGCGCATCCAGCGTCAACACGCCCCAGGGCTGCTCATCGATATAGAGCGACGCCCCCATACAGTCATGCACATGCAGATGCGGATCTTCACCGTTCATCAGGCCATCGTACGGGTCCGGCAGCGGGCTATCAGCGGCAAACCGTACCGGCACCCGGGCATGCACCAGACAGTCCAGCCGGGGATGCTCATCCACCCGGAACCGCCGCCCCATGGCTTCAACACTCAGCCCATCCACTGCCAGCGGCCTGAGGTAGTCGCCGTCAAGCTGCAACAGCGCCGCCGCATCACAGGGGAAACTCTGCTGCAGGGCAGCCAGCAGGCGCTGGTAACGCTGCTCGGCAGGAAGGTCGCGGGAGAGATCAGCCACAATGCTGATCAACCCTTCGGAGAAGGCTGCTGTTGTCATAAAGATAACCATTGTTGTACATATGACACCATTATAACAGTTGTCATTGGCACAACAAAGGCTTCCAGCCCTTTAATATCAACAGGTTAAAAACTGGCACGTAACTTGATATGGAGTAGCTATTCAGAATAAAACCATCAACTACCGAGGCCGCCGTTATGACCCGATTCCCAATCCTTCCCGCACCCCTGAGGTGCAAGGAGGCCCAGCATGATTGAGATGTTCACCAAAGGCATGGCCCGCAATATGTACTACGGCGGCGGGGTGTTCTTTTTCCTGTTGCTGGTCGGCCTGACCCTCGACACCCTGCGCGAACTGCCGCAACGCGACCACCGCGAAAACATCACTGAGTCCGTGGCGCGTGGCAAAACGCTGTGGGAAGAGAACAACTGCATCGGCTGCCACAGCCTGATGGGGGAAGGCGCTTACTTCGCCCCTGAGCTGGCCAACGTATTTGACCGTTACGGCCAGGGTAATGAGCAGACATTCGCTGCATTTATGCAGTCCTGGATGGCGATGCAGCCACTGGCGATCGAAGGCCGCCGCAAAATGCCGCAGTTCAACCTGAGCACAGCGCAGGTCGATGATCTGTCAGCGTTTCTGATCTGGACCTCGCGGATTAACGACAACGACTGGCCACCGAATAAGGAGGGGTAAGTAATGAAATTTGAATCCCAACGGGTCGCCATGCCCTACTTCATCTTCGCCCTGGTGTTATTCACCGGACAGATCCTGTTTGGTCTGATCATGGGCCTGCAGTACATCATCGGCGACTTCATGTTCCCGTACCTGCCGTTCAACGTTGCCCGGATGGTGCACACCAATCTGCTGATCGTCTGGCTGCTGTTTGGCTTTATGGGTGCCTCCTACTACCTGGTGCCGGAAGAGGCCGGGGTCGAGTTGCACAGTCCATTACTGGCAAAAGTTATGTTCTGGGTCTTCGCTTTTGCTGGCGTTGCCACCATTCTGGGTTACCTGCTGGTGCCCTATGCCGAGCTGGCCCGGCTAACCCATAACGAACTGCTACCCACCATGGGCCGGGAGTTCCTCGAACAGCCCACCATTACCAAGATCGGTATCGTGGTGGTCGCCCTGGCCTTTGTTTTCAACATCGGTATGACCATCCTTAAAGGCCGTAAAACCGTCATCAATATGGTGCTGATTACCGGTCTGATCGGGCTGGCGGTGTTCTTCCTGTTCTCGTTCTATAACCCGGATAACCTGGTGCTGGATAAGTACTTCTGGTGGTGGGTGGTACATCTGTGGGTTGAGGGTGTGTGGGAACTGATCCTGGGTGCCATTCTGGCCTTCGTACTGATCAAAGTAACTGGCGTCGACCGTGAAGTGATCGAGAAATGGTTGTACGTGATCATCGCCATGGCACTGATCTCCGGCCTGATCGGCATGGGCCACCACTATTTCTGGATCGGTCCGGGTGAATACTGGCTGTGGCTGGGCTCTATCTTCTCCGCCATCGAGCCGATTCCGTTCTTTATGATGGTGATGTTTGCCTTCCGCATGGTGCGCCAGCGTCGCCACCAGCATGGCAATGAAGTCGCCACTCTGTGGGCACTGGGCACCGCGGTAATGGCCTTCCTGGGGGCGGGCGTCTGGGGCTTTATCCATACCCTGGCACCGGTCAACTACTACACCCATGGCAGCCAGATTACCGCTGCCCATGGTCACCTGGCCTTCTTCGGTGCTTACGCCATGGTGGTGATGTGCATCATCTCCTACACCATGCCAATTATGCGGGGCCGCCCACAGGGCAACACCGCCACCGCACAGAAGCTGGAACGGTTCGCCTTCTGGGCCATGTGCAGCAGCATGCTGGGTATTACCCTGGCACTGACCGTCGCCGGTGCATGGCAGGTTGCTCTGCAGCGTCTGCCTGAAGTGGGCGCGCTGAGCTTTATGAACACCCAGGCCAAACTGGTACCGATCTTCTGGGTGCGTGAAGCCTTCGGGGTGCTGTTCTTCCTCGGCCTGGTTGCCTATCTGAGCAGCTTCTTCGTCAGTGGTGCGCGTACCGTACGTACCGCTACCGTCACGGAAGAAAGCACTGAGCAGGCAGCACAGAAAGTCTGCTGCGGCAGCTGCAACTGAACCACTGAGGCAGTAAGAGATTCACCCTCGTTCAACACGCCTTAGGCAAATGGACTGGCCTCGGGCCGCACTCACCCACAGGATCGAGTGCGGCCCATTTTTTACAAAATAATCAAGATCATACAGATACATAGCAATGCCTTAATTTACGTGCTGAAAGGCGCTGAAAACCCTGTTTAACCGGATATCCCACGAGGTCAGTAATGGAAGAATTTGTCGGCAACATCTGGCATCGTTTTATTAGCCGCCAGAGCGCCACGGCCTTTCCTGCGGCGGCCGTAACGCTGGAGCCGTTACTGCCCCAGCTGGCACCGTTCTTCCGTGCTTTGGGCGGCCCGGCGGGTTTGCAACTGGAGGGAGCTGAGCCCCGTCCATTTCGCGCCCCACGGCGCTTGATGCAAAAACTGGCGGGCAGCCATACCCATTTCGCCGTTTGCTGGCAGGACGGCCGCAGCCTGCGCCTGCCACCGACTATTGCTCAATTTGATGATCCAGCCCTCAACGAAGCACTCTATTTCTGGCTCACCGCCCTGGCGGCTCAGCAACCACGGCTTGACCACTGGTTTGAAGACAATCAGCGTGCCACCGCCACACTGCTGAAAAAACGCCCGGGCCTGGCGCGTAGCTATGATGCGCTACTGATGGCAACCCTGGAGCAGCGCCAGCAGTTGATGCTGGACGACGCTGCGCTCGACCGTGAACAGGCTATCCAGCAAGCCCTGACCAATCCGGGCAGCGTCAGCACCCTGCCACGCGCCTCGAGTGATCCGTTACCGGTGCCACTGTGGCTCTATCCTGCCCCTTTACACGCCGTGTCGGTGGCCGTCGAGGATCAGCTGGATACCCCGGATGGCAAGGGCTCTGCGCCCTCAGAGCAGTTACAGCAACCCCGTAAACAGGCGCGACGGATTGATGACCGTAAAGAAACCGACGGCCTGATGATTTTTCAGCTGGAAGCACTGTTTACCCGCGTCGAGCATGTCGAGCTGGACCGGGTACAGGAGGAAGATCTGGACGATGACAGCGGCCCGGAAGATCTGGATATTATCACCCTGTCGCGCCAGCGCCGGGCCGGAGCTGGCAAGCTGAAATTCGATCTGGACCTGCCCGCCCCTCAGCATGATGAGTTGCCACTGGGCGATGGCATCCGCCTGCCTGAATGGGACTACCGCCGTCAGCAGCTGCGCCCGGACTACTGCCTGTTACAGCCTATGCTGGCAGATGACGCCCTGCCTGCGGCCTTGCCAGACCACCTGCAAAGCCCAGCCCGCCTGCTGCGCAACCGTTTCAGTTGCCTCAAGCCACAACGCAGCTGGCTGCGCAGGCAACCCCAGGGCGAAGAGATCGAACTGGACAGCTGGCTCGATCACCTCACCCAGCCCGGTCGCAGCAGCGAACCGGTAGCCTGCTTTCGTCAGCGCCAGCCAGTCGAACGCGACCTGTCCTGCCTGCTGCTGGCTGATATTTCCATGTCCACCGATGCCGGTATCAACGCCGACCAGCGGGTTATTGATGTGATTCGCGACAGCCTGCAGCTGTTCGCCGAAGCCCTGAACGCCAGCCGCGACCGCTTCGCTATCTACGGCTTCTCTTCCATTCGCAACAAACAGGTGCGCTATCACCTGCTAAAAAACTTTAACGAACCTTATGCCGACCCGGTTCGCGGTCGTATCCAGGCCCTGAAACCCGGCTTCTACACCCGGATGGGCGCCGCAATCCGCCAGTCGACTGACATTCTGCAACGCCAGCGCAGCCAGCAGAAACTGCTGCTGATCGTCTCCGATGGCAAACCCAACGATATTGACCACTACGAAGGCCGCTACGGCATTGAAGACACTCGCCAGGCCGTTCAGCAGGCTCGTAAAGCCGGACTGCAGCCGTTCTGCGTCACCATTGACGAACAGGCTGCAGATTACCTGCCTTACCTGTTTGGCGACCGTGGCTATGCCGTGGTCAGTGACCTGAGCCGGTTACCGACCCTGCTACCAAAACTGTACCTGAACCTGACCCACGCACACTGACAGGACACACCCATGACCACACAGCGCCCTTACCTGCCCCAGCACAACGAAATTGAACTGTTCCAGTGTGCCGCCAGCAACCAGCTTCCGGTACTGCTCAAAGGCCCCACCGGCTGCGGTAAAACCCGCTTTGTCGAACATATGGCCGAGCAGCTGAACCGCCCGCTCTACACCATCGCCTGTCACGATGACCTGACCGCCGCCGACCTGGTCGGTCGCCACCTGATCGGCGCCGAGGGCACTTACTGGCAGGATGGCCCGTTGACCCGCGCCGTGCGTGATGGGGCTATCTGTTATCTGGATGAAGTGGTCGAAGCCCGTAAAGACACCACCGTGGTACTGCATCCGCTGTCAGATCATCGCCGTGAATTGCCGATTGAACGCACCGGCGAACGGTTGCAGGCCCACCCGGATTTTATGCTGGTGATTTCCTACAACCCCGGCTACCAGAACCTGATGAAAGGGTTAAAACCCAGCACCCGCCAGCGCTTTGTCGCCATGAGCTTCGACTACCCGGATGCCGAACACGAAATCGTTATCGTCTGTCAGGAATCCGGGCTGGAAAAACAGACCGTCAGCACCCTGGTGGCGCTGGGCAACGACCTGCGTCGGCTGAAGGATCATGACCTGGAAGAAGCCGCGTCTACCCGCCTGCTGATCTACTGCGCCCTGATGATCAAAAGCGGCACCCCGGCCCTGCTGGCCTGCCGCGCCTGTCTGGCCCAGCCGCTGACCGACGACAGCGAAACCCTGGCCGCCATCGACCGGCTGATCTGCAGTTATTTCTAAAAGATATCGGCTTGTAGCAGCGACGTCTCGTAGCGTCCCGTGCCGATATCTGACGCGACGGGACGTCGCTGCTACAGAGAATGCATGCTGTAAACGGGTGGTAAAATAACAAACGGAGTGAGTAATGACTATCGCCGTACAGCCCGAAATATATGATTATTCAATTGATGATCGTACCCCAGGCAGCATCGCGGTGTGGATTCTGATCTATGCCGAGCTGACCGAGTTTGCGCTATTTTTTCTGGTCTACCTGATCACCCGCGCCCACAATCCGGAAGTGTTCAGTGCCGGTCCGACCCAGCTTAATACCGCTGCCGGTATCGCCAACACCCTGGTGCTGATCACCAGCAGCTTCTGTATGGCCCGTGCCATGGCGGCCATCCGCCGCAACAACCCGCAGCGCTGCATGCACTGGCTGTGGCTAACACTGGCCTGCGCCGCGACCTATTGTGGCATCAAAGGCTGGGAATATCTGTGGAACGGCGCTCACGACATCTACACCCGCAAAAACCTGTACTTCACCCTGTATTACTACCTGACCTTCAATCACCTGCTGCATGTACTGATGGGTATGGTGATTATTTCATGGATGCTGTTTCGTACCCGGCTGGGTAGCTACAGCGCCACCGACCATGAAGGGCTGGAGAACGGGGCCTGCTACTGGCATATGATCGATCTGGTGTGGATTATCATCTTTCCACTGATCTACGTACTGGGCTGACCTGGGAGTCGCACAATGTTGACCTTATCCGATAAACACAGCTGGTACGCCCTGCTCGCGCTGACCCTGAGCAGCGCGCTGATTGCTGAAACGACACGACCGGAGTGGGGGCTGATGCTGTTTGTCTGCGTCACAGTGGCGTTAAAGGGTCTGCTGGTGATTGATAACCTGATGGGGCTACGTCACGCCCACGTGGGCGTGCGGCGGCCAATGCGACTCTATTTTGCCGTGCTGACCCTGCTGATTGCACTGGCCATGCTGTTTCCAGAGCCGCTGGCGCGGCTCACAACACTCTGACGACTGCTCAGGTTAGCGAACACTCACTTATCTTCAAACAGGTGTGGATAAAGACTGCGGGCCTGCTCGTCGGACATGTCCCGCAATCGCTGCATATTGCGTTCCGGGATCTGCTCCGGGTTTTTATAATGGGCCAGCGCCCGGCTCATCTCGCCTTCACGGATGATATGCACCGTTGCGTACGGTGCCCGGTTGGTCCAGTGGCTACGATCATCCTCCGGCACCCCGGCAAACAGATAATCGGGATGAAAGCTGGCCAGCTGAAACACCCCTTCCAGGCCTGCCCGTTTCAGCTTTTTCTGCATAACATTGAGCACATCCAGATACTGATAAAAATCCTCCAGTGCCGGAATAATCAGCAAGGTAGTCGACAGCGCTGTTTCTTCCGCCTGCTGCAGCCGGTCCAGCTCGGTCAGGAACTCAGCCACAATCACAGCATTATCCTGCGCGCCACACAGGGCATAACGGATCGTTTCTTTTCTCACCACCGGCGCGGCAAAAGGACAGAGATTCTGACCTACGACGACGTTTTCAACCCACTGTCGGGTCTGTTCGATAATCTGACTGTCTGCTACCACGCTCATTCCTGCAATAACCTGCTCAACGGAGGGCGAATCATGACGGACATTCGCCTCGGGTGGTAGTATTGGCGCACGTTTTTACCGGAAGTAAGCTTGTGCCCATTCCCGCTGCCCTGAGTCAGCCTCAATTCAATACTGCCTGGCGCGCACTGCGCCGCCCGAACCAGCTACAGGCGCCGCTGCAATGGCGCAACTGGCTGATGGACCCGGGGTCGCTAACCCAGCGGCTGATTCTGCGTAGCCGTGGCCAGTTTCGGGTCGAAGTGATTCGCCAGCACTGGGCCGTGCCCACCGCCAGCGAACGCAAGGCACTGGGCATGCGCTGTCGGGAGAAGGCGCTGATTCGTGAAGTACAACTGATCGGCAACGACCAGCCCTGGGTCTATGCCCGTTCCGTGCTGCCTGCCACCACCCTGACCGGCCGCCAGCGCATACTGTCCCAGCTGGGCTCACGCCCGCTGGGGCAGATGCTGTTTCGTGACCCGACCATGCGCCGCAGTCCACTGCAGATCAGCCCATTACACCTGACCACCGGCCAGACCGCCTGGGCCCGTCGTTCTGTCTTCACCCTGGCTAACAAACCATTACTGGTCTGTGAAGTTTTTCTGCCCGCCCTGCTCGAGGTAGAATAGGCCACACCTTTTTCCCTGACTCAGACGCGGGCCCAGCCGATGCAGCAATCGATCCAATCTCCGCCCTCCCGGACAGACACGCTCAAGGCGTATAGCCAGTTGATGCGGATCGACCGCCCCATCGGCACCTGGTTGCTGATGTGGCCGACTCTGTGGGCACTCTGGATCGCCGCCGATGGCTTCCCGCCCTGGCCAACATTGCTGATTTTTATCGCCGGGGTTTACCTCACCCGCGCCGCGGGCTGCGTGATCAACGACTATGCCGATCGCAATATAGATGGCCATGTCAAACGGACCCGCGAACGCCCCCTGCCCTCGGGTAAAGTCAGCGCCCGTGAAGCACTCTATCTGTTCGCCGGGCTGATGCTGACCGCGTTCGGCCTGGTGCTGCTGACCAATCCGCTGACCATTATCATGTCCTTCGGCGCCCTGGCTCTGGCCGCTTGCTACCCGTTTATGAAGCGCTACACTCACCTGCCACAGGTGGTGCTGGGGGCTGCATTTTCCTGGGCCATCCCCATGGCCTTTACCGCCATTCAGGGCGAGCTGCCGTTGTACGCCTGGTTACTGTTCATGGCTAATCTGCTGTGGACGGTCGCCTACGATACGTTCTATGCCATGGTCGACCGGGATGATGATCTGAAAATCGGCGTCAAATCCACCGCCGTGCTGTTTGGCGATGCCGACCGGCTGATAACCGGTGCCCTGCAACTGCTGACCCTGGCCTGCCTGATTGCCGTGCGCGTACAGACCGAACTGTCATGGGGGTTTGATCTGGCGATGGCGGGTACGGCCGGGCTGTTTGTTTACCAGCAATGGCTGATTCGCCACCGTGAGCGAGATGACTGTTTTAAGGCCTTTCTCAATAACCACTATGTCGGCATGTTGCTGTTTATCGGCGTGGTGGTGGACTACTTCCCGCTCTAAGTATGCGACCTCTGATTGAACGCTCCAAAAAAGTCATGACACAGCACAGGCAAGAAAAGCACCGCTGTGTCATATTTGTGTAACACAAACGACTTGTAATGGTGCGATCAATATTTCAGAGCCAGAGGCTGAATACTCATGTCTTCTTCCAAACGCGTGCTGATCGTCGACGACGAAGCACCAATTCGCGAGATGATTGCTGTCGCACTAGAGATGGCGGGATATGAGTGCATGGAGGCAGAAAGCGCAAACGCAGCCCATGCACTTATCGTCGATAACAAACCGGATATGGTACTGCTGGACTGGATGATGCCCGGCACCAACGGTATTGAATTTGCCCGTCGTCTGCGCAAAGACGAAATGACCTCCGATGTGCCCATTATCATGCTGACCGCCAAAGGCGAAGAAGACAGCAAGATCAAGGGGCTGGAAGCCGGAGTCGATGACTACATCACCAAACCGTTTTCACCCCGTGAGCTGGTCGCCCGGCTCAAAGCCGTGTTGCGTCGCACCACACCAAAAGGCATTGAAGAACCGGTGACGGTTGATGCCCTGACGCTGGACCCGATCTCCCACCGCGTCACCTCGGAGAGCAAGCCGGTCGAGCTGGGCCCTACCGAATTCCGCCTGCTGCAATTCTTTATGACCCATCAGGACCGCGCTTACTCTCGCAGCCAGCTGCTGGATATGGTCTGGGGTGGTAATGTCTATGTCGAAGAACGCACCGTCGATGTCCATATCCGTCGCCTGCGCAAAGCACTGGGTGAACGCCATGACTATCTGGTGCAGACCGTTCGCGGTACCGGTTATCGCTTTTCCGCCAAGGTCGCCTGAGGCCCCTTATGCAGAACCCCCGCCACTCAATGCTCGGAAACCTGCTGGTCGTACTGATCAGTGCCGTAGTGGTTGGTTTTATTCTCGGTTACCCTGGCTGGCTGGGGCTGCTTGCCCTCAGCGGCTGGTGTGCAATTCAGATTCACCAGTTCAGTCGGCTGGTACACTGGTTGCAGAACGAAGCCGATAAAGAACCACCTGAAGGTACCGCCCATTGGGGTGATCTGTTCGATGAACTGTCACGCTATCAGAAACGCCATCGCTCTCGCGAGAGCTACCTGCGCGGGGTTATCACGCGTTTTCAGCAATCCTCTGCAGCACTAAGCGATGCGGTGGTGATTATTGACCGGGATAATAATCTGGAATGGTGGAACCGCTCGGCTGATCGCTTGCTGGGGCTGCGTGCCGTCTCTGACCGGGGCAAACCGGTGATGAACCTGCTGCGTGACCCACGCTTTATCCGCTATTTTAAAAAATCCAATTATAACGAGCCACTGGACCTGCCTTCCCCGGTTAACAATGATCTGCAGATCCAGTACCAGATTAGTGAATTCGGTGAAGGCGACCGTTTGCTGGTGGCCCGCGATATTACCCGGTTACTGCAACTGGAACAGACCCGGCAGGATTTTGTTGCGAACGCCTCCCATGAGCTGCGCACACCGTTAACGGTAATCCGCGGCTACCTGGAAACTTACCTGGAGCAGGAACTACCTCGGCCGCTGATACGCGGGCTGGAGCAAATGCAGCAGCAATCCCGACGGATGGAAAATCTGGTTTCTGACCTGCTGTTACTGTCCCGGCTGGAAGCAAGCCATCAAATTTCTGATGAACAGCCGATCCAGATCCACGGTATGTTGCAGCATATTTTCCAGGACGGTCAGGCGCTGGGCCGGGATAAGGGCCATCATCTGAGCCTGGAAACAGACAAGGAGCACGACCTGCTGGGGCAGGAGATTGAACTGTACTCCGCCTTTTCCAACCTGGCATTTAATGCCGTGCGTTATTGCCCGGCGGAAGGTGAAATCAAGCTGCGCTGGTGGGTCGATAAGGACGGTGGGCATTTTTCAGTACGTGATAACGGTACGGGGATCGAATCGATTCACTTGCCACGACTGACCGAACGTTTCTACCGGGTGGATGAGAGCCGCTCATCTTCCAGTGGTGGTACCGGGCTAGGGCTGGCCATTGTCAAACACGTACTGGCCCGCCACGGGGCAACACTGACCATTAAAAGTAAGGTAGGTAAAGGCAGCACGTTCAGCTGTCACTTCCCACTGGATATGGTTGCCAAAGCCCAGCAAACAGAGCCCGATGAGGACGAGGACAGCAACGACACAGCTGACGCTGCCATCAACCCCTCAGACAAACAAAGCAAGGCCACCGGCTGAGCCCCCCCATCAACCGTCCCGGTTGATGGGGGCTTTTCTCGACTAGCGCTGCAAATCCGGCTGGTCTGCGTACTCTTCCACCCAGTAGATCGTTGCACCCACCACGGCCGTTGGCATCAGGATCAGGTTAAGAACCGGCACCAGCATACCCAGCTGTACCAGGCCACCGAAGCCCAGCGCGGTCATGCGGTGTGATTTAAGCAGCAGCTTCATCTGACCAAAGCTGACCCGGTTGTTATCCATCGGGTAGTCACAATACTGAATCGCCATCATCCAGGCACCAAACAGAAACCACAGTAGCGGTGCCAGCAGGTTTACCCCGGGGATAAAGGTAAGTACCAGAATCAGTAAAAACCGCGGCAGGTAGTAGCTCAGTTTGGCAATCTCACGACCCAGCGCCAGGGGTACCATCCTCAGCAGCTCCTGCCAGCTATCTCCACTATCGACCTTGCCCCGCAGGCGCAACTCAACTTTCTCTGCCAGCAGGCCATTAAAAGGTGCGGCGATAAAGTTGGCGACAATATTAAAGCTGTAATACACCAGTATCAGTACCAGTCCGGCAAACATCGGCCACAACAACCAGTCCAGAAACGACATCCAGCCAGGTAACTGGTTCATCCAGTACGCCACCCAGACATCAAACTGATCAATCAGCAGCCAGATCGCACCGGCAAACAGAATAATATTGACCAGTAACGGAATCAGTACAAAGGTGCGTAGCCCCGGAGTGTTCAGCATACCGGCACCGCGCAGCAAATAACCGGCACCGCGTAATGGATTTCCTGCCATGGGTCTTACCTCACAAAGTACAGTGCCATGCGGATGGCCACGGCCACCAGCATCAGGGTCAAACCAGAACGGTTGACCAGGAACTCGGTCCGGCTGAAACTGATGGTGGGCTGCCAGAACATCAGCAGCGATTTAAAGTCACGGGTGCGTCCGGCATACATCGCCAGAGACACCAGAAATGCCAGCAGTCCAATAAAGAACAGCACCTGCTCAATCATCGCCAGATAGATCACCGTTATCCCTCTATGTCGGGCGCAGCGCCGTACTCGGCCGCGCGATATTTGCATCATATTGCTGCACCTGCAGTGCTGGCACAGCCTAACAGAAATCCCCTATTATCACCTCTATGGGCAATAACACTGACAGGAGTACACCATGAAAGCGATCCTGCTTGAGCGCTTAGACCTCGACCAGCTGAGCGTACAGCAGCAGCCTGTACCGGCACTGAAATCCGGCGAGGTACGGGTACGTACCGCCGCCTGTGGGGTCAATCCAATCGACTGGAAAACCTGCAGCGGCGGTGGCGCGGCACCCTTTATTGGTGAGCTGCCCTTTATTCCGGGCTGGGAGCTGTCCGGCACGGTCGACGCGGTGGCTGAAGATGTGACAACCCTCAAGGTGGGTGACCGGGTGCTGGGGCTGCTGCGCTTTCCTGAGCGGGCGGGCTGTTATGCCGAGTATGTTGCCGCCCCGGCCAGCGAGCTGGCGTTGTGCCCCGACGCGCTGGAGCTGATACCCGCTGGCGGCCTGGCCCTGGCAGGTCTGACGGCCTGGCAGGCGCTGTTTGATAAAGGCAGCCTGCAACCCGGCCAGCGGGTACTGATCAGCGCCGCGGCTGGCGGCGTCGGTCACCTGGCTGTACAGCTGGCAAAATGGCAGGGGGCTTATGTGATCGCAACCGCATCGGCCCACAACCATGACTGGCTGCAGCAGCTGGGGGCCGATCAGTGCATTGATTACAACGACGGCGTTCTGGCTGATCAGGTACAGGATGTGGATCTGATTCTGGATGGTATCGGCGGTGACAGTGGCGAAGCTTCACTGGCCTGCCTTACGTCAAATGGCATGCTGGTCACCCTGCCGTCGGTCACTAAAGATCAGCTGATTGCGGCCGGTGATAGCCAGGGTAAGCGGGTAGAGCCGCTGCGTGTGGCTGCCAATGGTAAACAGCTGGCCGAGCTGGCTCAGCTCTGCGCGGCGGGTACCGTCAAACTGACGATCGCGGCGACGGTCCCACTGGAAGACGTCGGGAAGGCATTCGCTGACAGCGCCACCGGTCATGCCCGAGGCAAGATTATTCTGACGGTGTAACACACCCGATTCAGCCCATTAGCACCCTGCCTGCAGGGCGTTAATGGGCTAAAAGGTTCAAGGCTGGTCGGTATCCGATCCTTCCGCGACCGTATCCGCTGGCACACCACCGGCACAGAAAGACTGCTGGCGACGTAACAGGAAGCGACAGCCGTCATGCACGATACCTTTGTCGGTACAGAAGTAGCGTGCCCACTCTTTCTCTTTATCCAGCATCTTGTTACGGAACGGCGGGATACCTTCACATAACACCGGGTTCGGTGTCGCCACAGTCAGACAGGCCTTGAGAAAAACCCCCTGATTAATGGTGCAGGTATTACCTACGCAGCCCTGCAGGTTATTCAGCGCCGTATCCATACACTGCTGCGTATCCACCGTGCGGCCATACTGTTCACCCTGGCGCTGATACTGTTTCGCTTCTTCAGCCCGCTGGGTATTCCAGTTTTCCAGCCAGCCCGGCCCCAGTATCACTGCTGCAGCCACCAGCACCGCCACCAGCAACAGTGCCGTTTTCCATACTTTCATCGGTACATCCTGTTAAGAAGGGTTGCGTGGTGCCGGCACGTAGAGTCGGAACAGACAGATAATCAGCCCGATACTGGACAGCAACATACCACCATTAACCAGCAACGGCTGACGCGCCATCAGCGAGATAAATGGCTGGGTGGTATTCAGATCACAAAGCTGATCAATATAATCAAACGAGCCGCCCGCTTTGAGGCAATCTTCCACCAGCGACTGTTCGTACATATAAAGGCCCATCAGCACAACGGCGGGCACCACCAGTAACAACACACCAAGTTTTAACATCAGTCGTCTGCACGCACGCCAATATTGGATACGCCATCATTGGCGGCGAGGGTTTTCAGCCCCTGCATCAGTGCTTTGTTCGGCTGCTTACTGGCACTGATCTGGTCCAGTACGTCCTGCTGGAAGGCATCTTCAACCTCCATCAGTTCATGGGTATTGATCATCCGCAGCAGCTCTTCGTCGGACAGCTGGTCATCCGCTTCGGAGAACTCAATGAAGGTTGCTACACACTCGCGGGACAGGTTCGCCACATCACTGGCCAATTCTTTATCTGCTTCCAGAATACAGTCCAGTGTCTGGATCAGCGCCAGTACGGCATCACGGGCGGGCACAGCACCGTACATGGTGAACTCTTCCAGGTCGGGCATATTGGTTTCAACATGACCAAGCTGAACTTCGAAGTTCATTTTGGCGCCGGTATTGGCCAGAAAGTCCCATACGCCGTCCAGCACGGTGCGTATTTTCTGATTATCGCCAAACTCCACCAGATCGGAAAACAGGGCAAAGTTGGGGTACATACGCTCACTCAGCGCAGCACAAAAAGCGGCCAGCTGCCAATCTTTCAGGGCAGCCAGCTGGCGGTCAATCTGCGGCAGTTCAGACATACAATTCTCCGATCTCTGGGCATAGGTGCAAAAACCGCCCTATTGTAAGCCATTTCCAGTCTTTTGCAGCCCTGAAACGCCAGCTGCAGCCGGGGTTTTTACGTATTTATTGAACGGTTAGCCTGACTCACTGTGAAATTAACGACTTAGTGGCCTTGAACAACAGACATCAAGTGACCCAAACAGCGAAATTGATATACTTTGCAGCTATTTCAAGGCAGATGCCTGAGAAGCGGATAGATACCGTCGTCGCCGTTTACGGTCACCTTCGGCCCGCCTCCCAGGTCCGATAACTAAAATCACAAACCACAACGGAGCCCAGGATGCAGCAACCCACCTTCCTGTCCGGTCTGATGCGCAAGCTTGATCTACTCAGTGAGTGGACAGGTAATCTCATCTCCTGGCTGACGCTTGCCATGGTGCTGGTCACCTTCGCAGTCGTCGTTATGCGCTACCTGTTTAACGTCGGCAATATCGCCCTGCAGGAATCTGTCATTTATATGCACAGCTTCATCTTCCTGCTGGGTGCCGCTTACACTCTGAAACACGATGGCCATGTGCGGGTCGATATTTTTTACCGCCCACTGGGCGAGCGCGGTAAAGCGATCATCAATCTGATCGGTGTACTGTGCCTGCTGCTACCGGTGTCCGGTTTTATTCTATACATCAGCTGGGATTACGTTGCCAGTTCATGGGCACTGAAAGAGGGCTCTCAGGAAGCCGGCGGACTGGAATATCGCTATATCCTCAAGGGCGCAATTATCGCCATGCCGGTGCTGATTATGCTGCAGGGAGTGGCTGAACTGATCCGCAGTATCCTGGTGCTCAGTGGCCAGGAACACCTGCTGAAACCGGATGAGGAACACGCTTTATGATTGAACTGCTGCCACTGCTGCTGTTTGTCGGCGCTATTTTTATTCTGTTACTGGGTTATTCGGTAGCCTTCTCGCTGGCGGGTACTGGTCTGCTGTTCGCGGCCATTGGGACAATGACCGGCGATTTTGACTCGGTCTTCCTGCAGGCGATTCCGAACCGGCTGTTTGGCATCATGAATAACGATGTGCTGATTGCCGTACCGCTGTTTGTCTTTATGGGGGTCATGCTGGAAAAGTCCCGTATCGCCGAAGAGCTGCTGGACACCATGTCAGCCCTGTTCGGTACGATGCGGGGCGGGCTGGGTATCTCAGTCACCGTGGTGGGGATGCTGCTGGCCGCCAGTACCGGTATTGTCGGGGCAACCGTAGTAACCATGGGCCTGCTGTCGTTACCCACGATGCTACGCCGGGGCTATGACCCGAAAATTGCCACCGGCATTATCTGTGCGTCCGGTACCCTGGGACAGATCATTCCACCGTCCATCGTGCTGGTGTTGCTGGGTGATGTGATCTCATCCGCCTATCAGCAGAGCCAGCTGGATCAGGGGATCTTCTCGCCAGAAACCGTCACCGTTGGTGATCTGTTCCTCGGCGCACTGATTCCCGGCCTGATGCTGGTCGGGGCCTACATTGTGTACCTGATTTACCGCTCAATCGTCACCCCGGCGGCGATGCCAGCCATCCCGCAGCAGGAGCTCGATGACATCGACAATCTCTGGGCGCGGGCTGCCAAAGCGCTGTTACCACCGGTCTTCCTGATCGGTGCCGTACTGGGGTCAATTCTGGGCGGGCTGGCGACGCCAACCGAGGCGGCGTCCGTCGGTGCCGTGGGTGCCATGGTGCTGTCGATCTTTAAGCGCAGTTTCAACCTGAAAGTACTACGGGAAGTGATGCGCTCGACCACTCAGGTCAGTTCGATGGTGTTTATCATCCTGGTGGGCGCGTCTATTTTCTCACTGGTGTTCCGTGGTTACGGCGGTGATGATCTGGTACGCGACTTCCTGACCGACCTGCCCGGTGGGGTCTTTGGTGCCATGGCACTGGTGATGCTGATCATCTTCCTGCTCGGCTTCTTTCTCGACTTTATCGAGATCACCTTTGTGGTGGTGCCGATTGTTGCGCCGATTCTGCTGTCCATGGGACTGGACCCGGTCTGGCTGGGCATTATGTTTGCTATCAACCTGCAAACTTCATTCCTGACCCCACCGTTCGGCTTTGCGCTGTTTTATCTGCGCGGCGTGGCCCCCGCAACGATCAGTACCAGTCAGATCTATCGGGGGGTGGTGCCCTTTATCGCCATCCAGCTGGTGATGCTGGCGGCACTGGCGGCCTGGCCTGCACTGGCGACCTGGCTGCCGAATCTGGTATACGGTTAAACACTGAGCCAGGTGTAAAGCACACATAAAAAACCCTGCCGAGGCAGGGTTCTATCAAAAGCAGACCTGGGTCTGCTTTTTTATTGCCTGGCGAAAGCTCAGCTCAGGTTACGGCCGTTCAGGTAGGCCTGCTCAGACACCGCATGCCACTTGGTTGCCTGGTCACGGAACTGTACAAAGGACTCGTAAACTTTTTTAGTCATCGGGTCTTTATCCGCTTCTTCACGTACCACCGCGTCAGACAGCAGACGCAGTTTCTGCAGTACCTCATCCGGGAATTTGCGCAACTCAACACCGTGCTGAGTGACCAGCTGTTCCAGCGCCTTGTTGTTCTTGGCTGTGAAGTCAGCCAGCATATCCTGGTTGGCGATTTTGATTGCAGAGCGCACAATCATCTGCAGATCTTTCGGCAACGCTTCCAGTGCAGCTTTGTTAACGAAACACTCCAGCGTAGTACCTGGCTCATGCCAGCCCGGGTAGTAGTAGTATTTGGCCGCTTTGTGCAGACCAAACGCCATATCGTTGTAAGGGCCGACCCACTCAGTCGCGTCGATAGCACCGGACTGCAGCGCCGGGAAGATTTCCCCTCCAGGCAGCAGCACCGGTGTACCACCGGCACGCTTGAGCACTTCACCGCCGAGCCCAGGCATACGCATTTTCAGACCTTCCAGGTCAGCAACGGAGTTGATCTCCTTGTTGAACCAGCCGCCCATCTGTACCCCGGTGTTACCGGCAGCACCTGGGACCAGACCGAAAGGTGCGTAAGTTTCTTCCCACAACTCCATACCACCACCGTGGTACAGCCAGCCGTTCATCTCCTGGGCTGTCAGGCCGAAAGGTACGGCAGCGAAGAACTGTGCCGCGCGACTCTTACCTTTCCAGTAATAAGAGGCACCATGACCCATTTCAGCTGTCCCCTGAGAGACTGCATCAAAAATCTCCAGTGCACCCACCAACTCTTTGGCACCGTACACTTTTACGTCAATGCGTCCGGCACTCATCTCATTGATCAGTTTTGCCAGGTGGTTAGCACCCGTACCCAGGCCTGGGAAATTCTTCGGCCAGGTGGTTACCATTTTCCAGCGGATTTTCTTTTCGGCATGAGCCGGTGCAGTTGCAACGGCTGCACCTGCGGCAGCTGCCAGGCCTGCTGCTTTAATCAAGTCACGACGTTTCACGCGTGCACTCCTTTGTTATTATCCTCGGTGAAGGTACAAAAAGTACCACGCCCCCTGTCAGGTCGCAATTTGGCAGGTGCAGCAGACAGGGTGAGCTGAGATAACAACATTGATATACTCGGTGCAGTTTCTACAGGTCAGATGAGAGATCCTCTTGAATTCGTTCAATCTGCTGCAGTCCATTGCGGATGCGCGGCCAAAGCTGCGCAAGTCAGAACAAAAGGTAGCGGACTATGTCCTTACCCAACCGGATGAAGTCATCCATATGCGCATTGTCGACCTGGCTTCCGAGGCCAGCGTCAGTGAGCCTACGGTGGTGCGGTTCTGCCGTGCGCTGAACTATGACGGCTTCCAGGATTTTAAACTGACGCTGGCTCAGGGGCTGGCCAGCAGCGCCAACTTTGAGCAGTTCTCACTGAACAGCAAAGATACGGTCAGTGAGTTTAAGCAGAAGATCTTCGACTCCATGATCGGTAATCTGATCAATATTCGCGATCGACTGCCAGCAGAATCACTGGAGGATGCGATCACCGCCCTGGCCACCGCCAATCGGGTTGAGTTCTATGGTTTTGGTGCCTCCGCACCGGTCTGCACCGACGCTCAGCATAAATTCTTCCGGCTGAAGATATCGGCTGCCGCCTACGACGATCCCCATATGCAGACCATCTCCGCTGTCACCCTGGGTGATAACGATGTGGTGGTAGCCATCTCTCAGACGGGCCGTACCAAAGACCTGCTGCATACCGTCAAACTGGTCCGGGAAACCGGTGCCACAGTGATCTCCCTGTGCCCGGGCAATACGCCTCTGGCAGACCTGGCCACCATTCCGATCCATATCGATGTGGAGGAAGATAAAGACCTCAGTACGCTGATGTCTTCCCGTGTTCTGCATCTGGTAGTAATCGATGTACTTGCAGTCGGCGTTGCCATGCGGCTGGGCCCTGGCCTGCTGGACCACCTGAAAACGATTAAGCGTTCGTTACGATCCCTGCGTCAGAATGACAAACGCTTACCGGTGCGCCGTCCGCCCAAGTAATTTTCCACCTGCCCGTCACACTTTCATACCTCTGCAGTCAGGGTGTCACAATCCTGACATGGCGCACTTTTACTCTTTCTCCCACTAATCACTGGTTGATATTTAAGCAGTAGTGCGATAAAACGCAATTGAACGCTGTTTCTGCCCCGGGCACACAGGATTGTTCCCGGGTTCTTCGACAGCGGCTGTTGAGGAGAAAGTGTTATGCAACTACGGAAGAACACAGACACCACACAAACTCTGCCCACTGAAATCTTTGATGTACTCGTCGGCTTTAAAGAGGAGGAAAAGATTAAGCAGAAAAAACGCGCCTCGCAACGTTCCCTTGCCGCCCGCCGTGCAATAGAACGCCATCAGGAAGAGAAGGTTTTAGCGCACGACATTGATGAAGAGTTCTGGTTTGAAGATAGCTGACCCCATCGGTAGAGCCGATGCGTCATCGGCTCTACCCGAATTCAAGCTCAATCTGCCATTGCCGCCAGCTCAGCGCCTGACTCATCTGCAGTACGGGTAATGCCACGCTTTGGTAACCGGATAGTAAAGCAGGTGCCCACACCCGGTTTGCTCTTCACGGTAATAGCACCATGGTGGTCTTCAATGATGCCATAGGAAATTGCCAGCCCCAGCCCGGTACCTTCGCCCACCGGTTTGGTGGTAAAAAAAGGGTCAAACAGCTGGGAAACATGTGCCGCAGCAATACCCTGACCATTATCAAACACCTGTATCTCAATATCCTCAGCCCGTTCACGACTGCGAATTCCGATCACCCCGCCCTCTTCACCAACAGCCTGACCCGCATTGACCAGCAAGTTCATAAACACCTGGTTTAGTTGCCCGGGGCTGCAGTTCAGTAACGGCAGTGGTTTGAGGTCTTTATGGATGGTACAACTGTATTTAAGCTCACTATTGACGATTTTGAGCGTCGTCTCCAGACACTGGTTCAGGTCCGCTTCTTGCTGCTCAGCCTGATCCACATGTGAGAATTCTTTAAGTCCCTGCACAATGTCGCGAATTCGCCGGGACCCCTCCAGGGTGTCTACCATCAATTCGCGGATATCATCATGGATAAACTCGAAATCCTCCGCTGTCATAAAGGTATCCAGTTCACGCTTATGCACCTGCCACTCGGGGCTGGCAGGCTCCAGTTGCAGTAAGGGCCGCACTTTCTGTTCCAGCCCCTGATAGCTCTCAACGTAACCGTTCAGGCTGGCAATGTTGCTCATCACAAAGCCAACCGGATTGTTGATCTCATGGGCAACCCCGGCTGCCATCTGGCCCAGTGATGCCATTTTTTCTGATTGCAGCAGCTGAGCCTGGGTTTGCTGAATCTGCTGATTTGCACCTTTGAGATCATCATTACTCTTCATCAGAGCGGCGGTACGGCGCTCAACCCGATCTTCCAGGGTCTGATTCAGCTCTTTCAACTCAACCTCATACTGATCCCGCTTCTGCTGGGTTGCTCTCAGCCGGTCAATCATGACATTGAACGCCTGCCCCACTTCCGCAATTTCATCCCGGCTACTAATAGGCACTTCAGTTTCCAGATCACCCCGGGCGACATTTTTCGCCGCCCGCCGCAATGTTGCCAGTTGTGAAGTGAGGTAGGTTCCCAGTACGAAGGAGAACAATGCAACCAGTACCATCTCAACACTGGCAATCGTGATACTCCAGCTTTGAGTGGCAGAGATAGCTTGCTCAAGTGATGCGGTATCAATACCAATCTGCACCCGACCATACACCTCGCCACCCTCGACAATGCTGGCCTGTACATCGAACACCCCATCATCAATCAGTTCTGGCGACTGGTCGGGCACAAAAGGTTGAGCCAGTAGTACCGCATCACCTGAAGCAGCAAACACATTACCATCAGCCCCTACCACCCGGGCATACTCCATGTCCGGGTTGGTCATCAGCTCATAGGTAAAAGTTTCCAGTGATGCCAGATCATAGGACAGGACAGCATCCTTTGTGGTGGTTGCGAATAACGAGGCGGTTGTCTGCGCTCGCTTGAGCAGGCTGTCGTAACTGGTACTGCGCATATACCCAAGTGCGGTATACACCAGTAACAGCAACAGCAGCCCTTCAATGAGGGCGATACCAAGGATTGTTTTCCAGCGTAAGGACATCGTGTTACTGCTTGATCAGCTGGTCCAGCATGTTAAGGCCAAGATTACGAACATCATCCCAGTCTTTATCCTGTGCCAGCTGCATCCCTTTGAAGTTGATTGTTTTCAGTAGCGCCTGACCTTCCGGGTCAGTGTTCATCCCCAGCAGTGCCTGACTCAACCGTGAGACTGTGGCGGAATCAACAGATGGATGAGCAGCGATCGCATGGGGCGTAAACGTCCGGGTCGTCCAGAGCACTCGTAACTGAGCTCGGACTTCAGGAGCCGTGTTATTAAAAGTGCGCATCACCCCGCCGCCCGCCGGAAAATAGCCTTTAGCGACATTGAGGTACACCGAGTCATGGGATGAAACATACGCGGCTTTAAACGGAATGTTATCCGTAGTCAGTTGTGCACGGGGCAATACACTGGCCGCAAACGCCGCCGGGGCTGGAAATGCCAGCTTCTGATTAGCCAGCTCAGATAGGCTCTGCAGTGGGCTGTCCTTGTGAACGACCATGATCCCTTTGATCTTTTTGTCTTTCTGTCGAGCCAACGCCTGATAACCAGGCTGACGGTTAAAGACGGTGTAATGATAAGGGTTCATATAGGCAATGTCGTATTGACCATCGGCCAGTCGCTTTTCGAAGGTAGGAATGTTTTTTGCGGTACCGAAGGTATAGTCATCACCGGTTTTAGCGCTAATATAGCGCAGGATGGGGGTCCATTTTTTAGCCAGTTTTTTCGCCGACTGCTGTGGCACTATCCCAAAGGCCAGCGTTTCCGCCTGAACGGATACTGCCCCAGCCAATAACACTACTGCCAACATCGTTGATCGCATCGCCATTACCTCCCTATAAGCTTTTGGCTTTATGAGTGTAACTGCAATTTACAGATGTCGCTGAAATTTAACCAGAGAGAATGGTAAAGCCCGACAGTCTGGCTGGCAGGCTATACGTTGACGACGAAGGCGCGCAGTTACTCAACGGTAACCGACTTAGCTAAATTACGCGGCTGATCCACATCGGTACCTTTAAGTACGGCAACATGGTAGGACAATAGCTGTAAAGGAATGGTGTAGAGAATCGGCTCCAGCAACATATCAATATCTGGCACTTCAAGTACTGCCACTCCATCTTCAGCTTTCACCGACTGAGTGCAACCGGCAAACACAAACAACTCGCCACCGCGGGCGCGGACTTCCTGCAGGTTCGCCTTAAGCTTGTCCAGCATATCATTACGTGGCGCAACCGTGACTACCGGCATATCTTTGTCGACCAGTGCCAGCGGGCCATGTTTAAGTTCACCTGCCGGGTAGGCCTCTGCATGAATATAGGAGATCTCTTTTAATTTGAGGGCGCCTTCCATCGCCACCGGATAAAGACTCCCACGGCCAAGGAACAGGGCGTGCTGCTTCTCTGCAAACGCCTGAGCCATCTGCTGAATACTACCGCCCATCTCCAGTGCTTCACGCAGCAGTACCGGTAACCCAGCCAGTGCCTTAACGATGGCCTGCTCCCGCTCAGCTGTCAGTCCATTACGACGACCCAGTGCCAGCGTTGTCAGCATCAGAGCAACCAGCTGGGTGGTAAACGCTTTGGTCGATGCAACGCCAATTTCAGGCCCGGCATTAGTCATCAGGCTCAGGTCAGACTCGCGTACCAGTGAGCTGCCAGGCACGTTACAGATCGCCAGACAGCCCAGCACCCGGGATTTCACTTCACGCAATGCCGCCAGCGTATCAGCGGTTTCACCGGACTGTGAGATCGTCAGGAACAGCGTACCCTCAGGAATCACAACCGTGCGATAACGGAATTCGCTGGCAACCTCCACATGACATGGAATACCGACCAGATCTTCAATCCAGTACCTGGCGATCATCCCGGCATGGAAACTGGTGCCGCAGGCAATAATTTGTACCTGCTTAACCTGATCAAACAACGCTCCAGCATCTGCACCAAAGGCTTGCTCCAACAGGCGATCATTGGCAATACGGCCAGCCAGAGTCTGCTCAACTACCTCAGGCTGTTCATAAATTTCCTTGAGCATGTAGTGTTTAAAGTCGCCTTTGTCTGCAGCGGTAACACCATGTTCATAGCTGATCACTTCATGTTCGACAGGCTCGCCTGCTGCATCCCAGACTTCGATGCTTTGCTGAGTCAGCAGGGCAATCTCACCCTCGTTAAGGAACATAAAGCGGTCGGTAACCTGTAACAGCGCCAGCTGGTCGGAAGCGATAAAGTTCTCACCACCCAGCCCGACACCAATTACCAATGGGCTACCTTTGCGCGCAGCAACCAGCTGATCAGGGTGAGCCGCACTGATAACACCCAGCGCAAAGGCACCATCCAGCATTTCGACAACAGCCTGAACAGCTTCGCGCAGTCCTGCTGTCGTTCCCAGCTCTCGAGCAACCAGATGGGCCACCACTTCTGAATCAGTATCCGAGCTAAAGGCAATTCCATCAGCGATTAGCTGCTCTTTCAATGGCTCAAAATTATCGATGATGCCATTGTGTACCAGAGCCAGCCCGTGGCCAGACATGTGTGGATGTGCATTCGCTTCAGTCGGCTTACCATGGGTTGCCCAGCGAGTATGTGCAATACCCACAGCCCCAGTTACCGGCTGCTCTAACAGCGCATTCGCTAATGACTGTACCTTACCTGCACGGCGCAACCGGTTGATTTTATTGCCATCCCAAACGGCCATCCCGGCTGAATCATAGCCGCGATATTCCAGACGACGTAAACCTTCAAGAAGGATCTCATTTACAGGACGCTGTGAAATAGCACCAACAATTCCGCACATATAAAATACCGTTAAAACTTGGGCAATGCTGCCCGAATGATTGTCTTAAGTGGGCCAAAGAGACCCAAATGCACCTTATGGGTTAGCGCTTTACTGGTTTCTGCCAACCGCTGATATTACGCTGCTTACCACGCGCAACGGCCAGCTCACTATCAGCAACGGTCTTGGTCACCGTCGAGCCTGCTGCAACGGTTGCCCCTTTACCAATCGTTACAGGGGCCACTAGTGAAGTATTCGAACCGATAAAGGCATCAGCACCAATCTCTGTACGGAATTTATTCACACCATCGTAATTACAGGTGATTGTACCCGCGCCAATATTGGCACTAGCACCGACCTGAGCATCACCAATATAGCTAAGGTGACTAACCTTGGCACCAGCCCCTATCTGGGCTTTTTTGGTTTCAACAAAGTTACCAATCTTCGCATGGGCTGCCAGTTCAGTACCCGGCCGTAAGCGGGCAAACGGGCCGACATCACACGCTGGCCCAATATGGGTCTGTTCCAGATGTGAGTTTGCTTTGATATGCGCGCCAGATTCAATAACACAGTCACGGATAACACAGTTTGACTCGATAGTGACCTGGTCACCCAGTGTTACCTTACCTTCCAGAACGACATTGACATCGATCATCACATCCTGGCCATGGCTAACGGTCCCACGAATATCCAGCCGCGCAGGGTCTGCCAGACTTACCCCGGCAACCATCAATGCTTCAGCCTGCTGACGCTGATACCAGCGTTCCAGCTGCGCTTGCTGAATACGGTTATTAACGCCCTGTACTTCCTCTTCTCTCTCAGGCTGGATCGCGGCTATTTCCACCCCATCCTGCGCTGCCATGGCGATAATATCAGTCAGATAATATTCACCCTGGGCGTTTTCAGCAGAGAGCTGTGGCAGCCATTTTGACAGTCGTTCACAAGGCACTGCCATAATCCCGGTATTTGTTTCATTGATTGCCAATTGTGCTGTATTGGCATCTTTCTGCTCAACAATCGCAGTCACCTGACAATCATCGTTGCGCACAATACGACCATAACCAGTAGGATCGGATAGCTGAACAGTTAGCAAGCCAAGCTTACCGGTAGCGGCAATATCGACCAGAGCTTGCATCGTGGCTGAACTGGTCAGTGGAACATCACCGTACAGTATCAGGACAACACCAGAGCCCGTAATTTCAGGCATCGCTTGTGCGACCGCGTGCCCTGTTCCCAGCTGTTCAGCCTGTAATGCGAAGGTAAGCGACTGCCCCTGCAGGGCTGCTTGCAACTGCTGTGCACCATGTCCAATAACAACATGAGTTTTGATATCGCCCAGCTTAGCTGCTCGGTCGAGCACATGCTGAACCATCGGCTTGCCACCGATAGGGTGCAATACTTTCGGTAATGCTGATTTCATACGACTACCCTGACCAGCAGCCAGTACCACGACATCTATCGACATGTATGCTCCAAAATACTTAAAAAGGAAGTTAAGGAAGCTCTATGGCCGTAAAGCCTGCTGCGTCAGGGCAGCCAACCTGAAGTTTATAATTGCAGCTGATTTTACCTTGATCCCAGAGCATTACTACGGAGATTCACGATCAACAGCCTACTGCGTCAAAAGTGAATATTAGCTGATAATAATTAACTCTGTGTTAACAGCGAAGGAACTGGGTTCAATATAAAAATCACGCACAACGAAAAAACCCCAAGCACAGTGTGCTCGGGGTTTTCTCTTAATTAGAT
>CAJXNY010000010.1 GCA_913057435.1 uncultured Oceanospirillaceae bacterium | reverse complement strand
ACGTGTACTGGAACAGCGCCAGTCACGGCGCTACGCGCCATGCCTGGCGCACAAATAAAAAAAGCCAGCGCAGGGCTGGCTCTTAACTGTTCCGCAAGAAAACCTGCCTGCCAGATCAGTTTTCCGGACAGTTAGCTTTTTTATAGTAAGCAATCCCTGTCTGCTGCAGTGTTGCATCGGCAGTGTTGGCTTCGTAGGTCATACCCAGATAGTCGTTAGAACCGGTCGCGAAGACGCCAGCAAACCAGAAAGAGTAAGCACGCCCGGCCATGATGTGCTCAGACAGTGTGCCGTACCAGGGGTCGCAATCAGCAGCAGGGCTGCCAGTGGACATCGCCACTACGTCACTCTCTGCAACAGCACCATCCACTCGCGCCAGCTTGAAGTAATACTCTGTATTGTGATCCAGCCCCGTCACACTGTAGCTGCCCCCCTTGATCGGCGTGCTGTTGACTGGGGTAAACGTACCTGTCGGGTTCTTTGCCATGGTCAGCTGATAGCGGGCAGCGGACTGCGCATCCCACACCAGTGACACAGCATCATCGCTGGCATCCGTGGCAACCAGCGTCAGAGGCACTGCGGTATCAGCTTTGACTGCCTTTTGTGCCGGACTGGCGCCAGACGCCAGCTGGGTTGCCATATTCCAGACCGCTCTAATCTGCAGGCTATCGCGTGAAGCGTAGTCAGCCTGCAGGCTGGCCGGGTCGGTGAAGCCCCACCAGTCCCAGCAACCCTTGGGGTTGAAAGGCGTACCAGGCACAAATAGCATGCTGGTCTGTGTTGTCTGCGGGTACAGTACAACAAAATTATTGGTGTCCGCCCACGCGTTATAACCGGCGTAGCGGTAGAAACTGTCGCCGATCGACTCAGCATTTTGCATACAACCGTGGAAAGCAATATGTAACCGGCAAGGTTCGCCCTGGGCACAGGATTGAGGCACATACGCATAGGCGGTATCAGCCATTACTGCGGTTGAATTGCCATCAAACCAGGGCGACTGATCAAACGCCACAATCTCACCCGAGAGTTCACTGGTCTGTTTAGCCGTAAGATCACCGTAGATAAATTCCAGAATCTGCCCGGCCCCATCCAGCTGACAATCGTTAATAAACTCACCACCGTTGAGCACACATTCCTGACCATGGCTGTTATCAACAATCTGGGCGTGGCCCGCATCCTGGTTATCCCGATAGTAAACCTGACCTTCACCCACCAGGCTCTGGTAGTAGCTATCCAGTGCATCCATGGTGGGCTGCTTCAGCACACCGTCGTTATAGCCCGAGTAAAGCCAGATTTTATCCGCATGCTGCGCTTCCACGGGGGCAATCCGGCCCGCTTTGGCAGCTTGCTGAAGCCGGGTGATGGCTGTATCAGCATCCGCCTTGCCGCCCATACAAGTACCCGTGGCTGTACTGACGTTGGCAACCTGACTACTGGTGCCAGAACACTCATAAGGGCCACCGGCAAATACCCCAACCCCCACAATATTATCCGCATGGGCGGCATGCATCTGTACGGTCATAAAGCCGCCAGAGGAAATCCCGGACACTGATGTCTGGCTCAGATCAATGTTGTACGCCCCCAGCGCATTCGCAGCGGCGGACTGCTGCCCCGCCAGCGCAGAGGGGGTGAACGCTGTTAGCAGCATTGCAGGCAACAGGGTGTGTGCCAATTTCATCAGGAAACCTCCATGTTCAGAGTGATAAGTTGAGTGATGGGAATAAACTAAACCCGATATGTTAAGGAATATTTATTGTCCAATATTTTCATTAATAACCGTATTATTCTGCGTATCCTGACGCAAAAGTAACGGTGAATGCTCAGCGGCGTCTATTCTGACACAGGCGGCCTGATTATCCAGTAAAGTCTGATATTTTGGCGGTATTTTTTTGAACTATTCAGTACAGATCACAGCCCAAATGGCTTGGATTAATCAATGGAATTGACGAGTATTTTCGTACTTTAAGATTACTTATTGGTTGACTCAATTATTTAATTCGCCAGCGATAACTCGACACTGCTATACAATGCGGAATCCTGGTTATTCAGAAAAGCCCAGTATTGATCACCGCAAGAGAAATGCCACCATTCTCTTGGATAATTCACAAACCCTGCGGACTCGAGAATTTCGATAAGCATTACCCGGTTGTCTTTTTCTGCCCCCTGTAAGTCGGGGTAATAACTCTCGCAGAGTACAGAGTCAACACGGAACCAGTCTTTTATTTCCATGCCAAAATCGATTACCTGGCCTGCAGAATTTATAATTTCAATATCCAGCGCGCCACCGGTGCTATGAGGCGGTACTATTTTTTGGCCATCAAACGTTTTAACCGGCGAGGCTAATCTCGCTGCTTGCTGGTAGCATTTAGCGCTGCTCCAGCCTGGGTTTGCGACAGTGGTTCGTTTCAACTGTGCTTGAAACAGTTTTTGCTGGAATTCAGGGTGTCTGTAGCCTTCATAGAGTCGGAAGTTCAAGCCCTTGGGTAGCAGGATTTGGGCTTTTTCCAGTTTTGAGACAACCCCTTCGCGTAATAGCCGGTAGTAAGGCTCTGTTTCGGGTGACTCTGGGGCCGTGCCATATTTTATAAACCCGACTGTTTTGATGTCGATTAGCTTTTCATTCGCATCAATAATTGGAATAGATCTGACGTGTGGGGATGATAGTTCTGTTATCGGTTTGTTCATTTTTTGTATTTTTCTGTTGTTTAACACTATCTTAAGCGGCAATTTACAGTTGATTAAACTCTAGCGAAGTGAACAACCAGTTGTAAATCATCCCTTTGAGTGCCTTGTTATAGGTCTGGTTTCGCCACTAAAAACAGCCTTCCACCAGAATCAGTTTACTCTCAGTAGTATTATGCCTGATAGAAAACAATGGCTGTGCTTCTGGATCTGCTAAAAATTCCTTTGCAACGTCTTTACTGGGAAATTCTAATACGACAACTCTTTCTGGCTGCCAGTCACCCTCCATGATCTCAGGCTCGACACCCTGAACAACGTATCGACCGCCATGATTTTTAATAAATTCTGGGATTTTATCGATATATTCTTTAAAAAGACCAAAGTCCTTTATAGAGAAATCCAATATTAAATATCCTTTCAACTTTCACACTCCATCATTTTAATTTATTCAAGATTAGTAAAAATTTATAGCGCAAAAATATAGCGATATCGGAATGCGCGAAAATGCAGAAGAAAATATAGGTCGAAGTGCCTTTTTTGTTAAAATCATGTTTACAATAAAACCATATTAATTACTGGAATTTTCAAATCGGATCTGCCATGAGAGAAGTACCCGCACGCAGTTTCTTTGAAACCCAATTTCTTATAGAAAGGTGCGGCTGTAATAGTTGACTCAACATTTACGACACCTGGCGGATTATTTTTTGCAATTTCAATCCCCAGCTGACCTAATGCCCGCCCCATTCCCAGGCCAGCGTAGGAAGAACCAACAAATAAAGCCACTAATTCACCAGGCACTGAAACCAAATAACCGCCTATTTCACCATCCACTTCAGCAACCCATAAGGAGCCACTCTCAATCGCTTTTAAACGTGACTCAGCTGGCGTTGAAATTTCCCAGTGTGCAATAATTTCCGGTTCGTAATCATCTTTGCACAATTCTCGAACAGAATCTGTATATACGTCTGCTATGCGATAAATATCGTCGGGGGTTCCAAGCCTGATCTGAAAGTTTTTGTTCATTACGACAAGGTTCCCTGATTCTTAACGACGGTAGCAAAGGCGAACGTTAGTAAGTCCAGGCCGCGTTTTCGGCCGATTTTGTCTTATGCAGAAAACCATGGAAGCTCCCCTTTAGGGCTTTCGTTTTCCGATGCTTTATAGATATAAATTAAGTAATGCGTGATAGTTAAATCCCATAATTCTTCGGTATCAATTAGATCATTAGGGAAGTTTTGGACGATTTCAATTTTGTAAACACCCTTTCCTAGTTTAATTATTTGATCACTTTCATGAGCTTCAGGCAAAACGGTGTCAGAAAACTGCGCAGCCATTGTAATTGAGTCATAAGTCGTGAGAAGCAGTTCGCCGGTTGTTTCAATGCAAGAACTATAAGACCGATAACCTTTAACTGTTGGCTCTGAGAAGAGTATTTCTATATTCCAGTTACACGAGGTTACACCCCAAGCAACAATACTGCCTCTAGCATTTTCACTGCGAATGTGATTTTTTAATTGTTCTAGCTCCCAATTTTCACTCACAAATCCGGAGTAATTAGAGGGATCTAAAATTGCCAAACACCCATAATCTGATGACAGCTCAAATTTTATTGGACTCACTCGATTCCTCCTAGGATATAGCAAATAAGCGGATATGTGGATGACGCAGTCATCGGTATAGCCGTCTGTTGAACGGGCAACGGAGGATGCTAAAAAATTTGCTTTTTAACATACGGATCTCCCTGTCCATTCATCGGCTTTCCATATATAGCTGAACGGGTGTCAACTGTACCCGATAGCGTGGCTGATCGTTTTCTGTGCGCTAAACACGCCTAATACTGTTGTTTTTACGCTGGTTTTTATCTATTGGCAAGGCTGTTTTTCAGGTTATATCTGATGCATTGATTATTCGCAGCCTCATTACGATCAGCGGCTATTCGGTGCCGGTGCCGGTTCCGCCGACAGCTGAGACTGGATCTGTTGCAACCGTCGTCGCCGGATGGCGTTGGCCAGAAAACTATAATGGCGGCTACGCACAAACCCACGCGGCAGTACATGAAATAGGAAACAGCGCACCCGCTCCTCCGATGCCAGCCACAACAATGCATGCTTCAGGTCATAACGCGGCAACGGTCATGAGTAGAATGCCCGGCAGGTAGCGGTGCACAGAGTAAGGTGAAACAATGGGGTAAGTGGCGCAGTCCGTACTTTTTAAGGGGTGATATACTCTGCTAAAACGTGAGTGAGGCTGGAGTAGCAGACTCAGAATTGAGATTAAGGAATAATCAATATGACTGAATTTCTGATCGCGGCAACAGTACCCGATAAGCCGGTATCACTTGATGAACGACTACGAGCCATTGAAGCTGATATACGAAGCTTCGACCTTTCCTGTTGCCAGCTTTACCATGAAAAAGTTAAACGCAAGAGTGATGGCATCACCCCCATTATAGATACCTCCGTTGAACATGGTTTTGAGCGGGTAACATTCTGTTCCAACAAAACTCGCGCAAGCCGGTTGGGCTGCGCGCATACCAGCGCAAGAGTCAGGTTAAAGAATCTGATCAGGAAGTTACCTGAGAGTTTTTGCCATCAGGCTCAGGCTGAACACTGGACGAAGTGCGTTATACGGCTAGAGATGGCAATCATACGCGCTGATATGAAAAAAAGTGACTATGAGCTTGAGCACGCGCGATGTTCGGCAAATTTATGTACCAGCACACAACCAGCGGCAAGCACTACTGAGCAACTGGCAGACCTCAATGAAAAGATTCGCTTGATAGAGCTCGAACACAACGCCTGCATCCAGCAGTTATCTTCTTTATGTGATGAGATACTCGACGTTGTAGTAAAGCGTGCCCCGTAAAATTTGCCGTTTGCGGTTACCGAGCACCGGCCAGCGGTCATTTCCAGTCACGCCCCTCAAACAGGCGCAAGCCAGGACATATATAGACACCTCGCCAATGTCCGGTACTTGCGATCGAGTTTATGACTGACTGTTCTAAATTTTCCGTTTCTGCGGACTGTCCGGTTTTCCCCGTCCTCTGGTTCTGAAATGGTGCGTGCGTCAGCGTGCCTGCAATATTTATGCACACTCTTTACAGCCAATTCCGTTTCAGATGCGCCGGTTCTGGTACTTTCGTATATTGGTTCGCTTTTTGCAGTTGCCCTCTGTCGCAGATAAGTACAGGGAGCGAAACATGAAGAGCCTGCAGATGAAGCTGTCGAGTGCCGAGCGGCACTGGTTGCCCTGGTTTGGGCCGACGGGAAAGCTGGCGATGGGCTGGAGCTGTCGGCTTAACCGGAACCACTATGCGGTGGTGGAACAGACTTTTGAGGGTATCGCTGCTACCCGCGTTAAACTGTTGCAGCAGTGGGCCCGGCAGCAGTGGCGTCAATTAGAGCGGCTGACCAGCGTGCTGCCCGCAGATACGGCTGAGTTACAGCGGGTATTGCAGGCGGCGTTGGCGGAATCCGGTGACTTTTCCGAGCTGTTTCTGGTTGATACCCAGGGTCAGATTCTCAGCTCCAGCACGGCCACGCGGACCGGTCAGCGCCTGTTAAGCCTGAAAGCGTTGCAACAGGGGCTGAGTGGACCCTTCCTTCATGGCCCCTATGCCGACCCGGTGACTTTGCAGCTGGGCCCTTCCAGTTCCCGCTTCCATGATCAGGTGACATTGATGTTCTATCAGCCGATCGAGCATGGCAGTGAAGTGGTGGGCTGTCTTTGTGGCCGGGTGCCCAATGATGTGCTGGGTGATCTTATTCAGCGTGAAGCCGGGCATATCTACAGTGAGTCCGGTGATAACTATATCTTTATGGTGGATTCCATCTTTGAGCCGACCCTGGCGCCAGGGACGGCGTTGTCTCGCTCCCGGTTTGAGGACGATACTTTCAGCCATGGTGAGAACCTTAAATCCGGCATCCATACCAATTACGGCATTGTTCAGGTCAGTCAGCATACCGAACTGGAAGTTCAGTTTAACGACCCGGCCACCGGCGAGTTACACCCCGGTGTGCGGGAAACCATTGCCCGGGGCGAGAATCTGTTTGTCACCTATCCAGGCTATTCGGATTACCGGCATATTCCGGTTATCGGTAAAGGGGTGACTTTCCAGCTGCCCGGCTCGCCTGACCGCTGGGGCATGATGTGTGAGGCGGATCTGGAAGAGGTATACCGACGCCGCTCTCTGAGCTTCAGCATGATGAAGGTCTATATGGTCACTATGGCCACGCAGCTGGGGCTGACCCTGAGTTTGCAGCATGTGTTTGAGCTGTCGCCCTTGCTGGTTAATGCGGTTTCAGTGTTGCTGGCGCTGCTGTTCGGCGCACTGTTCTGTTTGTGGGGACCGAATCGGCTGGCAAAACAGCTGAACCGGATGACAAAGGTGATTCGTAATATCGCCGAAGGGGGCGGAAATTTACGTCAGCGACTGGACGCGACAAAGCTGGGTCAGGATGAAAGTGGCGATATGGGTCGCTGGATTAACAGTTTTATTGATAATCTGGATGGCATTGTCGGTGAGGTGATTGAGGCGGCGGCGGATGTGCGTCAGCACAGCCAGACGCTACAGCAGCACAACGCAGAAGCGGGTGGCAGTACGGTGGAGCTGAGTGCCGCGATGCAGCAGATGTTGCACCAGCTGGCGTTACAGCTGGGTGAAATCGATACCGCTTCGGCGACCGCCCGGCAGATGAAAAGCTCGATGGAGCAGGTAGTGACCGATGCCCGCGAACAGCTGGATGCGGTGCAGGGCGGTACCGCTGCGATTCGCGAGATTGTGCAGAATTCAGCGCAGCGGGTGCAGGCCCTGCAAGGTGGCACTGAGCAGGTGGGTAATATTACCGCAGTGATTACGGATATCACCAGCCAGACTAATCTGCTGGCGCTCAATGCGGCGATTGAAGCGGCGCGGGCGGGCAGTCATGGCCGGGGCTTTGCCGTGGTCGCTGATGAGGTACGGGCGCTGGCATCACGCACGGCGATTGCCGCCACTGATATCCAGGCCTGTATCGATTCGATCCAGAAGCAGGCTCAGGAAGCGGTGATCTATATGGAACGAGGGGTGCAGGATGTGGACCAGAGTCTGGCCCATGCCCAGGCCGCTACGGCGGATAATCAACAGCTGTATGGCATTGTGGCGCAGATGTTCGAGAGTATTAACCGGATTGCCGATAGCAGTCAGCAGCACAGTGCCCAGACTCAGCAGGTGGTGGTATCCAGTGAGCAGATGGGTGGGCTGGTGTCGGTACTGCACAACAGCTGTGAGCAGGTGGGGCAGACGGCGGCGCGGCTGAACCAGCTGGTGGGGGCGTTTGAGGTCAGTCGGCTACGTGAATAGCGGGCATAAAAAGCCCGGCCTGCGTCGTAATGCCAGTCAGTTAAGCTTTAACTAACCGGTATAAAAATGCCGATCAATTGCTTAACTGATCGGCATTGTGTCATTGGTGAGCATTTCGCAGGCACTCGCAGTCCACTGGATATGCGATAAGCGAGCCCCGCCCAAATTGTTCCGTCACCTGCCCCACTCATCTATTCTCTATACAGGTAGCCCCCCGGCGTGACCCGGCTTACGCAGGTTTGACCCGGCCACCCAGATACCCAGATACCCAGATACCCGGTAATCTCAAGCACAGGTAGGTATTGCCATGTCAGACCCCGACAATCATAACGCTAAGGCAGAAGCTGACACCCCCGCTTCGCCAATTACCCGACAGCGGCTTATTGCCCTGGGACTGGGGCCCATTGTTATGGCGATAGTGCTGTTGCTGCCCACGCCGCAAGCACTGACGCCGGAGGCCTGGCGGCTGGTTGCGCTGGCCTGCTGGATGGTAATCTGGTGGATGACCGAAGCTGCGCCGGTGCCGGTGACGGCGTTGCTGCCGATTACGCTGATGCCGTTGCTGGAAATCTCTGAGCAAAAAGCGGTTGCCGCCAGTTATGGTCATCCGCTGATCTTTCTATTTCTGGGTGGTTTTCTGATTGCCGCAGCGATGCAGCGCTGGGGACTGCACCGGCGTATTGCACTGCGGATTGTCAAAACGGTGGGGAGTGGGCCTGAGGGGATTATTGCGGGCTTTATGCTGGCAACGGCGTTTCTGTCCATGTGGATCTCCAATACGGCCACCACGGTGATGATGTTTGCCGTCGCGATCTCGATGGTCGAGTTTATCGCCAGCCATATTGATGACCGGGAGGCAGCACGCCGGTTTGGTGTCGCTCTGATGCTGGGTGTTGCCTACAGTGCATCTATTGGCGGTGTAGGCACGCTGATCGGCACCCCGCCTAATACCCTGCTTGCCAGTTTCCTCAGTGATACCTACAACATCACCATCAATTTTGGCACCTGGATGCTGATGGGCCTGCCACTGGTGTTGATTATGCTACCGATCACCTGGCTGCTGCTGTGTAAGGTGGTGTTTCCCGTCAAAGGGATTGATCTGTCTGGCGCCGGGCAGCTGATTGAGAAAGAGCTGGCCACGCTGGGCACGATGAGCAAAGGCGAGAAGATTGTGCTGGTCGTCTTTCTGCTGACCGCATTTCTGTGGATTTTCAGGTCGTTGATCGTCTCTGCTACTGGCCTGCCGATCTCCGACACATCGATTGCGCTGTTCTCCGCCACCTTGCTGTTTGTGCTGCCCGCTTCCATAGAACGGGGCAGCTTCACCGTGGAATGGGATGCGGCGAAACAGGTGCCGTGGGGAGTATTGTTGCTGTTTGGGGGTGGCCTGGCCCTGGCCGGGGCGTTCAAATCGACCGGCCTGGCGGCGGCGATTGGCCAGATGGTGGGCGGACTGGGTGCGGTGGACATCACACTGATTATACTGGTGACCATCGGGGCAATTATCTTTCTGACCGAAATCACCTCAAACACTGCGACCACGGCCACGTTTTTACCCATCCTGGGGGCGGTTGCGGTGGGGCTGGGGCAGAGCCCCATGGTGCTGGCGATCCCTGCCGCGCTGGCCGCTTCGATGGCCTTTATGATGCCCGTTGCCACCCCTCCGAACGCCATTGTGTTCTCTTATGAAGGAATGCATATATCAGACATGATGAAAGCGGGGCTGTGGCTTAACCTGGCCACCATTGGTCTGGTGTATGGGGCTATGCTCTGGCTCGCCCCCTGGGTGTTCGGGCTGACACTGTGACAGCGGGCCGATGCAACCGCAGGATGGAATCTTGCTACAGGGACTTACACATGGGATAAAACAGCATGCCATCAGCAGTCACGGGGACCTGCATCAGCTGGTAGCCCTGCGATTTATAAAACGTCCAGGCGGTGGCCGTGCTTTCCAGGGTGATTTCCGCCACCCCCCATTGCCGGGCCTGAGCCTCAGCCGCCTGTAGTAGCTGCCTGCCGACCCCCAGCCCTATGACACTGGCCAGTACATAACACAGATACAGATACCCATTCTTGTCCAGATGGGCAACCCCCACCAGCTGACCGTTCCTGATGGCAACAAACGCCCGTGAGCGGCTGTTAAACAACCACCGCTGGCAGTTCTCTACGGTTTTGTTCTCCAGCCAGCGGGCCAGTTTGTCCGGGTCATTACCGTGGTCCTCAACGCAGAGCTCGGCAATAGAACGGCGAATGACTGCGCAGATTTCCGCAGCCTGTTCCGGTTGCGCGGGTTGTATCATAGTCAATCACTCCATCCATGTGATGATCAGGGGCTAGTGGCCTCATCGGGACGCCCTGCCTGTTTTCAAGGCACTAATGGCCAAGGGAACCGCCATTATGCACTTAATTACTGAATGAGACCTCACAACCGTTAAAGATCAGTTTTTCCACTTCGCCCATGGATCTACCGGCCCACTAGCTGTGCTATCTGAAGGTGTCGACGCTGCGCGTTCAACCTTCGGGACAGCCGCGGTGTCTTTCGGCTTTTTGGTAAACCCGCCCCGAGATGCGCCGGAACGTTTACCTGGCCCCGCACGATAACCAGCCCCCCGGTTATGCTCCGCTGCTTTTTTCGCGCGCTTTTCATTCAACCGGACAGCATCTTCCAGGCTCAGCTTAGCCGGTTCACCTGGCGACTGATGCGCTGGAATAATCCGTTTCCGCGCTGGCAGCTTGAACTGCTCTGACGACGCGCGGGGTAAATTTTTAAACTCATACAAATAGAACACTTCAACCTTCTCCCGCGCCCAGTCCGTTTTCTTCAGAAACTTGACGCTGGACTCGATACCTGGATTGGTTTTGAAACAGTTGATATTGAGGTACGCAAATAGTATTTCAAATCCGTAGTGATCTACCATTTCGATCAACAGGTTCTTTAAGCTAACACCGTGTAACGGGTTATTCTGGTAGTTGATCTCATCATTCATGGTGCGGTATCCAGTCAGGGGAAGTAAACCGCGCCATTGTACCCGCTCTGCCCCCTACCCTGACAAGCTCATTTGTCGGGCAGGGCCTGGTAGCCCAGTGGACAGCGATCACCGGGCAGATATTCCGGGCAGATATGCCATATATTTACAGTGTCTGTGTGCCCTGAGACTCAGCCCCTGCCCGCTGGGTTTTCAGCCACTGCTGTAGCAGCAATCCCGTAACCGCACACGACAACGGGAAAAAACACGACCAGGGTCAAGCACCTGGCCAAAACCATAACCGGGATGGCCAAACGGCACCCGGCATCAGAGGGTGACAATTTTTAGGGCTGTTGAGGTGATCAGCCGAAAATGTAAACAGCCATTTACCTTCCGATTACAACTTTATACAGCGACTTTATTCTCTGTTTACATCTACCCATTACCATCGGTCAGGCGAGTCAGATCTTCTGATTCTGCTGCCCAATAACAGGCAGTACTGCGATCTATCCCAATAGGAGTAGCTAATGGCTGATAATAATAACAGAGCCCCAAGCTTGACGATGGCGTTGATTCCCATCCTGCTAACCCTCGCTCTTCTCGGCGTACAACTGTTCTATTTCAAAGATTTTACCCCTCATATTCCGCTGGCAGTTGGTCTGGCTATCACTGCACTGATGGGCTGGAGACGCGGCTACCGCTGGGCTGATATTGAAGATGGTGTACTGCACGTAGTGCGTGTTGGCTTGCCTTCCATCGCTATTCTGATGATCGTCGGTATGATCGTTGGGGTATGGATTGCCAGCGGCACCGTACCATTGCTGATTTACTACGGCCTGAAATTGCTCAGCCCGGAACTTTTCCTGGCTGCCGGTATGTTGCTCTGTGCCGTGGTATCCGTCTCCCTGGGCACATCCTGGGGCACTGTAGGTACAGTCGGTCTGGCGCTGATGGGGATTGGTGCAGGCTTCGATATTCCAATGTACTGGACAGCCGGTGCAGTCGTATCCGGTGCGTTCTTTGGTGACAAGATTTCACCACTGTCCGACACCACCAACCTGGCGCCAGCAGTAACGGGCGTGAACCTGTTCGATCATATCCGCAATATGCTGCCCACTACCGTTCCGGCAATGCTGATCGCCTTTGCCATTTATCTGTTCGTTGGTTTTAACGTTATCGACAGCGAACAGGTCGATTTCTCCAAAATTGACGCCATCACTGGCGGCCTGGCTCAGCAGTTCGAACTGTCCTGGATTCTGCTGTTGCCAGCAGTACTGGTCATTGGCCTGGCTCTGAAAAAGATGCCTGCCATTCCGTCCCTGTTTGCAGGTGCCACCTTTGGTGCATTACTGGCGATCTTCGTCCAGGGTGCCAGCCTGCACGATGTATTCAACTATATGCAAAGCGGCTATAAGGTTGATACGGGGATCAGTGAGATCGACACCCTGCTTAACCGTGGTGGTGTACAGTCTATGACCTGGGTAATCACCCTGGTGATGATCGCTTTGGGCTTTGGCGGCGCACTGGAACGTACCCGTTGCCTGGAAACGATTATTAATGCCATGCTCAAGAACACCCGTTCTTTCTTCGGTCTGCAGAGTGCAGCCACCGGCACCGCCGTCGCAACAAATCTGGTCGCGGGTGATCCGTACCTGTCTATTGCTCTGCCGGGCCGGATGTTTGCACCCACCTATCGCGCAAAAGGCTACTCCACGCTGAACCTGTCCCGTGCCGTTGAAGAAGGTGGCACGCTGATTTCACCGCTGGTTCCCTGGAATGCAGGCGGTGCCTTTGTCATTACCGCGCTGGGACTGGGGATTGCCGATGGCAATATTGAAAACCTGCTGTACATCCCACTGGCATTCGCCTGCTGGATCTCGCCGGTACTGGGGCTGATCTACGCAGCACTGGGTAAATTCTCACCGAAAGCCAGTGCCGCTGAGGTCGAAAAGTGGGAAGCGGATGGAGAAGCCATCCAGCAGCCCATAGAAGACAAAGTTCAACGTGCTGTGACACAGGTGCTTTAAACCTGCCGACGTTACTCGCATAACAAAGGACCACAGGGGTAACTCTGTGGTCCTTTTCTGCTTTCAGCAACAACAGCGCTTTCACTGCAGGTCGACAGATTGGGGGGTGAACAGATAACCCGCACCATGTACCGTCAGAATCAGCCTTGGGCTGGCAGGATCGTCCAGCAACTTGCGCCTCAGACGGCCAACCAGCACATCCACGGTACGATCACTGGGCATCCACTCTCGATTGCGGATCTGATCGAGTAACTGATCGCGGCTCATTACCTGACCTCGGTTGTTAATCAGCACCCGCAGTAGCTGAAATTCAGCTTCGGTGAGCTGGGTAGTCTGATGGTGTTGGTCAATCAGCTGACGGCGATCAAGGTTGAGCTTCCAGTCATCAAATCCCTGCACGCTATTAGGCTGGCAATCGGTCGGCTTAGTCTGCGTACTGTGACGCACTCGCCGAATCAGGTTTTTGCTGCGTGCGAGCACTTCACGCGGATTGAAAGGCTTAGTGATATAGTCATCGGCACCGCACTCCAGACCAATCAGGCGATCAACTTCATCCTGCCGCCCGGTCACCAGGATAATACCGACCTCACTGTGTACGCGAATCTCTCGCGTCAACGTCAGGCCATCTTTACCCGGCAGCCGGATATCAAGCAGTAACAGGTCGATCGCCTGCTGTGCTAACACCGATTCCGCCTCTTCAGCCGTCTCAGCGCAGAACACCTGACAGCCTTCCGTTTCAAAATAGCAACGCAAACACTCCCGCGTGAGCGGCTCATCATCTACCACCAAAATATTGGCGTTTGGGTACATCGGAGGCTCCGCATACTGCTGTCAGTCTTGATTATGAACGCTAACGCCTGTGTTAACGTAAACACCGGCACTGTTTGTAGGATGTTTACAAGTTTAGATACTGGATTCAAGCACTGAATGCCTCACTGTGAATCAGTGCAGTACAGCCTTTGCATGCTCAGGCCCTGTACTGGCAGCAGGAGGCTGACGCCTTCCAGACGCCGCCCGCACTCACTGGCGTTAATCTGTGATTTCCGCTTTAGCAATACTTTTATCTAAACCAGGTGAAGACTTCTGGAAAGCCGGGACACCTTTTATGTCGTTATTACCCATTAAATCCCGGGTGTTTTTTTGCACAGTAATGATCGCGAATAGCGCTAAGACAAAGGACATACCATAAAAACCTTTTTCACTTAGCAGCATCGTCGCATTTATGAGACCAATAACTAATAAAGCAATTGAAGCAAAAAACGTAATCCAGCACATGCCTAAAAAGATGCTTGTTACAGGGATTTCTTCCTGCTTATCTCTTAACGTTTTTTGAAGTGTGACCGCCGAGAACATCGCTAATAGAAATACTGTGAAATAATAGCCTTGTTCATTCAGCGCCAGGTCTGAGTTCCATAGCCCAAGCAGGTAACCTGCAGCACCAAGGGCTAAAACTCCCCATGTCGCAAGCATGTATGAGGAGGTTGGCTTGTTAATAACCGGAGTATTTGAATTCATCTTAAGCTCATCCTTGTTTCTAGTTGACTACACCCCTGAACGGGCTGTCTTATTACTGCATCACTTAACCGTGACTCATCCCAGGCCGAACCTTCTGACCCAGGATGAGCATTGTCTTCTGTTACCTACCCACTCACCTCCACCGCTAATGCCCGAGATCCAGCAAAATCCGTTTTACCCGAGCCCAGTACCGGCACCTGGTTCACCCCATGGACTTCAGCAGGCAGCGTTAATGCTGCCATGCCTGCATCTACCAGCTGCTGGCGCAGGGTGCTGATGTCGAGGTCGCTTTCATCCTCGACTTCTACCAGCAGCACCACTTTTTCACCTTTTTTCGCATCCGGCAGATTCACTGCCACCAGTGGCAGCTCCGGGCGCTTGAGACACTGGCGCACGGTTTGCTCCACGGCGGTGAGGCTGACCATCTCGCCACCGAGTTTGGCAAAGCGGGAATAGCGATCAACGATGGTGATAAAGCCATCTTCATCGACGTGGCCTTTATCGCCGGATTTGTACCAGCGGATGCCATCCATCTCCACCACCACTTCAGCGGTGCGCTCAGGATCATTGAGATAACCCTGCATAATCTGGCTACCGCCGATCAGGATCAAGCCATCGTCACCGGTCGGCAGGGTAGCCAGAGTCACCGGGTCAACAATGCGTACCGTGGAACCCGGCAGCGCCATGCCCACGGTGCCGACTTTATTGCCGACCTGTACCGTCCACCAGTGTGTATTAATCTGGTCCGGCAAGTTGACCGCTGCCACTGGGGTGGTTTCGGTACAACCGTAGCCCTCAATAATCGGGGTGTGGAACTTCTGCTCGAAGGCATCACGCACCTGAGGGTCCAGTTTCTCGGCACCGGCCACCGTTACCCGCAGCGAGGCCAGCATTAGCGGGTGCAGTTTGCGGTTACGGGTGTAGATGCGCAAAAAGGTAGAGGTGGCAAACATCACCGTGGCTTTGTACTTAGCCACCCCTTTACCCACGTTAAGGGCATCGGTTGGATCTGGATGACAGACCACCGGCACCCCTTCCACCAGCGGCAGGAAGGTGGTCACCGTCAGGCCGAAGGCATGGAAGGCAGGCAGCGTGGCCATCAGGCAGTCTTCTTCACGCACGTTGATCACATCCGACACCTGCTTGAGGTTGGCCATCAGGTTACGGTGGCTGAGCATCACCCCTTTGGGCGCGCCTTCACTGCCGGAAGAGAACATAATCGCGGCGGTATCATCCAGCCGGGCCGGTTTACAAATCAGCGGAATCAGCAATGCCGTCGGCAACAGTGTCACCAGCGCCAGAGTGCTCAGGGCTGCGGCTTTGCTGAACTGGGCTTTGATATCCTCCATGTACAAAATGGTACGGCCTTCAAACAGCGCGTCCAGATCAATGCCCCGCGCCTTGAGTTTTTTCACAAACTGGCGGGCGGTGACGATGGTATCCACTTCCGCCTGCTGCAAAGAGGACAGCAACGAGGTCGGGTTGGCGGTGAAGTTAAGGTTAACCACGGTTTTACCCGCCATCAACGCTGCCATATTGGCGATGGCCCCGGCGCTGGAAGTGGGCATCAGGATACCCAGGTTCTGCGACGGCACTCGGCCCAGCCGCTGAGAAAACAGCGTACAGGCGGTCAGCAGGCGACGATGACTCAGGGGTTCACCCTGCACATCAGCAATGGCCCAGTCGTTGGGGGTGGATTTGGCCATACGGACAAAACTCTGTGCCAGCGGGCTGAGGCTGTCAGTGTGCTGCTGCCAGGCGTGGATCGACAGCTCGCGCACGGCGGCTTTTACCTGAAAAGCTTTACTCTCGATGGCCATCGGTTCACCAAAGGCAACGATCACATCACGCTGCAGGCCTTCGTCCCGCAGGCTGCGCATTTTCTCGGTGGAGCGGGAAAAACGACTGCCCCAGAGCCCGCGCAGGTAGAACGGCATGATCGTTACATCACCTTCTACGTCTTTACAGGCATGTTCAAAGCCGCGTTTAAACTCAGCCAGGTGGCCATTGAAGGTGATCGCCCCTTCCGGGAACAGACACACCGCTTCGCCCTTGTTCAACCGCTCGGCCACCGCCTTCATCGCCCCGCGAGAACCGCCCGACGACACCGGAATCACCCCGTACAGATCCAGGAACCATTTCAGATACCAGCGCTCGTAGATCACCCGTTCCATCACAAAGGTAATGTGGCGCGGGCTGGCCAGCTGGATAATGGCCCAGTCCAGCCAGCTGGTATGGTTACCCAGCAGCAGTACCCCCTTACCCTCAGCGGGCAGGTTTTCAAAACCCAGCACTTCCAGCCGGTATTTCACCCGGAACAGTGCGCTGACCATCCGCCGGATCAACCCCTGGGGCAGCAGAATAATCGCCGCCACCGCACCAACAATACCGACCAGCGCCAGCACCCACAGTAACCAGAGGCCATCAATTCCCACCCAGGCGAAGGTGACGGTAACACCCAGGGCCAGCAGCATGGTGCCTTTTTCGACGAAGTTATACCCGGCCAGCACACGGCCAAGCTGGGCTTTATCGGTATTGAACTGAATCAGTGCATTAAGCGGAATCACCACCAGCGCACCACTGATACCAATCAGCAAAAAAGCACCCGCCTGGGCACGCATATCGCCCAGCTGGGGCAGTAAAAACAGCCCCAGCGCCAACCCCAGTGCGCCCACCGGAATCAGGCCCAGGTTGATGTAATGACGGGACCAGCGCCCGGCCAGCGCCGAGCCGATCATAATGCCAATGCCCGACAGCGCCATCACGCCCTGAATCACAAAGGTGTTGTGCTGACCCATGTGCTGCTCAGCAAACGCCGGGAACACCGCCAGCATCACCTGGCTGATCGACCAGAACGCCGCCAGACCAGCCACCGCCAGTATCACTGCGCGACGCTCAGCCAGCAGGGAGAGATTCGCTTTAAGTGTCTGCCCTTTGCGGTAGCCCGCCCAGTCAAAGCGGGCAGCGGTATCAGTGTCGCGCAGCTGCGGCAGACGGTACGCCAGCACCAGCTCGACCAGCGCACCGGCCACCAGCAGCCAGCCCAGTGGCGCAATCGCCAGCAGGCTCTGCTCCGGTGGCAGCGTGCTAACGCCTTCCAGCCGCAGTTCGAACAGTGCCGAGAACACCACGATGCCACTCAGAATCGCCACCATGGTTACCGACTGCACCCAGCCGTTACCTTCAGTCAGCTGGTCCTGCCCCACCAGCTCTTTGATAAAGCCGTATTTGGCCGGGCTGTAGATCGCACTCTGCAACGCCAGCAGGAAGGTAAGCCCGAACGCCGGTAAAAACCAGCCCAGGTAATAACAGGCGGTAATCATCAGGGTAATCGCCACCGCCCCCCAGGCGGCAAAGCGCATCACCCTATTTTTCGGATACTTATCAGAGAGGTAACCCGAGGGGGTCAGCAACAGTACAAAGGGTAACAGGATCAGGCCGTTGACCACGGCGGTGAGGATAATCTGAGTGTCGCCATCGTAGGCTTTGAACAGGGTGTTCTGAATAATAATCTTGTGACCCAGATCGACAAAGGCGTTGATAAACGCCACCGCCAGAAAAGCGAAAAAACCGGGCCGTTTCAGCAATGCCATCATGCTGAGATCTCCTGTTGCCAGCCAAGGATATAACGTTCCAGCAGGGTACTGGCCATTGCATCCGCGCCATCCTGTACCTGAAACAGTTTATTGTGCGCGCGCAGTACCGCGATGCCATGCACCCCGGCCCAGAGCGTGCGCGCCGCTTCGCTGATCTGTTCAGCACTGCGATCGGTAAACAGCTGGCTCAGCGGCTGTTCGATCTTGCCAAACAGCTGCGCAATTGCCTGCTCCAGCGTCTCGGGGGTTTCCAGATCCAGCGGGGTGCGGTGTTCAAACAGCAACGACCAGCGCTGCGGCCACTGCGCCGCAAACGCCAGATACTGCTGACCGTACTGCTGTAACGCCTGATCCGGTGCGCTCGCCACCGCCTGCTCCAGCGCCACCAGCAACATCGCCAGAGTACGCTGATTCAACTGCCAGCACAGATCATCGTAGTTCTTAAACACCTGATACAGCGACCCGGCGGAATAGCCAATCGCACTGGCGATTTTACGGGTACTCAACGCCTCACTGCCCTGCTGATCCAGCAACGTTTCTGCCGCTGCCAGCGCCATCTCGCGCAGCTCTTCACGGCTATGTTCATTACGCCTGGCCATCATTTATCCTCGACTTGCAGACTTTATTAAACAGCGATTAATTACATTGCGAGCAAGGATAATGAACAGCGTTCAGAATGTAAAGAGAACTTTTAAACAGTGTTTAATAAAATTGAGGTGTATGAGTTTTTTATGGGACCGGTGCACCCTGCGGTGCACAAATCTACACTGGGAAGCTCTGACTCTGCAACGCCTGGGGTTAGCGTTCAACAACCCGCTACCAGCCCTTCCAGCTGAGGACAGCTGCCCCACAAGGAAAGTACTGACGCTTATCCCACGGAGAAGGTCTGCATTTTGAGCCAAAAGCTTTGCTGACAGGCGTTGTAAAAACTTTTGCTGGCCGGGCGGATTCTCTGCCCTCCCTGCTCAACTACTTCATAGCTGATCCAGCACTCTTCACACTGTTGATCATCATCGAGGGTATCGTCGCGCTCCAGCCGGTAGCTGATCACCACGCCATTATCAAAGTGGTAGAGGCTGTGCTGTTCGCTGATTTCGATGCCATCATCCAGGTAACGATTCAGCTCCGTAGAGTGCTGACAGATGGTCAGCACAGAAGACTGATTTTGAATACAGTGAATATAGCTGCTGAGGTTATTCATGGCATCCAATTCCGGTGGTAACAAGCGAGTATGGTCAACGGCTGCACTGGTGCTTAGCGACGGTTGGTGAGCGTCGCTCCCTGTGTTTTACCATGGACAGTACGTCGATCATACTCCATATCTCGCTGCTGGTATTTAAGGACAATGTTGTTAAAAGTGCTGACCATGGCGCTGTTAAGCTGATCACAGCGTGGGAAAACGGGGAGGCGTTGCAACGCCAGCTCGGCCTCTCTGGCTGCAAGCCGACCCGATCGGGCATGACCCTGTTCATGGCGAAGTAAAGCCTGGTAATAGCGGTTAAAAGCATTACGCACGCTGATCGGCGTCCAGTGATTTTTTGCCAGCCGGGGCATGGTGTACTGGATATCCAGGGCAATCGCCAGCGAGCCTGACCGACAGCCTGCCCCATCAAGTGTGCGGCGGTAACGGTAACTCAGCTTCCAGCGGGTCTGCCCGGCATACTGGCGGCCATTGGTTTTGATAGGTGAACGGCTGAACACTGCCTTATGCAGCCCGGCAAGGCTGGTCGGGGTGATGTCGTAATACTTGTAGGACAGTTGCTCGACCGGCCGGGCCTGAATGGGCATCGAATACAACGCGGCCATCAATAGCCAGAACGGCAGACTTCGAGGGTTCATCAGCGCCGGGTCCGTTTAAAAGAGGAACACGATAGCAGGACCTGGCTCGGTATGCAGCCAGACCTGAGCTGGCGTGATGATCGGGTATGACTGCGGGCTGACCGGCAACCCGCAGCAAGGCAATGCGTTACAGGCTAAAATCCCAGTTGCTGCTGGTCTGGTATTGTTCCGTCAGTTCCTGAGAATACACAAAACCCTCAGCAATCTGCGACAGCGTGCTTCCAGCAGTCAATGTCCCTTGCCAGAATGCAAGGCCACCAGCATCCGCCTCACGCCCCAGTATTCCTTTGTATAATTCTTCCACCTGCCCTGCAGCATCCAGCTGATTAAAGTCCGTGCCGGTTCGAGCGGCGTACTCTGCAGACTGTAAAAAGTCGATAGCCATCGTGCCAATCGAACTTTGCTCCAATGCCTCATTCCAGAAGGCATAACCCCCCAGTTCTGGTTGACGATCAAGGATCTGGCCATACAGGGTAGTAATCGCTGCCTGTGTCTGGCTAACTTCAAGCGCCATTGTCTGATCGGCAAAGCGAATCTCTTCAATATTTATTAACGTATCAATACCGCTTTGAGGGCCAGCCAGGGATTCCAGCCTCAAAGCACCCTCTACCTGATATACCTTATAATCAGCCATATTACCGCTGTACACCGCCGCATCGTGACCCAGGCCACCGTGCAGTGTTGCATTATGGAGATGGCCATGCAGCTGATCATCCCCTGCACCGCCGTGCAAGATACCGTTTCCACCTTCATCAATCAGGGTCTGGCTACCCGCCATAGCATATACATGACCACCCGCGGTTCCAGCCTTTATCGTGACGTCACCAGTGACCACCGCAAACGCAGTATGACTCAGCTCTAAGTCTGATCCTGTGGGTAATACCGACGCATCAAGAAAGATGGCCAGCTCATCGGTCAGATTGCCATTTGAAAAACGCAGATAGTCATACCCATATTTACTCAGCGAGTCCGTACCATCGGCCAGAGTCAGGCGAATATCAGCCAACCAGAGCGTATCAGCGGGAGTATCTCTGGGAAGAAGCATTCCATTTAAATCATCAAAGGGTAAAAGCCGCTCGGACATAGGGGACGTTGTCAGAAAATGGGTTGCCCGTTGCTGTATAGCAGCTTTATCCAGTTCGGCATAACGATCAGCAAAGCTCCCAGCCAGGCTGAGCATCTCTCCATCCAGTGTTGTCGAGTCCAGCAAAAGCGGAGCAATCTTCGCCTCAATCCCAACCCCGACAGGCAAGCTGGCCCTAGGCAGCGAAGTACCCAAATCGTCCTGGGGGATAAACTGGGAGTAATAGAGATATACAGTGGCCGCTGGAAGATCACCAGGGCTAACCGGTGCGACACTGGACGTCACCCATGCCCGGTCCCCTCCTGGCGTGGACCAGTTAATAGTGACGCCATAGTCATTAACAGTCGTCTGTTGCTGAGCTGATGTATTATTTGCTGTAACTTGAGTTGTATTAATCATCGTTTATTACCGTCCTTGATAGCTGTGATGATATCTGGAAACAGGCACTCAGCCTCACTTGCTATAGCCTGATCCGCTGCATTCCCTAAACCTTACTAATCGCCGTCTAACCTATCGATCCTGTACCACATACTACCGGTTCAAACAGATGTTAGAACTCATCCTTTGGCGGTAAAGAAAGCTTAACGTTGAAACCCCAGTGATGACTGGCCTGCGGTCAGAAGAAAGTTACACCGAACCCGATCAACAATCACTTGTCACTGATACGACACTTGAGTGCCCGGCTACAACTTGCCATTTACTCTCAAACTTCTCCCACACTCTGGTGAAGCGAAAGTTACCATTTGCCGCTTCACCTTTGTAACTACCCACAATTTTTGCATGGCTAGATACGACCACAACCTCACCCGAACATTTAATAACTTGGTCGGATAACAACAAAGAAATAATTTTAAAATCACCTTTCCTATGAGCAGCCAAATCATCATCTTTTGAAAGAAGCAGCCCCATATGATTAGTAAACATCAAGTCCTTTGAAAGAAGCTGATTAAGAGTCTCAACGTCGGACGAAATCATTGCCAACCTCAAGCTCTCTTCAGCTTTAACTATTTCACTTTCCAGTATTAAATCCATACAAACCTCTGTAATAATATTTACCGCAAGCGGATGATCCACGCACTAATAACTTGATATCTTATAGTACTTTTATGTGAATCAATTGCACGCGAACCTGCCCTGACAAACAAACTCCAACAATATAACAAACAAACCAATCGCAATATAACCAGAGGAACTAACCATTGTGTATTTAAACTTTTCCATAGAACTTGATGTATTCCTGCTTTTCCAGAACAATATATTGCCAAATACAGCCGGAATTGGGTAGCCTAAAACAGATATTGCCAACGCAATGGTAACGGGACTGCTAGTCGAACTTGAAGAATCAAAAAGAAAAATACTTGAGAATGCAGCAAATGGCCAAGCTACAGAACCTAAAACAAGTATTCCGTTTATTAAACCGTAAAAATATAACAGCATGTGTTTCCCTCTAAACATACAACACCCCTGTTAACGGGCCAGGAACTATTGATTAAATGTGAGAAAAGAGAGCTTTTAATTTATTTGACAAGACCTCTGCACTCTTAATTAAGCCAAATACATTTCAATCAACTGATGATCACCAACGGTTTCTACGTGTTTAATGTAGCCAAATCCAAACTTTTCATAATATTCTCTCAAATATTCATGAGCATGAATTTCAATACCGCTAATTTCTAGTTGCTTAGCCTTTATTATTAATGACTCAACTAGCTTTGTTGCTATCCCTTTACCTCTATAGGTTTTTACAATAGCAACTCGCGCCATAACTGCACGGTTGTTTTCCACTAAAGTCAACCTTGCAACACCAACAGCTTTATCATCAACAAAAACAAGAGAATGATATGAATTCAAATCTAGCCCATCAAGATCTAAATGCAACGGTATCCCTTGTTCCTGGACAAATACTTCTTTACGAATTTCCTGAGCAATTTTTATTGATTCTTCAGTCTGACTTACAACAACCTTCATGATGGCCTTACCTTAATAGAGTAAACAATTATGTGGTTAATCGCTTTACGTGCCCCCGCCAAAGCCCGCCCATAAGGCTGAGCCTGCAGCAAACCTTGTGGGTATTTAATTTCAATTATGACCATGCCTGCCTAACACCAAGCTCACCGACACATAGTGTGAACAGCACTATTGTATGTAATTGAGCATCTCACATACACGAAAACAAGCTTAGCAGTATATGTTCGCGTGCGGTTTATTATTAGGCACACTTCCAAAAAATTCACCTCCTACCATTAATTTGGCGGAAATTTACAGCTGATGTAATGCGTCTAAGTAATCAGACCTGTATACTCTGATACCGCAGGTCGTTGGTAAAGCTCTATTTAAGTCAAAGAACACGGTTCTAAAACTTCATTTTATCGTTTGGAAAAAACACAGAAACTGCGCGCCATAGCGGCGATTACAGATTAGTTGCCAGATCAGTAAAAAGCAGAGACTGCGCTCCGGATACGTCACGCTATTGTACAGTTGAAATAGCAGCGTTGGAGAATCCCCCAGACAGGAAGCCCAACATAAAGCACGCCACATAACAGATTATTGTCTCTACTGGAGGCAAAAATTACGCCAGATTAATTTTTAAAATTAAAATTCCGGAGAGAAACCTCTGCGAACAAATGCCTCTTTGAGTTTATGAACAATAATTGCTCGCTCCGATAATTTTCTAGCTTCAAATGGTATACCAAATATTTCAAGGCTAATCATTCCTGTTGTACCATTAACTAAAAAATTCAATACGTAACCACGCCGAACCAAACCCGTAGAGGACAGATCCATGCTGTCCCAGTCAAGCGTTTCTCCAGTCACACCTGAATAGGGGGATTCATATCCACCTTCTGTCTTGTCCATCTCTTGAATATCTAAATATAGTGCGACAGAAAAAAGGAGAACAAACAAAAAACCTATCGAAGAAAAAATCTTAAAAAGTATATTCATATCAAACTCGAAAGGTCCTGGGCAAAAATTCATTCTCACATAATAGCTCCATGATGATCATGTACGTTATTAACGTGCACAATTCTATGCACGCCGCACTAATCAACTGGACTTAATGATAATTCTCTACGCTATCTAATTCAGTGATAAAAACCGTAGCCGTTATTATTTCACGATAATCGTTTCAGTACTTAACCCCAATGTAACTACCCCTGCTTTTTATAAAAGCTTTCAAACCAGAAGCATAGTCCGCATCAATTGCTTTAGAGAATGCCGGACTACCTATAATTTCTTCAACCCAGGAATTCAAAGGCTCATAATCATAAGATAACTCACCGCCTATTATTTCATTAACCGAGTTAACCAAATTAAACAGTGGTGCATAGTAGAATGAAACCATACTCACTTCCTCTAAAGATACAATAGAGTTTAACAATGATGCATTCAGCTCATGCATGCTCTTATTAAATATTAAAATAGAGGCCGTATATTCATCTTTTGTCTTGGCTAAAAAAACGTTCTGAAGGTCAGCATGATAGGAATCAACGGACTTAATTAACATCCTGTAAGCAGCCTTTTTCAGACTGCAATCAGGGTAATACGTCCCACCCACGTAATCATTAACAAACTCTACAATCACATCAGAGTGATTTATAGGCACAGAATCAACAATTAGAACAGGGACTTTTCCATTAGGTGACACATCAAGGAACCACTCTGGCTTTTCCTCATAGGGATCTATAAATACAATCTCATAGGGAGTTGACGCTTCTTCAAGTGCGTATCTTGCTCGCTGAACGTAGGGGCAAATATTATAACTTATCAATTTCATCATGCTTCTTTATCCTAATCACGCAGGGATTTTGGACTAGAAAGATAACATTTTAATAATTAGCACACACGTTATTAATATGTAAAATCCAGCAACGACTGACCCTGGTATCCATTCCAGGCAGTCGCCGCTGGGCAGTCACACTGACGCGCAGACAGGTTGACGCTTATACTCATGCCACCATTTCCACATGCCGACCAGCACCATCGCCTCGTAGAGCATAAACAGCCCGGCGGTAAGGAGCAGACCACGGTCGAGAAACAGGAAAATCGACAAGCCGTCGAAGATCAGCCAGTAGATCCAGTTTTCCAGCACCTTTCGCGTGACCATCCAGGTGGTGATCACCGCGCCCCAGCTGGTAAAGGAGTCCAGGTAGGGCCGCACGGCGCTGGTGTTATCACTGAGCAGGCTGCCCGAGACCAGTGTCAGCACCACGATAGCAGTAATCGCCAGCAGGTGCTGTGAGGCACGCCAGCGGATAATTGGCAGTGTCCTACCCTGCCCGCTGCCGCCTTTACGCCATGCCCAGCCACCGTACACGGCCATGGCCAGGTAGTAGATATGTAACGCTGATTCCATCAGCAGCGAGACATTCCAGAACAGCACGGAAAAGATGGCGGTGCTGCAAAACGCCGCAGGCCAGCACCAGGGGTTCTGGCGGATTGCCAGTACCAGATAGAGCACTGACAGCAGCACGGCCACCAGTTCCCAGCCGGACATCGCCTGCCAGGCGGTATTCAGTGCTTCCATTTATGTACGTAGCTCGCGCACATCGCCCAGCAGATGCTTGGTGACGAATACGGCTTTGCCGTAGGTTTCCCAGGAATTGCGCAGTTCGGCTTTGATGGCATCCATCACCACATCGTAGTCACCGAACAGCTGGGTACTGGTGGCACAGGTGATCACGTCGATATCGTCGTAACGGTTGAAGGCATCGATGACAGCCTGGATCGGCGGGATAAAGTTTTCCGCCAGCGGGTACATACTGATTTCTACGGAGATTTTCATGGTCAGTTTCTCTGAAGGGACAGGAGCAATGAACACCTTGCAGGAATCCCAGCAAGGTGTTCAAGACGCGACGGGACGTCGCTGCTACAAATGCGGTTTAGAAGTTCAGTTTGGCAGTCAGGCCGATCTGACGTGGCGCACCGAACTGGTAGTACGGCTCGGTGATGTAGCCATTACGCGGGTCATTGCCGAAACTGCCGAAACCACGGACGATGTAATCTTCGTCGGTGAGGTTGTTGGCCCACAGCGCCAGTTCCCAGTTATCCTGACGGTAGCCGATACGGGCGTTGAACAGGGTGTAGGAATCGGTCTTTTCATCGTGACGGTCAGACAGGTAAAACGCGTCTTTGGCGTCCATTTCGATGCGGCTGAACCAGCCGTTGCCGTACTGGTAATCAGCGACCAGCGCCAGCTGATAGTTCGGCGCATGGGCCTGATCTCGGCCATCGTAGCTGGCACCGCTCTCTTCCAGTTCGGTGTACAGCAGGCCGGTGGCCATGAACAGCGTCAGCTGCTCGGTCGCCCGGTAGCTGCCTTCCAGTTCGATACCGTAGTTAGTGCCTTCGGCGGAGTTAGCCGTGTAATCGATAAACTCGGTGCTGCCATCAGCACGGGGCACCAGCCGGGAGCCTTTGATCTGTACATCATCACGCTGCTGGTAGAAAAACGCCAGCTGGCCGGTCAGACGGTCATCCAGCCAGCTGCCTTTCATACCCAGCTCGTAGTTCCACATGGTTTCGGTATCGAACTCACGCAGTTCAGCGGGCAGTGAACCTTCGCTGTTAAAGCCACCAGCTTTGTAGCCACGGGATACCAGGCCGTAGAGGACGGTGTCATCGTTAAGCATGTATTCCAGTGCGGCACGGCCACCCCAGAGGGTTTCAGACGGATCAGCCGTGATGCCATCGCTATCGCTGTACTCGGCATCCCAGCGCTCAACGCGCAGGCCAGTGGTCAGGGTCCAGTCGCTGTTCAGTGCGGTTTCCAGCTGACCATAGAGGGCCAGACGGTCGGCATCGAACTCGCTGTGAAAGTCACTGCTCAGGTAGGTGTACTGACGATCCAGATCCACGCCCTGCTGGTAACCGTAGGCACCCACCACCCACTGGGTGCTGCCGTTGAAGATCTCTGCGCCGGGCTCGGAGATCAGTCGTACATCGGCACTCAGGGTTTTACGGTCACGCTCATAGTTGTCTTTGGAGCTGTAGCCCGAGGCGTGAATTCCAGTGTAAGTCCAGTCTTCATCGTAGCCGTATTCCAGGTTGGAGCTGGCAGCACTCAGCGTGGTCTGCAGCTCGAACGCTTCAAAGCCGCTGTAGGCGGTATTGATCGCCAGCGCGGTGGTTTCGTTACGGTCGTGGCCTGGCTCATCAGACAGGGTGTGACGGTTGTTATCCAGCGAGAAGGCATCGTAGCCGTTGTCGTTGTTAACATGCAGCGCGGTCAGATTAACAGTCAGATCATCACTGGCGTCAATGCGCAGTTTGCCACGCAGGGTCAGCTCGTCCCGACCTTCGGTATCATCACGGCCAAGGAAGTCGTTTTCAGTGAAGCCATCGCTGTCCAGTTTCTGTACCGCAAAGCGGTAACCGACGGTATCGGATGCCGGGCCACTTACCACGGCCTGCAGGCTGCGGGTATCGTGATCCGCCAGGGTGGTTTCGATATGACCTTCGTATTCATCGGTCGGCGCATTGGTGGTCATGTTGATCAGACCGGCCAGGGCGTTAGCACCGTACAGCGTACCCTGAGGGCCACGGAACACTTCAACCTGTTTTACATCCAGCAGAGAAGCCGCATCACCGATACCGCTCATATCAATGCCATCCACCAGCAGGCCGACGGACGGGTTCAGCGGCTCAACAAACTGACTGCGCTCACCAATGCCACGAATCTGATAGAAACGAGCGCGGTTGCTGCCCCCGGCAAAGTTAACGTTGGGGGTCAGCGCCAGGATTTCTTCCAGGTGTTCAGCACCCCGGGCGTCGATCGCCGCCTGATCCACCACACTGATGCTGCTGGGAATATCCTGCAACTCGGCATCGCGGAAACCACCGGTCACCACCAGGGTATCCATTTGCGTCTGGGTCGTGGCTGCATCCTGCGCCTGAGCATTGATCGCCTGTACCGCCAGGCATAGAACAGAGAGAGTACTTACGGTTTTCAGGTTCACTTCAAGTCTCCGAACAATTATCGAAGACCCGGTCGAGTACGGGGGCATAAAGGTGGGTCGCGAAGCGCGCCTGTCCCTACGCCGGCATTAACCGGATCAGGTTCACAGGGTTCGCCAGTGTGGCATCTCAGGCGCTGGGCTTTTCAGCAGGCAGCAACCACCCCTCAGGAATGTCTGGGCGGATACCGCCACAAGGCGCGCATTCTACTCGCTCAAAAATGGATTACCAGCCTGAACGGGATATGAACTTCATACTTAATGCCAGGCGGGTACAGAGCCGAGTCGTAGCACTTCCACTGGAAATCCAGGAACAGCCATGACCTGGGCGACTTAACATTATTGAGTTACCAACCCCGGCGCTATAAGAACGAGCCCTGTCACCTATGCTCTTCGCCTGCCAATACGGCGCGGCATGTTGCAAATCATGTCTGTATTACCAGAGCACCGACTATGCTTGAAAGGAAACATGCCCATTCAATTCACTGTGCAAGGAAGATACGATGAAAGGTGTGACAATTATGGGGAAATTTCGTCTGATTGTCGGTGCTTTCGTACTGATTATGCTGACGGGAATAACACTAAATCTGAGAACCTCCGCAGATATTACTGATGAAGCAAGCGCCATCGCGACCACAGAAATACCCATCCTCAACAAAGCCCATCAGCTGAAGCTAAGCATTGTACAGGTGCAACAATGGCTCACCGATATCAGCGCCACCCGCGCACGGGATGGCCTGAACGATGGCTTCGATGAAGCTGAGAATAACGCTCAGCAGTTCAATCAGCTGATCATGGATCTACAACAGCTCGACCCTGACCAGCGGGCTCAATACAACGCCATGCTACCGGTATTTCGTGCTTACTATGACAGCGGTAAAAAAATGGCCCAGGCGTATATAGACAAAGGCCCTGCCGGTGGCAATCTGATGATGGCCGAGTTTGATCAGGTCGCGGCGGCTATGTCGGAACAGGTAGATACCCTGCTGAGCCAGATTCAGGCCCGCACCCAACAGGCCGTGCATCACCAGCAACAAAGTATTCATCAGCAAAGCATTGAACAGAGCGCCACCTACGTGGCCCTGCTGCTCAGTATACTGGCGATGTATCTTATCGTATCCCGTGCATTGAACCGTCTGCCGGCGGTTATTCAGCAGCTCAAAGAAATCGCTTCAGGTAATCTGAATCAACCCAGCCTGACACTGGAGATAAATGACGAGATCGGCCAGCTCTGCCATGGCCTGGACCAGATGAAAGCTAAACTGCTGACTCTGCTTTCAGACGTATCAGACAGCGCAACCCAACTGGCCAGCACTGCGACCCAGGCGATGGCGATTGCCGACAAATCCCGCCTTGATTTTAATAATCAGCAACAGGGAGTCAGCCAGGTGACCACTGCAATCACCGAGATGTCTGCCTCAATCCAGCAGATCGCCCTGAGTGCGCAGGATGCCGCTAACAACGCTGATACTGCCGATAACGACGTTAAAGATGGCCAGCAGCTGGTTGACCAGACTGTCGAGTCCATCAGCACCCTTAGCAGCGATATCGGCAGTGCCACCAACGTGATCCATGCCCTGGAAAAAGACGCCGAGAGTATCGGCACGATTCTGGATGTGATACGTGGGATCGCCGATCAGACTAACCTGCTGGCGCTTAACGCCGCCATTGAAGCCGCCCGAGCGGGTGATCAGGGCCGTGGCTTTGCGGTAGTTGCTGATGAGGTTCGCACCCTGGCACAACGTTCTCAGAACTCTACCGAGGAAATTCAGACCATGATAGAGAAGCTGCAACAGGGTGTGCAGGCGGCTGTATTTGCCATGCAGCAGGGACGAAGCCAGGTGTCTGCCAGCGTAGAACAGGCACATAAAGCGGGCAAACAACTGGAAACCATCATCGAGGGGATCAGCGGAATATCACAGATGAACAGCCAGATCGCCTCAGCCTCGGAACAACAGCGGGCGGTTGTCGATGAGATGAGCGAGCATATGAACCAGATTCATACCGCATCACTCGGCTCGGCCAACAGTGCCGATACCGTCGCCGCCTCCAGCCATCAATTGAGCTTACTGACTGATAACCTGAAAGCACTGGTCGGGCGTTTCCAGCTGACGTAACTCAACGAAGGGCCGCCCAGCGGGCGGCCAGCTTTAGCAGCCTGTCAGCCCGCCATCAGCGCTTTGTCTGCCGCTATACGGTTGGCAAACAATTCAGTGGCCAGTAACCGTCCAGTGTAGGTTGCCAGCTTTGGCCAGCGCACCGCATCCACCTCTACGCCGCTATACAGCGCATTGGTCAGGTGAGAGCCGAGCGCCAGGTCTGCCACTGTCAGCGTATCCGTTACCAAGAAGCCCGTTTCGCCCAGCTGTGATTCCAGGTAATCAAATACCGGGGGCAGCTCATCTTCGATGATCTGACTCACCCGCGCTTCATCTGGAGTCTGCTGCAGCATCACTTTTTTCACCAGCCGCTCAAAGAAAATCGGCCCGATCACGCCCAGCACAGCAGTATCTGAGTATTCTTCAAACCAGCGAGCACGGGCGCGGGCCACCATATTTTGAGGGTACAGCGGGTTCTGTGGGTAACGCTGTTCCAGGTACTCACAGATCACCGTGGAATCAGCAATCGTAATCTGATCATCCTCAAAGGCGGGGATTTTCCTGAGCGGACTGATCTTTTCAAAGCCTTCCGGCTTTTCAAATGGCGTCACCGGGTTCACCTCAAACGCCACGTCTTTAGCTTCCAGCGCCAGGATAACCTTGCGAGAAAAGGGAGACAGCTGCACACCATAAACCGTTGTCATAACGCATCCTCATAACGATAAGTAACCGATTGGTTAATTAAAATTATCGCAGCACCTGGCATAGTGCAAGCATTTTTTACCACTCGGTTACTTATCGCTATACTGGCCGCAAGACAATCGGAGGCAATTACCGTGGCGCGACCCAAGAACTATCAGCGAGATGATGTGATCAATCAGGCACTTGAAGTGTTCTGGCGCAAGGGCTATGCCGCCACTTCACTCAGTGACCTTACCGAGATCACGGGCCTGAACAAGCGCAGCCTGTATAACGAATTTGGCAGTAAAGAAGCGCTGTTTCTGGAGGTGCTCAGCCACTATCGATCACTGCGAGCACCGGTGATTGAACGCCTGACTCATCCCCCCCTGGGGCTGCACAATATCAGGCAGCTATATCTGAAGATGGCGGAGGCGATTGACTGTCGCGGCTGTCTGCTGGCATTGAGTCTGAATGAGCTTGAATTGCTGAGCCCCGAAGCCGCGGGCCGGGTCAGCCAGAGTATGGAGGGGCTGCGAACACTGATGCAGGCTAACCTGGAGGCCGAAGTTTTTGCGGAGACGGTTGATAGCCGTGCTCTGGCCACCCTGCTCAGTATGCAGGTGACCAGTATTGCCGGGATGGGAAAGCTGGCCATGACGCGCGAACAGATCCAGGCGGCCGTGAACCAGCTACTGCTGATGTTGCCCACGCCACTGAACAGCGCGACAGCAGCGGAACAACTCTGACAAAACGTCCCCTGCGCATTTACACAGGGGACGGGATTCTGACTGGCGCTCGCCGGGTCAGATCTGCGCTGCCAGCCGGGTGCCCTGGTTGATCGCCCGTTTGGCATCCAGCTCACCGGCCACATCCGCACCGCCAATCAGGTGCAGCGGGGTATCACCCAGTTGTTCAGCCAACTCCCGGTTAGGCTCCTGGCCGGCGCAGATAATTACGTTATCCACCGCCAGTAGCATCGGTTCACCATCGCGTATCAGGTGTAGTCCCTGATCATCAACCTTCTGGTACTCACAGCTGTTGTGCATCTTCACGCCTTTTTTTAGCAGATCAATACGGTGCACCCAGCCGGTGGTTTTACCCAGCCCGGCGCCGACCTTGCTGGCTTTACGCTGCAGCAAGTGGATTTCGCGATCACCCGCGCTAAATTCCGGCTGCATCCCCTCAACACCGCCCCGTGCCTGCATCGTCATATCGATGCCCCACTCGCGCATAAACTGCTCGATATTCTGTGAGCTGGCCTGGCCCTTGTGGCTGAGTACTTCACAGATATCAAAGCCGATACCACCGGCTCCGATGACCGCCACTTTCTGACCGACCGGCGCACCATTCATCACGTCCAGATAATTCAGTACGCTGGCATGCTCAATACCTTCAATGGGTGGAGTACGTGGAGTGATGCCTGTAGCCAGTACCACCTCATCGAAACCACCCGCATTCAGTTCAGCCGCACTGATGCGGGTGTTAAGTTGAATAGTCACCCCGGTCAGCTCCAGCTGGCGGGAAAAGTAGCGCAGGGTTTCATAGAATTCTTCTTTGCCCGGAATCCGTTTGGCCACATTGAACTGACCGCCGACTTCGCTCTGAGCATCGAACAGGGTTACTTCATGCCCGCGCTGGGCCGCCGTGGTGGCGAACGCCAGCCCGGCCGGTCCAGCACCGACCACCGCCAGTTTCTTCGGTGAGTCGGTGGGGATAATGACCAGTTCGGTTTCATGGCAGGCGCGAGGGTTAACCAGACAACTGGTCAGCTTGCCCGCAAACACGTGGTCCAGACAGGCCTGGTTACAGCCGATACAGGTGTTGATCTCATCGGCGCGGTTCTGTTCAGCTTTACGAACAAACTCAGGGTCTGCCAGGAAGGGCCGGGCCATGGACACCATATCGGCATCACCACGGGCCAGCACTCCTTCGGCCACGTCGGGCATATTAATCCGGTTCGAGGTGATCGTCGGGATACTGAGCTGCTCGCGAATCCGGGCCGTTACCCAGGTAAACGCCGCCCGTGGCACCTTGGTCGAGATGGTAGGTATGCGCGCTTCATGCCAGCCAACTCCGGTGTTCATGATCGTCGCCCCGGCCTGCTCAATCGCTTTGCCCAGCTGGATGACCTCTTCCAGCGAGCTGCCCCCTTCCACCAGGTCGAGCATCGACAGGCGGTAGATAATAATAAACTGCTCCCCTGCCGCTTCGCGAACCCGGCGCACCGTTTCTACCGCAAAGCGGATACGGGCGTCATAGGCACCGCCCCATTCATCATCGCGCTGGTTGGTGCGCTGGGCGATAAACTGATTGATCAGGTAGCCTTCCGAGCCCATCACCTCAACGCCATCATAGCCCGCTTCTTTCGCCAGACTGGCACAACGGGCAAAGTCACTGATCTGCTGTTCGATATCCTCAACTGTCAGTGGTCTGGGTGGAAACGGGTTGATCGGCGCTTTAATGGCTGAAGGTGCCACCAGCTGTGGGCTATAGGCATAACGACCGGTATGCAGGATCTGCATGCAAATTTTGCCATCGGCGGCATGGACTGCGTCGGTCACAATCCGGTGCCGGGCTACATCGTCCGCTGACACCATCATCGCTGAACCCTGATGCACCACCCCAGCGTCATTCGGCGCAATACCCCCGGTGACAATCAGGCCTGCCCCACCACGGGCCCGCTCGGCGTAAAAGGCCGCCATCCGCTCAAAGCCATTTTTGGCTTCTTCCAGCCCCAGGTGCATGGAGCCCATCAGAACGCGGTTTTTCAGGGTGGTAAAGCCCAGCTCTAAAGGCTGTAGCAGGTGAGGATAGTGTGCATGCTCAGTTGTCATAGTCGGTTCTCTTATCGTTATGGGAGTTACAGGGCAATCAGGTAGTACTCAGCTAAACGGCTCGGTAATCGGTCGCAGGTTTTCATAGTCAGGCGTTTTCTGGCTCATGCTGGCGCTGAAGGTCTGCACCATATCGGTGGGCTGGAACATCCCCGCCTGCCAGGTCGCCATCATCTGCAGGCTGTCCTGCACACTGTGATCACGGCTGTAGTTGAGCATCTGCTTACTGCCCGTCACGGCCAGTGGTGAGCGCTGGGCAATCTGTGCGGCAATGGCCATCACCGCACGGAGCATAGCCTCCTGATTCTCGAATACCTGATTGACCAGCCCTGCCGCCAGCGCCTCATCGGCAGGCAGTTTTCGGGCGCTGTACACCAGCTCCCGCGCCAGTCCCGGAGCGATCAGCTGTGGCAGTCGCTGCACGGTACCCAGGTCTGCGGTCATCCCCAGCGCGGTTTCCTTTACTTCAAAATACGCATTGTCAGTGCTGTAACGCATATCACAGGCACACACCAGATCCAGCGCCCCGCCAATGCAGCCGCCCTGCACCGCCGCCAGTACCGGGATGCGGATCTGTTCCAGCCGGTTAAAGCAGGCTTGCAGTTGCAGCACCAGTTGACGCATCGCCTCGGCCTGACGGCCACGCTCGCCCTGGAAGAGTTGCGGATTGGGGTTGGTGAATATTTCCAGATCCATGCCGGCACTAAAGTGCTTACCGGTGGATGAGATCACCAGCACCCGCGCTTCAGCGCTCTGGTCCAGCGCTGTCAGCGCAGCCGGAAACTCCTGCCAGAACTGCCGGTTCATGGCGTTACAGGCACTGGGGCGGGACAGCTGCAGATGAGCGATGCTATCCGTGATACTCAGCTCAAACGTTTCGTATTGCATGGGGCTCTCCATGAGATGAATCGGGCTGGCTGCGCTGTCGGCAACCATCTTGACACTGTCAAGTTACGATCCAATCTTGACCCTGTCAAGATCCAGCGCCAGAATCTCCCCATGTCTGAACATAAAGAATCGTTATCAAAGAGTCGTTATCACCATGGTGATCTGCGCCAGTCATTGCTCAATACCGCAACCGCCATCATCCGCGAAGGCGGCGTGGATGCGCTGTCTATTCGCAAGCTGGCGGATCAGGTGGGAGTTTCACGCACCGCGCCCTATCACCATTTCAAGGATAAGCGTGCCCTGCTGTGTGCCATTGCCGAACAGGGCTTTGCGCAGCAGGCAGCTGCCGTGAATGCACTGACCGAGACAGCCGGCGCGGATGGCCGGGTACTGTTTGAGGCCTATGTGATCGCCTATATCCGTTTTGCGGATGAAAACCCGGAAACCTATGAGCTGATGTTTGGCAAAGAGATCTGGAAACAGGGCAACCCGACCGAGTCATTAAAGGCGATATCGAAGGCCAGTTTTCAACACTGGCTGGAATGGGTGGGCCGGTTACAGCAGCAGGGACTACTGCCTGCTGATCATGCCACCTTGCGGGTTGCGCAAGCCAGCTGGGCCACGTTGCATGGCCTGTGCCGGTTATTTAATGATGGTGTCTATACCGATCGGGAAAATCTGGAAGCGATGGGTAAGACCGCAGCAGCCCTGTTACTGAATACGCCTCAGACATAACCTCGCCGTACATGACGCTTGATTAAGATCAACCATAGCAGCGAACCCGTGGCAGGCTGCTAGCGTCATTAGCCCTCAGGCTACTCGGCGAGGTAAAGGAGACGGACCTTTACTCTCGAGCGTCCGTTCTTCGGTCAGCTGATTAATCCGCAGCATGACTTCTTCACTGGCACTCTCAGCCAGTTGCATCTGTGCCACGATCTGTTCACGCAGCTCCTGACTGCCTTCCCAATCCTGCTCGCTCAGTCGCAGCGCTTCCTGTACCGAAGTATGTACCGCCGCATGGGGTTGTTCCAGCTGACGATACGCACTCATATGGCCAAATTGTTGATGCCCCATGCCTTCGTAATACCAGCGCCCCATACGACACTGGGTATGATCAACGGCAATGGCTGCACACTTCTCATGGTGCTCATCACAGCCACCATCGAGCGCTACGTAGCCATTCTGTTTGTAAATCACATGGTCCAGTTTAACCAGCGAATTATAAATCACCGCCGAGGCCGTATCGACCTGTTGCACAGACCTTTCTGAGGATTCAGCCAGCGAGTTAAACTGGTTTTCAAAATCCTCGACCATGGCACTCATCCCCTGAGTCACCTCATTAGAGTGTTCGGCAATCTGGCTGACATTTTCAACCCGCTGGCTAAAACTGGCCATAATCTGATCCACTGACTCCGCCGTCACTTTGGTTCGACGCGACAGCGCTTTAACTTCATCAGCCACCACCGCAAAGCCCTTACCCGTCTCACCTGCACGGGCCGCTTCAATCGAGGCATTGAGTGCCAGCAACCCTGTCTGGTCAGCTATTTCCTTAATCGTCAGCAGGGAGCCGACGATCTGATCGCTGTCCCGACTCAGAATACCAACCACATCGGCCACTTCCTGCACCGTACCGGTGATATCGTCGATGGCAGTGCGAATGGTTTCCACATCGCGCAGGTTCTTCTGTGCCGCTTCAGCATTACTGCGCGCCTGGGTGCCAAATTCACGGGCATCTTCATCAATACGAATCAGGTCGTTCTGAGTCTGCTTGAGATTACGGATCAGATTTTCTGTATTGAGCCGGTGCAGGCTGGACGCCAGTTCATTACGGTTTATCAGCTTGACGTTATCTTTCATCGCCATCACGGACGAGTCGATCGCTTCCAGTGAGTCACCCATCCGGCCCGGCAACCCTGCGCCCAGCGGATGTCGATCAAAATTACCCTTTGCAACCAGCCGGAAGCAGGTATCCACCTCTTTGAAGTAGCTCTCTACCCGATCCAGCAAATCGTTCAGTGCCCAGGCGACCTGACCCAGCTCCCCCAGCCCTTTGGTGCTACTGATACGATGATGCAATTCACCCCGCGAGCTCATTTTCAGGGCATACTCAATACGTTTCAGCGTCTCAACCAGCCGTAACGACTGAAAAATCTGCAGCCCCATCAACACTGCCACCAGTACACCACCCACCACATGCCAGATATCCAGGCCATAACGCAGGGTTGAATACACAAATGTCATGCCGATGATGGCGTAACAGATTACAGTCCCGGTCACATACTGAGTACGCAGGAACGGGATACTTCGACTGACCGATTTATAGGGCATACTTCAGTCCTCTCAAAGCTGACCGTGGCGATAAAGTCGCAACATGGCAGGGAAATAGTCAAGACGGTTCTGGTTCAGCCAGCTCTGAAGGTGAGCCACTGACTGGTCAATCGCCAAACGTCCTCCGCCAGCAGCTTCAATCGCAACCATCTGTTGATAGAGTTCAGCAATTAGCCTGATAGCTGATTCCGGTGCTTTACGACGCACAGAATAATAGCCACGTGTGTGGCCGCGTTCATCGATATCCGGGGTAACATTGGCAAAGACCCAATAGTATCTGCCGTCAGAACACAGGTTTTTCACAAAGCCAAAAAACTCCTGATCACTTTGTAACGTCTTCCACATGAGACGGTACACGGCTTTTGGCATATCCGGATGACGAATCAGATTATGAGGCTGGTGCAGCAGTTGCTGCTCGGAAAAACCAGCGATCGACATAAAGCGCCGATTGGCGTAGGTGATTTTGCCTTTGAGGCAGGTTTTGCTAACGATCAGCTCATTGTCAGCAAGGACAATTTCACCGTGTTGGGAAGAAATGGAGCGAGACATCCTTACCTCTGAACTCGACAGACTGCTTAAGATCTGCGACGCCAGTACAAGGACATTCGACTTAGAGGGCAGATCTTTAAATTCAGGCGTATTTATACACCGTTCGCAAATGTGCTACCAGTGTTGAATTCAACCCATTGTTTACGCTGAAAAGCCCTGCAGCCCAACCTCACAACCAATCGCTGGCAGGATTGCAGACAAACGTCTGCCAGCAACGGCATCACACGCAGCAAGCCACTCACCACTAAATAAAATTCAAAAAACCACATATAAAATCAAAAAACCGTCGACACGGTACATTTAACTGCACATTCCAACCAATAAAAACGGCAATAAATCACGTTCTTTGCACAAGCTCGTCACAAAGCGGCAGGCCTGTTTACGACAGACTCGGTCTGGCCCATCGAAAGCACTGCCCGGGTTTGTTATTCTCAACCAGACTCACATAACCCATATTTCGGGAGCAAATGGCAATCACACGATGCAGATTACAATTAAAAATGCAGTGGATAAACGCTTCAGCGAACAGCTAACTCGCGACAACATGGCACCGTACTATCGGCAACAAAATATTCTATGGAATCGGCAGCGGTTCGATCGTAACTGGAGCCGTTACCAGAACTATGAAGTGCACATTGACGACCAGGCGATCGGTATTCTGCGTATTTCCTTTGCCGAAAGCATCTGCTACATCCGTGAAATACAGTTACTCCCGGCTTACCAGGGCTCAGGCATCGGCAGCAAATTGCTGGACTGGGTGCTCGATCGCTCCCGCCAGAAACAGCTGGAAAGTGTCCGGCTTTCGGTCTACACCAACAACCCTGCCCGCCGTTTATATAGCCGCAAAGGTTTCACCATAAAGCAGATGCACCAGGGTATGTACCGTATGCAGTACCGGCTGTCTGCCTGAAATCACCAGGGCGACTGCCCACTCTAAACCTGAGTATCAGAAAGTACCCGGCCTACCCTTTACAGGTTTAGCAACTGCCAATGGCTCTGGCTCAGCCAACCTGTGGCTAGCAATCGATCAGCCCCGCACCTCACGCCAAATCAATCTAATTAATCCAATTAAATTAGATTAAATATGCACTATTACTCGAAAACACTGCATAAAAAGACAAACTCTTTCTCAGCCTGCTCGCTACAATGAGCCCATCAAATACAGTGATTCTGTGCAGCTGGCCACCGACACTGACAACGCCAGACTGATAATAATAAGCAGGGAGACACAGGCGATGAAACTGAACGATTTTTATCTGGAACTGGGCCAGTTGACCGAGCAGAGCGTAACCACTCTGGCAACATCCTTCGATGCGTTACCACCTAATCCCTATATGGATGGTGCTTTTCGCCTGCGTCGTTATTCCCACTTTCAGTTTACTGACAACCAGCTCGAACGCCTGCCCACCAAAGCCTTTGTTCAGGCTGACAACATCAACAGTTATCAGGGCAACGTAGAACGTGTTTACCCTGAAATTGAAGAGACTATCGTCAACACTGCGGCCTTCAGCGAGATGTTTCACAACTTCAAGCAGATGGCGGGAGTCGATGACAGCACGCCAATCGAAGTGCACCAGATGCGTATTATTGTGGGTCAGGATGCCATCACTGAAACCGCCCCTGAAGGGGTTCACCAGGACGGTTTTAACCGGCTGGCGGTCTTTGTGATTGAACGTAAAAACATCTGCGGCGGTGAGATCCGGGTACATGCCGATAAAGAGTCGGCCCCCTTTGTCAGCCATGCGTTTGATAAGGGCGAGTTTGTCGTCCTCAATGATGCCCGCTTCTGGCACAGTGCCAATGCCATTGAAGCGGCCAATGACGACAATGCCCACATGGACGTTTTCGTCCTGACCGCCTGAACCGGAGCCTGTAATGCCTGCATTCGATGTACAGAAGATTCGCCAACAGTTCCCAGCCTTGCAACAGCAGGTGAACGGCGTGACGCCGGTGTTCCTGGATGGCCCCGGAGGGTCTCAGGTCAGCCAGCGTGTGCTGGATGCAATGGTCGAATATCTGGGCCGCTATAACGCAAACCTGGGTGGCGCGTACTTTTCCAGCCACAAAACCGTTGAGCTTATGGCGCAGGCGCGTCAGGCCGGGGCTGATTTATATAACGCTGCCAGCGCGGACGAAATTGTCTTTGGTGCCAATGCCACCACGCTGTGCTTTGCTATGAGCCGGGCGATCGCCCGTGACTGGCAGGCTGGCGACGAAATTATTGTAACGGCGCTGGATCACTACTCCAATGTATCGCCCTGGGTACTGGCCGCCGAAGAGAAAGGCGTTACCGTCCACCAGGTACCCGTAGATGAGAGCCGCTGTGATCTGGACTACGACCAGCTGGCAGCACTGCTGAACGAGAAAACACGGCTGGTCGCCTGTACCTGGGCTTCCAACACCACCGGCACGCTCGTCGATATGCCACGGGTCATGGCGCTGATCAAACAGCACAGCCAGGCACTTAGCTGGGTTGATGCGGTTCATTACGCCCCCCACTGTCGTATCGACGTACAGGCACTGGACTGTGACTTCCTGGTCAGCTCAGCCTACAAGTACTTCGGCCCCCATCTGGGCGTGCTATATGGGAAAAGCGACGTACTGGCCCAACTGTCACCTTACAAGGTGGCCCCAGCCAAAGATGTCAATCCTAACCGCTGGGAGACGGGCACCCAGAACTATGAAGCGCTGGCCGGCTTTATTGCGGCTATCGACTATATCGCCAGCCTGGCTGGCACGGCTGACAACCTCCCTCGTCGCCACCAGCTCGAGCAGGGCTACGCGCTGATCAGTACCCATGAGCAACAACTGAGCCGCCTGTGGCTGGAGCGCCTGAACAGCTACCCGGCAATCCGGGTGTACGGTATTACTGACCCAAGCCTGGCAGCTGAGCGCACGCCAACGTTTGCCTTTCGAATCGAGGGAATTGAGCCACGGGTTGTTTCTGAGTTTTTTGGCCAGCACCAGATCTGCATCTGGGATGGCAATTTTTACGCCCAGGGGCTCTATGAGCAACTGGGCCTTACCGAAGTGGGTGGTGTCGTGCGCACAGGTTGCATGCACTACAACACAACTGAAGAACTGGATCGTTTTTTCAGTGTTCTGGATCATCTCCTGGCTCAGGTGTGAAACAGACCGAACGCAGGCTTTTGTTCGCAAGGGTCGGCCTTCATATTAAATCGGACTGACAGGACATCCATGCCATGATCACTGGCGCCATCCAGTGATCACGGCATTAGCCAGACCGGTTTAATCGTCAATCTGCCTTTCTCGGCGCCCCATTGGGCGCCGTTTTTTTATCTGCAATTCCCCACCGCTCTGCGATTACACAAACACCCTGTTCACATTAAACTGCTAAAATCCTGCAATCTATTAGCAAGGCTATCCCTGATGTCTGAGAAACTTGATTCAATTGACCGAAAATTACTCCAGCTTCTGCAACAGGACAGTCACCTGTCCGCCGCCGAACTGGCAGAGCGGGTCGGGCTGTCACAATCCCCCTGCTGGCGTCGTATCAACCGGCTGCAACAGGAGGGATTTATCTGTAAGAAAGTAGCCCTGCTGGATCGACATAAACTGGGACTGGGCATTGTGGTGTTTGTGAATATCAAACTCTCAGCCCATGGCTGGAACATGCTCAATGAGTTTGAAGAAGCGATTGTCGGCTTTGCTGAGGTGCTCGAATGCTGGACGATGTCAGGGGGGATGGATTACACCCTGCGAGTCGTCACCCAGGATATCGAGAGCTACGAGCAATTTCTGCGTCGTCGGCTATTGCAGCTTCCCCACATACAGGAAGCACAAAGCAACATCACCATGACTGAGGTAAAAAACACGACAGAGCTGCCATTAAGCCAGTTACTATGAGAACCGGACATATCCCTGGTCGATGCAACCCAGGATACCTTATAGTACTTACCTTAAATCGCAGTCTGAATTCTATAGAATCACTCTATTTATCCGCCGGGTTTTGTCGCAGGTAATCTCGCATTACTCTGCTATCAACAGCCATTGTGACGTACATAAAAACAGATCCTTAATGGATTAAGGCAATTTCTGTGGTACTGAAGCTAAGAAACAAACTGATAGGCTCTATCCTGATTCCGATTGCAGCAATCTTCTTTATTGCGCTGGGAGTCATTGGCTACCTGTGGGTGCAGAGTGAGTATCGAGCGCTGGAAATCGATAACAATAACTATGCTGCAGACTACATTGAGTCCCGAAAAGCGGAGCTTCGTAGCGAAGTAATGCGCGCCATTGAGATCATCACAGATGAGCGGAGTAAAGCAGAACGGCAACTCCAGTTAGAACTCAAGGAGCATGTTTACCAGGCCTATAACGTTATTACCAGCCTGAATCAGCACTATACTGGCAGCCTGACGGTTGCCGCTATACAGCAAAAAGCGCTGGAGGCATTACGTTACCAACGCTGGGACGATGGCCAACGCTACTTCTATATTGCAACACGCGATGGTATCGAGAAACTCTACCCGCCCAACCCGGCCCTGGAAAACCGTCCGATAACCGAAATTTTTGGTAAGGCAGGCAGAAATGCGTTACAGCAGATGAATGACACCCTGCATAAAGGTAACGAAGGCCCTGTCGCCTACCAATGGCGTGGCACTGACCTTACTGCTCCCTTGCAGACAAAACATAGCTACATAAAGCTATTTGAACCCTGGAACTGGGTCATCGGCACCGGCGACTATAGCAGCAACTTTGAGCAAGCTCTGCGCAAGCAGGTTTATCAACGGATATCCCAGCTATCTCATATCAGAAACAAAGCTGGCTATTTTTTCATCACATCTTATACCGGTGATGTACATGTATCCCGTCACCAATACTTTCCAGAACCATCGTCACAGCTCAATGCCCTGAACAGCGAGGGTATCCCGGTCGTACAGAGAAACATCCAGATGGCCAGGCAACACCCTGAAGGTGGGTTCACCCGCTACCGCTGGCTAACGGCAGATGACGAGCAAGGGGAAAAAATATCCTTTGTGAAGGGAATTGACCCCTGGCATATACTGATTGGGACCGGGGTTTACCTGAATGAGATGCAACAGGAAATTAATAAACGCAAAGCCCGCCTGACCCAGCAGCTCCGCAACCGCATCCAGTCTGTACTGATGATTATTGGGGTTGCCCTGCTGATTATCGGTATCGCCATCTATGGCCTGGTACTCAAGCTGCGCACCACCATGCAGCTCTTTCAACAGATGTTCTCGGACTCCATCAACAGCCGGGTACACATCGACATCAACCATATCTACTTTGATGAGTTCAAGCTGCTGGCCCACCAGGCCAACACCATGATTGATGGACTTAACGAGCAGACGAAAGAGCTACGCCACCGCGCCTACCATGACCACCTGACCGGCCTGCCAAACCGGATGTATGGTACCCGTTACCTGAGTGAAACCATCGAACAGGCACGAGGTCATCAAGGCCGTGTGGCACTGCTGTTTATCGATCTGGATAATTTTAAAGAGGTTAACGATACGCTGGGCCACTCAGAGGGTGATCTGCTACTAAAAATGGTGGCCTCCAGACTGCAATCAATCGCCTGCCATGACGATATGGTTGCCCGCCTTGGTGGAGATGAGTTCACGATTATCACCAACATTGCCCAGAATCCAGAGCGCCTGCCGCAACTGGCCGAACAGATACTGGCGCTCTTTAGCGACCCCTTCATGCTGTCTTCACAATCCATGTACTGCACCGCCAGTATTGGCCTGAGTACTTACCCTGAGAATGGCAACACCGCCGAGCTGCTGCTGCGCAATGCTGACTCTGCCATGTATCGTGCCAAGGGTGAAGGCAAGAATGGCTACAGCCTTTACAACAGCACGATGACCGATGAAGTGGTTAACCGCGTTGCCACTATCGAAGCGTTGCGAGAAGCAATCGAGCACCAGCAGTTTGTGCTTTATTTCCAGCCGCAAATTGATATCAGTAATGGCCAGGTGATTGGGGCCGAAGCATTGATACGCTGGTTACACCCGGAAAAGGGCCTGCTCCCGCCGGGTGCCTTCATCGCCTGTGCCGAAGCCAGCGGCCAGATTGCTGCCATCGGTGAGTGGGTCATGCGCGAAGCCTGCCGTAAATGTGTACAGTGGCGAGACAGTGGTATCGACGTGCCGCGTATCGCCATCAATATCTCTGGCCATCAACTCAAAGGCACCTCGCTGGCCAGCACCTTGAAAAGCATCCTCAATGCTACCGGCTGCCCCGCCAGCGCGCTGGAGCTTGAGGTCACAGAAAGCGTGCTCATGGATAATCCAGAGCGCTCCGCCACCATGCTCGAAGCCTTGCAGACACTGGGAGCCGAAATCGCCATCGATGACTTTGGCACCGGCTACTCTTCGCTCAGCTACCTCAAACGCCTGCCCATCAACAAGCTCAAGATTGACCGCTCCTTTATCGACGAACTCCACCTGGATGGCCATGACCAGGCAATCACCCGTGCCATCATCGCGCTGGCACAAAGCCTGAAACTGGAGGTCATTGCCGAGGGGGTAGAAAATATCGAACAGCTCAACCGGCTGCGTGAGCTGGGCTGTAATCAGGTGCAGGGCTTCCACTTCAGCCGTCCTTTGCCGGAACCTGAGTTTCTGGCCTACATAGAAGATGCCGGTGCCGAGCTGATGCACGAAGATATCCTGCTCGACTTTTATTGAGTGACTGCTTAACATCCAGCCAAAACAACATGCGAGTCGATACTATGGAACTGAATACCTTTATCACTACGATTGGTCAGGACACAACGCTGGATTTTGAAGACACCATGGCTGTTATCGCAGCCCATTACGATTTCCAGCCAACCGGCTTTACCAATGGCGAGCTTCGTAATGACGCGGGCCAGAACGAAGGTAGCTGCAAAACCTTTGCCTTCGCCCAGTTGAATCAGCTGAATCCGGCGCAGACCCTGGCCTGCTTCGGTCGTTTCTACCAGGATGTACTGAACACCCCACAGGGCACTGACCACGGTAACATCCGCAACTTTATGCAGCACGGCTGGGCTGGTATCGCGTTTGATGCCCCCGCCCTGAGCGCCCGCTAACCACGACGGGAAAGCCTGTGCTACCAGCCAGCATAGGCCCCAACCTCATGTCTTTCTGGATCAAACCCTCTGATGCCCACACTCACCCTGGCCAGCTGCCAATACGCGATAGAAGCCTTCCACCACTGGCAGGATTACGAACACCATCTATGTCAGCTGGTTAGCCAGGCCGTCAAGCAAAAGGCTCAGCTACTACTGCTGCCTGAATACAGCGCCCTGACTCTGACACGACTACAACCGGACCACAGCTGCCAGGACTTGCATCGGTCTATCGCCAACCTGCAAGCGGATCTGCCGCGCTGGCTGGCACTGTGTGAAGCACTCGCCCGCCAGCACCAGATCTGGTTCTGCCCAGGCAGCGCCCCGGTACTGGAAAGCGATGGCCACTACCGCAACCGCAGCTGGCTGTTCGGCCCCCAGGGTTTACTGGGCCACCAGGACAAACTGATCATGACCCGTTTTGAGCGGGAGCAGTGGAAGATCCATGGCGGCGAAGGTCTTAAAGCCTTCGATACCCCACTGGGTAAGCTGGGCATTCTGATCTGCTACGACAATGAATTCCCTAATCTGGGTCGCCAGCTGGTCGAACAGGGTGTCGAGTTAATCCTGGCCCCCAGCTGCACCGATACCGAGGCCGGGTTCAACCGGGTACGTATTGGCGCTCAGGCCCGGGCGCTGGAAAATCAAATCGCAGTACTACAGTCCCCCACCGTAGGCTCCGCCCCCTGGTCACCGGCGCTGGGCATTAATACTGGCCGGGCCGGGCTGTATACACCGCCCGATTATGGCCTGCCAGCGGACGGTATTGTGGCGCAAAGCCCGCAGTTCAGCGCTGAACAGAGTCAATGGCTGATCTGCCAGCTGGATCTGGAAAGCCTGCGCAGAGTAAGAGAACAGGGGCAGGTAGCAACCCGCCGGGACTGGCCGGAGCAGTTTGAACCACAGCGTGTACGGCCACGCTGATCCGCTGCCACACAACAAAAAAAGGAGCCCCTCTTACGAGAGACTCCTTTGGGGAACCACCAGTCAGCGTAACCGGGGTTCCTCAGCTGCGATGAGCTGGGACTTACTCAAGGAAGTTCTTAACAGGACCCTGGGAAGGTTTCCGGCCGTTACGACCTACCGCTTTGATTTCCAACAGTGAATCTACACCCTGCAGGCCAGTGCCGTCTGCCACTACAGAGTTCTCATCACCTGGGGAACCGTTCGGTACGAAGAGCTGTGGATGGTCAAACGGTGCTTTCGCCCAGCGAACCCGTTCATCGGTCAGCGACTCCAGGAAGGCAACCAGATCGTCTTCCTGCTGATCCGTCAGACCCAGTGGCCGGATATCAGGGTCAAAGTTACTCTTGGCCGCTGCAGAACCGGTAGAGTCAACACCGTTACCTTCAAACTCGATGTTACCGCCACGGTTATAGAAGCGGACCACCTGGTGCAGTGTTGCCATACCGCCGTTGTGCATATAAGGACCAGTCAGTGCGACGTTACGCAGGCCTGGCACTTTAAAGGCACCGTCAACCGCGTTACGCTCATTTGGATCCAGCGGTACATCCGGGTCAATTTCAAAGGTACTGTGGTCAACCTCGAATGGATCAGGCGCATTGCCACCGGCAGCCACAATCTGTGCCTGACGGGTGAACGACAGGGGTTTATTGCTAATCGGGTCAACGTTACCCAGACCAATATCCTCCCGGGTTGGCGTCACACTGATATTGTAGAAACCATTGTCGTAAACCGACGGGTTGTTATCTCCCATCAACATACGCTCTACCAGACCTTCCTCTTCATTTTCCGGCAACAGATGAGTCGCCGCTTTGGTGAACTCAGGCCCGGCATGACAGTTGACACAACTACCCTGACCGGCAAATATCTCCATGCCGCGTTTCTGCTGATCAGTCAGCGCCCGCTTGCTGCCTTTGGCAAAGCGGTCAAACGGTGTTTTATCGGAGATCAACGTAGACTCATAAGCCTGGATCGCCAAACCCCAGAACAGTGAGAAGTTTGCCTCCATCTGACTGAATGACTCGCCGCCAATCATCACCGGCTGATTAGAACCCCAGTAACGTTTATTAAAGGCTTTTTCTACCAGCGTTTTATACTTGAACTTCAGACCCTTACCCGAAGTGTGAACATGATAGCCCAGTACACTGTCCTGGTTATGGACTTTCTGCCCGGCCAATGCCCGCTTCTGTAACATTTTACGGCCAACATGCTGGAAGCCTTTTTTATCACAGGACATCTCAAATGGACTCAACACCGGCCCCACGGCCTGGGATGCCGCCGATGAGTTAATCAGATGCACTTCCTCTGGTGAGAGGGAGTTTGAATACTTATCCCAGCCATAGACCACGGCATCCGGGTTACGACGACCAAAAGGATCGACCCCGTTAAAGATATTATTAGCGCGACCATCCCAGAAGTTACGGAAGTTAAAGATCGCATTAATCATGGTAGGCGTATTACGTGGTTCTACACGTCGTACATTTACTTTAGAGCCACCAGGGTTGGTAACAAAGAATCCAGCTTCATCTGGATTTACGATTGTACACTCTTCATCTTTCCCATCTGGCGTCAAACTGACAAATTCTGCCCGAAATACGCCCTGTGAAGAAACCACATCATCCACTTCAAAGAGGTGTGGTGAAGTACGATCACGGGTATCGGAGAATTTATAAAAGGGGAAGTCAGCCGCCGTTAACGTGTAGTTAGCGCCACCCTGGTTACCACTGGGTAATATATCAAAGACCCCGTTAGCATCATCCAGCAAGCCTGGGCCAAGCTGGTTTTTAACCCGGTTATCCGCCCCGGCACTAAAGTGACAGCTACCACACGCCTGACCATCACTGCCCACCTGCATATCCCAGAACAGCGCCTTACCTAACAGCTCGGCATAGCCTTTATTTCTGACATATTTTTCAATACCGGGTACCGGTGGTACAGGTACGCCCTGTAACGACGCCATCCCATCCGGCAAACTCGGGTTACTGGAGGGATATGCTGCTTCAGACTGTGAAACAACCCCCATTATCAGCACGGGTAATAGCCCAAGCAGCGGTAATCGCTGTTTGTTCGGCTTCTGGTTTTTCATAATTAGCTCCTGACCTTTCGCTTACTTCATCGCAAAATTTTAATTCTCACCGATTCTGACCGGTGGTTATCAGCCCAACTCGAATCGCATACCTGCGTATCCATTCGTTTTTAAGCTCCGTGCGAAATCCATATACCTATTACAGGCTATATATCGAAGCGGGGCTGTCACCAAACAGGGACTACTTTTCGAAAAATCAGGGGGTATAAATGCGTAACTTTGCGAAAGATTGCAGAAATTTAACTCACTATTTTTTTATAAAAACACACTCCACAAAAAACTCATTAAAAATCACACAGGTATATACACATTGATAAGTTCAATATATTTATAGTTATTAACTTATAATTAAAGAAAAGAAATAGACAACCAAAAGGAGAATCACGCCAGGAAACAGGAATATAGACTTGCAGGAAAACGACTCTGTCAGGGTAATAACAGCACAAGGTACTATCCGTTATCCGTCGTCTGTAAGCTACGGCAGCGGAATATCCAGCACCAGCCGTACCAGGTCCACCTGACGACTGGTACCGGTCTTTTTTTGCACTCGCTTAAGATAGGTTCTGGCCGATGACAAGGTCACGCCCATCTCATCGGCGGCCCGCTCCAGGTTCTGCCCCTTCGCCAGTTTTTCCACCAGCCGGGCTTCGGTATAGGTGACACCGAGCATCGTCGCAATCATATCAGACGAGGGTGCGGCTGCCCGTACTGGCCCGAGCCCCGAAATAAACATAATGACGTGCTGGCGAGACGGGTCAACCTCTTCTGCCGCAGGTGTGACCACCAGCATCAGGGGCGGACCAGAGCCGACACAATCCAGCGTCAAAGCGGCCATACTGCCATCCCCTTCACCGCCTCCCATCACACTGGCCAGCGCCTGATGCAAACGCAATGTCTCTGGACGAGAACCGGCACGCAGTACACCACTCATATCCAGAGACAGGCCCCGGCGCTGAGCAACAAGGGCTGTCGCGGGCTGGTTCATGTAGACCGGACGAGCATGACTGTCGACCACCAGCACCCCGCGGGACAGGCTGTCCAGAATCTCCCGCTCCAGTACCACCGGTGGCGCACTGACATCTGCTTTAGCCGTTACGGCAGGTATCTGCACATCGACCATCGACAGCGCCGCTTCAATCGCCGATGCCAGTTCATCCCGCGGACAGGGTTTGGTGTAGAAACGGAACACCTCGCAGGTGTTAATCAGCTGACTGGCGGCATTGAGATCGGACATGCCGGTGAGCACAATGCAGCGCGGGGCTACACGGCTGTTATTCAACGCCTGCACCAGTGCCAGCCCGCCCATACCAGGCATCAGCATATCGGTTACCACCACCTGATAGGGGTAGCTCTCATGACTACGTAATGCCACCTCAGCACTCTCGAGTAATGATATATCCCAACCCTCACCCCGTACACGTAATGAGCGCTTAAGACCCGCCAATAAATTGGAGTCATCATCAACAAACAGAATACGCGGTTTACTTCCGTCCATAGTCTCCAGGTCCACTACCTACCGAACAATGAAAGACAGCTCCGCTTCTGCCCGGCACGAAAACAGCTGTGACGGGGAATGTCATTGCGGATCTGATTTGTAGTGTAGACCGCTTTTAACCCTGCAAGTTTTTACGGTTGTTCTCGGAACATTCCCTGGCCCCAGCACTCTATACCTCCCACACAGGATGCGGAAAAAGCCTTACAGGAGTGATCAACTACATCACCTAATGGAGATGGGGACCTTGTTACAGCGCGACTCTAGCTCTGTGTTTCGTCTGACACTCTGGCGCTGCATACCGGTTTGCCTGCTAATCAGTCTGCTGGGCTGCCTCGCCCTCGACGCGCTCACGGCCACCCCTGATCCAGTATCATCTTTAGCACCCGATATAGACCGAAAAAACGCGTCTTTACTGCTCATTCTGGGTCATTCAGTGCTGATTAGCGTGATCGCATGCTGGCTGTACAGCCGTCGGCTGAAACAATATGACAACAAGATAAGCCAGCAAGCCGGTACCCTTGAGTCCCCCATAGAGCTAAGCCAGACACTGGCGCTGCTCGCCCGAACACAGCAACAGCTGGGGATGGACCAGGCAGAAAAAACGCTGCTGATTGAGCAAATGAAAGCGGCTCAGCCCTTGATGCAATCAGGCCGGCAGTGCGCTGCTTTACTGCATGATGTGAGTACCCCGGCACAATTCATCGGCGATAACCTGGCCTTTCTGCATGACAGCCACCAGCAACTGGCCCCACTACTGCAAACGCTGAGTCAGCTTGAGCCGGATAGCCTGCCCCCCACACTGAGCCGTCAGCTACAGCGCCTGGAACTGAGCTACCTGCAACAGGAGCTACCCCATGCGATCCGCCAGTCCCGTGCTGGCATCCAGCAGATAAGCCAGCTGACCGAGGGTGCCTGCTGCTGGCTGCACCCGGATAAACAACACTGCCAGCCAGCCGACCTTGCCGGGATTGCCCAGCAAGCCAGCACGCTGACCCGCCGCCAGTGGTCCAGCGTTGCCACCCTGACAATCTCCGCCAGTCCGACCCTGCCCCGCCCTAATCTCAGCCTCAGCCGCCTGTTACAAGTACTGATCAATCTGATCACAAATGCCACCGATGCAATCCGCCAGGCACAGCGCAGGGATGGCAGAATCGAGATCACGCTGACGATAGACCAGCGCTGGCTAAAAATTCAGGTGAGCGATAACGGTACCGGTATTCCAGCGTCCGTGGCACGTCGGCTGTTTGAGCCGTTTGTCACCAGCAAGTTACCCGGAGAAGGCACCGGGCTGGGGTTAGCTATCTGTAAAGATATTATCGAACAGGAACAGGCGGGGCGGCTGACATATGAAACGGTACGCGGTGAGGGAACAACGTTTATCATCGAGCTGCCGCTTTAAACGTAAAAATGCCAGTCAGCAAGCTGACTGGCATTTTTACGTTCAGTAAAGAGCTGTGCTGATTACTGGCTCAGTTCCAGCAGCAGCTTGTTCAGACGGGACACGTACGCTGCTGGATCATCCAGCTGGTCGCCTGCCGCCAGACCGGCCTGATCAAAGATGATCTGTGCCAGGTCGGTGAAACGATCTTCATCCGCTTCCTGGTCCATCTTCTCAATCAGCGGGTGAGATGGGTTGATCTCGAAAGTCGGTTTGGACTCAGGCATTGCCTGGCCCGCCGCTTCCATGATCTTGCGCATCTGCGCGCCCATGTCGTATGCACCGATCACCAGACACGCAGGGGAATCCGTCAGACGGTGGGTCACACGTACCTCAGCCACTTTGCCGTCCAGCGCCGTGGTCAGACGTTCAACCAGACCTTCCAGCTCTTTAGCCTGATCTTCCTGTTCTTTTTTCTCTTCTTCGGACTCAGCTTCGCCCAGGTCCAGCTCGCCTTTTACAACGTCCTGGAACGACTTGCCATCGCAATCGAACACCTGACTCATCATCCACTCGTCGATGCGATCGGACATCAGCAGCACTTCGATACCTTTCTTGCGGAAGATCTCCAGGTGCGGGCTGCTCTTGGCGGTGTTGTAAGAGTCGGCAGTCACGTAGTAGATCTTGTCCTGACCCTCTTTCATCCGGCTGATGTAATCATCCAGCGACACAGTCTGCTCAGCAGAGCTGTTATGAGTCGAAGCGAAACGCATCAGCTTGAGAATCTTATCTTTGTTAGCAGAATCTTCAGCCGGGCCTTCTTTCAGTGCACCACCAAACTCTTTCCAGAACGTGGCGTATTTTTCCGGATCTTTCTTCGCCAGCTTGCCCAGCATATCCAGTACACGCTTGGTCAGCGCGGTGCGCAGCTTATCGACGTTAGCGTCTTTCTGCAGAATCTCACGGGATACGTTCAGAGACAGGTTATTAGAGTCAATCACACCCTTAATGAAACGCAGGTACAGCGGCAGGAACTGCTCGGCTTCATCCATGATGAAGACACGCTGGATGTACAGTTTCAGACCCTTAGGTGCATCACGGTTCCACATGTCATACGGTGCGCGTTCTGGCAGGTACAACAGGCTGGTGTATTCCATGTTGCCTTCAACGCGGTTATGCGCCCAGGTCAGGGAATCGGCGAAGTCATGGGAGATGTGCTTGTAGAACTCCTGGTACTCTTCGTCGTTGATGTCGCCTTTGTTACGCGTCCACAGTGCCGTTGCGCTGTTGACGGTTTCGTCTTCGACCTTAACTTCAGCGTCTTCGCCTTCTTCCTCAGTCGGCATGATCTCTTTTTCCATGATCACCGGCAGGGAGATATGGTCGGAGAACTGACGCACCAGCTGGCGCAGCTTCCAGCCATCGGCAAAGCCTTCTTCTTCGTCTTTAAGGTGCAGCACAATGCGCGTACCGCGCTCTGGCTTGTCGATGGTGGCGATATCAAACTCACCTTCACCGGCAGATGCCCAGTGCACGCCTTCAGCCGCATCAGCACCGGCACGGCGGGTAAATACGTCTACTTTGTCGGCAACGATGAAAGAGGCGTAGAAGCCAACACCAAACTGACCGATCAGCTGGCTGTCTTTGGTCTGATCACCGGTCAGGTTGGTCAGAAAGCTGGCCGTACCGGACTTGGCGATGGTGCCCAGATTTTCAACCACTTCGTCACGGGTCATGCCGATGCCGTTGTCGTCGATGGTCAGAGTTTTCGCGTCTTTATCGAAGCTGACACGGATACGCAGTTCGCCATCGTTCTCGTACAGGCTGCCATCGGACAGGGCTTCAAAACGCAGCTTTTCGGCTGCATCCGATGCGTTGGAGATCAGCTCACGCAGGAAGATCTCCTTATTGGAGTACAGAGAGTGGATCATCAGCTGTAGCAGCTGTTTTACTTCAGTCTGGAAACCGTGCGTTTCTTTACGGGTTTCAGTCGTCATCGGTGATGGCCCCTGGTTTTCTTAACAGTGATAAGGTGCGCCCGCCATACTGGCAACAACACACCTTCAGGTTCAGTTGCAACAGAGATGGGGGCCACTGAAAACTTTTCAAGGGGCTGATTTTGAAAAAATTTTTCCCAGTACCGACAATTCATTGCCAGCAACGCTCAGTCCATCAGGAAATGTGCCCGTGCGCTGGCGATCGGCTGGCGTTTACGATCCTGCCAGGCAATCACTGAACAGTTAGAGACCCGTCGCCCCTGGCGCTGTACTTCACAGGTGGCAAAGGTGTCTTTATCCAGCCCGGCACGCATATAGTCCACCGAAAAATCGACGATCTTCGGCAACACCGGCGTATTCAGTTGCAGCATCAACTGAAACACCGCCGTCAGTTCCATAAACGAAGCGATGACACCACCATGCAGTGCAGGCAAAATCGGGTTGCCGATATTATCCGGGTTAGCGGGCAGGCGGAACACAATCTCCTCGCCATAGCGCTGACATTCCACCCCGATAATGCTGGCATAGGGAATCAGATCAATCAGCGGCTGGTACTCGCCGTCCGCGTGGGCCTGGCTCACCAGCTGGTTTAATACAGGGCTCATCAGTCATCCCCCTCAATAATCGCTTTAAAGGCCGGGTCAGTGGCACCGGGGTCAGGCCGCATAAAGGTAGAGATGGCATAGGCGATGGGCTGCTCCGTGGTCAGTTGATAGACCGTCGCACGGGTAAACAGTACCTTGCGAGTCACCCGGTAGCACTCGGCCTCCACAAACAGCGGCTTATCCTGGGCCGGGCGCGACATATGATCAATGCGCAAATCCAGCGTCGGGCATAGTTCGTAATCCTCCACAGCACATAGAGTGGCCGCGCTGCTGGCATGGTCCACCATGGTGGTCAGTACGCCGCCATGCAGATAAGTATTCACATCACAACTGAACAATTCTGCCTGCACCGGCAGCTCAATCACCACCACGCCGGGGCAGGCACTGACAACCTTGAGCCCCAGTTTTCGCATATGGGGCTGGGCTTCTAAAAAACGCTGGCAACGCCCCTGCAGCTGCATATCAGTCAGCGTCATGGCCGTCACTCATCATCAGGGTTTTCAGGGTCGAGGAGCTGAACTCACGTCGATACAGCACCAGGGTAACCACAGCCGATAGCGCCATAAAGAGCCAGGGATTGATAAACCAGCCCAGAATCGCGAGGGCAAAATAGTAGGTGCGCAGGCCAATGTTGAAATTATTAGCCGCCATGGAGGTCATTTTGGCGAGACGCGTGGCATGGGCCTGCTTTTCAGTCTCGCTCAATCCTTCAGACGGGGTCGGGGCTCCCCCGATCATCACCGAGACAAAACCATACTGACGCAAGCTCCAGGTGAATTTAAAGAATGCATAGACAAACAGGTAAATCAGCAGCAGCAGTTTGAGTTCCCACTCTTCCTGGGTCGCCGACAGTGCAAAGGGAATGTCTTCAATCACCATGATCGCCCGTTCGGTTGAGCCCATCACCGTCATCAGACCCGCCAGAATCAGCATGGTGGTAGAAGCGAAAAACGAAACCCCGCGCTCAAGATTCGCCACCACCGTCGCATCAGCGATACGCATATCACGGGCCAGCATCCGCTTCATCCATTCGGTTCGATACAGGTGCAACACACTGGCCAGACAGGCGGTGCTGTAACTCATCCGCTTTGCATACAGCATATAGCCCTTGAAACAGACCAGGAACCAGCCAAACGCCAGCAGGTTCAGCCAGTTAGCCTGGCTGAATTGAATCGTCGATTGTAAAGCTGCGTGCATAGTTCCTTCCAGATATTGGCTATAATCGCCGCGCGGACACAGGGGGAGATAATCAGGCAATCCCAGCTGACCCAGGCGGCTGCAAGGGCTGTATTAAGCGCCCCGGCCATTGTAATACAAGTGATGCATAAGGACATTTCGATATTGAATAGTCACTCGAAAAATCTGGGCCTGGGCGTGCTACTGGCACTGGCCTCAGCGCTACTGATGAGCCTGATCGCTGCGCTGATTAAACATACCGCCACTCTGGCCAGCATCGAGGTGATTGTGGCCGTTCAATACAGCATCAGCCTGGCGATGCTGCTGCCCTGGCTGGCCCGCCAGGGTATTCAGGTGCTACGCACTGAGCGACCTGGCCTGCATCTGGTTCGTGGCCTCAGCGGCTGGGCCTGCTTCTACACCTATTACCTGGCCATTGAGCATATACCACTGGTTGATGCGGCGTTACTGCGAAACGCCGCACCGCTGTGTGTACCCCTATGGTTACTGTGCTGGCTGGGAATAAAACTTAACGGGCTGCGCTGGGTACCTTTGCTGGTCGGCTTTGCCGGTATCGCGCTGATTTTACAGCCCGAGGGGCAAACGCTGAGTTTCTGGCATCTGGTAGGACTGGGGTCAGCCCTCAGTCTGGCCGGATCAATTGTCACCACCCGTCAGCTGACCGCCAGCGAGCCGACCAACAGGATTCTGTTTTATTACTTTTTGATCTCAGCACTGGCAGCAGCACCACTGGCATTGCTCAATGATGCCCCCATACCCAGCCACGCCTGGCCGCCGATGATTGTAATCGGACTCTCAGTCTGGTTGATAATGTGGCTGTATACTCAGGCCTATCGCTACGCACCCGCGCTGGTGCTGTCACCGCTGAGCTACAGTGGCGTCGCCTTTGCGGGCTACTGGGGCTGGCTATTCTGGGACCAGCAGCCTGGCCTGCTGACACTGGCAGGCACTGCACTGGTGATCACCGGTGGCACCCTGTCGGTGGTGCTGGCGGAGCGAGGGCCAACCCGCTCCCTGGACTAACAAAGTTAGCGGGGCTCGCGGGCGGGCAGCAATGAGCGCATTTCATCGGTACGGGGAATCCGATACTGCCAGGCCCCCTGCACATTACTGTTCTGAGCGTTGACCATCTTCACTGTGACATAAACGTAATCAATCCCCACCGCATAGGTACCCAGTACGACACTTTGCACCTGGTGAGTTTCAGAAATATTTTGCAGGTTTCGCGACAACATAAATTCGCCACCCCGCTGCTGAATAAACAACTCATCACGCAACTTCACTTCAACCAGTGAATAACCCCGCCGACTCAGGGCTGAAGAAAACAGCTCTGCACTGACCCGCCCAAAGGTTGAAGAACGCATCAGGTTATCGACACTGACAAAACTGGCGACCAGCAGCGTAGCGTCGGGCGAGACACCCTGACTATTACGCAACAGACTGGCGGCAGCGGCGTCAGTGGTCGATAACAGATCTACGTCAAGCCGGGGCTTGATCTGATTACAACCCACCAGCAAGGCGACCACGCAGGCCAGGGCAAACATTTGAAACAGGTTTTTCATGACCAATCCTCAGGGCTGGGTGGTCAGCTGCAACGCTTCTGCAGCTTCATCAGGTTCATAGTGTCGGGCATCAGCCCCGTTAACATAGTAGGTGGCTGATTTTGAAAACAGAATGTTATTAAAGTCAGTCACCCGGGTTGTCACCGCCAGCTCACTCGCCGTCGGCGAAACGGCCCGACCACCCGTCAGATCCCCGGCAATTAACAGAGGTACAGCCACCAGCATTGGTTCCGACCACTGGTTGACCGCTCCGGCCACCGCCATGCCACCCAGCGCCAGCCCTGTTGCACTGCCAGCGGCCGCACGGCTGTCACGCTGAGCTTTATGCTTCACCAGCTGAAAATGCGTGGTGAGTATCGTCGAGGAGGATTTGCTCTGGGTAACTGGCACACCGTGCTCGATCAACCGACTGATCAACAGCTGGTTGAACACTTCAGCAAACGGGCTTTTTATCGGGGCTGGTGCTACATATAACGGTCCGGTAAAACGACTGGAGAGCGCACTGATTGCCAGGGCCTGACGTTCAGCCAATACATCCCAGTGCTGGATCGCCTGCATGCGTTCCTGTTCTGAGTAATCAAAGCTGCGTGCTACCGGGATCTGAGATTGCATACAACCGGCCAGCGTCGCGGTTGCCAAAAGAGAAGTGAGTAATCGTTTCATGGTCAGGTTAAGTCATCCATCATCCATTAACAGCGCCCGTAAATAGCGCAAATTCCATCCTTGTTGCCAACCGGATACTGACATAAGCGCCCAGGAAATTATATGGATAACAGCCAGGTAGCCACAACGGTGAGCCCTGAAACAACAAAGGCAGCCCAGGGCTGCCTTTGCTTGATCTCAATCCGAATTCAAAGCTGGAAGCGCTTAATCTGCCCCGCCATCTCTTCAGTGCGCCGATTCAGCTCAGATACGGCCTGGTGATTCTCTTCCATGGCCACACCATTTTCATCCGACAAGCTGGAAATATGGTGGATACTGCGGTTAATAGTATCGGTAACATCGGATTGCTGACCGGATGCCTCAGCGATCTGCATATTAAGCTGAGAGATTTTCTGAATCTCACTGGCGATCTGCTGCATTGCCACTTCAGCTTGCTGAATTTTTTCCACCGAGTTACTGCTGTCTCCGGCACTGCGATCCATGGCTGAAACGGCCTGCTCAGAACTTCGCTGCAACTGTTCGATCATATTACGAATTTCTTCAGTCGAGTGCTGGGTGCGGCTGGCCAGGGTACGCACTTCATCGGCCACGACCGCAAAGCCGCGACCCTGTTCACCCGCACGCGCTGCTTCAATGGCTGCGTTCAATGCCAGCAGGTTGGTCTGTTCTGCGATATCGCCGATCACATCCACGATATTGCCAATTTCATCAGACTTGTCTTTCAGCGAACTGATCACGCTGACCGCGTCATGCACACCATCCGACAGGCTCACCATGCTCTGCACTGAGCTTTCCAGCGCACCGACACCGTTATCAAACTGGTGACGCGCCTCGTCAATCGCCTGCACAGCGTTGCCGGTACTGTCTGCCACACTGTGTGCCGTGGCTGCCAGTTCCTCAACCGCTGTTGCCAGCTGCTCTGTCTGCCCACGCTGGCGAGAGAAACGCTCGGTATTATCATCTTCGTTGCTTTCGATCTGCGTCAGGCCTGCTTCGATGTTCAGTGACAGATCACGCACCGAGCCAATCAGATCCGCCATTTTTTCCATAAACTGGTTAAAGTGACGTGCCAGCTGGGCGAACTCATCGCTGCCCTGCTCAGGTAAACGACGGGTCAGGTCCGCCTCGCCAGCAGATAAATTCTCCACGGCTTCATCGATATTGCGCAGACGCCCGGCAATATAGAAGTACATATGGTACAGCGCGACCTGCAGCAAGATGAAGGCAACCACCAAGCTGACCAGAGCAATGGTCGCTCCGCTTTCCGATACCGTCTCAAACTTATCCGTATACTGCTCTACCAGGCTGGTATAGTGCTGGTCCAGCGTTTTAAACCCGTCAATGGCTGGCTTGTCAGAGATTTTGACTGATTTATCCAGCTCGGCAATCGTCTTTCCCTGCGCCAGTAGCTGGGAGACTCGCTGTGATTCATCACGGTAACGATTAAACGTCGATTCAATATCCTGCAACGCACGGGATTCCGTTGATTTCACACCACTGAGCTGACGATAGGCATTAATGCCTTCCAGCAGACTACGGTGATTATTCATAACCCGATCAAGGTATTTTGACTGGCCACGCAGGACATAATTTTTAAAATTATGAATAAGACCGCCATAACCAACGCTTGAGCGCATTTTAAGCAGCATCTCTTGCCGGGCTAAAGCCTGGTCCCGCAAATTTTCCCAGGCAGCTTCCTGATCATTGATCAGCGAGCGCTGCAAAACAAACAGGCTTGCAAACGCAATCATCAGTATTGCTGTAACAAGATAGAAACGCTGCTTTAAGGTCATTGCTGCTTTAGCCTCTTCAACTACTAAATGCTACCGGGACACAAAGATACAACAGTTCTGTGATTCAAAACCGGAGAAACCCTACCATCCAAAAATCAGAAAAACATCCTAAAACAACCAGAATTATAATCTGGGTCATAATACAGTACGTTAAGCCGACTAGTCTGTCGGTTTCAGGTTAAATTCCGACTAACCAGATAAATAAAAAACCATTTAAAAACAACACACTAAATAGTCAGGAATTAATAAATCTGAATATAGTTCACCTCGCAAAAAAACAACATCAGACCCGAGCCGTTAAGACTGCACCTCGTGAAAACCAGCCGAGGACCAGCATCGCCCAAAGCACCAGCGGTAGCATCAACATATTGGTTGTGGTCCAGCCCAGTGCCGACTCCATCCAGCCCGCTCCAAGCGATGCCAGGGTGACCATACTGAAAATCATAAATTCATTTGCCGCCTGGGTTTTCGCTTTTTCAGCCGGACTATAGGTTCGCGTCACCAGCTGGGTGGCACCAATAAACATAAAGTTCCAGCCCACGCCTAACAGCAGCAACGCTGCACGGAAATGCCATTCACTGTTGCCATGCAGATTCAGTGCAATACACCCCAGGAACAGGACAGCTCCCAGTTGCATGATGGTGCGTACGCCAAAGCGATTAATCAGCTGGCCGGTAAAAAAGGCCGGGGCGAACATGCCCAGCACATGCCACTCAATCACTGTCGCAGCGCTGGCAAAACTGAAACCACACCGTTGCATCGCCAGGGGAGTGGCCGTCATCAGCAACACCATCACGGTGTAACTGACCATCGCCGCCACCACCGCGCTGATAAAACCTGGCTGCAACAGGATCTCTTTCAATGGCCGGGACTCTCCCGTCTGCTCGACGCTGTCATGCGACACCATACGAATCCGGCTCAGCAGTATCAACGCAACGATATACAGCAGTAACAACGCGGCAAACGCACCCGCAAAGGATTGCGGCCCGAACCACTGACGGGAAAAGATCGCCAGATTCGGCCCCAGTACCGCAGCCAGCACTCCACCGGCCATGACCAGCGAGATTGCTTTGCTCTCTTCACCTGGCTGGCAGGTTTCGACCGCCGCAAAGCGATACAGGGTGCCAAAGCCAATCCCAATGCCCAACAAGAAAGTCCCCAGGCAAAACAACGCGAACTGGCTACTGCTAAGTGCCAATACTGACACCAGCGCCCCGGCAATGCCCACGCTATTGCCCAGAAAGAAACCATTGCGCCGGCCAATACGGCGCATAATCAGTGAGGCGGGGATCGTTGCCAGCATCAGACCGGCAAATTGACAGGCTACCGGCAGCGTCGTCAGACTGGCACTGGGCGCCAGATCCTGGCCAATCAGTCCGGTGACCGCCACCAGCAGAATATTCCCGGTGGTCAGCAACGCCTGACACAGTGACAGCAGTACCACATTCCTGTTCATAACATCTCCTTGTCGCAGGATTCAAAACCTAAAAAGCCGCAGGTTTCCCATGCGGCTCTTGTTGGCCTGGCAGGGCTGGCTCAGGCCAGCCTGAGAGTCAGAGCGCCAGAATATCAATCATCTCTGGCATCGTCGTGCTCTGTGGATCACAGCTATCAACAATACCGTGGGCATAGCCATGCTGCAGCCCTTTAAAGTCAAACAGAGCTGTGTCGGCCAGGTGCGAAGGAACAACATTCTGCATGGCGCGGAACATGGTTTCGATCCGCCCCGGATGGGTTTTATCCCAACCCTGCAACATCTCCTTGATCACCTGACGTTGCAGGTTATCCTGAGAACCACAGAGATTGCACGGAATAATCGGAAAGCCTTTAAGCTCAGCGTAAGCGGCAATATCTTTCTCCCGGGCATAAGCCAGCGGGCGAATCACCATATTTTTGCCGTCATCAGACACCAGCTTGGGTGGCATCGATTTCAGTTTTCCACCGTAGAACATATTGAGGAAAAAGGTTTCCAGAATATCGTCACGGTGGTGACCCAGCGCAATTTTATTAGCGCCGATCTCTTCAGCAAAACCGTACAGGGTGCCGCGACGTAACCGCGAACACAGTGCACAGGTAGTTTTGCCTTCCGGCACGATCTCTTTCACCACCGAGTAGGTATCACGCTCGACAATATGAAACGGCACGCCGATGGATGCCAGATACTCAGGCAGAATATGCTCAGGAAAGCCGGGCTGTTTCTGATCCAGATTCACCGCCACCAGCTCGAATTTAATCGGCGCACTGCGCTGCAGGTTCATCAGGATATCCAGCATGGCATAGGAATCTTTGCCACCGGACAGACAGACCATGACCTTGTCGCCATCTTCAATCATATTGAAGGCTTCAATCGCTTTGCCCATCTCACGGCGCAGGCGTTTCTGCAGTTTGTTCTGACGGGTCTTCAGTTTTTTCGCTTTATCAGCATTTTCAGCCGTAAGCTGGTCGGCAGGTTCAGTCATGGTCGCTCGAATGAATGGCTATTACAGAAAGGCGCGGATTATAGCGGAATTCAACGCCACTGGGGATGAAAAATACGCACCCGACGCATGATAGACTGGTCAACCACTACATTAGCTAACGCTTAATCAACTAAGGAGTTTTGCCATGGCGATATTGCGCCCTCTGTTACTCACAACCCTGCTATTACTAAGCCAGTGGGCCAGTGCAGGCCCGGTTATCAGCCTGACGCTGACCGGTGATTTTGACACCAACTATCAGAAAGTTTCCAGTGCACTGGAAGCGCATCGCTTTTTTGTCGTGTTTGAACCGAATATCGGCCAGTCCATCAGCCGCTTCGAGAAACGCTGGGGGGAAGATTATAACCGCAATGGCTTCACGGCCATGCGCTCACTGGTGTTCTGTAATCCCTGGTATGTTAACCAGATCAGCAATCAGGACCCGACGATGCTGGCATTATGCCCGCTGTCTGTCACCCTGACACAACAGGGCAACACCACCACCGTACACATGCTGCGTCCATCGGTGATTGGTCAGCACAGTCCAGCGAAGGCCCTGCTGGAAGAACTTGAAGGTGATTTACTCAAGGCACTTAAGAGCAGCGGCGCTAGCGAAAACTGATTATTGGTGGGTAACAAAACACGCCTTGCAGGGCCGAAATAAGGGTGTAGACTTGCGCCTTTTTCGAGGATTTTGAATCTGATGTACAGCGTTAAAGAGATGTTTTACAGCCTGCAGGGAGAAGGAGCACACACCGGGCGCACCGCACTGTTCTGTCGCTTTACAGGCTGCAACCTCTGGTCAGGCAGGGAGCAGGACCGCAGCAAGGCGGTTTGTGACTTTTGTGATACTGACTTCGTTGGCACAGATGGCGGCCATGGTGGCAAGTTTACCAGCGCCGAGCAGCTCGCCGAGCGGCTGCTAGAGCTGTGGCAGACACCATCGGAACAGGGCACGCCCTATGTTATTTTTACCGGTGGCGAGCCTGCCCTGCAACTGGACGAAGCCCTGATCGACAGCTGTCACGCCCGTGGTTTTGAGGTGGCCATTGAAACTAACGGTACCCGCCCTCTGCCCGCGGGCATTGACTGGGTCTGCGTCAGCCCTAAAGCCGACAGCGAGCTGGTGATCACCCAGGGTGATGAGCTTAAACTGGTGTACCCTCAGCCTGCCGCCTTGCCTGAACGCTTCGAATCGCTTCAATTCAGCCACTTTTTCCTGCAACCAATGGATGGCCCGCTGCGGGAAATGTTCACCCGGGACACGGTACAGTTCTGCCTGCGTAACCCCCAATGGCGCCTTAGCCTGCAGACGCATAAGCTGCTGGGTATCGAGTAAGCCCTGTCCTGTATCAGGCCACGTTACGCCGAGGCAGGTTGCGGTAACCGATCAGTACCAGCACCGGCAGATTCATCACCACCCCGTAACAGAGCGCGCTGGCCGATATCTGCGGGTCATGCAGCACCCCGGCGGTCACCAGCAGCGCTGTACCGGCATTCTGTACGCCAGTTTCAATCGCCAGCGTCAGCGCCTGTTCCGGTGGTAACTGCCACCACCGCGCCACCAGATACCCCAACCCCAGCGCCAGCATCATCAATAACAGTGCCGCCGGACCCACCGTCAGCACAATCTCAGCCAGCCGCGCCTGATTCGCCTTGATAATCCCCACCACCACAATCAATAGAAAGAGCAGTGACAGCCATTTTACCGGCACCTGCACCTTCAGACTGAGGCGGGGGGCATAATGACGCACCAGCATACCCAGCAACACCGGTACCACCGCAATCAGCACCAGCCGCGCCATCGTTGCCAGCACTGGAAAGCCGTCACTGCTGGCCAGGGGCATTAACCACTGCAGTGCAAGCCAGGTCAGCAGCGGCAGGCTTAACGGCGTCACCAGACTGGAAATCGCGGTCAGACTGATCGACAGTGCCGTGTCGCCACGCACCAGCAGGGTAATCATATTCGAGGTCGCCCCCCCTGGCGCAAATGCCACGACAAGCAACCCCACGGCCAGCGGTGGCGGCAGATTTAAAACACTGACCAGCCCCACTGCCAGCAACGGTAAACAGAACAACTGCAAGCTCAGACCCAACAGCACAGGCCCAGGCCGAGCCAGTAAGCGGCGAAAGTCAGCAAACTGTAATGTCAGCCCCACGCCGACCATAATGCAGAATAGCGCAACCGGTAAGACCAGTTGCGTCATATACGTTGCTGTCATATCAATTCACCCTCAGCGGCAAAAAATTGCCTGCGACAGTCTAAAGTCTGCTCAGGGTGGCAGCAACCGACAGCTAAAACCACCACCAGAGCCCGTGGAATCTGGGCTGGCACAGGCTACCCACAACTTCTGTGGATAAGTCTGTGAACAGAGTTGAAAAAAGCACCCGCAGCACCGTAAATACAGCCCCTACAGCGAATTGATCACTTTTTAACCACAAAAGATTAATCTTTTTAAAAACAATTAGTTAAAAATGTCAATGTCATTAAGGTCGTGTATTTTCTACCCACAACCCGGTAACTGTTCACAATATAAACAGCGATCAGCGCCGTGGGCATAAGTTTCCCTCACCCGCGACTTAAACACATTTAAACAGGTAAAATATTGCCGACAGCCCGTAATCAGGCATGATTGAAGTTGTCAGTAAAACAAAGCTCATTACTAACCCTTCGCTATGCAGGTGCCCATAACGATGTCTACGCCGCACAAAATTCAAACAGAAGCGATCAGGGTGACCTGGATCGGTGCCATTATCGATACTCTGCTGGGCATCAGCAAAATCATTACCGGCCTGCTCACACACTCCAGCGCGCTGGTCGCCGACGGCATCCACTCACTATCGGATCTGGCAACCGATGCCCTGGTGGTGGTCATGCTTCGCCTTTCCCATCAGCCACCGGACAAAGAACATCCCTGGGGCCATGGTCGTATTGAAACCCTTGGCACGGTGATTCTGGGCTGCATACTCATTGCTGTTGCCGGGGGCATGGCCTGGAACAGCATTCTCACCCTGCTATCTGACCAGACCCCACTGATCCCCAGCTGGCCAGGCCTGGTGGTTGCCCTGATCTCGATTGCCGCTAAAGAAGGCATCTATCGTTACACCCTGGCTGTCGGCCAGCGCATCAAGTCTGACCTGCTAATTGCCAACGCCTGGCATAGCCGTACCGATGCACTGTCTTCAGTGGTGGTTTTTATCGGTATTGGTGGCAGTATGATTGGGCTGGCATGGATGGACGCACTGGCAGCGGTGCTGGTAGCCGCCATGGTGGCACATATCGGCTGGGGACTGAGCTGGCGTAGCATCCAGCAACTGATTGATACAGCTCCTCCAGGCGAAGAACTCAGCGCCATTGCCCACACCGCCGCTGGAGTTGAAGGTGTCAAGGCTGTCCATGATATGAAAGTGCGGTATATCGGTTCAGAGCAGGCACTGGAATTGCATATTCTAATCGAACCGCTGTGCAGCGCCTCCGAAGGTCACTTTATTGCCGAGCAGGTCGGCAAGCATCTGCGCCAGCTGAACCCCCAGCTGCAACAGCTGATCATTCACGTCGATACCCGAAACGACCATAATGAACCCGACCCACCCTATCGGCCTTCCCGCTCAGAGCTTGAACCTCTGTTGCACAGCTGGCTGAACCAGCAGCAGCTGGAGCTGTTAAGGCTTGACCTGCACTATCGACGCGATACAGTGACGCTCGAACTCTGCCTGAACTGGACCAACAGATCACAGAGCCCACCACACGAACTGATCGAACGGCTACGTGAGCACCTGCAGCGCCCTGCCTGGCTGGAGCGCGTCCGCATCAGCTATGGAGTCGATGAATGAACAATTACCAGCGCCCGGCCGCCGCCCATGAGGTGGAACTGGAGATAAAGCGCAGCCGCTTTCTCGGCCTGGCCATGCCGGTGCGCGGTGTTGAAGACGCCCAGCACCAGCTGGCGACCATCCGCGCCGCCCACCCCCACGCCAACCATCACTGCTGGGCCAGAGTGTCAGGCCGCCCTGATGAAGTCCGGCTATGGGATAGCAGTGATGATGGCGAACCCCGGGGAACCGCAGGCAGACCCATGCTGCAAATTTTGCAACACAGTGGGCTGGGGGAAGTTCAGGTGGTGGTGGTACGTTACTTTGGCGGCATCAAGCTGGGTACCGGCGGGCTGATCCGCGCCTATGGCCAGTCAGTCAACGACGTATTAAACAGCCTGACACTGGAAACGGTTGTCGCCCGACAGGGCGTAACACTGAGTGTTCCTCACCCGCTGACCGGCGAACTCGAAGGGCTGATCCGGCAGTTGCAACTGCCCGTTGAAGACCGTCTCTGGCAGGCAGACTTTACCGTTCAGTTCAGCCTCAGCGCCGAGCAGCTGGCACAACTACGCCAGACACTGGGTCGATTTGCGGGCCAGTATCAACTCACCGTTGATGACTGAATCACCGGCCAATCAGCCTTCTGGCGAGAACCGGCGCTGATACTCAGCCTGGTCCTGCTGATAAATATCATGACGAAAATGTACCTGACCATCCTCGCTAAGCCAGGCAGTCCAGTAACTCAGATACAATGTCAGCCGCTGCGGCAATCGAAAATGACGGGTCTGCCGCGCCGCCAGTAAGCTATTCAGGCGCTGTGGTGACCAGCGCGCCTCACCCTGCACCAACAGTTCTGCCAGCAGGCGCGGTTTCTCAATACGGATACAGCCGGAACTGAATGCCCGGGCAGGTTCATTGAACAACGACCGCTGGGGGGTACCGTGCATATACACGGTATATCGGTTAGGAAAGGTGAATTTCAGTTTACCGAGTGGATTTGAGCCCCCCGGGGCCTGCCAGAAACGCTGCCGGGAGCCGACCGACCCCAGATACAGCCGCTGCCAGTCAAGCTCGGTCAGGCTCAGCTGTCGACGACCAGAGCCTCGCCCCTCCACCAGCTTCAGTCCTTTTCTGTCCAGTGCGTCAGGATCCGCTTTCAGGGCTGGCACAATGTCCTTATAAGCGATTCCTCTGGGCACATTCCAGTCGGGATGTACCACCAGTGTTTCCAGCTCGGAACTCAACTGCGGCGTCGGTCGGTCAGCCCGTCCGACAATCACTTTCATCGTTATCAATTCCCGGCCCTGGTCAATGTAGCGCAATTGATATTCAGGAATATTGACCTGCAGATAGCGCGCAGATGCCTGGGCATGGAATTGTTGCTGGCGACGCTGATTCAGCCGCAATTGCTGTAGTCGTTGCCTCGGTGGGACATTCAGTGCCCGGCGAGTCTCTGGGCCGACAATGCCATCCACTTTGAGGCCATGGCGATACTGGAAACGTCGCACCGCCGCGACCAGCGTCCCATCATAGGTTTGACTGCGAGCCTGGGGAGGTATCAGTAGCGGCTGATCTCCCAACAATGCCAGCCGCTGACGGATCAGTCCAACCTCAGCATGACGCTGCCCCTGACGAAGCAATCGGTGCCGGGTCAGGGTCGGCCATTGTTTACGTGCTGCCAGCTGCTGATAGCGCTGTAGCACCGGCGCGTAATTACCCCTCAACAGAGACAGGCTAACCACTTCCGTTTGCCCTGAATTCTGCGAAACTGATTGCTCCGGCATCGCATATACATCCCCTCCCAGCGGTAGCAGTACCATCCCTGCAACAACCGGCAAACGTGTGAAATAGCGCATCTGACTTGCTCTCGCTGAAACAGCGTTTAGTAAGTATGACTATTCCTGAGAGGCATAGTTTCGGTAACACCAGAATACCCAGTCAGGCCGACCTGACCGCAAGAGCTACCCGACCCGACAAAGTACCCGCTTATTCAGTAACCACATGTTTTTATTAAACTAGTTTCACCTGGCCCTTTCGCTGATAGATAAATATTCCACAACTGTCACAATAGCACTACAGCCCTGAACCACCGTATATCAGATACTTTAGGCTGAAAAGCACGAGTAACAACACGGCTATCGAGTCATGCTATTAGAGCCAGATCAACGAGAACAGCATTGACACCTGTACAGCTTACATTCAGGCAAGTTGAGGGTCGTGCTTATGGTAGACTTTCCAGCCATGCCCTTAATGTAAAGGGCCCGCATAAGGGCACTGGTTTAAGAAGATTCGAGGATCTCCATGAAGTTCGCTAAATCAACACATCAGGCCGCCAACTACCTGCGCAAAGCCGTACCGCTGATGGTCAAATACAATATCCCGCCTAACCCACTGAACTATGCACTGTGGTACACCTATGTTTCCCAGGAAGTGCCCGAGCTCAATCAGCGGCTGGATAAAACGCTCGAGACCTACGGCACCTGCCCCGGCATTGTCAGCGAGCAGATGTTCCGTGAACATATTATCGATGAAGAACTTGAAACGGCTGACGAATTTGAAGCCGGCCTGCTACGCACTGTTGATGTACTGAATCAGCAAGCCGTTGATACCGCTCAACACACTGAAGACTATTCGGAGATTCTGACCAGCAGTCTGGAAGCGTTTGACGATAATAATAACAATGAACCGCTGGAAGGTATCATTCGCCAGCTGGCAGCCAGCACTCAGGCCGTCAGCGAAACCACTCGAGCTTTCCAGCATCAGCTGGACGCCGCTCAGACAGAAATAGAAACGCTGCGCACCGAATTGAAGAAAAGCCGCCAGGATGCCCACATCGATCCTCTGACCGGCCTGTTCAATCGCCGTGTATTCGACAGTGAACTGGAACAGTTCAGTCTGGGGAAAAGTTCACAGCGGATGTCACTGATCATGATCGATGTCGACCATTTCAAGCGGTTTAACGACACATATGGCCACCTGATGGGTGATAAAGTACTGCAGTACGTGGGAAAACTGTTGCGTGAAAACTGCTGCCAGCCTGTTTTACCCGTCCGCTTTGGTGGTGAAGAATTCGCCGTACTGACACCGGGTTATAACATCACTGCCGCTGCCGATCTGGCCGAAGCACTACGTAGCAAGATCGAAGCGATCCGTATTCGGCAGCGCCGTACCGGTGATGTGATCAGTTCAGTTACCGCTTCATTCGGAATCAGCCAGTTACAGCCAGGCCAGAGCCCTGTCGAGCTGATAGAAGCGGCCGATAACGCCATGTACAAGGCCAAAGAAAACGGTCGTAATCGGGTCGAATGTGGGTAAACCAGCTCGAACTGGCTCTGTTTACACTCGCGTAAGATTGGCACAATAGCCCGTATGCCCATCTAGTTATAGATATAGCGAGCAATGGATCTGACTCTATGAACGAACTGCTACAACCTCTGGCAAACTGGTATGTGCCTTACCGGAGTGAGTGCGCCATGGCGATCATCGCCACCCTTCTGGTGCTTTACGGCGGTGATATTAATAACGCCATCAAACGGATGATTGCACCGCTGCATATCGCCCTGCGTACCGTCGTCTTTATCCTGGTATGTGCTTTCGGATACGGCATGTTCACCGTCTGGCTAACGCCGATTCTGGCGGGTCAGATCGCTCGCATTCCGACCATCTATGAAGCCCCCTCCGTACTGAGTTTCTTTATTATTCTGGGCAGCATGGCACAGAAGCAACGCCAAATATGAAGTAGCGCTTCTAATCTGGCATTACTAATTTTTATTAAAAAACCGCTAACACTTTTCCCCTCTGGGCCGTAAGCTATGCGGCCTTTTTGTGCTTATTTCAGGATGTAATCAAGCCAATGAACACAGGTGTGTTAACAGCTCTGGGGGCCTTTGGTATCTGGGGCTTTTTGCCGTTGTACTGGAAGGCGCTGGGCCAGGTGCCCGCGCTGGAGATCATGACCCACCGCATGGTCTGGTCGATGCTGTTTGTCGCTATTTTACTGTTCGCTCGCCGTAACTGGCAAACCCTGCGCGCGGCACTGCGCGCGCCCAGTACACTGCTCAATTCACTGACCTGCGCCCTGCTGCTGTCACTAAACTGGCTGACCTATATCTGGGGGGTCAATAACGGCTACATTCTCGAGACAAGCCTGGGCTATTACATCAATCCGTTGATGAATGTCCTGTTCGGAGTGCTGGTACTGCAGGAACGGCTACGGCCCACCCAGTGGCTATCAATCGCACTGGCCGCCATTGGCGTAATCTATATGACCCTCAGCTACGGTCAGCTACCCTGGATTTCACTGACCCTGGCCACTACCTTTGCCATTTATAGCTTGCTGCACAAACAGACCTCCCTTCCCGCCATGGAAGGGCTGGCACTGGAAACCGGCATGCTGTTCATCCCGGCCTTGCTGTACCTGCTCTGGCTGACCAGCCAAGGTAGCCAGAACTTTGGCCAGCAATCAACTGAGCAGGACCTGCTACTGATTGGCTCGGGCGTCATCACCGCCGTACCACTGCTGCTATTTGCTTTCGCGGCACAACGGATTTCCCTGACAACGCTGGGGATTTTGCAATACCTGGGCCCGACTATTCAGCTGCTGATCGGCATCTGGGTCTACAACGAAAGCTTTGACGGCGCTCGTGCGGTTGCCTTTATTATGATCTGGGCCGCGCTGGCTCTTTATACGCTGGAAAGCCTGCACTTCCACCAGCGCAAGCGTAAAGCCCGTCAATCCGCGCACATACCATCCTGATAAGAAGAACGTAAATGCCAGTGTTTGATACATATCAATCACTGGCCAGCTGAGAGCGCTTTTATGGCTGACATTGTTTAGACTGCGCGCTCCCAAAAGAACAGGTGTTCAACTACCCAATATGACCAGCAAAAGTGATCAGCCCACAGCACCTTCTATTACCACCTTTCTGGTACAGCGCTCAGTCTTCTTTTCTGTGCTGGGTTTTCTGGCAATTTTTTTCATCGCTACTCAGGCTTACCAGACCTCCGTCGAAAAAAGCGCCGAGGGAATAGCTGATACCATCGCCAAAAGCACTTTCAACGCGATGTACCTTGTCATGAGCCAGGGCTGGAATCGCAGTCAGCTGGACACCTTTATGGACGAGCTGGAGCAAGGCAACCACAACAGTAACCTGAGCCTGACGATTTACCGCGCCGCGCCCGTCACCCAGCTTTATGGCAGCATCGAACAGCCGGTTTTTGATGACCGTATCAATGAAGCCATCAACACCGGCTTGCCTCACCTGCGCAGCCAGGATGACCGCCTGCGCTACCTCTACCCGCTACTGGCTGAACGCCGCTGCCAAGCCTGCCATACCAACGTTGAAGTTGGCGACACCCTGGGGCTGATTGAAGTTAACCAGGACCTCAATCCACAAATGTCCCAGGCTCGACAGACCCTGATCGCTTACCTGGCACTAATGGCCCCGATACCATTGCTGTTTGCCTGGCTGGCAATTCGCCAGATTCGGTTCGCCATGGACCGTTCCGTTAGTGCTCTGCGCCGCGACATTGCTCAGGTCGCTACCATTGCCGATCTGACCGATTTTGAAGTTAACAGCCATGATGTACGCTTCCGGGAGCTGCAAGCCATTTTCCACCAGGTACAGGAACTGGGGGAAAAACTGCGCGGTATTGCCGTTGATCGTGACCTGCTGGAATTTGAAATTCGTTTGCTGGAAAAGTTTGTCATTACCTCTGAAGTGGTCCGCGACTGGCGCGAATACGTCAAAGACCTGATGCAGGATATCAACCGGGTGATCCACACCCACACCATGTTTTCCATTTTCAAGGTGGATGACGAGCAGTTCGATCTGGAAATTTTCTGGCTACGCCCCCCCAGCAAGGACAGTCGCGAAGGCATGGAAGCTGCGATTCTCAAGCGCCTGCAACAGCCCGAGAGCCCGTTCAGTCTCAGCGAAATTAAAGTTCGTCACAATATCAGCCAGCATGATGGCCCACCGCTGGTACTTGAGCAGCAACAGATTGAACTGCAAACAAAATCTCTGCTGGTTGAAGCACCTAAAATTGGCGGTATCGTCGGCGTCGGTGTACAGGCTGAAATCATGCGTGATGACACCCGGCGGCTGGTGCTGGAGAGTATTCTCTCCACCCTGCTAAACGTCGTCGGTTCGGTCAAAGCGATCTACAAATACACCCGGGATCTTGAGTACTACGCCACCCGTGACCCACTGACCAACCTGTACAACCAGCGAATGTTCTGGGAACTGCTGGACTACGAACTGGACCGGGCCGATCGTCACGGTTACAGCGTGGCGCTGATGATGATCGACCTGGACAACTTCAAGGCGATCAATGACGGCTATGGCCACAGTGCCGGAGACCGGCTGCTGGCCCTGTTTGCTCAGACGCTGAGCGACGCCCTGGATAACGGTGAAATTCTCTGTCGCTATGGTGGTGACGAATTTGTTGTCGTGGTACCCGAAGCCGACATGGAGCGGGCCGCCAGAATCAGTCAGCAGCTGCTGGAACAGATCCAGCAGCTCGCCCTCAGCCACGAAGGCACCGAACTGCATATTACTGGCTCCGTCGGTGTCGGTATCTACCCCGAACATGCCGACAACCGTAAGGACCTGTTCCTGTTCGTCGACAACCTGATGTATCGGGCCAAATCCTCCGGTAAAGACTGTGTCAGTCTGCCCCGTGAAGGCGACCTGGTCGATATATTCAAGGATATGTCCGATAAGACTCTGCTGGTGAACCAGGCGATCGAGGAACGCAGCCTGATACCCGTCTTCCAGCCGATTATGGCCACCGCAAGCGGCGAAACCCATGCGGTTGAGGTACTCAGTCGAATTCAGCTGACCGACGGCAAACTGATGTCCGCCAGTGAATTTATCGAGATCGCCGAATCAACCGGTAAAATCCACCTGCTCGATTACATCATGATGGACAAAGCCTTTGCCCACGCCCACAGCGTCGGTTATCAGGGACTGCTGTTTATCAACCTGTCACCCCGCTCCGTGGTTGTCGCTGACTTTCTCAAGGAGGTTAAAGCCATGGCAAAAAACCACTCCATCATCCCTGAGAATGTAGTATTCGAGATTACTGAGCGTGATTCAGTAAAAAACCTTAGCGTGCTGGAGCAGTTTGTCCGCAACCTGAAAGACCACGGATTCAAACTGGCCATTGATGACTTTGGCTCCGGCTTTTCATCCTTCCATTACCTCAAACACTTCCCGATCGATTTCGTCAAAATCGAGGGTGAGTTTATTGCTAATATGGCCCACGACCCACGTGACCGGGCCTTTGTGAACAGCATCGCCCAGCTGTCACAACAGCTAAAGGTTGAAACTGTAGCCGAGTTTGTCGAATCCGAAGCCGTACTCGAACAGGTCCGCCAGGCAGGTATCACCTATGCTCAGGGTTATCATATCGGTAAACCCTCGCGGACTATTCCTCGACACAGCGGGCTCGCCGTAAACCCCACACCGGAGAACAGTCCCCATGTGCATGGATAATCCTGAGCAACAGATTCTCGACAGCTGGGCGATCAACGCCCAGCCCTGGACTCAGGCAGTACGCGAAGGCCAGATTCTCAGCCGTACCCAGCTGACCAACCAGGCAATCGTTGATACCGTCCTGTGTCACCACCCGGCCCAGGTACTGGACCTGGGCTGCGGCGAGGGCTGGCTAAGCAGAGCCCTGACTGCTGGCGGCTGTCAGGTCACCGGGGTCGATGCCATCCCGGCGCTGATTGATCAGGCCCGCGCCAGCGGCCAGGCGGAGTATCGGCTGTGTAGCTACCAGCAACTTATTGACGGTCAGTTAGAGCTGCACGTCGACTGCATCGTCTGCAATTTTTCATTGTTTGGCGAACACAGCTGCCAGGCACTGCTAAACGCACTACCCGCACTGCTCTCCCCTGACGGCCAGCTGATTATTCAGACCCTGCACCCACTGAGCGCCTGTGGCGACCACCCCTATACCGACGGCTGGCGTGACGGCAGCTGGCAAGGTTTTAGTGAGCAATTCAGTCAGCCTGCGCCCTGGTATTTCCGTACCCTGAACAGCTGGCTGACACTATTGCAGCACAGCGGCTTTACCTTACAGGCCCTGGATGAACCGACTCAGGCAGGCAGCACAGAGCCCGCCTCCATTATCTTCACCGCTACAGTGACCTGATTCCTCTCCATTACCCAATCTGGGCGCCTGGCTGCTTTCCCAAGTCCCCACATCGCTGTAAAATCAGTTCTTTTCGCAAGAATAATGGGATGACGTAATGGGCCGCGCCTTTCAGAACCGCAAAGAATCCATGGCGAAAACTTCAGACGCCAACGCCAAGGTGTACAGCAAGTACAGCCGCGAAATATATGTCTGTGCAAAATCCGGCGGCGTAGAGCCAGAGGGGAATCTGGCACTGCGTAGCCTGATCGATCGTGCTAAAAAAGATCAGGTACCGGGTCACGTCATCGACAAAGCACTTGATAAAGCGAAAGGCGGCGGCGGTGAAGACTTTGCCCGCGCCCGCTACGAAGGTTTCGGCCCTGGTAACTGTATGGCCATCATCGACTGCCTGACCGATAACCCGAACCGTACCTTTGGTGATGTACGCAACTGCTTTACCAAAACAAAGAGTAAAATCGGTAACTCCGGCAGTGTCAGTCATATGTTTGACCACAGCGCCATCTTCGTATTCGCTGGCGATGACGAAGAAGCAACACTGGAAGCACTGATGATGGCTGATGTCGATGTCACCGACATCGAATGTGAAGGTGGCAACCTGACCGTCTTTTCTCCTCACACTGAATACGCCAAAACCCGCAATGCACTGATCGAAGCCTTTGGCGAAATTGACTTTGAAGTCGACGAGATTCAGTTCCTGCCTCAGAATATGACTCCGGTAACCGGTGATGATGTCGCTATGTTCGAGAAGTTTATGGACATGCTGAACGAGCTGGACGACGTCCAGAACATCTACCACAACGCTGAGCTCTAACCCTCGGCAGAGTGTGTAGAGAGGGGTCACAGGCCCCTCTCAGTTTTAACACAACCAGGCTTTACCACTTAATCTGGTCACACCGACTAGCCAGTATCAGCTACCCGATACAGACACGCACCTTATCCGACATCATCACCGCCGTAACTGCGTACGGGCCTGCAAGCAAGCCATTCCGAGGTCCATAGATGGCACTATAGTTAGCCTGAATACGGCGAGCACCATCACGGTCCTTCAACTGTAAAAAAGCTTGCTGGATATTCTGATCACGCTACTGTTGCATCTACCTGCATGGACTGGGGGCTTTGCGAGTGTAAAGCCAACGGTAATACCCACTTCGCGATACATCAAACAGCCGGGCCATTGCATTCAGGGACAACACGTCATGGTTATCATGCATGAGCTGAAACCGTACTACTTTTGGTTCTTTGCGAAGTAGACTGACTACGACATTAGCCGTACGAGCCACATTGTCACTGGCCAGTCACATTTCATATCGTCGATAATAGAGATCAAACATTCATTTCAGCCGGGTCAGACCTGAAACCTTATGTCGTTGAAATCTCGCATGCTGCTGCTCGCAATTGTACCTCTGGTACTGGTTGCCTCAGCCATTACCCTGATAAGCCTCAACCAGGCGCGCCAGTTGTCGGAACAGGACATCCGCACTTTTGAGGAAAAATTACTCACCTCGAAGCGCAATGAACTACAGAACTATGTCAGCCTGGCGATGACCTCCATTGAACATTTACTGCACCAGCCCAACCCGGATAAAAGCCGTATCAAACAGGTCCTCAGCCGACTGACCTACGGTCAGGACAGTTATTACTTTGCCTACACCCAGGAGGGCACGAATCTGATTCACCCACGCCAGCCCAGTCTGGAAGGTCAGAACCTGTACGACTACCAGGACCGTGAAGGTAACTATACTATTCGGGATCTCCTGAACGTCGCTCAGCAGGGGGGATTTCACCGCTACCTGTGGAGTAAACCCTCCAAAGGCGATCAGGAAGTTAAACTCAGTTACGTGGTCACGCTGCCCCAACTGGGCTGGATGATGGGTACTGGACTCTACATTGACGACATCGCCGCTGAAGTAACCGCTGCTCGAGAAAAAGCAGAAGAAAATATCCTTCAGACCTTTGTCACGGTACTGGTACTGGTCACCGTTACCATCGTGGTACTGGTACTGGCAATCATCCTGATCAATATCCGTACAACGGTGCAGGCTGATGAACGAATCCGACAACTGGCACAACGCTACATACAGTGGCAGATAAGTCAGCGCCACCGCTTTGCCAGAGAACTGAAAGAGGATGTCGCGCCTCTGTTACAAACCTGCAGCGTCGGCCTGCACGCGACAAACACTCACGACCTGGCAAGTCGGCTGGCAAGCATCTCCCAGCCATTGCAGCAGGCTTTGGTCCGGCTGGATGAAATCTCACAGCAGTTGCGACCCAGCCCACTGGATGAGCTGGGGCTAAAAGAAGCACTGCGCCAGCTGGCAAATGAATGGCAGCAGCAGATGAGCATACCAATCACTCTGCGTATCAGGCTCCCGGCAGAACGACTGCCCGATGAGATAGAAAACACGCTGTATCGTATCGCTGAAGAAGCGCTAAGTAACAGCGCTCATCACGCAGAAGCAAACCAGGTCAAACTGCATCTGTGGTCTGAAGACCATAGCATCTGCCTGGAGCTGGAGGACGATGGCAAAGGATTTTATGCCGAGGAGGCTGGCTCCGGCCTGGTAAAAATGCGTGAACGGACCGAATTGCTGAGCGGCAGCTTCGAGCTACTGAGTAAACCAGGCCAGGGCACACTGATCAGAGCAACCTTACCCGGCCACAGTCATACCTGAGCGACTATATCCTTGATAAACGGGCCTGGCTGAGAATATGCCTGCCGTTTATTGAGCGCTGTGCCGACGGTTCTCCCTGTCCCCCTCCCTCGACCCGGCACAAGCATCCCCCCAGGCTGATGATGAACACTAAAATTGGCTGGCCAACGGCAGTGATAAGCGGTTCATTAGCGCCGGGAAAAAGCGTAAAATTCCCGGTTCCTATTTATTCATTCAAGACAGAAGCCTACCTGCGATGACCGAAAAGCGTAAGATTCTCGTTACCAGTGCTCTGCCCTACGCCAATGGCCCGATTCACCTGGGCCACCTGGTGGAATATATCCAGACGGATATCTGGGTTCGTTTCCAGAAACAGCGCGGCCATGCCTGCACCTATGTCTGTGCAGACGACGCCCATGGCACGCCGATCATGCTTAAAGCAGATCAGATGGGAATCTCACCACAGCAACTGATTGATCAGGTCAGCCAGGAGCACCAGCGCGACTTCAGCGGTTTTATGGTGGGCTTCGATAATTTCTATTCCACCCATTCGGATGAGAACCGCGATTTCGCTTCGCTGATCTATACCCGCTTGCGTGACAAAGGCCATATCTCACAAAAAACCATCACTCAGGCCTACGACCCTGAGAAAGAGATGTTCCTGCCGGACCGTTTCGTCAAAGGAGACTGCCCTAAATGTGATGCGCCTGATCAGTACGGCGACTCCTGTGAGAAGTGTGGTGCCACTTACAGCCCGGTAGACATGAAAAATGCTTACTCCGCCGTATCCGGTGCCAAGCCGATTGAAAAAGAGTCTGAGCATTACTTCTTCAAACTGGGTGATTTCGAGAACTTCCTCCGCAACTGGGTTGATAACCACGTACAGTCGCAGATGGTGCATAAACTCAACGAGTGGTTCGAGTCCGGCCTGCAGAACTGGGATATCTCCCGTGATGCACCGTACTGGGGGTTTGAGATCCCGGACGCACCCGGCAAATTCTTCTACGTCTGGCTGGATGCGCCCATCGGCTACATGGCCAGCTTCAAGAACTGGTGTGATAAGAACGGCGTTGATTTCGACGAATACTGGAATGAGTCCTCTGATACCGAGCTATACCATTTTATCGGTAAAGACATCGCTTACTTCCATACCCTGTTCTGGCCTGCAATGCTGGAAGGTGCCGGATTCCGCAAGCCAAACGGCGTATTCTGCCATGGCTTCCTGACCGTAGATGGTCAGAAGATGTCGAAATCCCGCGGTACCTTCATCATGGCGCAAACTTACCTGAACCACTTGCGCCCTGAATACCTGCGTTACTACTTCGCTGCCAAGCTGGGTTCCGGTATCGACGATATCGACCTCAACCTGGAAGACTTCCGCATGCGCGTGAATGCCGACCTGGTTAACAAGGTGATCAATATCGCCTCCCGCTGCGCCGGCTTTATCAAGAAGAAGTTTGATGGCCAACTGGGCAACCGCCTGGTGAACGAAGCGCTCTATGCCGAAGCAATCACCACCAGCGACGCAATCGCCCAGGCTTACGAAAACCGTGAGTACTCCCGTGCCATGCGCGAAATCATGGCCATCGCTGACAAAGCTAACCAGTACATTGATGCAGCGGAGCCATGGGTACTGGCCAAGCAGGAAGGTAAAGAACAGGAGGTGCAGGATTGCTGCACCATGGGTATCAACCTGTTCCGAGTGATTATCTCCTGGCTGGCACCCGTACTGCCGGAAGTTGCTGATGAAGCAGCAGCATTCCTGAACATTGATAACTTCGACTGGGATGCCATTAAGCAACCACTGCTGGATCACCAGATCAATAAGTTCAAACCACTGATGCAGCGCGTTGACGAAGATAAAATCAACGCTTTGATCGAAGATAGCAAAGCGACTATGGCAACACTGGCAGCGGCTGCACCAACAGCCCCCGCAGTGGAAAAAACACCACTGCAGGAAACGCCGATCGCCGATGAGATCAGTTTCGATGACTTCGCCAAAGTTGATCTGCGCGTCGCCCGCATCGCTAAAGCCGAACACGTAAAAGGTGCCAACAAGCTGCTCCAGCTGACCCTGGATCTGGGCGGTGAAACCCGCAATGTATTCGCCGGTATCAAATCCGCCTACAACCCGGAAGATCTGGAAGGCAAGCTGACCGTCATGGTGGCCAACCTGGCACCACGCAAGATGAAGTTCGGTATGTCGGAAGGTATGGTGCTGGCAGCAGGGCCCGGCGGTAAGGATCTGTGGATTCTTGAGCCTCATGATGGTGCTCAGCCAGGTATGCGTATCATGTAACTGCCGTTCACAGACGAGCTTTACAATAAAAAAGCCCACACCCTGCCGGTGTGGGCTTTTTAGTTCAGAGCAGACTCAGTCTGGAGTGATATCAGGCGGCCTGCTCAAGCGCCTGCAACATTTTCACCCGCTCCCTGGTCAGCTGATTAATCCAGTGCATGACCTCTTCACTGGCCTTCTCCGCTGACTGCATCTGTTTCACAATGCTGTCACGCAATGCCTGATCGGATTGCCAATCTTGCTTACTGATCGCCAGCGCACGCTGCACAGCGGTATGCACCTCAGCGTGAGGCTTTTCCATATTGCGATAGCAGTCAGTATCGTGATAAAACGCCTTGCCATCTCCTTCGTAATACCAGCGCCCCAACCGGCACGTTTTATGGTCAACCCGAACCGCTTCATGGGCCTGTCCGGTTTCATCGTCCTGTTCCAGCGCAACATAGCCATTCTGCTTGTAAATGACATGATCAAGTTTAACCAGCGAGTGGTAAATCAGCGCACAGACATTATCAACCTGTCGGGCGGCGGTGTCAGACGAGCCCACGACCCAATTAAACTGGTTTTCAAAGTCTTCAATCATCAGGCTCATGTTCTGCGTCACCTGGTGGGAGTGGTCGGAAATACGGCTGACATCGGTCATCCGCCGACTGAAATCGGACAGAATACGATCGACCGACTCGGCCGTCTCCTTGGTGCGTTTGGAAAGCGATTTGACCTCATCGGCCACAACCGCAAACCCCTTACCAGACTCACCGGCACGGGCGGCCTCGATCGATGCGTTCAGAGCAAGCAGGCTGGTCTGATCGGCGATATCTTTGATCGTCAGTAATGATTCAGCCACCTCTTCGCTATCTCGACTCAGAATCGACACAACATCACTGACTTCTTTAACCGTGCCGGTAATATCATCAATGGAAGTACGAATCTGCTCAACAGCATTCAGACTTTTACGCGCTTCAGAAGCATTGCCACGGGCCTGCTCCCCCACTTCCCGGGTATCTTCATCAATCAGGGTAAGGTCCGATTGGGATTCCTGCAGGTTTTTGATCAGGCTTTCGGTGTTCAGTCGATGGAGCTTGGACGCCAGATCATTACGGTTAATAAGCTTAACGTTCTCTCTCATCGCCTGCACTGACTCATCAATCGCCTCCAGCGAACTACCCATCCGCCCCGGCAAACCGCTACCCAATGGATGACGACTATAGTTACCCTTAGCCACTTCGGTAAAACAGGTATCCACTTCCTTGAAGTAAGTTTCTACCCGGTCCAGCAGATCATTCAAAGACCAGGCAACTCGCCCCAGCTCACCCAGCCCCTTGGTATTGCTAACGCGATGATGCAGCTCGCCACGGGCACTCATATCCAGGGTATATTCCACCCGCTTGAGTGTTTCGACCATTCGTAGCGCCTGAAAAATCTGCAGCCCTAATAAAGCCGATACCAATAGCCCCCCGGCCAGTAACCAGTAATCGAGGCCATAACTCCAGGTGCACCAGCCAAAGCAGGCGGCCAGTAGCAAATAACACAGAGACGACCCCGTAACAAACTGAGTACGTAGAAAGGGAATACTCTTACTGACCCGGTTTTTAATGCTCCTTGGCATTCTTTCCATTCCTTATAACGATCCGTGTCGATAGAGATGCAATGCCACCTGGCTGTAACTCAGCCCTGTAGAATCAACCCAATCCGTGAGAAATTTCATGGACTCATCAATGGCCGAACTCCCTCTCCCGGCCATCTCAATCTCGCACATCTTTTTATACAGGGGGATTACAGCCTCAATTGCCTCGCGGGATGGTTTACGCCGCACAGAGTAATAACCACGGACCTCGCCTTTTTCGTCCAGATCCGGCGTTACATTAGCGAAAACCCAGTAGAAGCTGCCATCCGAACACAGATTTTTGACAAAACCAAAAAACTCGCGGCCTGAACGCAAAGATTGCCACATCATTCGATACACACCCCTGGGCATATCCGGGTGCCGAATAATACTATGCGGTTGTTGCAGGAGCTGCTGTTCAGTAAAACCTGCAATCGACATAAAGTGGCGATTCGCATAAGTAATATTACCTTTCAGACAGGTCTTACTAACAATCAGGTCACCGTTGTTTAATAAGATTTCATTATTGCTTGGTGCTATGGGTTGAGACATCCGAACCTCTTATACCCAATATGTTATAGAACCGACGGCAGCCTTTTATCTTTCCCTGGGGTGAGTTTCACCCAGGCCAACCATCACAACCTCCACACACTTTTTATACCGCCTCTAGCGCCGATTAACCACCGCTAAGCTTTAGCCTTTTGGGTAATGACACCTGTATTGGATCAACTTTTTATCATTAACACCAAAGGCCTGAGCCTTATTAAGCAACCAGAATATAGAATGTTCGACCGATGATAAAACTGACGCTTACTCAGGATTGATCTGGCACCGGATAAAAAAATGCCCGCTCAATGGCGGGCAAAACAAGAAGGAAGGGGCAAGGGTCACCTTGCAACAAGACTGCCGTGCAGGCAGCCCCTACCAACCTGAGTGAAGACAAAGGGCATCGCCATAACAGCGACACCCTGAGCAATCAATTTAATCTGGCGTTTACAGCTGCGCTTCCAGCTGAGGCATTACCTCAAACAGATCCGCTACCAGACCATAATCAGCCACCTGGAAAATTGGGGCTTCTTCGTCTTTGTTGATTGCTACGATAACTTTGGAGTCTTTCATGCCTGCCAGATGCTGGATTGCACCAGAGATACCCACGGCAATGTACAGATCAGGCGCGACAATCTTACCGGTCTGACCGACCTGCATATCGTTAGGAACGAAACCAGCGTCAACCGCCGCACGGGAAGCACCAACAGCAGCACCCAGCTTGTCCGCTACGTTCTCCAGCAGAACAAAGTTTTCACCGTTACCCATACCACGGCCACCAGAGACAATGACGTCTGCAGCGGTCAACTCAGGGCGGTCTGATACGGCAACTTCTTCACCGACAAACGCAGAGATCGCCGCATCATGCGAACCAGCAACCGTTTCAACCGCAGCACTACCGCCTTCAGCAGCCGCTGCATCAAAACCGGTGGTACGCACAGTAATCACTTTGATCGCATCCAGTGCCTGTACCGTCGCAATGGCGTTACCGGCATAGATTGGCCGAACAAAGGTATCTGCAGACTCGACACGAATAATGTCGGACACCTGAGCAACATCCAGCAGCGCAGCAACACGCGGAAGGGTATTTTTGCCATTGGTCGTCGCCGGAGCAACAACGTGGCTGTAATCTTTACCCAGCTCAGCGACCAGCAGAGAAACGTTCTCAGCCAGCTGGTGCTCATAGGCAGCATCATCAGCCAGCAGTACTTTAGTAACACCGCTCACTTTGGCAGCGGCATCCGCAACCGCCTGAGCACCGCTACCAGCGACCAGCATATGGATATCATCGCCCATCTGGCTTGCTGCGGTTACCGCATTCAGCGTGGAGCCCTTGAGAACAGCGTTATCATGTTCAGCAATTACCAGAATAGCCATCAGATCACCTTCGCTTCATTTTTCAGTTTTTCAACCAGCTGCTCAACGCTGTCTACCTTGATACCCGCACTACGCTCTGCAGGTGGTTCAACTTTCAGCAGTTTTGTACGTGCGCTCACTTCAACACCCAGATCAGCCGGGGTTTTAGTTTCCAGCGGCTTACGCTTGGCTTTCATGATGTTTGGCAGTGAAGCATAACGCGGTTCATTCAGACGCAGATCGGTCGTAACAATGGCAGGCATGTTCAATGCAACCGTCTGCAGACCACCGTCAACTTCACGGGTAACCAGCGCTTTTCCATCTTCGATTTTCAGCTCAGAGGCAAACGTACCCTGCGGCATACCGCTCAGGGCAGCCAGCATCTGGCCGGTCTGGTTATTGTCGGAGTCAATCGCCTGCTTACCCATGACAATCAGGTCAGGCTTTTCTTCATCGACAATCTTCGCCAGCATCTTGGCGACAGTCAGTGATTCCAGCGCCTCATCTGTTTCTACATGGATGGCGCGGTCTGCGCCCAGCGCCAGCGCTGTACGCAGCTGTTCCTGAGCCGCTTTTGGCCCCATGGATACAGCAACAATCTCAGTCGCAGTCCCTGCTTCTTTCAGGCGTACTGCCTCTTCTACCGCAATTTCACAGAACGGGTTGATGGCCATTTTGACATTGGCCAGATCCACATCTGTATTATCCGACTTCACACGTACTTTGACGTTGTAGTCAATCACTCGCTTTACAGTTACAAGCACTTTCATCTGACTGAACCCTTATTGTTGTCATTCGATACAACATCTAACTATGTGGCCACAGCATACCGACTGAGACGAAATAAGCAATAACCCTTACATTCACTCTTTCGACCCGGGCACATCTGCTGCGGTTTATCTTTGGTACCCTGATTTGAAAATAGGGGTATACACCTATAATATGACATCTACGCAAATAACTGCGACATCGTTAACGTGCCACAAGCCCGGTCAGGCATCACAAAATGATCGAATTTGTACCCTGAAAGTATCATTCCTGGCATAGGCCAGCCGGTACAGATGCAGTAGGCTATGTAGCACCAGGTGTGACCCTGCTGGCAAGTAATGCCCGGCAATCCACACCCGATAATAATAATGCGCTAATGAGAGAGGGTTGAGCCGTGACTCGTGAGTCAATGGAGTTTGATGTTGTTATCGTAGGGGCAGGCCCGGCAGGCCTGTCAACCGCATGCCGCCTGATGCAGCTGGCCCAGGAAAAAGAACAGGAGCTGACAGTCTGCGTCGTCGAGAAAGGCTCTGAGGTCGGTGCACATATTCTGTCTGGTGCGGTGATTGAGCCCCGCGCCCTGAATGAACTGTTCCCGGACTGGCAGGAGATGGGCGCACCGCTGAAAACAGCGGTCACCCAGGATCAGATTCTACTGCTGCGTGACGCACAGAAAGCGATTGAAACCCCGCATATGCTGGTGCCTAAAACCATGCATAACGACGGCAACTACATTGCCAGCCTGGGTAACCTGTGTCGCTGGCTGGCAGAACAGGCTGAGGGACTGGGTGTTGAGATTTTCCCAGGCTTCGCCGCCGCTGAAGTGCTGTACAACAAAGATGGCAGCGTCAAAGGTATTGCGACCGGCGACATGGGCATCAGCGAAGCCGGTGAACAGAAAGACAGCTACATGCCTGGCATGGAGCTCCACGCCAAATACACCCTGTTCTCCGAAGGCTGTCGCGGCCACCTGGGTAAAGAGCTGATTGAAAAATTCGCCCTGGACAAAGGCACTGATGCCCAGCATTACGGTCTGGGCATGAAAGAACTGTGGGATATCGACCCGGCCAAACACCAGCCGGGGCTGGTTGTGCACGGTGCCGGCTGGCCTCTGACCGACGCCAGCGGTGGTTTCTTCCTCTATCACGCCGAAGACAATCAGGTGGTTGTGGGTCTGATTATCGACCTCAACTACAACAACCCGCACCTGAGCCCATTCGACGAATTCCAGCGCATGAAGCACCACCCGGAACTGGCTAAATATCTGGAAGGCGGCACACGCGTCTCCTACGGTGCACGCGCCATCACCAAAGGTGGCTTTAACTGCGTACCGAAGATGACCATGCCAGGCGCACTACTGGTTGGCTGTGATGCAGGCACCCTGAACTTCGCCAAGATCAAGGGCACACATACCGCAATGAAGTCCGGCATGCTGGCTGCAGAAGCGATGTTTGAAGCCCTGCAGGTCGGTGATGACGGCGGCCACGAGCTGACCAACTTCACCGATATGTATAAAGACTCCTGGCTGTATGAAGAGCTTTATAATTCTCGCAACTTCGGCCCAGCCATGCATAAGTTCGGCATGATCATGGGCGGCGCGTTCAACTTTGTTGATCAGAATATCTTCGGCGGCAAGCTGCCGATTACCCTGCATGACGATACCCCGGACTACGCCAACATGAAACTGGCATCTGAGTGCGCGAACATCGACTATCCGAAGCCCGATGGCAAACTGAGTTTCGACAAACTCAGCTCGGTATTCCTGTCGAATACCAACCACGAAGAAGACCAGCCATGTCACCTGCAACTGAAAGATGCTGAGGTGCCACTGCGCGACAACCTGCCTAAATTTGCAGAACCTGCCCAGCGCTACTGCCCGGCAGGCGTATACGAAGTGGTAGAAGATGAGGAAGGCGCCCGGTTCCAGATTAACTCCCAGAACTGTCTGCACTGTAAAACCTGTGATATCAAGGACCCAGCCCAGAATATCCGCTGGGTGACTCCTGAAGGTATGGGTGGGCCTAACTACCCGAACATGTAATTATTTACGGATTACAGCCACAAAAAACGGAGCCCTCAGGCTCCGTTTTTTTATCAGCAAAAAAAGATTAGTGCACGTGACCGTGCTCTACCTCTTCTTCAGTGGCATCGCGTACCGCGATCACTTCAACTGCAAACTGCAATGTTTCACCGGCCAGCGGATGGTTGCCGTCCAGTGTGATGCCGTCTTCTTCAACCTTGATGACTTCAACAGGCTGCTCACCCCATGGCACCTGTGCCATGAACTGCATGCCCACTTCAACGTTATCCACGCCGTCAAAGTTATCAACGGGTACTTTCTGTACCATCTCGTCGTGTTTTTCACCGTAGCCATCTTCTGGTGCAACGGTCACATCCAGCTTGTCACCAACGGTCTTTTCTGCCAGCGCATCTTCCAGACCAGCAACAATATTACCCGCGCCGTGCAGGTATGCTAATGGCTCTTCACCTACAGAGCTATCCAGCACTTCGCCGCTTACATTGGTCAGGGTGTAGTGGATGGTCACTACTTTGTTTTCGCTGATCTGCATTTGCATCTCCAGTGAGGCTTTCGCCGTATAAAAAATAAGAAACGCCAACTATAAAGATTCATGCCGGACAAGGCGAGCACTCAGATCAAATTGATTCAATAACGGCGTAACCCCTCACCGCCGCGTAACCAGCGGTTATCAGGATTGAGGTGAACACCACCGACCCAGCGATCAATCAGATGGCTATCCAGCCAGTTACCCTCGCCAGATAACAGCACCTGACCTGCCTCAGTCAGCCGCAGTTGCTGCTCACGAAACGCCGTACTGGGCGCAAACAAATCTGGCAATGCGAAGGTCTCGCCATCCACACAGGTCGGCAGCGACCCTCGGACACCGCGCCAAAAAGAACGCTTTTAATAACGACACCGACCAGATTTAATTGCGTGCATCATCCAGCCAGCGCAACTCTTCCGGTGCCAGCCAGGCCTGGTCCAGCAACTGTGCAGCCCAGTGCTCCGTTGCTTCCAGTTGTTGTAACATCATCACTGACGTGACTTTGACGGCAGGTACATCGCTCCACATCGCCGACGCAAGGCAATGCCAGTGGCGAGCTTGCACCGCTGTGGGTTTCACCAGCTGGTTACGGCAGTCATCACAGATCATAATGCAGTGTTCCAGATCCGGCGTCTGGGGCGAAGGAGGAACTTCGTGGACGAACAGTTTCACACCCTGAGCATCACACAACTCACAGTGAGAACCGCAACGACGCACCAGCTCCTTGCCAAAGATCGCCAGCCCCGTGGTGCGGATTCTGGTTTTCTGGTTCCTGGACATGTTTTTGACCTCAAGTTTATAAGCTATACGCTTAGACTTGATATAGATCAAAAATTCACCAGAAAACAGAATTTAAGCCACCGATGTGACCCACTAAGCGAAAAAAGATGAGGAAGCATCGGCCTGACTGCAAACAACAAATTTGCAGCAACAGGCCGAAGGATCTGTGCAGGTAGATCTATCAGAACAGGTCTGATGGGGGCTCACGCCTGTGGTTTTTTCACGCCAAAGCAATGCTCATTACCTGGAAATGTTCCAGCACGAACATCGGCCGCGTACTGACGTGCGGCTTCACCTAACTGAGTGCCCAGCTCAGCGTAGCGTTTAACAAATTTCGGCGTGAAATCACCGAACAGGCCCACCAGATCATCGGTCACCAGCACCTGGCCATCACAGGCAGCAGAGGCCCCAATACCAATACTTGGAATAACAACCGCATCACTGATACGCGCTGCAACGGCCTCAACCACCCCTTCGATAACCACCGAAAAAGCCCCTGCCGCTTCCACTGCTTTGGCATCACGCAGAATCAGCTCAGCGGCAGCGTCATCACGCCCCTGAGCTTTAAAACCACCCAGTGCATTAGCGGATTGCGGCTTAAGGCCAACATGGGCCATAACAGGCACCCCACGCTGAGTCAGAAATTCGATAGTTTCCGCCATCTCCTGCCCACCCTCAAGCTTGACCGCCTGAGCATTGGTTTCTGCCAGCATACGCGCAGCATTACGGTACGCCTGCTGAGGCGACTCCTGATAGCTGGCAAACGGCATGTCCACCACTACGCAGGCGTGCTGAGCACCGCGAACAACCGCAGCGCCATGGTTAATCATCATATCAACGGTGACTGCCAGCGTACTGGGCAGGCCATAAACAACCATGCCCAGTGAATCCCCAACCAGCAGGATATCGCAATGCTCGTCCAGCTGCTGAGCCATCGGCATGCTATAGGCTGTCAGTACCACCAGCTTGTCACCCCCTTTCTGGGCAATGACTTTGGGTACAGTTACCCGATCTCGACTGAGATGCACACTCATCTCTTACTCCTGCGTTCAAAAAAAGCTCCTCATGGTATGCTGCACTGCCGGTGTCGCTCTTGCTGCATCAAGACAATATATAACGCAAATAGGACAATCTATGTGGGATGTTCTTCCTGAACCACAGCTCAAAAACTTGCAACGACCTGTTTTTTTCAGGGTTATGAAAATACCCGCCAAACATCTAGTCGAGTCTCACGAGCATCCGTTTGGCCAGTTATCATTCGCCACCGATGGCATCCTGCTGGCAAAAGCCGCTGACAGCCGTTACGTTATCCCGCCCCAGCATGCACTCTGGTGCCCTCCCAGAATTGAGCACGAACTGCGCAGTCGCACCGGCGTATCATTCTGCGGCTTCTACATCGGCGAGCCATGGCTGGCGCATCTGCCCGAGGATACCTGCGTTATCGAAGTCACCCCTTTGTTACGCGAACTCATCCGTAAAGCTTCCACCCTGCCACCCCTGTACGACTCCAGCGGCGCTGAAGGCCGGTTGATTGACTGCATGATGGATCAGGTCGTCACAGCACGCGAAGTAGCCTTCGAACTCCCTTTACCCGAAGACCCGCGACTGGCACAGCTGGCAAAACGACTGATGACTCGACCCGATGACAACCGTACCCTAGAAGCCTGGGCTGCACAGATTGGTGCCACCAGCCGCACCCTTAACCGGCTGTGTAACAAAGAGATGGGCATGAGCTTTCAGGAGTGGCGTCAGCGGCTAAGAATGCTCGAGGCGGTTCAGCGCCTGGAAGCAGGCGAAGCCGTGACCAGCGTTGCACTGGCACTGGGTTACAACTCCCCCTCCGCCTTTATCAACCGCTTTCGCATCCTGCTCGGCGTCACACCGGGGGCTTACCTGCGTCGCTAACCTCGCGGGTAGACCTTCCACAAAAAATGAACGAAAACTCAACATTTCCGCTCTATTACGCTACAGTCATCTGAAGATTGATTGTTTGAAAAACAGGCTACAGAGCCTTAACCACTTCAAACATCTGTTTTAATTTCAACTGATACACCCGTTACCCTGACCAATAAAGATAACAACCAGACCGGGAGTCAAACAGATGAAACTCATTACCCTCATACTGGGTTGCTGGCTGTCCATTGCTGTACAGGCAGGCGAGGCAACGGCACAGGAAGAACAGATCGCCCGTCACTGGCTAGAACTAGTAGACCAGGGCGACTATCTCCATAGCTGGGAAGAGACGGACCGTAAATTCCAGCAGCGAATCAACGCCCGCGACTGGGTCAGTATTGTCGAGTATGCCCGCGACCCTCTCGGTCATCCGGCTTCGCGCAAATTAATCCAGGTTCAGCGCAACAACGCTGGCAACAACGAACAATTTGTCAAACTGGATTTTAAAACCGACTTTGAAAATCGCCATGTCGCCACCGAGCGGATTACCCTGCATCAGCGCGACGGCAACTGGCAAATCAGTAATTACCTGATTCACTAACGGCCAGCATCCAGCCGACGAACAGTGCTACACTGCGCGTTTTTCTGGCATCGACTGCTGAGGTAACTGCGATGGAAGACGTCTACGAAAAGCTGCGTGAAATTAACGCAAATGTACTGGTACCTCTGGACCTGCCCGACGAAGACCAGCTGCTTGAAGTCGAAGAAGAAATTCTTATTTCACTCCCCCAGGAGTACCGGGAATTCATGCTCATGGTAGGCGATGTCATCTGCGGCAGCATTGAGCCTGCAACAGCAGCAGACCCACAATCCCATACGTTTCTGCCCGAACTGGCTGCTACCGCCTGGTCGCTGGGCGTGCCACGGGAACTAATTCCTGTCTGTGAGCACAATGGCGACTACTACGTCATCAGTGAAGAGGGCGAGATCAAACTCTGGCGGGAAAGTGAGGGCGAGATCAACGAAGACGAAAGCTGGAACAGCATCTGGCACTGGGCCCGGGATGTGTGGCTAGAAAGCTGAGCCGGCTCAGCATAGAACGACCGGGCCAGACAGGCCCGGCAATTACTGGCCAATAGACGTCAGATAACGTTGCCAGTCACCGAGCATGGCCTCAAAGTCATCCAGCCCGCAGCCTGCCCGCTGCCCTTCATCCGAGAGCATCATCTCTTCATCGTCCCAGTCATTCTCATCCTGTGACAGAGCATTCGCCGCAACAGTCGCCTCGTCCCGGTCCAGCAACAGGCGGTACTCACGCCCCTGCAACTCAAATGACCAACCCTGGCTGCTTTTGAGTCGAGTTGTCTCTTCCAGCAACTGCGCCAGCCTGGCCGCCTGGCCCACCAGTTCGTCTTCCAGCCAGAAGCCAAACGCCTCATGGTCCATCGAAAAACGCGCCACGGGCGCGCCCAGCATATCCTGGGAAAATTCGTACTCCACACCACACCTCAGATTGACAGACGGAGGCGGATTCTACACCGTTCGTGCGGATATAAAAAAGCCCGCTCATTGAGCGGGCCAAAAAACAGCAAAGGATGCCAAGAAACGATTGGCGCGGTCTTAACGACCGTACACAGCGTCCAGCGTTGGCAAGCGGTCAAAGCTGACCTTAATACCTTTTACCCAGTTGAACAGATCCTTAAACATACGCTTAACTTCTTCGTTACGCATAGCGTGTGCCTGTTCAGCGTAGTAGCGAGTGTCAATCTGGCCATCGGCCAGAACGCGGATTTCAACTTGATAATGCGGATGCATGGGACGCCTCAAAAAATTCAGCAAAAATAAAAAACAACAACAAAGATCGTGGCATGAAAGCAAACAGCAGATCAGGGCCCGAATTCCCCAATACTAGATGTCTTCTAGCCTCCAGCGCTGCCTCGAATCAATCGATGGGTGTATACTAAGGTCGCACTGATTAAAGAACAAACGATAGATTTTCACCTGATTGATGAATATATCTCATCATTGGAGCTCACCATCCGACACCTGCCACCGCTGAACGCACTCCGCTGCTTTGAGGCCGCCGCCCGCAAAGGCAGCTTCAATCAGGCTGCTGAAGAGCTATTTGTCACTCCCTCAGCCGTCAGTCATCAGATCAAGACACTTGAAGCATTTCTGGGGTTGAAGCTGTTTCGCCGAGAGAAGCGCAAAGCCATGCTGACCTCTGCCGGAGAAAAGTACCTGACCTCAGTCACCCATGCCCTGGACGAGATAGACAGCGCCACCCGACGGCTGATGACCGCCCCTAATATCAGCGCGGTCAATCTTGCTGTTGCACCCGCCTTCCTCACTCGCTGGCTGGTACCCCGATTACGCGCCTTTCAGCAGGTGCATCCGGACATTGAGCTCCGCCTGAGCGCCTCAATGGGTCGGGTGGATTTCGAGCATAGTGACACGGATATGGCGATCTATCTGGGCTTTGGCGAATGGCCTGACGCTGAGCACCACAGTCTGATACAGACCCGGGTGGTCCCGGTGTGTAGTCCAAAACTGCTGGAAGCTAATCTGCCATTGGCAACTCCGCAAGATATGCGCCATCACACCCTGCTGCATGTAGCCAGCCGGGCCGATGAGTGGCCGCATATGTTTGAGCACCATGGCCTGGATGACAGCCTGTTCAGTAAAAGCATGAGTTTTTCCAGCACTTCACTGGCCCTGAACGCAGCAATGGAAGGGGTCGGGATCGCCCTGTCGGATATCAGCCTGATTGAGCGGGAATTGCAGCTTAAACAGCTGATAGTGCCATTTGATATCAGCCTTAATACCCGCAAGGCATTTTACCTGGTCTACCAGGAAAACCGGCCACTGACCTACAGTATGGAAGCCTTCCGCGAATGGATCCTGGCTCAGGCCGCTGGCTCTGCAGAGCTGCCCGGATTCTGATCCAGCACCACCAGCTGCTGGGGACCATCCGTCACGGCCTGACATAACCGGCACTCCAGCGCATGCATCAGCACGGCCGAACGCTCGCTGCCATCACAAATCGCAAGACACAGGCTGGCACTGATATGCACTTCCTCGCTGTATTGATGTAACTGCAGTGTCAGACTGACTTTACTGCCGAGCGCCAACGCTTCTTCCAGCCCAGTCCGTGGGCAAATCAGTAAAAAACGATCGCCCACCCAGCGCCCAGTGCGCACCCACTCCGGTAGCGTCTGCTCCAGCACCCGGCAGATTTCCACCAGCACGGTATCCCCCACCTGATGACCATACTTCTGATTAACCCGGCTAAAACAATCAAGATCCAGCATGATCAGGGCCAGCGACTGGTCCTGACTGGCAGCCCGGTGCAGGGCCTGGGTAAGTTCAGTATCCAGACTGACCCGATTGAGCACCCCGGTCAGGTAATCATGTTGACAGATTTGTTCCAGCCGCTGATTACGATCCGAGAGCCGTGCGTTAACCTTTTCAAGCTGCAATGAGAAGGTGCGGCTGGTCTGATTACGGTAGATCAGAAACGCAACCACCAGGCACAGCACAACAACCAGCACCAGCAGCAATGTATAATCCTGCGCCTGCTGCACCTCCACGCTGTACCAGCGCCGCATAATCTGGTCATTAAGCGTCGGCGACAGATTACCGACCACTTTATTCAGCACAGACACCAGCTCCGGTACGTCATTACGCACCGCAAGCGCAAGCTCCATTTTAAGGTCGGTATGGCCAGCGACTTCCAGTTGTGTGAGGCCCATTTTTTGCACCAGATAAAGCCCCACCGGTAACGCTGCGATAGCAGCGCGCGCCTCTCCTTTCATCACCGCCGCCAGTACTTCAAGCATCGTTGGATACTGTTTGAGCCTGACCGACGGTGCCAGCTGGCGTATTTTAGTCACCAGGATACTCCCCCGTGTCACCGCCAGCGGCTGCCCTTCCAGGGCCCCAAGCCCATCAATATAGCCATCGCGTTTATGACCAAACAGCACCACAGGCAAAGCAACGTAAGGCGCAGTAAAGGAAAAAAACTGTGCCCGTGCCGGGCTGGGGTTGGTCAGTGAGATAAAATCACACTGTCGCTGTCGGCCCAGCTCCAATACTTCAGCCCAGCTGACAGCAGAGACCCGTCGCATTGGAATATTGAGCTGGCGGGAGAACTCAGCAATAAAGTCCGCGCCAATACCAATATGCTGGCCACGACGGTCCAACCCCTCAAACGGCATCCAGTTCGGATCACTGCAATAACGAATTTCGCCGCGCGCCTGTAGCCAGCCGCGCTCATCAGCCGTAAAGGGTTCAGCCCAGGCAGGCTGGCTGACCCACAATAGTAAACTGGCGACCCAGCCCAGCAATCTGCTGCAGCGCATCGGAGAACTCTTTTACTGAGATAGATAATTGCAGTCTGGCAAAGATTGGCCGAAGTGCCAGATCAATCACAGACAGCGGCCTGTAGTGTAGTGACTGCCTGACTGTCGGCCAGCTCCCCCGCCACGTATTAACGCTTTTGTCTGTGTGCTGACCAGGATACAGTCAGTGCAGTTGTATCTGGCACTGGAGAAAAAGATGCTACGCACACTCGTTCTGGTATTCGCCCTCGTTGCGGCAGCCGTCGTGGCCTGGTTCACGCTGCAACCGCCTCAGCCCTCCAACGACCGATCCAATGCCCAGCCTGCTACCAAGCAATTACCTGTCGCCGAACCCATTCGGCCAGCGATAATTGATCATAAAGGCAAGCCTATTTCCCCGGCTGCAGAAGCCAAAGCAATCACCCACATCGAAAAAATAACACCGCCAGAGCAGATGCCCCTTAACATCCGTAAAGCACAGCACTTCGTTACTGCCGACCAGCTGCTACAGCTCCCGCTCAAACATATTCAGACCAGCGCCACGCTGGAATCTGCCCAGTCGGCACACACTTCGCCAGAAACAGAGAACCAGTCAAAAACCACCCCCGCCACTCCCGTTATTACCCACACGGAACAGGCGATCTCAGGCGTTGGCCTGAGCAACAAAACAACCACCCCGGTCAGCGCCCCGGCAGCAATGAATCTGATCACTATCACCAGCGGCACGTCCACAGCAACACCGGATACCACCATAGTAATGACACCCAACACCGTCACCGTGAATGCCGTCAGTGATGCCGGACTGACAGTAACCCCGCTCAGACCCGAAGCAACAGAGACAGCGATGTCTACCCAGCAACAACGGGTGATCGCCCAAAGCCAGGCGACCCTGCTGCCCAGTGATGGCCGTCAGATAAAACTCAAAGAACTGCTGGATCACCCGGAGAACTCCGCCAACAAAATTTTCTACCTTCATGCCGTACATCAGAACGATGATCAGGGAATGTGGGGGATTATTCAGGCAGCATTAGTCAACTCGTTTGCAGAAGGCATTGCACTACCGGGCAATACAGCCACAGCTCAGGCCAGCATACCCAGTGATGCAGACGAGCGCCTACACGACCGTCGAAGCTCCTTTCTGGGGCATATCCTGCAACGCAAGGTGCAGGAATCTTATATCTATAATTATGACAAAGGGATGCTGGGACGGAATCCGGATCTGATACAACCAGGCCAACAGCTGGTTATCATCACCTTTACTGAAGAAGAACTGGTGCAGATCTATCAATTCTTCGCCACTCCCTGAGGAGCGTACATGATTGATCTTTACACCTGGAGCACCGCTGACGGCCACTGCGTCGCAACCATGCTGGAAGCCGCCCAGATCCCCTACCGCGTGCATCCGGTTGATGTGCTCAACCTGCAGGAGCAGCCACGCCAGTTTCAGGCGATCAGCCCGAATAAAGTCCCCGCCATCACTGACCCGGACGGGCCCGATTTACAGCCGCTCTCAATCTTTGGCTGCGCGCCCGTACTGATCTATCTGGCAGAGAAGAGCTGCCGTTTCCTGCCTGAGGACGCAAGCCTGCGCTATCAGTGTCTACAGTGGGTGATCTGGCAACAAAGTGATGTTGCTCCAGTGCTCAGCAAGGTACATGAAACCCTGGACGCCAACGCCTCATTGTCGCGAACGCTGGAACATCAGACTCGTTTACTCTGGCAGGCGCTGGCCAACCAGCTCAGTGGCAAACGGTTTATCTGTGGGGATGACCTGACCATCGCAGATTTCGCCCTGTACCCCTGGATTAAAAGCATCCAGCAGCCCGATATTGACCCTGCAGCGCTGGCCCCTGTCCAGCTCTGGCTGGAGCAGCTCAACGATATCGAATTTATGTATAACGGCCTGCAGATTCCCTGAACCGTTCACCGCAGGCAGGGCTGGCTGTCAGATATCCAGCCCACGCTTGCGCAACTCCCGGGACAACCATTCATCCAGTTGCCCGGCCGCTTCATCATCCACCTGTAACAAATTCAATCGATGACGCTCACACAGGCTTTGGCGGTTGATCCGCGACGCCAGAGTTGAGGCCCCGGTATCAACCGTCCAGTCATCAATAAACAGCTGAATCTCTGGCAGATAGAGATCACAACGCACCGCTTCTTCAACCGGCAACCATACATCCACTGCATGTACCACACCGGCCAGATACAGCCAGTTACAGATACGGCTACAGACCTGACTGGCACAGTGGTGGCCGTCCAGCGTCGGTAGCAGCGTTGCCGGGCCACTATCAAACTCGGATGTGATCAACGCTACCGACCGCATTAGTACCGGATGAGCGCAGATATCCGGCGTCCAGACGACATATGGAATCCCCGTACGCTCGTCTTCACGCTGCAGCGCTCCCTGGGCTTTACCCGCGTCAGTCAGCCGCCAGCCCTTCGCATCAGGGCGAATCCAGCCGCGTTCAGCCAGCAGGCGATTAACGGTCTGAGCGGATAGCTGTAGCTCACGCCCCATCACTGTCGCGCTGATAAACTGATTCCGTGTCTGCACCAGTGCGCGGTGCTCCAACACAGACGCTGGCCACACGATGTAGCGCCCAAACCGGCTGCTTTCCCGATAGGCACCCTCTTCAAACTCACCTTTGGCGGTCAGCTGCCATTGCTCACCATCGCGGCGAATCCAGCCTAGCACGGCCAGCTCAGCAAACATCTGACGAACCGTTTTATGCAGAGCCCGGGCTAATGCCGAGGTAGAAAGTGGCTGCGGTTCCTTCATGTTACTCACTCCGAGTCGGCGCACATACAGATAACAGGTAACCCCTGCACACCCGCAATTGAATACGCCGTTATAGCAGAAGATGAATACATAAAGTAGCAAACCGATTAGACAAAGGGCCCAATCTGACAGAATCCGGAAACCAGATAAAACAACGGGTAAGTACTAGCCCGCCAGTGACTGAGGGTCATGATATTCACGCGAATGAGCACTATTAACTGAGATTGGACGTCCCTGAATTTCATAACCATTGAGGATACTGATCGCCTCCCTGGCCTCATGGTAGTCAGGCATATCAACAAAGCCAAACCCCCGTGAACGACCCGTATGCCGGTCCAGAATCACCCGTACCGAACTGATAATTCCATAAGCACTGAACAACCTTTCAATCTCGTACGCAGACATTCGAAACGGCAGATTTCCTACAAATATATTCATAGAAACCATCATCCATCACCGATAGTTTATGTCACTACCCAGCGAGCACCTCGGCCCGGCACTCCCTGCTGACCAGTCCCTTATATGCCAATGTCCAAGTTTAGACGCAGATTTGAGTCTTTGTTGTAAGCCTGAGATGCGAGATCTATCTTATTCCCAGACATGCCTGACACACTTTTTGAAAATATAACCTGCTATATTTTATAGCGTTATACAGAGGACTGAAGGGATTACACCGAGATACTGAAGAATTAGGAATTATTCCAGGAAGCAGCCCGCTGCCCCTGTGCTAGCTTGAACATAGCGCTATGAATGATAGCCGTGCAGTGAGGTAAAAATGGAAAACGCATGTGTACTCTGTGTTGATCTGGTTTTACAGAACCACCCTCACCCCGCGTTGCGCCACCTGCCTGTCACCTCTGGAACTACCTGTCAGTGCCAATGCTGCCTGTCGATTGTGATTCAGAAAGATAGTCGGTGGAAGCTACTCAGAGAAGAGGTTGATCAGCAGAGGAATAAAGCCGTTATTCGGCCCTCTGTGTTCAGAGGCGAAACTTAGCCAGAGAACAGTCCCTTAGCTATAAGGACAGCCATCGCCCGAAGGACCGGGCAGCCCCCCAGCTAAACCCTTCGCTCAATATTTAACGCGGCACAGCCCGTTTCCAGGCCAGCGTACCCATTCCTGCGGCCGGCCAGTCACACTCAATCGCGGCCAGCATACCCGTCTCCATCGGCTCAACCACTCGACTGCTGCCTTCACAGAGCAAACCGATCAATCGGCCAACGAGTGGATTATGTGTCACATAGAGCGTGGGCAGATCAGCATACTGCTCCAGCACTGCCAGTGCAGTGGCCGGATCATCATCCGGGGTCAACCGGCCATCCACAATCAGCGGCGTACCGGTAAGCACCTGAGCACCGATCTGAGCGGTCTGCTGGGCCCGCAGATAGGGACTGTGCACAATCCGCTGAACTGCCAGCAAAGGCTGACAGGCCTCAAACTGTGCCTGCACCTGCGTCCGGCCCACAGCGGTCAGTGACCGTTGTGGGTCCGGCTTACAGCCGAAGGGCTCGGCAATGCCGTGGCGCATCAGATAGACCATCATCCAGCGTGATCTCGTGGCAGTACAAACTCCACATCCGTGCTCTGTTCATTGAGCATCAGTGTTTTGACGACTTCAGCGACCGGCGCGGCATTAAACACCACTTCATACAGGCCCCAGACCAGTGGCATGTAGATTTCCTGGTCCTGCGCTTTGGCCTTAACCCGCTTGAGAGTATTCACCCCTTCAGCAACCTCACCCAGCGCCGCAACAGCCTCGTCCAGGGTTTTACCTTCACCCAGCGCATAACCCACACGGTAGTTACGGCTCAGTGGTGACATACAGGTCACAATCAGATCCCCCACGCCTGCCAGGCCGATAAACGTCATCGGATTCGCGCCCATGGAGACAGCGAAACGACTCATCTCCGCCAGTGAGCGGGTCATCAGCATCGCTTTGGTGTTTTCGCCCATACCCAGCGCAGCACTAAGACCTGCGGCAATGGCATAGATATTTTTCAGCGTGCCACCCAGCTCAACTCCGTAGGAATCATCACTGGCATAAATCCTGAAGCAGGCACTGTGCAGCACCGATTGCACAGTACTGCGCAGCAAGCTGTCATCACTGGCAATCACCGTCGCCGTCAGCTGGCCACGGGCAATCTCCTTGGCCAGATTCGGCCCGCTGAGCACACCGATGCGCGCCCCTTCCAGTTCCTGAGTCAGAATTTCACTCATCAGACTGAAGGTATCGGCTTCAATCCCCTTGGTCGTGCTGACGACCAGCTGGCCCGGCTTGATAAACGGCGCGGCCTGGCGGATGACCGCCCGGAAAGCGGAGCTGGGAATGGAGACAAAGATCAGATCAGCATCACTGACGGCCGCCTGCAGATCACAGACCGGCTCCAGGTTCTCACTTAATGGATAACCCGGCAGGTAGCGTTTATTTTCGCGGCATTCGCGAATTTCAGCGGCCCGCGCCTCGTCCCGCATCCACTGTCGAACCTGGTGGCCATTACTGGCAGCAATGTTGGCGATAATCGTGCCGAAACTGCCACCACCCAGTACGGTAATACGCTTTGCTTCAACCATGCTCAGGCTTACTCCTCAGGAAAACACACAGCGGCGCATCCTGGCAGCACCGCTTCTATAACTCAAGTGATACAACACCGCTTATTGGCATGCATCAGTGCTCGCGGTCATCCACGGCATCCAGTAACCGATTTATTCCTTTAAAGAGATAGATCACCAGCATGTAACTGAATGCAGACAGGCCCAGGAACAGCACCAGCTGCGTCACATCCCCGGTGCGGTTAAACCCGGCAACGGCCAACGCAGCAAAGACCGCACTGACGACCACTGCAATAATGCGCGAAATCTTACGGGTGTTATGTTTATCAGTCATATCAGGAAGAGCAACTCAGGTTAAGGTTACAGCCCCACGGCGGAGGTGGTGCCGCGAAATGTTGCTGGCTGTCACTGAGCACCGCCATGGGTGTGCGCAATGCGCCCATCAGGCTATCCAGCACAGAATAATCATCCTGCTCAGCCGCTTCAATCGCCAGCTGGGCCAGGTAGTTACGTAACTGCAACCGTGGATTACTGCGCGCCATCAAGGCCAGTAACTGCGCATTTCCACCCTGATGAGCCCGGTAGCGCTGAAACCAGCCAGCCAGCTCAGCCGCCGGTAACTGCGCCTGCAGGGGCTCAAGGCTATCCTGCTCGGCGGCATCCACCAGCGCCCGCAATGTCAGCGTGTAATCCGCTTTATGCTGTTCCATCAGCGCCAGCAGCTCACGAATCAATGTAGCGGTCTGTTCATCACTGGCCCGCTCTGTCGCGCCATTGCTGAACGGCAAACCGCAACGCGCCGCCATCAGCTCAGCGTAGGTACGCTGAAAGGTTGGCTCATAACGTGACAGCGCCTGCTCCAGCCGCTCCCGGCTGGTCAGCGCAGTAAACGCCTGTGCCAGGGCAACACAGTTCCACAGCACCACATTGGGTTGCGCCGCAAACGCATAACGGCCAGTCGTATCGCTGGTATTGGGGGTAAAGCCCGGATGGTACTGGTCCAGAAATCCATACGGACCATAATCCAGGGTCACACCAATCGCCGACATATTATCCGTGTTGAGTACGCCATGGGCGAACCCCACCACCTGCCAGTGCGCTACCAGCCGCGCCGTACGTTCGACTATCTGTTCAAACAGCGCGCCGTAAGGATCAGCATCGCCCGCCACCTGGGGGTAGAAACGACGGATCAGGAAATCAGCCAGCAACGGCAAGGCCTCATGCTGACGGGTGTAGTAGAGGTATTCGAAATGACCAAAGCGGATATGACTGGGGCTGAGGCGAACCAGCAAGGCCCCCATTTCGATGCTTTCGCGGGCTACCGGTGTTTCACTGCCAAACAGGCACAGCGCACGGGTCGTCGGCACATTCAGCGCCGCCATGGTTTCACTGGCCAGGTACTCACGGATCGTCGAGCGGATCACCGCCCGACCATCACCGTGGCGACTATACGGCGTTTTGCCTGAGCCTTTGAGCTGGATTTCCCAGCGTTCGCCCAGCCGGTTCTCATATTCACCCAGTAGCAGTGCCCTGCCATCACCCAGTTGCGGAGTATAGCCACCAAACTGATGACCTGAATACACCGTAGCAACTGGCTCACTGCCCACCAGCAGCTGGTCCGTGGCAAAGACCTTAACCAGCCCTGCGGCGGTAATTTTACAGGGATCAAGATCCAGCAGACTGGCCGCCGAGGCACTGAACGCAGCCACATGGGGATTGACCAGTGGCTGCGGTTGCACCGGGCTGCTCAGCAACGGTGAAATACGACTGAACGGTGTATCCAGCCGTAGTTGGTCAAGGGTTTTCATAAGAGACTGCCTGAGATCAGGACAGGTCTTCCAGCAGTTCTGGATCCGGATGGACACATTCCAGCTTAACCCCGGTTTCCGCCTCAACCTCAGGAATCATGAACGAATCCTGTTCACAGGCGAAGCAAACCGATGTGCCTGTCGCACCGGCACGGCCAGTACGGCCAATGCGGTGTACATAATCATCCGCTTCTTCTGGCAGGTGGTAGTTGATCACGTGAGTCACGCCATCGATATGGATACCACGGCCAGCAACATCAGTCGCTACCAATACCTGAACATCCCCTTCACGGAAACCTTCCAGTACTTTAAGGCGCTTGTTCTGCGGAATTTCACCGGACATCAGCGCTGCTTTCACGCCATCTTTTTCCAGTCGCGCAGCCAGGTCGCGGGTCTGGTTACGACGGTTACAAAATACAATCACTTTTTCGACGTTGTTGACGCGAATGTAGTTACGCAGCAGTTTATATTTATCTTCACCGGCGACAAGAAATACCCGCTGAGTAATATTGTCAGTGGTTTTCTTTTCCGGAGCGATCTCGATGATTTCCGGCTCCAGTGTCCACTGGTTCGCCAGGTTCATAATGTCATCGGAGAACGTAGCGCTGTACAGCAACGTCTGACGATCAGCACCCTTACGCGGCGTATTACGGATAATTGTCCGTACATCCGGGATAAAGCCCATGCTCAGCATGCGGTCGGCTTCGTCCAGCACCAGCACTTCAACATTGTACAGATCGACTTCCTTACCATTGACGAAATCGATCAGACGGCCCGGTGTTGCCACCAGAATATCAACATCACGCTCACGCAGCTGGCGGCGCTGTTTGTCGTAGTCCATGCCACCCACCAGCGTAACCACGTGCAAACCCGCATGTTTAGCCAGGTTCTCCGCATCTGAACCGATCTGCAACGCCAGCTCACGGGTTGGCGCGACGATCAGGGCACGGGGCTCGCCTTTACGACGACGCTCGGTCAATGGGTAGTCAATCAGATCGGTAATAATCCCCAGCAGGAACGCCACGGTTTTACCGGTGCCCGTCTGTGCTTTACCAATAATATCTTTGCCCGCCAGCGACACCGGAATGGTGGCTGCCTGAATCGGCGTACAGTACTGGTAACCCAGCTCCGCAATGGCCTGCATCAGCGCATCAGGCAGGTTAAAGTCATGGAAGCGACTCTTGCCCTCTTCAGGTTCCACCACAAACTGCGCTGGGTTCCAGCCCGTACTGTCAGCCACACTCGGCTGAACAACCGGCCCGTCCTGAACCGCCTGAACGTTTTGAATTCCCTGAACCTCCTGAGTCTCCTGAACGTCCTGAGCTTCCTGAACATCAGGGCGTCGAGACGGCGCACGACGACGGCTGCTACTACCCGGGCGACGACGGCGACGCGGGTTACGCTTTTCGTTTCTGTCATTGCTGTCAGCAGAGGTCTGCTGCGATACTGATTGTTCTGTGCTCAACGTTTTGATTCTCGTTGGTTAGGCAAAATTACGTCTGTACGGCGGTAGTGCGTCGAGCAATTGTCGACCATAGCGCCGGGTAATCAAACGTCGGTCCAGCAGGACAATGCGTCCGCTATCAGCTTCCGTACGTAGCAATCGACCGGTCGCCTGTGTCAGGCGCATCGATGCCATCGGTACCGACCACTCAGCGAAGGCGTTACCTCCGCGCATTTCAATCCATTCTGCCATGGTGGCATCAACCGGGTCATCCGGGACGCTGAATGGCAACTTGGCAATGATCACTTCGGTGAGATAATCACCAGGCAGATCCACCCCTTCAGCAAATGACGCCAGCCCAAAAATGATGCTGGCCTTGCCTTCATCTACCCGCGCCTTGTGCTGGGTAAGAATTTCCTGCTTACCAATCTGACCCTGGGCCAGCACGCTATTGTTAATGGAATCGGGCATTCGTTCAAGCACCGATAACATCTGCCGCCAGGAACTGAACAACACCAGTGTCGAACGCGCCTGTGGCAGCGCCTCAGCGAGGAACTTTGTCACCGCCTCGGTATGCTGATCCGGGTCTTTAGGATCATAATCCATCGCCGGAATATACAGCTCTGCCGCCTGCTGGTGATTAAACGGACTCGGTAGCTGACGACAGGTAGTGCCCGCCGGTAACCCCAGATCATTCAGCACCCGGTCAAACCGACCCAGCGCCGTAATCGTCGCCGAGGTAATGACCGCCCCATGGCAATGTTTCCACAGATGTTCCTGCAGCGTCTGGGCGGCCGACACCGGACTGCTGCGACACTCAAAGTCTACACCATCCAGACTATCAATACGGGTAACCCAGCGCGCCGTTGGTGACTCACCCGGTACATCAGGAGTCGCCCAGGCCTTCGCCAGCCAGTACATGCCCTGCATACGCGCAGCAAACACCCCAACCTGCGGATACCACAACTCTGCCATATCACGGGGAATATCGGCCAGTTCGCCATCCATTGCCTCTTTGAGCAGATCAACTATCTGTTCAAATTTGGCGACTGCTACCTCGGCAACCTGAGCAAAGGCTTTGGCGATCACCGCCAGTTCATCAGGAATAATGCCCTGCGCAAAACGGATTCGGGCGTCACGATCATCTTTACGATCAACAAACAGCTGCTCCATCATCAGCAGCCACAGCTCCAGCTGCTCTTCCATCGTTTTATACGGCTGAGCCAGCTTTTCGATGCAATCGGTTAACACCAGTTGATGAGAGCAATCGGTCAACAGTTTGCTCAGCTGCCGGGTGCTGCTATTAAGCCAGCGCTGACTGGAGCGAACTCTCAGACTATAGGCAAAGTGACTGGTGGTCTTCACGCCCAGGTGATGACCTTCATCGAACACATAAATCGTTTCCGCCGGTTCCGGCAGAATCGCCCCGCCGCCGAGTGAAAGGTCTGCCAGCACAAGGTCATGATTAGCGACGATCAGATCAACTTTGTCCAGCTCCTGCCGGGCTTTGAAAAACGGGCAGATACTGAAATTAGAACAACGGCGGTTGGTACATTGTAGATGATCGCTGGTCATCGGCCGCCATTCAGCCTCTTCCACCGCCTCACTCAGACTGTCACGATCGCCATCCCAGTTGCCCGAAGCAAAACGGTTCAGCAAATCCTGATACCAGGCCACCTGATCACCATCCAGCCGCTGGGCCACTTCATCGGCATACAGCGCCATCTGGCCCAGCTCGCCCTGGGATTCCAGCACTGCCTCAGCCTTGCTGACGCAAAAATACCGTCCCCGACCCTTGGCCAGCGAATAGGTAGTACTGATGCCCGAATCAGAGATCAGCTGGGGCAGGTCTTTCATCACCAGCTGTTCCTGCAGCGCCACTGTCCCGGTGGAAACCACCACTTTCTTACCCTGTTTCTGCGCCACAGGTATCGAGGCCAGCAGATAGGCAATGGTTTTACCGGTTCCGGTTCCGGCCTCCAGCACACAGATATTCTCCCCCTGCTGCTCACCACTGCCGTCGGCACGGGCCAGGGTTTTCGCCACCTCGGCAATCATATGCTTCTGGCCGCTACGCGGGTTGAGAGACCTGTTTTTTAAAAACGTACTGTAGGCGGTCTGGATCTTTTTCTTGAGATCGTTACTTAGCACTGGCGTCGTAAATCCGGATGTTACACCGCTCAACCGGTCCGAACAGGCACGGCAGCAGGCGCGAAATAGAACCTGGACAACGCCTGAACAGCGCGCCCCTGACTCTGAAAAGCCCAGCCTGGAAGCCATATTTTCAGAGCTGAGATTCTAGCAAACTACTGGATATTTAAACAGAACCGGCTTTACAGCAAAAAACACCTGTATATAATCACAGTAACTGTACAGACAACCAAGATGAGCGGGATCCACAATGAAGCTGACCCAACGCCAAACGGAAGTACTGGAATGCATCAAAACCTACATTCTGGACACAGGCTTCCCGCCCACGCGTGCTGACATAGCCAAAGAGCTGGGCTTCCGCTCTGCCAATGCCGCCGAAGAACACATGAAGGCACTGGCCCGTAAAGGTGCCATCGAGATTATCCCAGGCACCTCCCGTGGCATCCGGGTACCCGAGCTTGAAGCCGCGAACGAAGGTCTGCCTATCGTCGGCCAGGTTGCCGCTGGCAACCCGATTCTGGCCCAGGAACATATCGAAGATCATTGCACCATCTCTGCCGAGTTTTTCCACCCCAACGCCAACTACCTGCTGCGGGTACGTGGCTCCAGTATGAAAAACATCGGTATTATGGACGGTGATCTGCTGGCCGTGCATCAGTGTAATCAGGCGCGCGATGGCCAGATTGTTGTTGCCCGGCTGGATGAAGAAGTCACGGTCAAACGCTTCAAGCAGGATGGTCACATGGTGCAGCTGATCGCCGAGAACGAAGAGTTTGAGCCCATCGTTATCGATCTGCGCGAGCAGACGCTGGCCATCGAAGGACTGGGGGTTGGTGTTATCCGCCGGAATGAACTGCTGTAAGCATGTATTCTGCCTAAACCAGCCGAGGCCGTAACGATACGCCGACAGCACCGTTCTGGCGGGCTGGATACAACAAAGCCGACCCCCGGGTCGGCTTTGTTGTATCTGCAGTAAACGGCTTTCAGTGCACTGTTGGCTGAGGTGCCTGGGATATATCGTCACCCACAAACCCCGCTTCGGCCATCAGCTTCACCCCGGCGGTCAACATGACCCGCGCGATATCCACATAACGCTCCTGCATGACCTCACGCAACTCGTCAGACACCCCGACATGCAACATTGGCTGCGCATCCTCAGGCTGATCGGCACGACGTAACGCAAGATCTCCATTATCCAGCTGAATAATTTCCAGCAATAACTCTTCTTCGGTCTCACCGTGTTTCTTTAAGGTATCAGACACCTTGCTTCACCACTCCTGCATACCCGTGCGCTGACGGTCAATCAGATCACGCAGCGCATCGAGCCAGCCCTGGTACTCTTCAACGATTGCACTCTCATCCGTGTGATCAGGGTTAACCTGAGCCACATGGATTTCAGACAGACTGCTGGCAGCATTGACCGGGGCCGCTTTATCCGTCGCCCGCCAGCACGCTTCATAGGCATGAATCATCTTGTGCAACCAGCTACCCTGTTCAGCTTCCAGAACACTCAGTTCTTTCAGCTCAGGGCACTCCTGGCCACTATTTTCAAGATCATCCGCCAGCGTCCGATAGCCATCGATGTGAGACACATCCAGCTGGTAACGCTCTGCGATTTCACGCAGGAAAGCACCATAAGCTGAGGCCAGATGAAACAGCACTGACTCGTTATAGGATTCGATCAGTATATGCTTGTTCCAACCTGTCGACTGACAACCCCCACGCAACGCATCCAGGTGGATACGGGCAAAGTTCAGTTTCTGGTTGGTACGCGCCAGATAGACACAGCTCATAGTTACTCCTGCTTGCAATTAATCCCTTAATGGGACGTCGCACATTTGTGCGACGCCATCCATACGGTTACCGCGCTCAATCTTCCGTCTTTTTACGCGTTACCTTTTTCTTTGGTAGCTCTTCCTGCCACTTGCCATCAGCGAAAAACGCCTTCCAGCCCGTTGCCTTACCTTCCAGTTCCGTCATCACGTACTGCTCTTTAGTCTTTCGGCTGTACCGAATCACGCTCGGATTATCATCCGGGTCATGGGTCGGTGCCGAGAACAGGAACGTGTACTTGGCATCAATTTCTGCCTGATGTGGCAGAATTTCAGCAACCTTGGGGGCACGGGTTTCACGGTTTTTCGGGAACTGACTGGCCGCCAGGAACAATCCTGAAGCCCCATCGCGCAGCACGTAGGTATCCTCTACCTTTTCACACTGCAGCTCAGGCATCGCCACGGGATCCATCTTCGGTGGCGCAGCTTCACCGCTTTTCAGCAGCTTGCGAGTGTTTTTACATTCGGCATTGGTACACCCGAAGAACTTGCCAAAGCGGCCCGTTTTCAGCTGCATTTCCGCCGAACATTTATCACACTCGAGCGATGGCCCATCGTAACCCTTAATCCGGTACTCACCGGACTCAACCTCAAAACCAGCGCAATCCGGGTTATTACCGCAGACATGCAGCTTACGTTTTTCATCAATCAGGTAAGAATCCATGGCCGAGTCACAGAGTTTACAGCGATGTTTGTTACGAAGAATACGGGACTCTTCTTCATCATCGCCATCGACACTGACCACTTCATCACCGGACACCAGATTGATCGTCGCCTTACAGCGCTCTTTCGGCGGCAGGGCATAACCGGAGCAGCCAAGGAAAACCCCGGTGCTACCAGTACGAATCATCATCTTGCGACCACAATCCGGACAATCAATACTGGTTTCGGTCGGGCTGTTCGGGCGCATACCGCCCTCTTCACCCTGCGCCGTTTCCAGTGTTTTCTGGAACCCTTCGTAGAAACGGTTGAGCAGATTTTTCCAATCTTCCTCTCCCATCGCTACATCATCCAGCGACTCCTCCATCCGCGCCGTAAAGCTATAGTCCATCAGATCGGCAAAGTTCTCAATCAGACGTTCAGTGACTATATCGCCCATTTTACGGGCATAAAAACGACGGTTCTGCACCTCAACATAACCACGATCCTGGATCGTAGAAATAATCGATGCATAGGTGGACGGACGGCCAATCCCTCGTTTTTCCAGCTCTTTAACCAGGCTGGCTTCAGTGAAACGCGCCGTTGGCTTGGTAAAGTGCTGACGCGGGTCCAGCTGCTGCACGTTCAGCACGTCACCACCGTTAACATCCGGCAGCAACAAATCCTCATCACCCTTGCCTCCTTTCGGCGGCATAACCCGGGTATAACCATCAAAGCGCAGAATACGACCCTTGGTGGTCAGTTCAAACTCTGCGGCTTTCACCTGGATACGGCTACTGGTGTACTTGGCTGGCATCATCTGACAGGCGATAAACTGACGTCGAATCAGGTCATACAGGCGCTCCGCATCGCGGTCCATGCCCTTAAGGTCTGTTGCCAACACGGCCATATCCGACGGACGGATCGCCTCATGCGCCTCCTGAGCCCCCTCTTTGCTGCTGTAGCGATTCGGGTTTTCTGGCAGGTACGCTTCACCATAATGCGTGAGCACGTAGTCGCGACAAGCCGCCACAGCATCCGCACTCAGGTTGGTGGAGTCGGTACGCATATACGTGATGTAACCCGCTTCATACAAGCGCTGGGCCATCATCATGGTTTTCTTAACGCCAAAGCTCAGCCGGGTACTGGCAGCCTGTTGCAACGTTGAGGTAATAAACGGCGCAGAGGGCTTACTACTGGTCGGACGGTCTTCACGCTTGATAACTTCAAACGTAGCCCCCTCCAGGCCCGCTAGAGAATCGCGGGTCTGCTCTTCAGAGTTAGGCCGGAAATTCTCACCATTGCGCTTGGCAACCTGCAGCCGTAGCGGCTCTTCAGCGCTTGTCAGCGTATCTGCGTGAATCTCCCAGTACTCTTCCGGGATAAACGCACGGATCTCACGCTCACGCTCAACGACCAGCCGGGCCGCAACGGATTGCACACGCCCAGCAGACAGACCGCGGGCGATTTTTTCCCACAACAGAGGAGACACCATATAGCCAACGACGCGGTCAAGGAACCGGCGCGCCTGCTGCGCATTAACCCGCGCCATATCCAGCTGACCGGGGGCTTCGAAAGCACCCTGAATCGCTTTTTCGGTGATCTCGTTAAACACAACACGGCGATAACGGCTATCATCACCACCGATTGCCTCGCGCAGGTGCCAGGCGATGGCTTCCCCCTCGCGGTCCAAATCGGTCGCGAGATAGATAGTGTCGGCATTTTTCGCCAACCGTTTCAGCTCGTCGACTACCTTTTCCTTACCCGGCAGGACTTCATAGTGGGCATCCCAATCTTTTTCCGGGTCCACACCCATGCGGCTGATCAGTTGTGTTTTTGCTTTGCGTTTGCGGTGAATAACTTTGTCTTCCGGCGACAACTTACGTGTAATTGCCGCCTGACGCGCACGCTCTTTCGGGTCGGACTTACTCGCCCCACCACTTGTCGGCAGGTCACGAATATGACCCACACTGGACTTCACAACAAACTGATTGCCGAGGTATTTATTAATAGTCTTCGCTTTTGCGGGTGACTCGACGATAACGAGCGATTTACCCATAGAATCCAAGTCCTTCAAGGAAACAGGAAATAATTGTGGCAACAACAGTGACCAAAACTGGGTGCATATATAAGTGCACAAAGGTCAGGGGTCAAGCAGCGGATTCCAATTTTCCACTTAAATTTGTACAGTTACCTGGTGATTCCAGCTTTACCATACCGGAACTTCAGTGGAAAATAGCCCTGCAATTTCACATGATTACTCAACCCTGGATGAGATCTATCGTCACTTATGCTAGATAATATTATGTATGTTGTCCTGCTGGCTGTTGTAGGTGTCATTGCATTGACTGCCAACTACATCATCGCCACCCGAGAACAACAACAAAAAGCCAAAGAAGAACGTCTTAAGTTCCTCTCTGTTCAGGCTGAACACACCATCCAGACCCTGAGCGTGCTTCGGGAAGCCAACTGCAAATCAGACATCGTCCATAAAATTGACGAACATGCCATGTCGCAGATCGAAGAGGTCGGAATGCTGGCACCCGACTCCCCCCTGTATGCCGATCTGACTGAGCAGAAAAATGGTGCCGACAACACCGTCGCCGATGATGCCGCTTTCGCCAGCGACAAATCGCTTAAGCGCGCCCAGATCTACATCAACTTTTCTGAAAAACTGATTCTGCAAATGGCCCGCCACAGCAAGCTCACCGTCAGTCTGGCCCGCAGCTACCAGCAAGAGCTATACCGAATGAAAGTCAGCGTTGTGGTCGGCGCACACATGTCACAAGGGATGCGTTATAAAGATCGCGAAGAACCACTGGTTGCCCTGTCGCACTTCAAACACGCCAAAGCCCTGCTGGTTGGCTCAGCCTTGCCACCCATTATGAAGAAGGAACGCCTGGCCGAGCTGCAAACACTAATCACAGAAGTAGAACCCAAGCGTCACAAGCTTACCGACCAGCTATCCAAAGATATGGACCGCTTCTGGTAACCCGCCATAACCGCGCTTCGGTCAACGGGCGCGGTAGATTCCGCGTCAGCAACGGGAATCGGACTCCAGCTCAAAGCGCGCAACCTCAGTCCCATCGGTCAAGCGTACGGTTTCGGTAAACATCACCAGCGGCCGGATCCAGAGCGCCTGATCGCCATAACACTGACGATAGACCACATGCCACTCCTCTGTTTCTGAGTGCCGGGCTGTATGCAGCACTTCATAACGCGCCCCTTTGTAATGCCGATAAAAACCGACTTCTACCTGTCTAAACATCCTTAATACCCTCTACTAACATCAATGATCAAAATCGAGCATCCATGATTCGTTGCAGCTGCGTTTTAAGCAGATCTAACGTTTCTATATCACCCTTTTCATGCCAGTACACAGATACCTGCACAGGCGTTGATTCCAGCGCTACTGCGCCCTCAGGCAATACAGCCAGCACCTCGGTGATCTGCGCCAACTGGCTTTCATCAAGCAGGTGCTCACCTTGAGCCCAGCTCCAGCCATCAGGCAGCCCATCACTAGCAATTGACGTCACCCGGTGCACCTGCCAGGGCACCAGCGCCTCCGACGCTTTACGATCCATATTACTGCGCATCAAGCGATATGCGGGCACGGTGATGATTTCAGGCTCCACCTCCCCTGCTGCACGGGGTGTTGTCAACCGCGCCAGCTGAACGTTATAGCCCAGTGAGCGTGCATGCAGCCGTAACTTGGCCTGAAATCGCTCCCGCGGAGATGGCATCATCCACATCATCGAGCCAACAAAAGACATCATGATCACAATGATAATGGTCCATTTCATTTTCACAGCCTCCGGCTGAGCAAGCCAGGTACCCGGTAATAGAACCCGTTACCTGTTAAAGTTGATTGATGTCAGATTAGCAGGAAAAAGAGCTGTGCTAATCTCAGAACTACGCCACCCCGGTGGCAGACCTGCCGCAGACAGGGTGCACGCTGCCCCTCACTGCGCACTGTAACGATTGTATTGAAGGAGCCAAACCATGAGCATTTACAACGTTATTCTGGTAGCCGTAGACCTCTCTTCTGAAGCCCAGCAGCTGGCCAGCAAAGCGCGAGAACTGGCCCACGCCAATAACGCCACACTGCACCTGGTTCATGTTATCGAGCCACTGAGCTTTGCCTATGGCGGCGATGTACCCATGGACCTGAGCTCAATTCAGGATCAGCTCGACGAACACGCCCACAATAAACTGGCGCACTTTGGTGAGCGTATGGACTACCCCATCAACGGCCAGCATGTTGTCAGCGGACACACTGAAACAGAAATCCACCGGCTGGCTGACTCCCTCAATGTCGATCTGATCGTCGTCGGCAGCCATGGCCGCCACGGCCTTGCTTTACTACTGGGCTCAACTGCCAATGGAGTACTGCACGGGGCTCACTGTGATGTACTGGCAGTACGTGTACACGAAACTGAGGCCCCGGACAGCGAATAAGTCTGGCGGCTTATTCCTCCTGCAACGCCTCCAGCTCCAGCCAGCGCTCCATCAGGGTTTCCACCTGCTGTTCCTGCTGCTGGAGCTGTGCCAGCACTTCCGTCACATGGGCGTTGTCCTGCTCATAGAAACTCGCCTCGCCTGTCTGCACCTGCAGCGCTTCCAGTGCAGATTCAGCGTCTGCCAGAAGGCCGGGCAACAGATCCAGCTCGCGCTGTAGCTTATAGCTCAGTTTTTTCAGCTTCTTCGCATCAGCTTTAACCGGTTCAGGCTCAGGCGCGGGCACAGGGTCTGCTGACGCGGCGACAGGTGCTACCGACAGCTTTGTTTTCTCTGGCGCAACAACGTCCGGACGCTGACGCAACCAGTCGTTATAGCCACCCACATATTCAGCAACGACACCGTTACCTTCGAACACCAGCGTACTGGTCACCACATTATCGAGGAAAGAGCGGTCATGGCTGACCAGCAACACGGTACCGTCGAACTTGAGCAGAATTTCTTCCAGCAATTCAAGTGTTTCGATATCCAGGTCGTTGGTCGGCTCATCCAGCACCAGTACGTTGGCAGGCATACTGAACAGCTTCGCCAGCAACACCCGGTTAGTTTCACCACCGGACAATGCTTTCACCGGCGTACGTGCACGCTCCGGGCTGAACAAAAAGTCATTCAGATAGCTAATCAAATGGCGAGATTTACCATTCACCGTAATAGACTCACGGCCTTCGGCAATGTTATCTATGATGCTCTTCTCGCCATCGAGCTGGCCTCGCAGCTGATCGAAGTACGCCACTTCCATCTTGGTACCAATACGCACTTCACCCTGCTGTGGCTCAAGCCGACCCAGCAAAATGTTCAGCAACGTACTCTTGCCAGCGCCGTTCGGCCCGATCAGACCGATGCGATCGCCTCGCTGTACCAGCAGATCCAGATTATTCAGCAGCTGCTTGCCGCCGTAGGCCATCGACACACCGGCCAATTCCGCCACCAGCTTGCCAGAACGTTTGGCCTCCTCCAGGTTAAAGGTTGCTTTACCCTGACGCCCGAGTCGGTCTGCATGCTGATTACGCATTGTTTTCAACGCACGCACACGGCCTTCGTTACGGGTGCGACGCGCTTTGATACCCTGACGAATCCACACTTCTTCCTGCGCCAGCCGTTTATCAAACAGCGCATTCTGCGTAGCTTCTTCTTCAAGCAACTTTTCTTTTTGTTCCTGATAACTCAGATAGCTACCCGGGAACGAGGTCAGCACCCCACGATCCAGCTCCACAATCCGGGTGGCCAGTTTTTCCACCAGCGCACGGTCATGGGAGATAAACAGCAAACCGCCACGGAAGTTGAGCAACTGCTGTTCCAGCCACTCGATGGTCTCAATATCCAGATGGTTGGTTGGCTCATCGAGCAGCAACAGATCAGGCTCTTGCACCAGTGCCGCACCCAGCGCCGCACGACGACGCCAGCCACCGGACAGCTCGGACATTTTCTTATCTGTTGGCAACCCCAGACGATCCATCACCCGGGCAACACGCTGCTCCAGGTTCCAGCCATCACAGGCTTCAATTTTATGCTGCAGGGCTTCCAGCGCATCCATATCGTGCGCGTCCGCCGCTGTATCATAGGCCGTGCGCAACGCCTGCACATCACTCAGCCCGGCAGTCACAACATCGGTGACTGAACGCTCATCGGCAACCGGCATCGCCTGCGGCAGGTCCGCAATACGACAGGCAGGATCCTGCCAGAACTGACCACTGTCCGCATGGATCTGCTGACCAATCAACTTCAGCATGGTTGACTTACCGGCACCATTAAGGCCAACCAGTGCTACCCGCTCACCCGGGTCGATCTGAAAATCGACTTCACCCAGCAGCGGCTTGTCCCCAAAGGCAACGGAGACTTTATCTAAACGAATCAAAGGCATGATAGATTCTCATATGCTTTACAGCGCGAAGGCGCTATTCTACTGCATTCGGTCATCAACCCGCACGGCACAGCGAGATAAAAAGCGAATGCTGGCGCACAGGGTGGGTATTTGTAAGGATTTGCGGCGAACGATTTCGCTCCGACCGTATCGAACTAACTAACAACTTGCCCTCGGGAGACACGATGCCATGCGCGTTTTCTGCATGATGCTGACTATATTGCTGTTTTTCCCCGCAATGTCGGCCACCGCCAGTATTAATACATCCTGGAAAAAAGAGCGCGCACTGTATCAGGCGGCTTTAAAAACACCCGCCAGCAAGCGCATCAAAAAAATCAAGACAACCCTGCCCAGGCTTGGTCACTACCCTTTACGGCCCTACCTTGAGTACCAGCTTATCTCCCGCCAGCTCACCACCCGCTCTGGCAATCAGGTCCGCAATTTCCAGAAAAAATACGCTGACTTACCACTGATTCGTAATCTGCAAGCCGACTGGCTTTCATTGCTCTACAGAAAAGGTCTCTGGCGTAGCTATCTGAAAGAGTTCGACCGCCTGCCGCTACGTGGTGCAACACAGGAATGCCGACAACAAACCGTCCGCCTGAAAACCGGTGACCGGGCACTACGAAAGAAAGCACTGATTGCAGCCGAAACACTCTGGACCGTAGGTAAATCACAGCCAAAAGCCTGTGACCCACTGTTCGCCAGCTGGAAGAAAGCGGGTAAATTGACTTCAGCCAAAGCACTGAAGCGCTTCTGGCTCAGCGTCGAAAAACGTAACTACAGCCTGGCCCGCTATCTGGAACGTCACATCAGCGTGCGTAGCCACAAGGCCCACGTAAAACGCTTCTGGGAGATCAAAAAGAGCCCCGCCCGTCTGTTCCGTCAGGTCCGTAAAACTGATGACCTGCACACTCTCGCTTTTGGTCTGAAAAAGCTACTGAGCAAACAACCAGAGCGTACCGTAAATTACTGGCTGAAAGTGCGTAAAATACGCAAACTCAGCACCGTACAGCACGCCAGCATAGACACCATGCTAGCCCAGCGACTGGTAACCAACAGCAGCGACAAGAAATTCAGCCTGATCGCCAAACTGGACAGAAGCCACAGTATTCCAGAAGTCACCGAAGCACATCTGCGACTACTGCTCCAGCAGCAGGACTGGCCGATGGTTGTGGCCCTGGTAAAAAAACTGCCAACCGAAACCCGCCAATCTGACATATGGAAATACTGGGAGGCTGTCGCTCTCAAAAACACCAGCAAAAATGCCAGCCAGCAGAGAAAAGCCCATCAGTTACTGCTAGATCTGGCCAAGAAACGGCAGTATTACGGCTATCTGGCGGCAACCCTGACCAGCCAGCCTTACAAACTGCAGGCTGACCATCCGGGCCACAACAACGCTATTCGCAAAAAAATCGAGACAACCCCGGCGATTCTGCGCGCCATTGAGCTTAACCGGCTAGGGCAGAGCAGCCAGTCCGGCGCAGAATGGCGCACAGCAATGACGACCCTGAGTGAAAAAGAGCAACAGTATGCCGCGCTGCTGGCCGACCGGTTAGGCTGGCATTTCACCGCCATTGTCAGCGCCGCACGCGTAGGTGCCTGGGATCTGGTAAAAGCCCGCTTCCCACGCCCCTACGCTCAAACGTTCAAAAAGCTGGCCCGCAAACGCCAGATAGATGAAAACTGGGCACTGGCGATCGCCCGCCAGGAAAGCGCATTCAACCCACGCGCGCGCTCCCGTGTCGGCGCACGTGGCCTGATGCAGTTGATGCCACAGACCGCTCGCGAAACTGCACGCAACCACAAAGTGCCCTACCGTTCGAAAAACCAGTTATTCAACCCCAGCACCAACATCAGCCTGGGTACCGCCTACCTCAGCGATATGCTGAAAAAATTTAACGGCAACCGCGCTCTGGCCAGTGCTGCCTATAACGCAGGGCCCCACCGTGTTAGCCGCTGGATGAAGCAGCGTGGCTCGCTGCCACTGGATATCTGGATAGAATCCATCCCGTTCAAAGAGACCCGGCAGTACGTGAAAAACGTCCTTACTTACCGCGTTATCTACCAGATGGATGCGGGACAGCGCGGCCAGTTTATGGAAAAAAATGAAATTGCCCGCCTGAGCATTAAACCGGTCTCAGCCAAACAGCTGCTGGTACTGGCACCGCAAGACTCAGACAACAAGAAGGGAATGGCAGTAACCCAATGAATGGCTGGACAGATATTTGCGTCAACCTGACAGACCGGCGCTTCGCCAACAAGCAGGCCGAAATTGTAGAGCAGGCAATCGAGGCTAACGTAAACCGCATGATTATCGCAGGCACAGACCAGGCCAGCAGCGAAGCTGCCCTGGCCTTGTGTCAGCAACACCCTGACCACCTGTTCAGCACGGTCGGGTTCCACCCCCATGATGCCAAAAATGCCACTGCCAGCGCCCTGTCCGCTATACAGGCGCTATTACAGGAACCTGGCGTCGTCGCGGTGGGTGAAACCGGGCTGGATTTCAATCGAGATTTTTCACCACGACCACAGCAAATCAGTGTCTTCGAACGGCAATTAGAGATGGCCGCCGAATTCAAAAAGCCCCTGCTGCTGCACGAACGCGATGCTCACACTGAACAAAGAGAAATCCTGAGCAGCTACAGAGACCACCTGCAAGGCGCGGTACTGCATTGCTTTACCGGCGACCGTAAAGCCCTGTACAACTACCTGGATCTGGATCTCTACATTGGTATTACCGGCTGGATTTGTGATGAACGCCGGGGCGAGAGCCTGCGTGAGCTGGTCAAGGACATTCCCGCTGACAGATTACTGCTGGAAACGGATGCCCCCTACCTGACACCACGGGATTACAAGCCCAAACCCAAAGGCGGCACTAACAGCCCCGCTCTGTTACCGCACATCGGCCAGACAGTCGCCAGGTTACGCAACGAAGACTGGCAACAACTTCAGCATCAAACCAGCGATAACGCCTGCCGACTGTTTCAGCTGTCAGGCAACTGAGCCACAAACGCCAGCAGCTGATCAGCATCAAAGGGCCAGCCCAGCTCCTGGCCCGAGTTTTCGCACACCAGCACCGGTATTCTCACCCCATATTGTTCAATAAGCGCATCACTTTGCGCAATATCCTGCGCTTCGACAACACAGTCCTGCACCAGACTCGATACGATAATACCTTCAGCGACTTCACACAGGTGGCAACCTGCTGTAGTCATTAATACCAGATTTTTCATAATATCCTGATCACAAATAAACCGGACAGAAGCTTACCAGAACGATTAAATCAGCGCCTGGAAACCGGCGCCAAAACCAGGGAATGGTGCCATGAAAAAAAGACTCCCCTCCACGCCGACTCAGCAGGAAGTAAGCCTGAGTGATGACGAGTTTATTGTCAGCAAAACCAACGGTGAAGGTAAAATCACCTATATCAACCGCGTATTCATGCAGACATCTGGCTACACCGAAGCCGAACTGCTGGACCAGAACCACCGCATGATTCGCCACCCAGACATGCCTCATGGCCTGTTCATGTACATGTGGAATACCCTCAAAAATGGCAATGAGTTCATCGGCTTCGTAAAAAACCTCTGCAAAAACGGCGGCCATTACTGGGTCTTTGCACACGTGACTCCCGACCACGATGCCCAGGGCAACTTTCGTGGCTACTACTCCGTACGCCGCAAGCCTGAAAAAAACGCCATCACCACCATCGCCCATCTTTACGACGCCATGAACCAGGTCGAACAAAACAATGGAGGCCGCAGTGCCGCCAGCGCATCAGCCCAGCACATGCTTGAATACATCGCCGACAAGGAACTGAGCTACGACGAATTCATCTTGCAGCTCGACTCTCACTGACCCAGGAGGCGCCCCATGGACTACCAGAACAGCTACAAAAACAGCACCAGCCGTGGCAAGCTCTACCTGCGCAGCAATACACGGCTGATGGCTGCCAGCCACTTTCTCACCATACTTATCACCATCATCGCTATCTCGGTGACACAGAGTTTTGCCTGGTGGATGCTAGCCCCACTACTGTTTTCAACCATCATCGCCTTCTGGTTCTGGCGCAGCCAGGAAAAAGTATTTAACACCCTGGATGCTGTTCACAGCACCTTGCACTTTGCCAACACCGGTAGTCTCAGCCACCGTGTCACCCGGGTTGCCGGATTAGGCGAAGTCGGCCAGGTCGCATGGGAACTTAACGACCTGCTCGACCAGATGGAATCCTACTTCAAAGAAGTCGATGCCTGCTTCAAGCAGGTCAGCCTGGGCAACTACAATCGCCGCGCCTTCTACAAAGGTATGCCTGGCCGCCTGCGCAACTCACTACAAAAAATAAACGAGTCACTGACCCTGATGCAGGACGGCAAAGAACTGCTTGCTGCCAACGAGCTGCACTCTGACCTGCACAACCTCAACACGCGCCACCTGATCGACAATCTTCGACAAAACCAGGCAGACCTGGTACGCATCTCCAGTGAAATGGAACATGTAGAAGGCATCGCAGACGAAAACGGAAACATGGCCGCCGACAGTGCTGGCCGGGTTAACCGGATGGCCGACGCCCTGTCCGCCGTCACCAAAAACATGACTAATGTGCGCACCATGACCCACGAGCTGGAGCAGGACGCCGCTGATGTCTCCCACGCCCTGTCGATCATCACCGAAATCGCCGACCAGACCAGCCTGCTAGCTCTCAATGCCGCCATAGAAGCAGCTCGTGCGGGCGAGCAAGGCCGTGGATTCGCTGTCGTCGCCGATGAAGTAAAAGCGTTATCACACCGCACCAAGGAAGCCGCGGTTGAAATCTCCGCTACCATCCACTCTTTCAGCGGGCGGGTGAAAAAAATGGTCGATGAGGCTGAGCAGTCCAGCAAAGCCACCGCGACGGTGAGCGAACAGATCACCTGTATCAGCAGCCAGTTCAATCAGATCAGCCATTCCGCTGAGGCCATTACTGATTACATCACCTACTCAAAAGACCGCACCTTCGGTTCACTGGCCAAAGTTGACCACGTTATCTACAAACAGAACGGTTACCTGGCACTGGACGACTCCGCCGACCGCAGCGCCGAACTGGACGCCATTCGTAAAGACCACACCCAGTGTCGGCTGGGCATGTGGTACTACGACGGTGCCGGTTCACAGAAATTCGCTCACACCGAGGCTTACCGCCAGGTCGAAACCCCGCACCACAAAGTACATAGCGCAGTGCAACAAGCCGTCGCTCTGCGCGACAGCAACTGGCGGCACGAAACCAGCCTGCGTAAACAAATTGTTTCGCACATGCGTACAGCAGAAGAGGAAAGTTACAACGTTTTGCAATATCTCGACGGTATGGTGGAACAGCGTCATTGCAACAACGAAACCGTGAACCACACATAGCCCGCGCGGCGCACAAATTGCCGCACTGCAGCGATCTACTACCTTAGAACAGGTTGTAAGTTGTGCAGCGCAGTCTATGCTCTCTAGTTCACAGCTCAAGATTTGGACGATTTGCCTGTTGCCAGGGAATACAGTTGCAACAGGCCTGACTGAAAGGCGTACTGATGGATACGAAGCCGAACACCCCGACTGACCCTCAGGAGTTTATTAATTTCCTGAACGAAGAGACGCAAAAACTCTTCGATACGTTCTCTGTAAAAAACCAGGAAGATTTTTTCAGTAACTTCACAAAGTCATGGACAGAACTGGCTGCCCGCTCATGGGAAGACCCAACTGTCTGGATCCGTGCGATCTCCGACTACCAGCAAGGTCAGATGAACCTGTGGCGCAACATCCTGACGGGCGGCGCAACTGCCAGCCCGGTCGCCAGCCCGGCACCAGGAGATCGTCGCTTCCAGGCCGAGGAGTGGAATCAGAATCCGGTTTTCGACTACATTAAACAGTCCTATCTGCTGACATCTCAGCTGATGTCTGAAATGGCTGCCAATGCCCACCTGTCAGACGGCGAGCAGCGTAAGCTGGAGTTCTACACCCAGCAGTACATCGATGCGATGTCGCCAACAAACTTCGCCATGACCAATCCAGAAGTCCTGCACCAGGCAATGGAAACCAAAGGTCAGAGCCTGATTGACGGCATGAAAAACCTGCTCAGCGACGTCGACAAAGGCCGTATCTCGATGACCGACGAGAGCGCCTTTGAGCTAGGTAAAAACCTGGCGTTGACCGAAGGCTCCGTTGTCTTCGAAAACGAAATGCTGCAGCTGATTCAGTACAAGCCAACCCAGGCTCAGGTATTTGAACGCCCAGCACTGATCATCCCGCCCTGCATCAACAAGTTCTACATCATGGATTTGCAGGAGCATAACTCCTACGTCAAATACTGCGTAGAACAGGGCCAGAATACTTTCCTGATTTCCTGGACCAACCCACGTGAAGACCAGAGCTACCTGAGCTGGGATGACTACGTTGAAAAAGGTATCCTGGAAGCGATCGAAGCGGTCAAATCCATTGGCGGCTCCAGCAAAATCAACACCGTGTCCTGGTGTGTTGGCGGTACACTGACAGCCACAGCACTGGCTGTGATGGCCAACCGTAAAGACACCTCCGTTGCCTCTGCTACGTTCCTCACCACACTGACTGACTTTGCCGACCCTGGCGATATCGGTGTATTTGTTGATGAGAAACAGGTTGGTCAGCTGGTTGAAAAAGTGAACGATGAGGGCTTCCTCAATGGCCGCAGCCTGGCAAACTCGTTCAACATGCTGCGCTCCAACGACCTGATCTGGTCCTACGTGGTCAACAACTACCTCAAAGGGCAGACACCACCGCCGTTTGACATTTTGTACTGGAACAGCGACTCCACCAACCTGCCAGCCACCATGTACACTTTCTACATGAAAGAAATGTACCTGGAAAACAAACTGTCACAGCCTGGCGGCCTGACCATTTGTGGTGAAGCGATTGATCTGAGCAAGATCAAAATCCCAGTCTACTTCCTGTCCACCATCGAAGATCATATCGCCCCATGGAAAGGTACCTTTAAAGGCACCGAACTGATGAAGGGACAGGTTGAGTTCGTACTGGGTGCATCTGGCCACGTTGCAGGGGTTATCAACCCGGCTTCCAAAAACCGTCGCCACTACTGGACTGGCGGCAAGCTTGGAGATGGCGCAGAAAACTGGCTGGAAAGCGCAGAACGCCAGGAAGGTACCTGGTGGAACCACTGGTCTGAATGGCTGAAAAAACGTGCAGGCAAAAAAGTCGATGCCCCCGCGACACTGGGCAACGCAACACACAAAGAAATCGAGCCAGCACCTGGCCGCTACGTAAAAGTACGCCTGGCCTGATCACCAGCCTGACTTAGCCAAACTAACACCAACCCTGGCCTCGGCCGGGGTTTTTATTGGCTGCGACAAATTTCAGGCACAAAAAAACCAGCGCATGGGCTGGTCATCTTTATTCTTCATGACTGAAGAAGATTGGAGCGGAAAACGAGATTCGAACTCGCGACCCCGACCTTGGCAAG
>CAJXNY010000009.1 GCA_913057435.1 uncultured Oceanospirillaceae bacterium | reverse complement strand
AACGACCTTCGGGTTATGAGCCCGACGAGCTACCAGACTGCTCCACCCCGCATCAACAGGAGCGAATACTACGCATCAGTCACAAAGCTGTCAACCGGTTTAATAAAATTCATTAATAATATCAATTCATTAGCAAACCGAGATTAAAAGCATTAATAAGCAACACGGCCCAGGTCGCAGAAGGGGCAAATCCCGAAGGCACCTACCCTTAATGCCTGGCGCAAGCACAACAAGGCTGCACCCAACACAGCCAGCCCCACTTACGACTTCTTCTTATCTGCTGCCTCATCCATCATCTTCTCCATCTGCAGCAACCGCTGCTGCTTACGACGACGGATATGCAACTTTTGCAAACCCAGTACCAGTCGGGACATCAACTTACTGTTCTGACGATTCAGGTCGATAAAACGGGCACGGTAGGAGTCTTCTTTCTGCAGTAAAATTTCCAGTTTCATCCGTATCGTATAGACCTGATCGATCTTGAACTTCAGAATCCCTGCAACTTCATTTCCGACAATCTGCTGCTCTACCTTAAAAGCGATGCCGGACTCAGAGATGTTCTCTATAACGGCTTTTTGCCCATCAGCGGCAAACCGGACAGGGTCTTTAGCCGAGAGATCAACACGAACAGACTGACGCTTGTTCGACTTATCAAGTGATTCAGGAATAATCAGCGCCATCACTTCACCTGGTGTTCAAGTACAAATTCGATTCGGCGATTACGCGCACGAGCTGCACTGTTCTGATTGGGTTCTACTGGCAGGGAGTCCCCATAGCCAGTAGCAGTCAAACGCTCAGGATCAAGCCCACCGCGCATAAAGTACCTCAGCACCGTTGTTGCACGTACTGCAGATAACTCCCAGTTCGAAGGAAACTGTGGTGTCTCAATCGGCTGATCATCAGTATGGCCTTGAATATTAACGTTATAGTTTGGGTTTTGTCGTAAAACGTTCACCACCACATCCAGCATCGGCATACTCCTGCGATCAAACTGCGCAGAGCCAGACTCAAACAACGCTGAGCCCTTCATCCGCAAGCGCAGCTTGCCATCCTTCGGTGTCGCAATTTCCACCGAGTCACTCAGACTCATCAGCTGGAAAGACTGCTTCAACTCTTTAGTGGTTTTATCCAGTTCCTGCTGAATACGTATCCGCTGCTGGATCGCTGCCGCAGAATTCGGATCATTGGCATCTTCCAGACTGTATTCTCGCGCCGGAAGCTGCTCTTTGCGCAACTCTTCAGGAATACGGTCTGAAGGCGCCTGTGCATCCAGCTCAATCAGACTATTGCTACCTGCAGCACTATCCAGCGCCAATGTCAGCGAGCGACGGGTTTCTTCAAACTCAGCCTTTTTCACCGTCGACATCGAGAACAGCAACACAAAAAACACCAGTAACAGAGTCATCAGGTCAGCATAGGTCGTCAGCCAGCCCTGCTCTCTTTCTTCCTTAATAAGCTCACGTAAATGGGACATTGATCAGCCCCCCGCGCTTGGGGATATCTGCTTGCGTTGAGCCTCAGGAATATACGATGACAACTGCTCATACACATGCATGTAGTGATCATTGGTCAGGATGCTGATACAGCCCTCGCGGATGATCTCCAGATTGGTCACCTCCGCCAGGGTACGCGCTTTCAGCTTGCCGCCGATTGGGATAAACACCATGGTCGCAAGGAAAGAGCCATAAAAGGTTGTCAGCAGCGCAACAGCCATTGCCGGACCTATTGCTTCCGGTGTATCCAGCTGGCTTAACATCTGGATCAGGCCAATCAGCGTTCCCAGCATGCCAAACGCCGGGGAATACGTACCCATCTTGCGGAAAACATCCTGCACCGCGTGATGGCGAGACATCAGAGAATCAATCTCATTCTGCAAGGTATTACGAATAACCTGTTCGGATGCTGCCTCGGCCAGCAGGTCACAGGCACGCTGTAAAACATGCGAGTCACTCTTGACCTCATTCAACGCAAGCAAGCCATGTCGATGACTGACACGACTCAACTCCATCATGGTATCAATCATGTCACGCGGATTGGTTTTATCACCTGTGAATACGATGAATGCGCCACGAAAGGCATTAATTACATCGCGAAACTGCACCGTCAACAAGGTTGCTGCCGTTGTACCACCAATTACAATCATCATCCCGGGAATGTTCACAAAGATATCGGCACTACCGCCAATAAAAATCGCTGAAAAAATCAGCGCAAGACCCGAAATAATTCCAAGTAAAGAAGCAAAATCCATGTGTTATGCTCTCTTCATAAACAACGTATTAATAATAACCATAGCAGCGCCCGTTCAGCTCACTCTGGAGTAATCAGACAAGAGATGCCTTCCCTTCCCCTCTGGCATACAGGCCTCCCCCAATGGAACCACAGCTGCTGGCATGATGGCCCACTTGCAGGTAAAAGTAACACACGACCGCTGCATCGTTACGCTCGTTATTTCAATTCAGTCGAAGGTAATACCACATTTTATGGTATCCCAGACAGGATATCGGTCGAACGCTGGCAAACTGAAGTACCAAATGACTTTAAATTCTGCTTCAAGCTGCCACAGGTAATCACTCACCAGCACAACCTCCAGCATTGCCAAAGCCATTTAACAGACTTTTTCCGTCAAATGTCACCACTGCAGCACAGCATTGGCCTGATCAGCATCCAACTACCCGCCACGTTCAGCCCGCAACAGATTGATATATTAGCGTCTTTTCTGCAACACCTTCCGCATGATTGGAATTACACCGTTGAGGTACGTCATCTTGCGTTCTTTAATAAACAGATTGAAGAACAACTGCTTAACCAGCTGCTAGCAAGGCATAACATCAACCGTACGATGTTCGATACCCGCTGGCTTTTTGCCGAGCCCCAGCCCGATGCCGTTACCCAGGATGCTCTGCATAAAAAACCACAGCTCCCTTTACATGTTTTAGCAACAGGGCAACAGCCAGTAGCGCGCATTATCAGCCCACTACAGTGGCAACACACGGATCAGTGGTTACAGCCCTGGGTAACGAAAGTCTTACAATGGATTGATGAGGGGCGAACACCCTATCTTTTTTTCCACACACCCGACAACGCTGAAGCCCCACAGCTGGCACGTCACTTCTGTGAATTACTTGTAGCGAAGCGACCCACACTGATCAACCCGCTGAACTGGCCGGATCCGTTACAGTCTCAGTCGTCACTATTCTAGACGGGGTATGTACTGGAGACGGTGGAGCAGAACTGCCCCACCTTTCGATCAAAAAGCTCAGGCACGCATTACCGAAACATCTTCAGCCTGCAAACCTTTATCACCTTGTCGCACATTAAAACGTACCTTCTGCCCTTCAGAAAGCGAGCGGTGTCCCCGGCCACGAATATTGCGGAAGTGCACAAACACATCTTCGCCATTTTCACGGGTAATAAAACCAAACCCTTTGGACACATTAAACCACTTCACCAACCCAACCTCGCGGCCATCATCCTGCTCGGATTCTTCAGGCTCATCCAGATCCAGATCCCCTCTGGACACTGAAGGGCGGCTTTGCCCCAGAGAACTCAACAGACTACTGATAAAAACAACACCAAATGACACAACAAACACAGGCAAAGACACCGCCTGCAACGCCCCAGTTACCTGAAGCAAAAGCGCCAGAACTACGGCACCTGCCGCACTGACCAATGCACTACGCACTAACTGATTACCACTCATGTAATTATTCTCTTTGTTTGTAATCGTTTTCCTTTCCGCACCCCGCCGTTATTATGGCGGAACCAACCGAGCACATATAACTAATTTTGTGCAACTATTCAACAGGTTAAACCCTGACGCATGACTTCGCCCCATTTCAGGGCAGGGGAAATGCGCATCTGTAATCAGGAGTATCCATGCCCGATCAGGAAAGAATTGCAGAACTTGAGAGCCGTGTAGCCTTTCAGGAAGACGCAATTGACAAGTTAAGTGACGTTATTGCCCGCCAGGATATTGAACTGGTACAACTGAAAGAACTGGTCCTCAGCCTGCATAAACAGATAAAACTGATGGACCTGTCCAGCCCGACAGACAATGGTCACGAGCCGCCACCACCGCACTACTAAGGCGAGCCGGGATACTGGCAGTCCACGACTGCCAGTACGGTTCAGCCCAGCTTTTTCCGGGTATATATATCGTAACGTGTTGACTTACCGAGCAACTGGTAGCTGAAGGTCTGTCCTTCGATAGCCGGTGCTTTACGCGGGCGTTTGACCACTACCCGATACTCAGCAACCGGCCAGGCCACCGCAAGCAATGCCGCATCATCATTGTCTTCACCCACAACCGCCTGAAACAGATTCATTTCCTTCTTAACCTGAGCAGACTTGTCGGAGTGGGGAAACATCGGATCCAGATACAGCACCTGCTGACTCTGCTGCTCAGCCTGTTGCAACCAGCCAATACTGTCAGCAGGCAACAAAGTCATTCGCTCAACAATGTCAGCCACCTCAGCATCATACTCAGCACGCTGCAGGCCGTCTTTGAGCAAGGCATGGATAATGGGTGAGCGCTCCAGCAAGGTCACTTCAGACCCCAGAGTCGCAATCACAAAGGCATCACGCCCCAGCCCTGCGGTGACATCCACCACACTGGGCCGAACACTGCCTTTAATACCAACCGCCTTGGCGATCATCTGCCCGGCACCGCCACCAAACTTGCGCCGGTGCGCCACCGCACCACTAACGAAATCAACCCACACCGGGCCTGGACGTTTCTTTACAGCCGTCTGCTGCAGCTGCAGCCCCTGAGCGGTGTACTGCAGTAACGCCACCTGACGGGTATCAGCTGGATCAGCGTCAGGTATAAAAGGCAATCCCAGCTGCTCAGCCAGCTCTTCAGCCTGCTCCAGCCATCGGGGCTCAGTTGCCGTTACAACAACGGCTGCTGTTATCTCTCGCATGATCAATATCTATACATGATTAACGCGGTCACACCGCAAAATAAACCGCCAGTAATACCAGCCCCAATACCATCCGATAAATTACAAACGGCATCATACCTATTCGGTCCAGCAGCTTGAGAAACAAATGAATACATGCCCAGGCACTCAGCGCCGACACCAGCGCGCCAGCAGCAATCATCTGCCACGCCATTCCACCACTCTGGTCCGGTAACTCCAGCCCCAACAACAACCCGGCTCCGGCTATGACCGGAATCGACATCAGAAAGGAGAACCGGGCTGCAGCCTGACGCTCAAACCCCAGCATTAGCGCCGCGGTAATGGTAATCCCTGATCGAGAGGTACCCGGAATCATCGCGACAGCCTGCGCCAGCCCGATAATCACAGCATCCTGCCAACCCAGCCCATGCAATACACGATGCTCTGTCCGTGCATGATCAGCCCACCAGAGCAGACCGCCAAAAATCAGCGTAGCGCCAGCAATCACCAAGACCGAGCGACCATAATGACTGATCAGATCGGATGCGACCCCACCTAAGCCAAACGCCGGAATTGTTGCCAACACCACCAGCCAGGCCAGTTTGCTCTCCGAACTATGCCGCCCAGCCAGACTGGCAAACCAGCCTTTGGCCAGCACCCTTATATCGGTGCGAAAATATACTACAACCGCCAACAAGCTGCCCACATGCACACCCACATCAAACGCCAGCCCCTGATCTGGCCAGCCCAGCAATTGAGCAGGCAAAATCAGATGTGCCGAACTGGAGATTGGCAGAAACTCGGTCAGGCCCTGGATCAGCGCCAGTACCAGTACATGTAACCATTCCATTGTTATTGTTGATCCTTTTTCTTCCAGGCTACTTCATCACGCAAGTAAACCGGCATCGCCTGATCTGCGGCCACTGTTTTTCCTTCAGCCCAGTCAGCGGCGGCCAGCTGAGCCATAATGCCAGCAGCCGGATAACAGGTCGGTTCAACCGCCACCAGCTGAGCCTTCAGCGCCTCTGACATCGATTCCAGATAGCCAAAGCCACTCCCGGCAGCGTGATATTCACCCTCCGGCAGCAATAACTGTGCAGGTGTACACACCTGTTCGGGCATCAACTCAACAAGCTGCCCATTCACAAAGCGATAGGCACCGGCATAGACTTCATCCATCCGCGCATCCAGTGCCGCCACGACCTGAGAAGCCCCCGTTTGCTGATGAATGTTCAGTGCCATCGCTGCCAGTGTTGAGACTGGCAGCATCGGCAGTTCTGCCGCAAAGGCAAGCCCCTGCGCGGTACCCGTAGCAATGCGGATACCGGCAAAGGAGCCCGGCCCGCGCCCAAACGCAATCGCATCCAGCTCCGCCACGCTAAGCCCATGGGCAGTCAGTAATTCACTGACCATCGGCAACAGCGCACGGGTGTGCTGGCGGGGAATAATACGAAAATCCTCATGCACCACACCGTCGAGTGAAAGCGCGACAGAGCAGGCATCGGTAGAGGTATCCAGTGCAAGAATTTTGGCCATTACAATCTTTTCTTCAGGTCAGGGCTGGGCAGAAATGCCCTTTTATCAATCAATTTTGGTAGCAGGACGAATCAGTTCGTCTCCCCAGCGCGGTAACAGGCTCTGGGCGATCTGCAACTGGTTCAGGATACGGGCCACCACAAAATCCACCATATCTTCCACACTTTGCGGACGCTGATAAAACCCCGGACTGGCCGGGATCACCACCACGCCCATGCGGGTCAGCTTCAGCATATGCTCAAGGTGTATCTCAGAATAAGGCGCTTCACGGGGCACCAGAATCAGCTGACGACGCTCTTTAAGCGCCACATCGGCTGCCCGCTCAATAAGGTTATTACTGGCACCGGTCGCGATGGCGGACAGACAGCCTGTGCTGCAGGGACAGACCACCATTTTACTGGGGGCACCAGATCCCGACGCCACCGGCGCCATCCATTGCTCACGACCAAACACCCGAATCTGACCCGGCTGTGCGGCGAATTCTGCCGTCAAAAACGCTTCCTGATCAGCCGAACCGCCAGGCAATGACAGATCCGTTTCCGTAGCAATCACCACCTGCGCCGCCCGTGACACCATCACCAGTACCTGATGCTGCGCTGTCACCAGACACTGAATCAGCCGCAAGCCGTACTGCACCCCCGAGGCACCGGTAATCGCCACCGTTACCGGCTCATTAAACGAATCGCTCATCAACAGGCACTCTTTTCCAATGCAGCGACCATGCGCGGATGAATCCCTTCAAAGCCCCCATTACTCATAATCACCACATGGGTACCCGGCTTGGCCATCGCCACCACCTGATCAATAATCGCTTCGGTATTATCCAGCACCACAGCGGGCACCGAACCATTAGCCGCCACAGACTCCAGCGACCAGTCCAGCCCGACAGGCTGATACCAGAACACCTGGTTCGCCGCTGCGGTGCTGGCGGCCAGCTGTTGCTGATGACTGCCCAGCCGCATGGTATTGGAGCGTGGTTCAATCACCGCGAGCACCGGTGCATCACCCACCTGGTTACGAATGCCCTGCAAGGTGGTTTCAATGGCTGTCGGGTGATGGGCAAAATCATCGTATACCTTCACTCCGGCGACATCGCCGACCAGCTCCATCCGGCGCTTAACACCGCCAAAGGCATTCAGCGCTTCAATCGCATGTTCCGGGCGTACCCCGACATGACGGGCCGCCACCAGGGCTACCAGTGCGTTATTAACACTGTGCGTACCGGTCATTGACCAGCGTACTTCGCCCTGCGTGACGCCGTCGTGAAAAACTTCAAAGTGAGTGCCATCATCACTGAGCAGCTTCGCCTGCCACTGCGCCTCACTACCATCAACACTGGTACGCACCACCGGCGTCCAGCACCCCTGCCCTAGCACTTCATCCAGCGCAGGCTCACCGGTGGGCACAATAATCTGACCATTGGCTGGCACAATCCGCACCAGGTGGTGGAACTGACGCTGGATCATCGCCAGATCATCAAAGATGTCAGCGTGGTCGAATTCCAGGTTATTCATAACCAGGGTGCGTGGATGGTAATGGACGAACTTGGAGCGTTTATCAAAAAACGCCGTATCGTACTCATCGGCCTCAATCACGAAAAACGGTGATTCACCCAGCCGGGCAGACACATCAAAGTTCTTCGGCACACCACCAATCAGAAAACCGGGAGCCATATCGGCGTGCTCCAGCATCCAGGCCAGAATCGTTGCCGTGGTAGTTTTACCGTGGGTACCCGCCACCGCCAGCACCCAGCGGTCACGCAGATGTTCAGACAACCACTGCGGGCCCGAGGTGTAATTCAGGCCATGCTCCAGCAGATACTCAACCGCCGGGTTACCCCGGCTCATGGCATTACCCACCACCACCAGATCCGGCGCAGGCTGCAGATGAGAAGGATCATAGCCTTCCAGCACATCAATGCCCTGAGACTGTAACTGGGTACTCATCGGCGGGTAAACGTTGGCATCAGAGCCAGTCACCCGGTAACCGAGCTGTTTGGCCAGAATCGCCATGGACCCCATAAAGGTGCCGCAGATACCGAGAATATGAATGTGCACAAAAAGGCTCCTCACGCGGGAAAAAACAGGCGGCTATCATAGCAGTTTCGGGCCTGATACGGGCAGTGACAGCCAGGGGCAAGGAAATTATCAGCGGCAATTAATGGAAAGCGCACTAAAATACGGAAGAAAGTCCAGCATAACCATGCATTGGCGTCGCAGATAACGTACAATTTGCGCCCAATTTTAACCCTTCAAAGCGCCCGAGAGATCATCTTCGAATGAACCTTCTGCTTCTCAACCAGTTTCTGAAACACCACGACACCGACGGCGAGCTGATCGAAGTCATCGACACACTGATGATCGCCTGTAAAGAAATCGCGGTACAGCTGCGCGAAGGCGCGCTGGCTGGCGTACTGGGTACCACGGACAACACGAATGTCCAGGGCGAAACCCAGAAGAAAATGGATGTGATCTCCAACGACGTAATGAAAAACGTACTGCACACCAACCCGCTGGTGCGCGGCATTGCCTCAGAAGAGGAAGATGATCCCGTTGCAGCCAATGAAAACGGCCGCTTCCTGGTGACCTTCGACCCGCTGGATGGCTCTTCTAACATCGACATTAACGTCTCCGTTGGCACCATATTCTCCATTCTGGAAGCACCAGAAAATTGCGATGGTAACGACGCCGAGGCTTACCTGCAGAATGGCCGCAAACAGGTTGCTGCTGGCTATGTTCTGTATGGCCCGTCTGCCGTACTGGTACTGAGCACCGGCGCGGGTGTGAACTTCTTCACTCTGGCCCACACTGGCGACTTTATCCTGACCAACGAAAATGTTCAGATTCCAGCGCAGACCCGCGAATTCGCCATCAACATGTCGAACCAGCGTCACTGGGAACCGAATATGCAGCGTTACGTTAACGACCTGCTGCAAGGTGCCGATGGCCCACGCAAGAAAAACTACAACATGCGCTGGATCGCCTCCATGGTGGCTGAAGTGCATCGTGTGCTGACCCGCGGTGGCGTATTCATGTATCCATGGGATAAACGCGAAACGGGCAAACCGGGCAAACTGCGCCTGATGTACGAAGGCAACCCAATGAGCATGCTGATTGAACAGGCCGGTGGCCTGTCCAGCACCGCCTACGCTGACATCATGGACGTTCAACCCAAGGAGATCCATCAGCGCGTTGCCGTTGCGCTGGGTTCTCGCGAAGAAGTTGAAGCGATCATTGAGTACCACGCTGACAGCCAGGACAGCGACGCCGCTGCGCTGAATCGCTAAACTGCTCGCTCGCGTATTTAAAGGCCGACCTGCTGCCAGTACCGCAGCAGACATAAGCAGCTTAAGTCGTATTCAATAACCGACCCGGCTGCCGTTATAATCGGCCTTTATTGAGATTTGATAACCGGTATACAGGAACTAAGCATGAGCTTCGCTAAAGTATCCGCGGGTAAAGACCTGCCAAACGACATCAACGTTCTGATCGAAATTCCGGCGGAAAGCTCCCCGGTAAAATATGAGATCGAGAAAGAAGAAGATGCGCTGTTTGTTGACCGTTTCATGGCTGCGCCGATGTTCTACCCGGCAAACTATGGCTACATCAACAACACTCTGGCCGACGATGGCGACGCACTGGACGTACTGGTAATTACCCCTTACCCAGTTGTACCAGGCTCCGTTATTCGCGCCCGCCCTGTTGGCATCCTGAACATGACCGACGAAGCTGGCGTAGACGCCAAGCTGGTTGCCGTACCGCACGACAAGCTGACTAAAGCTTACAAAGACGTGCACGACATCGACGACCTGCCAGAGCTGACTAAAGCCCGCATCAAACACTTCTTCGAGAACTACAAAGGTCTGGAAGAAGGTAAGTGGGTTAAAGTTGAAGGCTGGGATAACGCTGACGCTGCACGCAAAGCGATCATCGAAGCTGCAGCAGCCTACGAGGCTGCTAAATAAGCACCGCACAAGACACAAAAAACCGCTCAATATGAGCGGTTTTTTTTCGCTTGAATAAACCAGATCAAAAACGGAATTTCTGCACCTGGTGAGTCAGTTCAGCAGCCAGGGTATTCAGATGCAGGCTGTCATCATTTGTCTGACGCGCTCCTTCTGCTACCTCCAGCGCAACCTCTTTCATATTGCGCATATTGCGGTCCAGTTCGGCAGCCACCTGCTGCTGGTCTGATGCCCCTTCCAGGATTTGCCCAGTGATCTGATTAATTGACAGAATCGACTGCACGACCTCTTCAAGCTGGCTGGCAGCATGTTCCGATTGCTCAATACAGCGCGAACTCTGTTCGGTTCCTCGCTGCATCACCGTCACCGCATGCTCACTACGCTCCTGCAACTGACGAATAAACTCATTAATCTGCTCAGTCGAATCATGGGTTTTGACCGCCAGACTGCGAACCTCATCCGCCACCACAGCAAACCCACGTCCCTGATCACCCGCCCGCGCCGCTTCAATCGCCGCATTGAGTGCCAGCAGATTGGTCTGCTCTGATACATCACGGATCACCGAGACAATGCTACTGATATTACGGCTGTCTTCAGCCAGCTGAGAAAGCACCCGGGAAGCATTATTAACCTCTTCCGTCAGCGACTGAATCCCGCCGACACTGGCCGTCATACTGCTTTCGCTCTGCTCAACTTTCACCCGCGCACTTTCCGCCAGCTCTGCCGCATTAGCGGCATGCGCAGCAACATTCCCCGCCGTACCAGCCAGACCATGCACCAAACCAGACATCTGCTCAATTTCATGCTGCTGTCGCGCTACCCCCTGACTGGTTTGCTCAGCAATAGATGCACCCTGCTGGGCAGAATCCGTCACAATGCCAACGCGCTCAGCAATCTGGGTAACAATGCGATGAGTTTTGGCGGTAAACAGATCAATATTATCCGCCAATGCCCCCAGCTCATCCTTGTGCTCAAAATTCAGCCGCATAGTCAGATCACCCTCACGAGTACACAGCGCCTGCACCAGTGATGTCACCTCACGTAATGGCTGAAGAATCGAATAGCCGATAGACCCCAGCAGGAGCAGCAGCACCAGCGTCATTCCTATCGACACCAACACAATGGTCTGACGAATATCCTCGATATCAGCCTGCAAGCGCTTAGTAAACTGAGTATCCAGCCGTGCCATCCCCTGCTCAATCTCAGCTGCTGCCTGGCTCATTTCACCCCGCAGACCAGCCTGGCCAGTCAGACCCAGCCGTTGCCAACTGGTGACCAGCGCATCGAATTGCCGACCATACTCCGTCAGCGCAGCAATAATACCGTCGCCCTGAAGGGCCACCACCGGGGATGATTCTACCTGCTCATTCAGGCGCGCGTGCTCCACTTCAAAACGCTGCAGATACTTTGCCTGGTGCCGTAACAGGAAGTCCTTTTCATGACGACGCAACATCAGGATGCTCACCAGCAAGTGGTCCTGCTGCAGCTCCCTGACCACCGACTCAGCCTTGTGCACCGCACCGCGCAGCGCTTTGCGGAGCCCATCATCCTGAGTCAGACCAATGACCTGATATTGCGACACAACGCTATGAAAACGCGTCCCGTAACTTTGTAACTGGGTCTGCACTCGAGCCAGATCACTGGACAACCCAGCTTGCGCACTGAATGGTGTCAGCCCCTCGAGCTGACGATTAAGTAACTCAAAGGATGACCTGAATTCAGTAACCTCTGTCATGCGCCGACCATTGGCAAAATCTTTCTCATACTGGCGCAGCTTTAACACCTGATTTTCAGCCTGCTGCAGCAGGGTCAATCCATCCTTAAGGTGCTCTATCTGTCCTGAGAGGAAGCTCAGTACAAGCAATAGAATCAGCGTTGAACCGACACTGAAAAAGCCAAGTAAAAAAAGCCGGGCACGAATGGTAAGGCGCAGAGCATTAGACATGAGCGAAGCAATCCTTTTCGCCACCTGTAGCAGGCAGTCATGCTGAATCGAGGAAGTTTAAAACTACATGATACTGCCCTCAGTATATGACTGAATTATGACCAGAAGATGACCGAATTGTGACCAGAAAATTACAAACCGGACGCTCAATCAGGTCATAGCCGCTGTCTACAATTACTTCTCTACAACCTGATCCAGCTCTGACCAGACCGGGTTACCCCATAACGGAACAGTCGACATCGAATGTTTATGACTGCCCTCTACCTCTTTGGTGGAGTAGCTCAGGTAGATCAGCGTCTTATTATCCGCATCCAGGATCCGGCGAATCTTCAGGCTTTTGAACAGAATGCTCTTCGATGTTTTGAACACCGTCTCACCACTTTTTGAGCGGTCAATGGTAGACAGCATCGCCATGGTAATCGGCCCGGTCTGGCGACAGGCAATACTCATATCCGACGGATCTGCAAAATCCAGATTGGCTTCAACATGGCTGATATGACAGGTGACGCCCGATACTTTGGGATCATCCACAATCTCGATCTTGATATCCTTGGTGGTAAACCAGCCCAAACTGACATCACCGACTTCGTTATCCGAACAGCCCGCCAGCAACCCCGCCAACGCCATTACACCCAGTGCCTTTTTCATTGTATCCCTCTATATAAACAGCCAGCCCCGAAGTGAGGCGAGCACGCACATAATCGCAGATAGTTTTAGCCTCTTGCAAACCCAACTCAAGCTGAAAAAAGCACCTGCAGGCAGATTTCAAGTTCAGTAAGGGGACGCCAGCCCCTCACTCTTATCGATCAGAATCGGGCCATAGCGGCCGGTTTATCTGCCACTCGTACCGGTCACCTTTGCATCAAAAAATCTAATTCAAAAGTTAATTTAATAATATTTTATCAATACAAGACCCTGACTTAGGCTTTAATCAGATTCAGAAGCCAGACAAAACACAGGTTCCATCAGGCTCCCCGACGTAGAAAAGGACGGATCACCTTCTCCACGCCGGATTTCTCAGCTCCGAGGCTGGCATCTCTGAAACATCCAAATAAAGACTGATAACAAAAACAGGACACAGATATGACAGTTGAGAAAATTGAAATCGACACGCTGGTTATTGGTGCCGGTCAGGCTGGCGTCGCCACAAGTGAACATCTGAGTAAACTCGGCGTACCGCATCTGGTTCTGGAACGTAACCGTATTGCCGAACGCTGGCGCTCCGAGCGCTGGGACTCCCTGGTCGCCAATGGCCCGGCCTGGCACGACCGCTTCCCGGGCTTGGAGTTTGAAGGCTTCGGTGACGAAGATTTTGTACCAAAAGAAAAAATTGCCGATTACTTCGAAGCCTACGCTGAAAAATTCAATGCACCCATCCGTACCGGTGTAGAAGTCAAAAGCGTCGTGCGCAACGAAGACTGCCCAGGCTTTACCATTGAGACATCCGAAGGCGTTATCGTCGCTAACCGTGTTGTTGCAGCAACCGGCCCGTTCCAGAAAGCGGCGATTCCACCGATCGCACCAAAAATCGAAGGCCTGACGCAGATCCACTCTGCCCAGTATCGCAACCCGCAGCAGCTGCCTGAAGGTGGTGTACTGGTGGTAGGTGCAGGTTCTTCCGGTGTACAGATTGCCGACGAACTGCAGCGCTCAGGCAAGGACGTTTACCTGTCCGTTGGCGCGCATGATCGTCCACCACGCTCCTACCGTAACCGTGATTTCGTCTGGTGGCTGGGTGTGCTGGGCGAGTGGGACGCTGAAGCGATGAAACCAGGTACCGAGCACGTCACCATCGCCGTAACAGGCGCACACGGCGGCAATGGCACCGTAGATTTCCGTGCCCTGGCGCATCAGGGTATCAACCTGGTTGGCCTGACCGACAACTTCGATGGCAACAAAGTCACCTTCCGTTCCAACTTGGTTGAAAACGTTGCCCGTGGCGACCAGAACTACCTGAATCTGCTGGATGCGGCCGATGCCTACATCGAACGTAACAACCTGGACCTGCCGAAAGAACCGGAAGCCCGAAAAATGCTGGCGGATCCGGCCTGCATGACCGACCCGATCCTGGAACTGGACCTAGCTGAAGCCGGTATCACCTCCATCATCTGGGCCACGGGCTTCCGTGTTGACTACAGCTGGCTGCAGGTCAACGCCTTCGATGATGCTGGTAAACCGGCCCACCAGCGCGGCGTGTCTACTGAACCGGGCGTCTACTTCGTCGGCTTGCCATGGCTGTCCCGTCGTGGCTCCACCTTTATCTGGGGTGTATGGCACGACGCGAAACATATCGCTGACCATATCGCCACCCAGCGTAAATACCTGGAATACCGCGACCCTTCTCAGCTGTCCGCCGACGACTGAGCAGCGGCTTAGCAGCCAGAGATAGATCTACAGTCAGAAAAGGCACGCCGTATGCGCGTGCCTTTCGCGCTTACTGAAAAGAACAGGAGTCCGTTGATGCCTACACATACTCGCATCCGCATGTTTAACACCAAAGAAACCTACCCGAACCAGACCCTGGATAACGATCTCTGCCAGGCGGTGCGCGCAGGCAATACCGTTTACGTACGCGGCCAGGTCGGTACCGATTTCGACGGCAACCTGATTGGTCTGGGTGACCCTGGCGCACAGACCCGGCAGGCGATGAAGAACGTCAAACAACTGCTGGAAGAAGCCGGTTCCGATATGAGCCATGTCGTCAAAACCACCACCTACATTACCGATCCACGTTTTCGTGAAGCGGTGTATATGGAGACGGGCAAGTGGTTCAAAGGCGTCTTCCCGATCTCCACCGGTCTGGTGGTACAGGCGCTGGCACAACCAGAATGGCTGATGGAGATCGACATCATTGCCGTTATCCCTGACGACGAAGAGGCCTGAGCCATGACGTTTTCCGTAGCGGGTATCTGCCCGGAGACCGGGATGGTCGGCTGTGCCATCACCTCCTCCAGCATCTGTGTTGCCAGCCGCTGTGCCTTTGTACGTAGCGGAACCGGCGTTGCGCTGACCCAGAACGTCACCAACCCGGAACTCGGACCACTGGCACTGGACCTGCTGGCTGAAGGCCAACGCCCGGAACAGGTAATGGTCGCGCTGGCTGAAGCCGATACCGATGTACAGTGGCGTCAACTGGGCGTGCTGGACGCCCAAGGCCAGGGTCAGACCTTCAGTGGTGACAAAGCGCTGGGTCTATACGCTACAGCCCAGGGTAAAAACTGCATTGCCATGGGGAATCTGCTGGAAAATACCGGCGTACCGCTGGCGATGATTGAAGCTTTCGAGAACAGTCAGGGTCACCTGGCCGAACGGCTGCTGCAGGCACTGGAAGCTGGTCTGGCCGCCGGCGGTGAACTGGGGCCACTTCACTCAGCCGGCCTGCTGATGAGTGCAGAACCCAGCTGGCCGGTAGTCGATCTGCGGGTTGACTGGCATATCGCGCCGATCACCGAACTGCGTATGGTATGGCAGAACTACCAGCCACAGATGGCTGCCTACATCACCCGCGCCAGCAACCCGGCAGATGCAGAATCCTTTGGTGTACCGGGCGACGAGTAACGCACTCGTTCAGCCTGCAGTCCACCAATATTTGCGTACAATAGAACCGCTACCGGCATCTGCCTGTAGCGGTTTCAGTCGTGCAAACCCTGCAGGTAACCGCCATGTTCCGAACAGCTCCGCGCCTTGCCCTCCGCCTCTCAACCGTGCTGCTCACACTAAGCCTAGCCAGCGGTTGCAGCGCCTACAGCATCAGCGAGTCACAGCTGAATCAGCAGCTGACGACCATGCTTGAACAGCAGCAGTTCAACCGCCTGGTAATCAACCTGCATCAGCAGCAATTTGAAATGCAGCTGTCGAACCTGCAGCTCAAGCTGCTGGAGCACAGCGGTGAAGCACACAGCAATGAAAACCAGGACAGTGGTATCGCTCAGGTGGGGCTGACGTCAGCACTGACTGGTCAGATCAACCTGTTTGGTCAGCCTTTGCAGTTACAGGCACAGCTGGAACCACAACTGGAAAGTGGCTTGCGCTATACCGAAGGTGCACTCTATCTGGTCAACCCAAGGCTGACCCGGCTGGGCCTGCAAGGCAATGAGCAGGATAAAGCGCTGCTGCAACCCCTGCTGAGTTCAGTAAAGCCGACGCTGGAAAAAGGGCTGGCAAACTGGTTTGCCCTGAACCCGGTATACCGGCTGGGCGATAGTGAAGCAGAACAGTTTGCCCGGCAGAACCTGGAATCAGTTACCATCCGCCAGGGCCGGTTACAGCTTAATTTTGATCAGGGCAGTGAGGAAGATCAGTTCTGACAACGATATCGAATTTCAATCACCCTCTTCTGCCGCCCAGCCAGTGCTGTCGCCGATTACCTTCTCCAGCATGGCGATCTCACGGGCCAGTTCGCGAGACAGGTTAATCATCAGCAGGCCGAATTCGCTGGGATAATCGATATGAAACTGGAAGAACTGATCACTGGTGAGGCTTAGCACCAGACTGTCTTCAACCGCCACTTCAATCCCGCTGACAGGCCGCATATCAATCATCACATCAAACGCCATCTGCTCGCCGGTGCGAAAATGACGGGTCAGCACATCATATCCATCACGGTGTTGGTAGTAAGCGATATTGCCCTGGAGAACAACGTAAAACTGGCCCGGCGCCAGCCCGGAGACATCCCGACAGCTACCTTTTTCACGATGGCGAACCGCCCCCAGATTCAATAATGCCCAGATCGCTTCATCCGATAAGGCACCAAATGTTGATAACTCCCGGAAATATGACGCTCCCAGCTGCTCAATAAGGCTATCTGCACTCACGGTTCCCATGCCTCACTCTCCACAAAAAGTCTGCCACCCGTTCAGTATACGGACTCTGGCGAGCAGCGCTTTCTCCCCTCATCAACCAGAACCATTCACTAAAGCAATTAACCGCAGCATCAGTTTTTTTAATCCTGTTTAGAAATTAATAATATTTTATCCATGCAAGACAGACTCATATGCTGATTATCAACCCATAAGCTCCACCTGCAGTATTTTGGTCAGGGGCTTTGTCAGTATTCAGGAGAGACCATGACACAGGCTGCCACCCTCGAAATTCTGCGCCAGCTGATCAGTTTTGATACCACCAGTGCCAACTCCAACCTGGAACTGCTGAGCTGGATACAGGACTACCTTCAGCACTCCGGGGTCGACAGCCGACTGGTCTACAACGAAGAAGAGAGTAAGGCGAACCTTTATGCCACCCTTGGCCCGCAGGACAAAGCGGGCGTTATGCTGTCCGGTCACACCGATACAGTGCCGGTAACGGGCCAGAACTGGACATATAAGCCCTACCAGCTGAGCGAGCACAACGGCCGTTACTATGGCCGTGGTACCGCCGATATGAAAACTTTTCTGGCCGTTGCGCTCGCCGCCGTGCCGGCCATGCAGCAAGCCAACCTGCACACACCGGTCCACCTGGCCTTTTCCTACGACGAAGAGATTGGCTGTGTCGGTGTACGGCGGCTGATTGACATGCTGCAGAGTCATCCACTGAAACCGGCGGTATGCATTATCGGTGAACCAACCACCATGCAGGTGGTGACCGCCCACAAAGGTAAACTGGCTGCCCGGGTCACCGTCAAAGGCAAAGAATGTCATTCCGGTATGGCCCCACTGGGGGTGAACGCTGTGAACTACGCCGCTCGCCTGATCAGCTGGCTGGAACAGCTGGCCCTGAAGAAAAAAGTCGAAGGCCCCTTTGAAGACGGCTACGACATCCCGTACAGCACCGTCCATACCGGTACCGTGAATGGCGGCACCGCACTGAACATTGTGCCCAACCACTGCGAGTTTGTTTTCGAGATCCGCAATATCGCCGCCGAAGACCCACACACACTGCTGGCCGAGTTCCGTACCTACGTGGAGCGACTGATCGCCGAGATGCGTGAAGTAGATGAAGGCTGCGATATCCAGATCGACATCACCACCGAATACCCCGGCCTGAGCACCGCCGATGACGAAGAGGTCGTTGCCTTTGTCCGTGACCTTACCAGCAACACCGAACGCGGCAATATCAACTTCGGCACCGAAGGCGGTCTGTTCAGTCAGGTGCTGGGCATTCCAACAGTGGTCTGCGGGCCAGGCAGTATGAATCAGGGCCACAAACCGGATGAGTACATCGAGGCCGAACAAATTTCCCAGTGTGAAGCCTTTATGGCTCGCCTGATCAATCAACTGAGTGCTTAACAGCAGACATCTGAAGGCAGGCACCACCAGCGCTGACAGCCACAATCCACAGGAGGCACAATAAGGAACACGCACACAACAACCCGAGCGAACATAAAGTACCGCTGGAGAAGGGCGCACCGGAAATGCCCCGGCAACGGTTGCAGTCTATTCTGACCGGTACTGAACGATGCTCACCTGAGGCAAGAAATATAACAATTCAGGAGCGAACAATGTCAAACGAAGCAACACTCACCGCTGGTGCTGATAGCAGCGCCAGCGACGACCATAAAAGCGGTTTCAAGCGTGTACTGGGACTGGGTTCCCTGCTGGCTGTCGCCGTCGGCCTCGTTGTATCTCAGGGCGTTATGGTTCTGATGCTACAGGGTGCAGGTATTGCCGGTCTGGGTTTTATTATCCCACTGGCCATTGGCTATATCCTGGCGCTCACGTACGTCTACTCTTTCTCCGAGCTGTCACTGATGATTCCCCGTGCGGGCAGCCTCAGTAGTTATACTGAGGTCGCCATTGGCCACTTCCCGGCCATTCTGGCGGTGTTCTCTGGCTACGTTGTGGTCGCCATGTTTGCACTCTCTGCCGAGCTGCTGCTGGTCGATTTCATTATCGACAAAATCTATCCGGGTGCATTCCCGCAATACACCGTGGGCTTTGGTCTGCTGGCGCTGTTTACCTGCCTTAACCTGATGGGTATCGACCTTTTTGCCAAACTGCAATCTGCACTGGCTTTCATCATGGTCGTGGTATTGCTGGTGCTGGGCCTGAGCGCAGTCAGCGGCGTTGCCAACCCACACCCGGCAGGTATTGATCTGACTGCAACCTGGAACCCGATGGGAGCCGAGGTAATCACCCTGGTTGCGCTGGCGATATGGGGCTACGTGGGTGCAGAGTTCGTCTGCCCGCTGGTTGAGGAGTCGAAGAACCCGGAACGTAATATCCCCCGCGCTATGACGGTCGGGGTAACCGTAATTTTTGTCACCATTGCCATCTACTGCCTGGGGGCACTGTTCTATATCCCGGCAGACGATCTGGCAGGCTCTGCCCTCCCGCACTACGATTTCGCCAAAGCCGTTTTTGGTGAGACCGGTCTGATCTTTCTGGCTGTTGCTGCCGTAACAGCAACCTGCAGTACCGTTAACACCTCACTGGCCGCCATCCCACGTATGCTGTACGGCATGGCAAAAAATGGTCAGGCGTTCCCACAACTGGCAAAGCTGAGTTCAGGTAATAAAACCCCCTGGGTAGCCGTACTGTTCACCGCCGCCATCACCGGCCTGCCAATGGTGATTATGGGTGACAACCCGGATGCCGTCGGCCTGCTACTGATCTCCGCCGCCATCGCCTGGCTGCTGGCGTACATCATCACCCATATCAACGTGATCGTCCTGCGTAAGCGTTACCCGGATATCAAACGTCCGTACAAGACTCCGTTCTACCCACTGCCACAGATCATCGGTATCGCCGGGATGATCTACGCCGTAATCTACGCCTCCCCAGCACCGGAGCTGAGCGGGCAGATCTACGGTGCCGCCGGTATCGTACTGGGCGTGGTATCGGTCATGGGTGTGTTCTGGGTCAAAGTGGTAATGAAGAAAGATCTGTTCACCCCGGAGCCGATCGAAAAAGTGCTGAATCAGGACTGAGATTTTGCAACCTCCCTTCAAATGGCGACCCTCGGGTCGCCATTTTCTATGACTGCGGCAACGCACCGCGTAACAGCCCACTCTGTGGATGCCATACAGTCCGCTTCCAATACCCATCACATACATCAGCCTGCACACTCATCACAACCAGCCTCACTGCCACAGCACTCTCAAACGGCTACCCTTCAGGTATGCAATAACGCAGCCTGTATAGTTTTTTTTGATCCAACAAAGTCAAAAAACATATTTTACTGATGGAAGAAGAGCCGTTAGTTTTGATCTATGCCAACGGAATCACGCAGACAGGGGCTGAACCCAGCTATCGCTTCGCACATTCCCGGCAACGGAGACTGTGACCAGGCCGCAGCCGAAATGCCAATTGACCGGCATGCAGCCAATACCAACGACAAGCACAGTCTCCCGAAAACCAAAAACCAGGAGCGAACTCGAAAATGCCAGAACAAAAACAAGTAAATATGCAGGACGTGTGGCAGCAGGATAAAGACCACTACATTCATCCCTGGACAGATTTTTCTACGTTCAAAGAAACCGGTTCCATGGTACTGGCCGACAGCGACAACGTGCACGTCCAGGACGGCGAAGGTAATAAGTACCTGGACGGCATTGGTGGTCTCTGGTGCGTCAACATCGGCTATGCCCGTGAAGAGATGGCCGAAGCCATTGCTGATCAGGTACGTAAGATTCCGTATTTCTCCAGTTTTGGTCATCACACCACCGTACCGGCCGCGCAACTGGCCGCCAAACTGGCCGAACTGGCACCCGGCAATCTGAACCATGTGTTCTACGGCTGTGGCGGCTCTGTCGCCAATGACACCGCTGTGCGTATCATCCATTTTTACTTCAACCAGCTGGGTCAGAAGACCAAGAAGAAGATCATCTCCCGCATCGACGGTTACCACGGTAGCACCTACATGGCGATGTCGATCACCGGGGTGAAGTTCGACCATATCGGTTTCGATATCGACGAGCAGCTGGTACACCATATCTCCTGTCCGAACCCGTACCGTCGCCCGGACGAGCAGAGTCTGGAAGCCTTCTGTGACGAGAAAGTACAGGAGCTGGAAGACAAGATTCTGGAGCTGGGCCCAGATAATGTAGCGGCATTCTTCGCTGAGCCGATCATGGGTGCTGGCGGCGTTATCGTGCCACCTGAGGGCTACCACCAGAAGAGCCTGGCGGTGTGCCGCAAGTACGGTGTGCTGTATGTCTCCGATGAGGTCGTGACAGCATTCGGTCGCCTGGGCCATATGTTCGCCTCCGATGACGAATTCGGCATCGTACCGGACATCATCACCTGCGCCAAAGGCCTGACCTCCGGCTACCTGCCGCTGGGTGCGACTATCCTCTCTGAAGATATCTACGAGGTAATCAGCAAGCCACAGGCCGACGGTGCTATTTTCACCCACGGCTTCACCTATTCAGGCCACCCGGTCAGCTGTGCAGCCGGTCTCAAGAACATCGAGATCATGGAGCGCGAGAACCTTTGCGGCCATGTGAAAGATATGGGTGCCTACTTCGAAGAACAGGTGAAAACGCTGATTGATCTGCCAATCGTCGGTGATGTTCGCGGTCGCAAGTTCATGATGTGTATCGAGAACGTAGCCAACAAAGACACCAAAGAGCTGATCAACCCGGATGCCATGGTAGGTAACCGCATCGCCGACCACTGTCAGGCCCGTGGTCTGATCGTGCGCCCACTGGCCCATATGAACGTACTGTCGCCACCGCTCACCCTGAGCAAAGAAAACGTCGACTTCCTGGTAGCCACACTGCGTGAGAGCATCGAAGCCACCACGGAAGATCTGAAAACCGAGGGCTTTCTGTAAACCCTCTACCGAATCTGTAACGCGGTCCCCTCGTCGACTGCCGCGTGACAGTGCTGCCAGGTGATACAGGTCGCCCGGCAGCAACAGAACCTGCAAACAACCCCTGTTGGCAGGTTCGCCAATCTCTCTCAGCCCCTGTGCGTGCTCAGGCTGAGGGGTTGCCCCGCTGGTCGCTTTATCAGGAAAGTACGACTGACGATGGCCTTCTTGCTTTGTCACTCTTCAGGGCCACTATGGCCCTGTTTTTTTATACTCAGAATTCACTACAAGTAAAATCTCATCTTTATTTTAATAAAGGAGTTATGAAACAAGCATTACATTTAGTTATCCAACCAAAAGATTTTTAATATTTTAAATCAACACTCGTTTCACGTCTTATATAAAGGCAGGTTCTTTCAGCCTGTAATCCAACACTATAAAAATAAGGTAAAGAATAATATGAAACTGACCTGGTTAGCTCCAGCCGTATTGCTGACCGCCTCTGCTACGGCGCAGGCTGTTGAGTTCTCTGGCACAGCCACTTTTACCAATGACTATCGTTTCCACGGTATTTCCCAGACCGCTGGCGACCCCGCTGTGCAGGCCAGCCTGGACGCTGACTTTGGCAACGGCTTATTTGCAGGTATCTGGGGCAGTAATGTGGATTTTGGCGATGATGCCAATCTGGAGATTGACTACTATGCCGGTTATACCGGTAACCTGACAGACGAACTGACATACACCGCCATGGTTCTGTACTTCCAGTATCCGGGCTACGACGCCACTGACGGCAACTACGGCAACTACGGCGAACTTGAATTCAAACTGGGCTGGCGCGGCACTACCCTGACCTACGGTGTCGCCAATGATTACTTCAATACCGGCAAGGATGGTCAGTACCTGGCGCTGGATTACAGCTACGGCCTGACTGAGCAGGTAAGCCTGGACCTGCACGCCGGTTACAGCTTCGGTGACTACTGGGATGACCTGGATATCGGCGATTACCAAGATTACTCCATTGGCCTGTCTGGTAGCGCAGCGGGGCTGGATCTGTCCGTCGCATACCTGGTGAACGATATTACGTCAGGCAACGAGGTCGATAGCGGCGTTGCCCGTAACGATAATGCGCTGGTATTTACCGTTTCTCGTAGCTTCTGATCGCAGTATCTAATTAGCACTCCATACATAAAAAATACCCAGGCCTCCCCTTCGGCCTGGGTATTTTTTCGAGTTATCAGAAATTTCGATATTTAATCAGCAGCAATACAAATATTGCCGGAACGATTTCAATCACAAATAAAATTAGCGCTATCGAGATAATTCTGTGATTGAATTCATTCCCATTCAATAGCTACAGATACCGCTTACGCTTCTCCGATACCGCAGCAGCATGGGCATCAAACCCTTCATAAGTTGCCAGTCGCTCGGCCTGTTTTGCCAGCTGTGGATAACCACCCTCGGTGACATAAGCCACCGACATAAACTTCATAAAGTCATGCACAGAGAGCGGTGACACCGTGGCCGCAGCGCCCGACGTTGGTAGCACGGCATTACAGCCCAGTACAAAGTTGCCCAAGGTGCTGGGCGCGTGTGGGCCAAGCAGCACTTCACCGGCATTGTGGATGCGGCCCAGATACTGCCAGGCATCGGTGCTGAGAATCTGCAGATGTTCCGGGGCATAATCGTTGATGAAGTCGAAGGCGCTATCGTTATCCTCTGCCAGCACCACCCCGCCCATCGGGCCGCACAGTACCGTGCTGGAGAACTCGACCCGTTGTTCGCTCATATCAGCCCAGTGCTCCGGTAACGCAGCGATCGCCGCTTCAGCGACCTCCCGCGAGGTGGTGACCAGATACGCCGATGAGTCCGGCCCGTGTTCTGCTTCAATCAACAGATCCAGCGCTGCCAGCGCGCCACCCACAGTGCTGTCGGCAAACACAATAGACTCCGATGGCCCAGCTGGGATACCCGGATCAAGGCGGTCCGCCAGCAACCGTTTCGCTGCCACCATCCAGGGGCTGCCTGGCCCGATAATCTTGCTACAGCGTGGCAGGGTGTCAGTGCCATACGCCACGGCAGCCACCGCCTGAGCACCACCACATTTGTAGATTTCAGTAATACCGGCCTCTTTCGCTGCTACCAGCGTCGCGGCATCCACGCTGCCATCCGGCCCTGGCGGGGTAACGATAATAGCGCGGGGTACACCGGCAACCACGGCAGGAATGGCGTTCATCAACACCACCGACGGGAAAGAACCCTTACCACGCGGTACATAGCAGGCTACGGACGGGATGGGCAGGAAGCGCTCACCAACAAAAGCACCGCTGCGCACCTCCTGCAGGGTCATTTCACCTGGCTTCTGTGCCTGATGGTAGCGGCGGATATTATCGGCGGCATAGCAGATCGCTTCGTATGTTTCCTCGTCTACCTGTGCGCGGGCGGCTTCGAACTCCGCCTCGCTCACCCGCAGGTCATCGCGGCTGATTACAGCACCGTCAAAGCGCTCGGCATAGTCCACCAGCGCCATATCACCGCGCTGACGCACATCGTCGATGATCGGCTGAACCTGTGCCATATAGCTGCTCAGGTCTGATTCAGTACGCTGCAGCAACTGTGTACGCTGCTGTGCTGACAGTTGATCCAGCTGCCAGAAACTCACTTCATTGGTCATTGTTGTTCTCTTTGTCTGATTCAAAATTCTGTTTCCAGGGTGTCGTTACAGCAGCTGGTCCCGCCACGGTGCCTGTTGCAGGCGCTGGGTGAACCACTCCAGTGCCCGGCCTTTGCCGGAATGCCGCCAGCAGGCGTACAGGTCAATACTCCACTCCCGGTATTCAATGGTTCGCTCCACCAGCTGACCGCTGGCCAGTTCTGCCGCAACAAAGTGGCGCGGCACATAGCCCGCCGCGATACCGCTCAGCAGTACCTCTTTCTGTACAAACAGATCCGGCACGGTCAGCTGGTCATAGCCACTCATCTGACTGTGTGAGTCAGGCCGCAGCTGGCGACTGCTATCCCCCGAGTCCACCAGCCGATGCTGTGCCACCTGCGCCTGCGTTAAAGGCTGATCCGCCGACAACTGCGCCAATGGATGATCAGCCGCCATCACAAAGATCAGCTCCCGCCGTCCCACCGGCACATAGTGCACATCCACCTCATGGGGCGGGTGGCCGCTGGCTCCCAGCACCAGATCAGCACGCTTGTCGTACAGCGCATCCCAGGTACCGGTGTACACCTCGCGGCTGATACGGATACGGGTGCCACTGTTCAGGGCATAAAAATCCCGCAACCACTGATACAACACTTCGCTGCGCAGCAGATTAGAGAAAGCGATTCGTAGCTCCGGCTCCCAGCCCTCCGCCACCCGGTGCACCTGAGCGTAGAGACTCTCGTGCAGGCGCAGGATCTCGCGACCATGCTCGACCGCCGCCCGGCCCGCTTCCGTCAGGCTGACTCGATAGCTCTGCCGGTCCAGCAATGGCTGGCCCAGTTGCTGTTCCAGCTGGCGCACGGCATAGCTGACGCTGGACACCGTAATGTCCTGCTCCAGCGCCGCCGCCGACAGGCTGCCGCAGCGTTCAATGGCGATCAGGGTATTGAGGTATTCCGCTTTCAGTGACATCTGCACACTCCGATATCTACAAAAACGCCGACATCTACAAAAACTTCGAAAGAGCTGTTCGGCATTGCCTGCTTATCTGGCCTGACGACAGTTCCTAGAATGACCAGATCTTTCTCGTAAGCTTTATTTCGAGCCACTCAGACAATCCGAGGTCGCTGCTATGCGTACTGTCAGCCCCGCTTCCAATCACGCCCTTTCCAGTAGCACGCCGTCCATAAGCCCCCTGCTCGGCAGCAGCCAGCTGCTGGTTGCTGCCATCGCCTGGGGCGGCATGTATGGGGTTTCCCAGATCGCGCTGGCATCCATGGACCCTTACTCCATGACCACCGTGCGCTACGGAATCGGTGCTGTGTTTTTCTGCCTGCTGCTCTGGCTGAGAGAGGGCCACACAGCATTCCGTTTTGAAGGCCAGTTTCTGCGACTGTGGTTCTACGGATCCTGTGGTTTTTGCGGTTTCAGCATCCTGCTGTTTCACGGCCTGAAACACGCACCGGCCGAACACGGCGCCGTTATCGCCTCACTGATGCCATTGATCAGCGCACTGATCAGCTGGCTGCGCCACGGCAAACGCCCTGATTCCGCAACTCTGCTCTGTACGCTGATCGCCATCATCGGCGTGGTGCTGGTGATCTCCCGTGGTGAAGTGGCCAACCTGCTGCAGCTGGACGCCATCAAAGGCGACCTGATGATCATCCTCGGTGTCACCTGCTGGGTGGTGTTCTCCATGGGCATGAGCAGCCTGCCGCGCTGGAGCGCCAGCCGTTACACCGCACTCTCCTGCAGTGCCGGGCTGACCACCATCGTCAGCGCCAATATCATCGCCACCCTGGCCGGAGCATCGACTCTGCCCACGCCCGCACTGATCGAACCGGTGCTGTTCGAGATAAGCTACCTGGTACTGGCCGCTGGCGTATTGGCGGTGTCTTGCTGGTCCAGCGGCGTAGTACGCATGGGCGCACTGAACGCACTGCTGTTTATGAATATGATCCCGGTTTCCGCCTTCGTGATCAGCTTCGTGCAGGGACGGGAGATCCACCCGATGGAGATCTACGGCATGACGCTGGTGATCATGGCGCTACTGGCCAATAACGTGCTGCCTCGTATTCAGCAAGCGAAGCGCAAGCCAGCCGTCTGTACATGAAACCTGTGCAATAGCGGGCTTCGAGCGTGCACAGGAATACCCGCATTCGCGGGTAAAGCGGCCGGAGAACACGACCGTAGGAGCAAGCTTGCTTGCTATCAGACCGTAGGATAGGCAAAGGCGCGTAGCGCTGTGCCCATCCTGCGTATAACGCCTGCGGCAACAGAATCAATCCGGGCTTCAGCCCAGTTTGATCCATGTGGTTTTCAGCTGGGTGAACTTATCGATGGCATGCAGCGACAGATCACGGCCAAAGCCGGACTGCTTGAAGCCGCCGAACGGGGTGCTGAAGTCCAGTGCATCCATGGTATTTACCGATACCGTGCCTGCTTTCAGTTTGCGGGATACCCGGTGGGCGCGGTTCAGGTTGGTGGTCCACAGGGACGCCGCCAGGCCGTAGATGGAGTCGTTGGCGATGGCGATTGCTTCCTCTTCAGAGTCAAAGCTGATCAGTGCGGCAACCGGACCAAACACTTCATCACGGGCGATCGACATATCCGTGGTGACACCATCAAAAATGGTTGGCGCTACAACGGCGGTGCTTTCATCACCGATACCACCGGTCAGCAGGGTCGCGCCCTCTTCGCTGGCCTGACGGATAAACTTGCGTACATTACAGGCGTGATTACTGTCGATCAGCGCACCCACCTGAGTCTCCGGGTCGAGCGGATCACCGACGTTCATGGACTGCGCTTTGGCGCGAAACTTCTCGGCAAACTGATCCTTGATGCTGCTTTCAATCAGGATACGGGAGTTAGCCGAGCAGACCTCGCCCTGGTTAAAGAAGATCCCCATGGCAGCATGTTCCACCGCCGCATCCAGATCACAGTCAGCGAAGATCAGGTTCGGGCTCTTACCGCCGGTTTCCGGCCACACCGGTTTCATATTGGACTGGGCGGAATAGCCCATCATCAGCTTACCCACCGCAGTCGAGCCGGTGAACGCCAGGCAGTCCACATCGTTATGCAGGCCCAGTGCCTTACCGACGATATGGCCATGGCCGGTCACGACGTTCAGTACACCATCCGGGATACCGGCCTGCTGTGCCAGTTCCGCCAGTGCCAGCGCGGTCAGTGGAGATTGCTCAGCAGGCTTCAGCACCACCGAGTTACCGGTGATCAGTGCCGGTGCCAGCTTCCAGGCCGCGATATCCAGCGGGAAGTTCCAGGGCACCACGGCGGCGATAACACCCATCGGCTCGCGGGTAATGGTGGCGATATTGTTGCCATCGGTCGGCGCAACTTCGCCATACATTTTGTCGATGGCTTCGGCATACCAGTCAAAACAGGCAGCAGAGCCCGGAATATCGATATTGACCGCATCATTAACCGGCTTGCCAACATTAAGGCTTTCCAGCAGGGCCAGCTCATCCAGGTTTTCCCGGATCAGCTGGGCCAGCTTCTGCATAATTGCTTTACGTTCGCCCGGTGCTTTATCAGCCCAGACGCCAGACTCAAAACTGCGACGTGCCGCTGCAACGGCGGTATCCACATCCGCTGCGCTACAGGCCGCCTGCTGTGTCAGCCGCTCGCCAGTGGCCGGGTTGATGGTATCGTAACTGTCGCCATCGCTGGCATCGACAAAGCGGCCATCAATAAACGCCTGGTGTTTCAGGGTGATCTGCTGCTGTTTTGCCAGCCAGTATTCTTTGTTTCTTACAGTCATGCTTTGCTCCTTTCAGATCCGCCTGATCAGGCACTCTTTTTTGTTGTTGCAGCACTCGCGGTGGTTTTACGCATCCGGCGCGGCGCTGTCATATTCTCGACACTCAGCACATCGTCCAGCTCTGCTGCTGACAGCAGTCCTTCCGCCAGTACAATTGCCCGTACACTTTCGCCATTGTTCACCGCCTGACTGGCGATGCGGCTGGCGTCTTCGTAACCGATAAAGGGGTTCAGCGCGGTGATAATACCGATGCTGTTATTCACCGTGGCCAGACAGTGCTCGCGGTTGGCAGTAATACCACGGATACATTTCTCGCCCAGGGTATTGACCGCCCGGATCTGCAAGCGCAATGATTGCAGTACATTAAACGCCAGCACCGGCTCCATCACGTTCAACTGCAGCTGACCGGCCTCGGCCGCCATGGTGACGGTAATATCGTTACCGATCACCTGGAATGCCACCTGGTTGACCATCTCCGGAATCACCGGATTGACCTTACCTGGCATAATCGAACTGCCCGGCTGCATCGGTGGCAGGTTGATCTCCTGCAGACCAGCACGAGGGCCGCTGGAGATCAGCCGCAGGTCATTACACAGTTTGGACAGCTTTACGGCATTGCGCTTCAGCACGCTGGAGAAGGTGACGAAGGCCCCCATATCGGAGGTAGCTTCAATCAGATTACGGGCACGAACCAGCTCTTTGCCGGAGATCTGCGACAGCTCCTCGATCACCAGGCTGGAGTATTCCGGGTCGGTATTGATGCCGGTGCCGATGGCTGTTGCGCCCATATTGATCTCGCGGAAGAACTCCACCACCGATTTGGCTTCTTCAATATCTTCCTTGAGGGTGAAGTACCAGGCATCGAACTCCTGACCCAGAGTGATCGGCACTGCATCCTGTAACTGAGTACGACCCATCTTCACCACATCGGCAAACTCCACCGCCTTCTGCTTCATCTCGTAGCAGAGGCCAGACAGCGCTTTTACATACTCATCGTGACTGAGCAAAATCCCCAGCCGGATGGCTGTCGGGTAGGCATCATTGGTGGATTGCGACAGATTGACATGGTTATTAGGGTGCAGCTGAGCATAGTCGCCACGGGCGTAGCCCATCAGCTCCAGGCCCCGGTTAGCGATCACCTCGTTGGCATTCATATTGGTGGACGTGCCCGCCCCGCCCTGAATCACATCCACCACAAAGTGCTCATGCCACTGACCCGCGACGATCTCATCACAGGCCTGACTGATCGCTGCGGTGCGCTGATCATCCAGCAGGCCCAGCTTATTATTGGCACGGGCGGCCGCTTTTTTCACCATCGCCAGCGCGTTGATCAGTTTCGGGAAGTGATGCAGTTTGATATCGGTAATAGCGAAATTTTCGACTGCGCGCAGCGTCTGGACACCGTAGTACGCGCCCTGGGGTACATCGCGCTCACCGAGCAGATCTTTTTCACGACGGGTGGTTATCACCGTTTCCGTCTGGCTGGCGGCCTGACGGCGCTTTGTGGCCAATTGCAGCAGCCAGGTGCCCAGAGCAGCCGTCTGGGCGGAACCGATCAGCCAGCTCTGCAGCGCGGCCGGTTCCAGCAGCAACAGTATACTGTCGCTCAGCGCTTCGCAGCCCTGGCCCTCAATGTCTGCTTCACCCAGCAGACTGTTTATGCCGCTATAGAGCACCGGCGCACAGAGTCGCAATCGTTTATCCGGCAGGCTCTGTTCAACCTCGCCGGTCAACAGAATGGCCACCTTACCGGCCAGCTCAGCGGCGACCAGTCGCTGGCCCTTGCTGATTTCTCGAATAGCACAGAATCGGAGCAAAGCGCTAAATTCGCTCGCATCCAGCGCCTCACAGGGTAGAACTGTTTTGAGTACTTTCTTGTTATTAGCGTTCATTTTCTACTCTGGTGCCCGGCCTGTAGCCGAGAGCTTATTGCAGAACACCGGCCCTGAAACACCGGCGATGAGGATTGAACCCGGGTGTACAGGACAGATTAGAAATCACGCTAACATTTGTAAAATATTATTATTTTGCAGACTGGATCAGTTTTTTTGATCCAAACAGCAAAAAACAGCACTCCGTTCGGCTACCATAATCACCTGCTACGGGTCAGCTGGATTCAGGCAAGACTTTAAAGAAACGGGCATCGTGGAATACCGTGGTGGTTTCCTCTTTGATCTGCTTCTCCAGGCTCTTGATAAATGCCTCTGCAGCAGGGGTAAGGCGGAACTGAGACAGGCGAGCAATGCCCATCCGCAGCGGGCGCAGCTTCTCCTTCAGAGGAATGGCCCGCAGCTCGGTGCCATCCAGCGCCAGATTGTTCACCATCGGGGTATTAAACAGCGAGTAACCAAAGCCATTCCCCACCAGACCACGCACCATACCGGTAGACTGCGCCTGATAGGCAAAGTTGGGCTCCAGTTCCAGACTGAGAAACAGCGAGAAGAAATATTCCCGACTCATCGGCCAGTCCAGTACCACCATCGGGTACTCCGCCAGCTCCGCCAGCGACACTTCATCCCGGTCCGCCAGTGGATGGTGCTCTCCTAGCACTGCATAGGGTGGAAACTCGATCAGTGGCTCAAATTCTACACCCGCCGGAATCTGCAGATCATAGGTCAGCGCCAGTTCATAACGGCCATCGGTCAGGCCCTGAATAATATCTTTCTGGTGCATCTCATCGCACTGCATCCGCACCGCCGGATAAGCATCCATAAAGGCTTTGATCAAACCCGGCACAAGAATCGGAGTAAAGGTGGGAAAGCCGACAATTTTCAGTGAGCCCGACACCTCTTCCCCCAGCGTATTGGCGTACTGAGCCAGCCCTTCAGCTTCACCGAGAAGGTGTTTGGCCTTGCAGATAAACTGCTGCCCTGATGGCGTCAGCGACAACCCTTGAGCGTGATGACGCACAAACAGCTGCAAACCGGTGACATCTTCCAGGTGAATAATGGCCGACGAGATAGAAGGCTGGGAGACGTGAAGTGCTTCCGCGGCACGGGTGACGCTACTCATATCACCAGCGGCAGTGAAATAGCGTAACTGCTTGAGGGTAAAGTGCATGGTCGGGCTCTCTCTTATGATAGGTCTGGCTACTCGCCACTTATAACATAAGAAAAATCATAGACCACCTGGTTTTGGATAGGAAAAACTGAGTCTATGGTTATTTCCTCAGGCCCAAGCCTGATCATCCACTATTGACTCATTGTGGCTATTCAGCGACAACAGCTGAAGAATCAGCTCAGCCTCAACGTCCGCACTGATAGCCACAATGCTTATTTATAGCCCCAAAACCTACCAGTCATACCGAGATTGTTCAGCCAATATAGTCTCGCGATCACGCAGAATATTTTTCAGCACTTTAAGATTAGGAATACTCACTGCCAGATCGGCCATCCCTTCAGCCTGATCGCGGACCTCAAACTTCGCTATCGCCATATTCCGATCCCGGACTGAAGGATCAGCATCGTACAGTTTTTCATACACCGTAGCCCGAAGCGGGTCCTCATAAATCCAGCTTTCAGACTGACCTTCATGTTCTTCCAGCTGTGCTTCAAACAATGTACACAGCGCTTCAAGCTCTTGTTCCGCTTGCGGCAATTCACCTGCAACATGCTCAGCATGCAGACCCAGTACCGTCATCAAATCGTTTTCGTCCCTGGCTTTAAGCAGGCTAACCATCAAATCCTGTCTCTCTGCCTTGCGTGACTCATCGGTTTCCCGGTCCGGATGTAACGCTTGCGCTGCCTGCCTGCCTGCCTGAACAACTTACGCATCAACTGCTGCGGCGATACAACGTTAACATCCGGGTCAGCTTTCGCACCGGCACCGGTGTCAATATATGTATCCAGATCAAGCGGGGACTGGTAAGGCTCATCAACCGGCTCTGGCGCTATACCCAAATCCTTAAAGAACGCTGAAACCTGCTCGTCCTCATCCATATCGCCATAACATTCAGAGAAAGCCTTCGCCTGCTTCTCAAACGCTTGCCGCCTCTCCTCTTCGCGTTCAAGCTGCTCGCGCCATTCGCTCTGCAGTTCTTCCAGCGAGATACCACTCATCTCAGCAATCATTTGCTGGTAAAACGCCAGCATACGGTCAGCCGTTTCCCGATCAAATGTCTGTGCCAGAGCCATTAACTGCTGAGCCCAGTCAATCATCGCCTCACGGTGCCAGTGGGCAAGACTTTTCCGGGTGAATAATACCATCAGACGCTGATGTAATAACTCGGCCGCCGGTACCACCTCTTTTTCCAGAGGAATAATTTCCTGCTGATACTGCTTAACCATTGCCTCCATATCAGCTTCAAAACCAGCAAAGTCCTGCTGACAGGCTTGTAGTTGCTGCCACAACTGCTGAAAGCGCTGCTGAGGCTCGCTCAGTGATTCAGCCTGCTCATCAAGAAGTCCATTAAGTGTTAAACGCATCGAGCAATCCAAGTCTCATGAATAATTTAAGTGTGAGCAATATTGTGACATGCAGCGGGCCAAAAAAACCAAAAAAAAAGGCATCCGAAGATGCCTGAGCCAAGGGACTGGAAACCAGTTCCAATAAAACGGTAACAGCGGCCCAGGTGGGCTTTACAGCCCACTCAAGCGACTATGCCATCGACGCCAGTGTTACAGCATCAGACGACGGATATCACTCAGCAATGCGTTTACGTAAGTCAGGAATCGACCTGCATCGCTGCCGTTAATTGCGCGGTGATCGTAAGACAGACACAACGGCAACATATTGCGTGGTTCGAACTCTTTGCCATTCCAGCGCGGTTTGATATCTGCTTTGGAGATACCCAGAATACCCACTTCAGGCGCGTTCACGATCGGCGTAAAGCCGGTACCGCCGATACCACCCAGGCTGGAGATGGTAAAGCAGGCACCCTGCATCTCATTTGGCTTGAGCTTGCGATCTTTCGCTTTGCCCGCCAGTTCGATCACTTCCTGAGACAGCTCGTAGATGCCTTTCTTATCAGCATCTTTGATCACTGGCACCATTAGACCGTTTGGCGTATCAACAGCGATACCGATGTTCACGTACTTTTTGAGAACGATGTGTTCACCGTCCGCATGCAAAGAAGCATTGAACTTGGGATTCTCAACCAGTGCTTTGGCAACCGCTTTAATCATGAATGGCATCGGCGTCAGGCGCACACCGGCTTTGGCCGCTTCATCTTTCATTGATTTACGAAACGCTTCCAGCTCGGTGATATCAGCTTCATCAAACTGAGTTACATGCGGGATGTTCAGCCAGCAGCGGGACATATTGTCACGGGTCAGTTTGCCGATCTTGCTCAGTTTCTGCAGTTCAATTTCGCCAAACTTGCTAAAATCAATCTCTGGAATCGCCGGAATACCGCTACCACCGGTAACCGCTGCTGCGGCAGGCTTTTCCTTCAGCTGCTTCAGCGCCTGCTTCACATACGCCTGGACATCTTCTTTGAGGATGCGGGAGCGGTTACCCGTGCCCTTAACCTCAGCCAGATCAACACCAAACTCGCGGGCCAGGCCACGGACAGCCGGACCAGCGTGTACAGATTTGTTTTTCTTCTCCAGTTCAGCTGGAGACAGCTTGCCAGCAACAGCCTGTGGCGCTGACGCAGCCGCTTTAACCGGGGCCGCAGGTGCTGCAGCAACCGGCGCTGGTGCCGCGACAGGAGCCGGTGCTGCACCCTTCACTTCCAGCACCAGAATCAGGTCGCCTTCATTACAGCTACTACCTTCTTCGATCTTGATGGATTTGACCACACCGGCTTTCGGCGCAGGCACTTCCATAGAAGCCTTGTCAGTTTCCAGCGCAATCAGGCTATCGCCTTCAGCGACTTCATCACCCACATTGACCAGTACTTCAATTACATCGACGTCAGTCGCACCGGACAGGTCCGGTACGTTTACGTCTTCATCGCCACCTGCCACTGATGCAGCCACCGGTGCTGGCGCTGCAGGTGCAGCGGCAACCGGAGCAGCCTGAGGAGCAGGCGACACTGCTGCTGCAGCGGCCGCTTCAGCCCCTGACAGTTGCAGCTCCAGCAACAGATCGCCTTCGTTACAGGTATCACCTTCATTGATGGCAACAGAGATCACGGTGCCACCTACTGGTGCAGGTACCTCCATCGATGCTTTATCTGTTTCCAGCGCAACCAGGCCATCACCTTCGTTGATCTGATCACCGGCTTTCACCAGTACTTCAATCACATCAACATCGGTGGCACCGGACAGATCCGGCACCATCACTTTCTCAACACCACCAGCAACAACCGGTGCTGCTACCGGTGCTACAGCCACAGCAACCGGCGTAACCCGTGCCGCTTCGGCTGCAGGCGCAGGTGCCGCAGCACCCGCCCCCGCTTTGATCTCAACAATCACGTCACCTTCATTACAGGTATCGCCTTCGTTGAGCAGAATTTTGCCGATGACACCGGCTTTGTCCGCTTCAATTTCCATGGACGCTTTGTCGGTTTCCAGCGCAATCAGCGCATCGCCTTCAGCAACGGTATCGCCTGGTGCAACAAACACCTCAACCACATCTACATCAGATGCACCGCTGAGATCAGGAACGTTAATCGTAGTCACAGTAGAATCCTCTTATCTAAACCTGTCAGTTGTTCACTCAGCCGATCAAACAGTCCAGGGAGCTGCTTTATCAGGATTGATGTTGAACTTCTGAATGGCCTTCGCGACAACGGAACGCTCTACCAGACCGTCTTCCTGCAGCCCTTTGAGCGCAGCAACAACGACGTAATAACGGTTCACTTCGAAGAATTCACGCAGCTTGCTGCGCGTATCAGAACGACCAAAGCCGTCAGTACCCAGCACCTTGAAAGTACGGTCCATATAAGGGCGCAGCTGATCAGCATACAGACGAATGTAGTCAGTAGAGGCGATCACCGGACCCTGACGGTCTTTCAGGCAGTCCTGCAGGTAAGAGGTACGCTCTTCTGCTTCAGGGTGCAGCATGTTCCAGCGCTCTGCAGCCTGCGCATCGCGACGCAGTTCGTTGACAGAGGTGGTACTCCAGACATCAGACTCAATACCGTACTCGTCACGCAAAATCACTGCCGCTTCACGCACTTCACGCAGAATAGCGCCACAGCCAAACAGCTGCACTTTCTTCTCAGCGTCTTTGCCTTCTTCCAGCAGATACATACCTTTGATGATGCCGTCTTCAGCACCAACAGGCATGGCTGGGTGAGCATAGTTTTCGTTCAGCGTAGTGATGTAGTAGAACCGGTTTTCCTGATCCTGGTACATACGCTTCAGGCCGTCCTGCACAATCACCGTCAGCTCGTAGCCGTAAGTCGGGTCATAGGACACACAGTTCGGGATCATCTGCGCCATCAGGTGGCTGTGACCATCCTGGTGCTGCAGACCCTCACCGTTCAGCGTAGTACGGCCCGAGGTGGCACCGATCAGGAAACCGCGTGCCTGCATATCACCGGCCGCCCAGGCCAGATCCATGATGCGCTGGAAACCAAACATGGAGTAATAGATGTAGAACGGCACCATGGTGCAGTTGTTGTTTGCGTAGGAGGTCGCTGCCGCCATCCACGCAGACATCGCACCGGCTTCGTTGATCCCTTCTTCCAGAATCTGGCCGGTTTTGGACTCTTTGTAGAACATGATCTGGTCAGCGTCGTGCGGTACATAGCGCTGGCCTTCAGAGGTGTAAATACCCAGCTGACGGAACATACCTTCCATACCGAACGTACGCGCTTCGTCTGGCACGATTGGCACCACACGTTCGCCCATATTCTTGTCTTTCACCAGCGTGCTCAGCACACGGTTCAGCGACATCTGAGTCGACAGTTCACGCTTGCCACTCTCTTTCAGGCTGCTGGCGAAGGCTTCCAGTGCCGGCGTTTCCAGTTTTTCAAACTCGGTGCGTCGTACCGGGTAGTAACCACCCAGCTTCTGACGACGGTCCTGCATGTACTTCATCTCTGGAGAATCCGGAGATGGACGGTAGTACGGTACTTCTTTCAGCTGGTCATCAGACAGCGGAATATTGAAGCGATCACGAAAGTCCTTCAGATCGTCGATCGCGACTTTCTTCATGGAATGCGTGTCGTTCTTGGCTTCGCCGGATTTACCGGTGCCGTAGCCTTTAACCGTCTGCGCGAGGATAACCGTTGGCTGGCCTTTGTGATCCATCGCCTGCTGGTAAGCCGCGAACACCTTGTAAGGGTCGTGACCACCACGGTTCAGGTTCATGATCTCGTCGTCGGTCATGTCGGCGACCATTTCCAGCAACTCAGGGTATTTGCCGAAGAAATGTTCGCGGGTGTAAGCACCACCATTGGCTTTGTAGTTCTGCAATTCACCGTCACAAACTTCGTTCATGCGCTTTTGTAGCAGGCCTTTGTGGTCTTTTTCAAACAGAGGGTCCCAGTGACGGCCCCACAGACACTTGACAACATTCCAGCCAGCACCACGGAATACACCTTCCAGCTCCTGGACGATCTTGCCATTACCACGTACCGGGCCATCCAGACGCTGCAGGTTACAGTTGATCACGAACACCAGATTTTCCAGCTGTTCACGACCCGCCAGGGAGATCGCACCCAGAGATTCCGGCTCGTCACACTCGCCGTCACCCAGGAACGCCCAGACCTTACGGTCACCACGATTGATCAGGCTACGGGCAGACAGGTAGCGCATAACATGCGCCTGGTAGATCGCCTGAATGGGACCCAGGCCCATCGATACCGTTGGGAACTGCCAGAAATCAGGCATCAACCATGGGTGCGGGTAGGAAGACAGACCGTTACCATCGACTTCGCGACGGAAGTTATCCATCTGCTCTTCAGTCAGACGACCTTCCAGGTAGGCACGGGAATAAATGCCCGGCGCGATATGACCCTGGAAGAACACCATGTCAGCGTCCTGATCACCATCGTTACCACGGAAAAAATAGTTGAAACCGATATCGTACAGCGTAGCGGAAGAGGAGAAGGACGAGATATGCCCACCCAGGCCGTCATCGTTATCGTTGGCACGCATCACCATCGCCATGGCGTTCCAGCGGATAAAGGAACGGATACGACGTTCCATGAACAGATCACCCGGCATCCGGGCTTCGTCACGGGGTGCGATAGTGTTGCGGTAAGGCGTCGTCAGTGTGTCTGCTATATCTACGCCTATATCAGAAGCGCGCTCACCCAATTTACGCAAAATATACTTTGCACGGTCATCGCCTTCACTTTTAGCGACCGACTCCAATGCTTCAAGCCACTCTTGCGTTTCAACGGGATCAATGTCTTCAATAAAATCTTGCACGTTGCCTTCTCCACTCTGAGTTTACGCTGCCGTCCATTCCCGGTATCTGGCCATGTCTTGTGATGGCTTTAAAACTGGCACTTTTAGTGCCCTGCTGAGATACCGTATCCCTCTTTGTAGTAATACTACAAAAATGCCGATTTATTGTCCAGCAGAGCACAAAGTAACCAACGTTACGACCGGATCAGTTGGTATGCTTGTAGTTTATATACAAAAGATGTCGAAACGCTGACAGCGCTTCAATTCAACACAGGACTGCACAGCATATCAACACAGGCTCCATGCCGACCTGACCCCGAACCGACACAGGACGGCATAACCGAGTAGAAGTCAGGGCTGATTACTCACGTTTTCCGAGCGGCGCAGGGAGCGCTCTACTCTGGAGTTCTCTCTACCCTGCTCAAGTAATGCATCCTCGACATAGGCCAGATGTGCATGGGCGGCCTGCTTGGCTTTTTCCGGATCGCCAGCAATGATGGCATCCATCAACAACCCGTGCTGGTGGTGAATTTTGTCGCGGTGGCCGCGCTTGGGGTAAATATTTTCCAGGTTTTCCCAGATATGCTGCTTTAACAGACTGAATAGCGCCCGCATCATATGCAACAGCACCATGTTGTGGGTCGCAGCAGCAATGGACAGATGGAAATCCACATCGGCCTGCACTTCTTTATCAAAGGCTTTGGTCGCATGGTAAGTTTCCAGCGTTTCGTAGCATTTACGGATCGCCTCTTTATCCGCCTGGGTACTACGCATGGCAGCGTAGTAGGCCGTCACCCCCTCCAGCGCGTGGCGAAATTCCAGCAGGTCGTATTGCGCCTCAGGGTGGGTACGAAACAGATCCAGTAATGGGTCAGAGAATGAGCCACCCAGATCTTCCGACACATAAGTCCCCCCTCCCTGCCGGCTGATCAACAACCCTTTGGCCGCCAGTTTCTGTACCGCCTCACGCAATGACGGCCGGGAAACTTCGAACTCTTTTGCCAGTTCACGCTCGGGTGGCAGTTTTTGACCCGGCTTGAGAGTACCCTCCAGGATCATCTCCTCAAGCTGTTGCATAATCACATCCGATATCTTCGGCTGCCTAACCCGTTGATATGCCATTTAAAATAACTCCAAAAGCAAATTGGTATGACCAATCATACTATAATTTTCACGACCACGAAAAGCCCATTTATTGAACATTCGATCGCAATTGCTGACCGTTGTAACCTTACAGGTTTTGACCTGGTTAGCATTGATTATTGCCTTAAAGTTGTAAGGAAAAACAGTCAATATCTCCTAAGCTCAGTAAAAAAATATTTGACAGATTGTTCAGATAATAAATAAAGTAGCCTCTCATCCAGTCGGTAAATTGGTATGACCAATGCTGATGATACATAGGAGATGAGCGTAACAGCCCGAACCTGTTGCCCGCTCCGTTACTGATATAACAACAACTAGTCTGTAAGGATGTGTATGAAAACCTTTGCGAAGTCTGCGCTCTCTGCTGCCGTTATCTCCGCTGCTGTACTCTCTGTATCCACCGCTGCGGTTGCTGCTGACAAGCTGCTGCTGAAAACCCCGGTTGCCTTCGGTACTCACCTGCCGGCACTGGGCACCCCGATCAAATGGGTGTCTGAACAGCTCAAAGTGATGTCTGATGGCAAGATCAAAATGAAGATCTACGAGCCGGGCAAACTGGTTAGCCCACCAGAAATTCTGGGTGCCGTATCTTCTGGCAAGGTCAATTCTGGCTATGCCACTGCAGGCTACTGGCAGGGTAAAATCCCAGCCGCAGCACTGTTCTCCGCCGTACCGTTCGGCCCTGAAGCCGGTGAATACATGGCATGGATGTATTACGGTAACGGCCTGAAATTGTACCAGGAAATGTACGACAGCAATGGCTACAACGTTAAAGTAATCCCTTGTGCCATCATCTCACCAGAAACGTCCGGCTGGTTTAACAAACCAATCGATAAGCCTGAAGATCTGAAAGGTCTGAACATGCGATTCTTCGGGCTGGGTGCTTCGGTTATGGAAAAACTGGGCGTTGGTACCGTACAGTTGCCAGGGGGTGAAATCTTCGGCGCGCTGGAGAAAGGCGCAATTGATGCGACTGAATTCTCTCAGCCAGCGATCGATCAGCGTCTGGGTCTGCACAAAATCGCCAAATACAACTATTTCCCTGGCTGGCATCAGCAGGCCACCGTCTTTGAATTGCTGGTCAACAAAGACACCTGGGGCAAAATGTCCGCAAGTCAGCATGCGATCGTCGAAAACACCTGTAAAGCATCGATGACCAATGCCATCGCCGAAGGTGAAGCGATGCAGTTCGATGTCATGAAGAAATCCAAAGAAAACGGCGTCGAAATCCGTTACTGGAATCAGACCATGCTGGACACTTTCCAGTCCAAGTGGGATGAAGTCGTGGCAGAAAAAACAGCCACAGACCCTTTCTTCAAGAAAGTATGGGATGACATGAGCCAGTTCCGTGAAGGCTACAACCTGTGGGAAGCGAATGCCTTCCTGCCGCGTGCTCAACGCTAAGTAACGGCCTCCCCTCAGGCGACCTGGGCAACCCGGTCGCCTTTTCCCGCCTCCTGTCACACACACAGTTATTAAATCAGGGTAGGGTCTTCCAGTGACTGAAAACGACAAACTGCCTGCGGTACCTTTAGCCGACGGAATCGACCGCTTTATCCAACGGATTGGCATGAGCGTCGCCTGGGTCTACGTACTGCTGGTACTGGTAATTATGTTGCAGGTTATCCTGCGTAAAGGTTTCTCCAGCGGCCTGATCATGCTGGAAGAGTTGCAATGGCATCTCTACGCTACCGGCGTGATGTTCGGCCTGAGCTATGCTCAGACGACCAACTCCCATGTCCGGGTTGATCTGTTCTACTCCCGCCTGCGGGCACGTACCAAACACCTGGTTGAGATTATCGGCATTCTGTTTCTGGTACTGCCATTTGTTGGTGTGGTCTTCCTGCACAGCCTCGATTTTGTCGCCGACGCATGGCGCATCAACGAGCACTCCTCTGCGCCATCCGGACTGCCCTGGCGCTGGCTGATAAAAAGCGTTATTCCGGTCTCTTTTGGCCTGTTGGGTCTAGCGGTGATCTCACGCCTGATCCGTGATACCACGCTGTTGCTGCGAGGAGAGCGTTAATGGATATAAATGAAATTCTTGTAATCGCGATGTTCCTGTCGTTCATCGCATTACTGTTTACCGGCATCCCGGTTGCCTGGGTACTCGGTGGTATTGGTGTACTGTTTGCCGGTATCGGTTACCTGGCAGATATCTATCTGGATACGATGACCGGGCTGGACTACACCACCCTGGGCCTGGTGGTTAACCGCCTGTACAAAATCATGGACAACTGGATACTGGTTGCCCTGCCGATGTTTATCTTTATGGGCATCATGCTGGACAAGTCCGGCGTCGCTGAACGTCTGATGCAGTCGATGCAGGAACTGTTTGGTCGTGTTCGTGGTGGCCTGGCTATTACGGTAACCGCGATTGGCATCATCCTGGCGGCCTCCACCGGCATTATCGGTGCATCCGTGGTACTGCTGGCTGTGATGTCACTGCCATCCATGACCAAACAGGGCTACTCCATGCCATTGGCGCTGGGCACCATCGCCTCAGCCGGTACCCTGGGTATTCTGATCCCGCCAAGCATTATGCTGGTGATCATGGCTGATCAGCTGGGACTGTCGGTGGGTGATCTGTTTATGGGCGCGGTGTTCCCCGGCCTGATGCTGGGTGGCATGTACATTGTGTACATTCTGGCGGTCGGTTATTTCAAGCCGTCTGCTGCGCCGATTCCTGCAGATGCCAAACCCATTACCATGGCAGCATTTTTTAATGTCATGAAAGCGGTCACCCCAACCCTGCTGTTAATCTTTGTGGTTCTGGGCTCGATTTTTGCGGGTGTCGCCACGCCGACCGAAGCCTCCGGTGTCGGTGCATTTGGTGCAACCGTACTGGCTGCCTATAACCGCCGCTTCAACTTCAAGGTATTGAAAGAAGTCGTAGGCGGTACCATGAATACCACCGCCTACATTTTCGCCATCTTTATCGGCGCAACCTGTTTCGCTCTGGTACTGCGCGAGCTGGGTGGTGATGAGCTGATCGAGTCCTTCCTGACCGGTCTGCCGTTTGGTGAATACGGTATCGTGTTCTTTATCCTGGGCGTCATCTTCCTGCTGGGCTTCTTCCTCGACTGGATTGAAATCACCCTGATTATCCTGCCGCTACTGGCACCGGTTATCTCGGCTCTGGGGCTGGATATCAATGGATATGGTGTGGTGGACAATCCTGAACTGGTCTGGTTTGTGATGCTCGTCGCCATGGCCCTACAAACATCGTTCCTGACACCGCCGGTTGGCTTTGCCCTGTTCTATCTTAAAGGGGTCTGCCCACCGAATGTGAAACTGTCCGACATCTACAAGGGTGTAATCCCATTCATCCTGCTGCAGTTGCTCGGCCTGATGATTCTGGTCTTCTGGCCACAGCTGGTACTGTGGCTGCCTGCCACCGCCTACGGCTGATCAGCCTGAAAGTGAGCAGGTCTGTCACCAACAGCAGACCTGCTCACTGCTTAAATCCGGTTATCAACAGGCCTCAGCGGCCATTGATAACTTGCTTCCAGCCACCCGCGCCCCCTTATTATAAGCCGGATACCGGCACTGCCAGTCGCAAGGCGCCCCTGACCAGAGGCCCAGGGTGGTCACACTTTATCCCGGTATATACACATGTCTGAAAACAGCTTTATTGATCAGTTAGCCGATATCGTCGGTAAACCCAACGTACTGGTAAACGACAACCAGACCGAACACTACCGGACGGGCTTCCGTTCAGGCGAAGGTGATGCCCTGTGTGTTGTATTCCCCACCAGTCTGGTGCAACAGTGGCAAATCGTAAAAGCCTGTGTAGCGGCGGATAAGATCCTGATTATGCAGGCAGCGAATACTGGCCTGACCGAAGGTTCGACCCCTAACGGCGACGACTACGACCGCGACATCGTGATCCTTAATACCACCCGTATCAATCAGATCAAACTGCTTGATGGCGGCAAACAGATTCTCAGCTTTCCTGGTGCCACTCTGTTCACGCTGGAGAAAATGCTCAAACCCCTGAACCGCGCATCCCATTCTGTGATTGGCTCTTCCTGTATCGGTGCTTCTATTGTCGGCGGTGTGTGCAACAACTCCGGTGGCGCACTGGTCAAACGTGGCCCGGCATACACTGAACTGGCGTTGTTTGCTCAGCTCAATGAAAAAGGTGAACTGGAACTGGTGAACCACCTGGGCATCGACAACCTTGGCGACAGTCCGGAACAGATTCTGGCCAATCTAGAACAGGGTAATTTCACTGACAGTGATGTCCAGGACACTGGCAAACTGGCGTCCGACCAGGAGTATTCAGAGCGCCTGCGCGATGTCGATGCCGATACCCCGGCGCGTTACAATGCCGACAAACGCCGCCTTTACGAAGCCAGCGGCTGTGCCGGTAAAGTAGCCGTGTTTGCCGTGCGACTGGACACCTACCCGGTTGCCCAGCAGGAGCAGGTGTTCTATATCGGCACCAACAGTCCGGAGCAGCTGACTCAGCTGCGCCGCGATATCCTGTCCCGCTTCCAGCAGCTGCCGGAAGTCGCCGAGTATATGCACCGTGATATTTTCAATATCTCGGAGAAGTACGGTAAAGATGTACTGGTGATGATCGACAAGCTGGGCACGGACCCATTACCGAAACTGTTTTCACTCAAAGGCACCATGACAGCCTATCTGAACAAGATCAGTTTCCTGCCAAAGAACATCCCGGACAAAGCGATGCAGCTGTTCAGCCAGCTATGGCCTCAGGCATTGCCTAAGCGCTTACTGCGGTGGCGTGACCAGTACGAACATCACCTGATGCTGAAGATGAGCGATGAGGGCATTACCGAAGCGCGTGCTTACCTGAATGAAACCTTTGGTATCGATGGCGAAGGGAACGAAAAAGGCGGTTTCTTCAGCTGTACCGACGACGAAGCCAAAAAAGCCTACCTCAACCGATTTGCAGCCGCCGGGGCAGCTATCCGCTATCAGGTTATGCATGACCGCGACGTCGAAGACATTCTGGCGCTGGATATCGCCCTGCGCCGCAATGACGCTGACTGGGTAGAAAAACTGCCAGAAGAGATACAGTCACAGCTGATCGCTAATCTGTATTACGGCCACTTCCTGTGTCATGTATTCCACCAGGATTACATCGTCAAAAAAGGGGCGGACCCGAAAAAAATCAAAGCACAGATGCTGGCCCTGCTTAAAACCAAAGGTGCCAAGTATCCGGCCGAACATAACGTCGGCCACCTGTATGAGGCTGAAGCCCAGCTCAGTGAGTTCTATGAACAACTGGACCCGACCAACAGCTTCAATCCGGGCATCGGTAAAACAGACAAACACAAGCATTGCTGCCACTGAACAGTGCCAGCACTACCAGATTGATGGATTAACGATCGGGCCTGCAGTCTCAGGCCCGATTATCTGAACGAGGGTATGACCATGGCACTTCCTGAAGTAAATACGATTCTCTACACCACCTCACTGGGCAAACACACCCGCCCGGTATTCCGCCAGGCTGTTCAGCAAGCCATTGCCAATGATGCTCGCATTATTATGCTGCACGTTATCGAGCCAGTTGGTGAACTGGGTCGTGCACTGATCCAGAACTACCTGCCGGAAGAGATCGTCAAAAAGATGCACGACGAAGGCATCAACGAGATCAAGAAGCAGATGGAGAGCCGTATTGCTGAGTTCTGTCAGGATGAACTGAGCAGCCTGCCTGAAACACCCGAGCTTAAGGTTGAGTTCAGAATCGAGGAAGGAAACCACGCCGATGCCATTCTGCTGGTCGCTGAACAGACTAAAGCCGATCTGATTGTGATGGGTAACGAGAATCGCATCGGCCATCACAGTCATACTCCGCATCAGGTGAACCGCCAGGCAACTGTACCCGTGCTGGTTGTACCAACGGGTAAAAAATACCAGTAACGCGCTATGGCAGTGCCATAGACGCTGGCGCTATTACGCTATACGCTTTCCACCCGCCTCCATCCGCCCACCCGTCTCTCGGGCACTGATGGAGGCGTTTTTTATCTGGTTGTTGCGTCAGGAGTTTTGAATGGATGCCACCACACTGTCTTTGCTGGAGCGAATCTTCCAGACAGTTTTCCCACTGACTGCCATTGTGCTGACCGGCTTTTTTTATGCCCGTCGTCACCGGCCAGAGATGGCCATCCCCAACAAACTGAATCTGGATATTTTTGTCCCGGCACTGATCTTCGCCGTGATGTCGGCCAAGTCGTTCAACCTGGCCGATTTCAGCCATCTGGCACTGGGGGCCACAGCCATTGTACTGGGTTCAGGCTTGCTGCTATGGCCGCTTGCCCTGCTGCTAAAGCTGAACCTGAAAACCTTTCTGCCACCGATGATGTTTAATAACAGCGGTAACCTGGGCATCCCACTGGTGGTACTGGCCTTTGGCGAACAGGCACTGCCTGCAGCCATTGTGCTGTTCATGGTCGAGAATATGCTGCATTTTACCGTTGGCATCTACATGCTTGATCACCGCAGCAACCTGTTAGTGGTGTTGCGTAACCCGATGATCCTGGCTTCAATCGCAGGTATTGGCTGGAGTTTCTCCGGTCTGACCATGCCACCGGCCATTTACACCTTCATTGATATGCTGGGCCAGATCTCGATCCCACTGATGCTGTTTGCGCTGGGCGTACGGATGACTTACGTGGACTTTAGCCACTGGCGAATCGGCGCGTTGGGCGCGCTGCTGTGCCCTCTCAGTGGCATTGCGCTGGCCTTTGCTCTGCAACCACTGCTACAGCTGGACAACACCCAGTTTGGTTATCTGTTACTGTTCGGCGCGCTGCCTCCGGCAGTGCTCAACTATATGGTAGCCGAGCGTTACCAGCAGGAACCCCATCAGGTAGCCTCAATTGTGTTGCTGGGAAATATTGCCAGCCTGGCGGTGATCCCGCTGGCACTGGCATATGTGATGCGAGGCTGACAGCCGACGAATAAGAAAGGGGTCGCTTGGGTGATTCAGAACCAGCGATTTTGCGACTGCGGGTACCGCGCTGCAAAATCGCCGACAGCTACAACTCTTTACCTGATCAACTTACTCAGTTAAGCCAGCGCTGGCCGGTGCGGTAGAAACAGCACCAATACTGAGCCGCTGCTCATTTTTCAACAAGGTGGCAGGGCCAATGCCTTTGACATTCAACAGCTCGTCAATGGAGCCAAAGCCGCCCTTTTCCGTCCGGTACAACACGATTGCCTGTGCCTTTTTCTCCCCAATACCGCGCAGAGTGGTGAACTCTGCCAGCGTTGCGGTATTGATGTTCACTGGCTCTGCCCAACTCAATGACGACAATGACAGTAGCAAGATGACCAGTACCGAACCAAACCACGTTGGAGTCTTCATCCTTGTGTTCTCCTGTTATGAAAAAGGCTGACTACATCATGTAGTCAGCCTTTCAGTTTTAGCAGAGAATCCGGGCTTATCAAGTCAATACAGATTGAACTTCCGTCTCAATACGCTGCAACGCCTCAACCGGGCTGGCTGCACGGGTAATAGGTCGACCAATGACCAGGTAGTCACTACCCGCCGTCAATGCATCCGCTGGCGTCATAATGCGTTTCTGGTCGCCAACCTCAGCATCAGCCGGACGGATACCCGGCGTTACCAGTTTAAAGTCCTGACCTATCGTTTCACGCAGTGGCGCAACTTCTTGCGCTGAACAAACAACCCCGTGCAGTCCACTACGCTCAGTCAGCTGAGCCAATCGCTTAACATGTTCCAGCGGTTCAATATCCAGACCAATATCTGCCAGATCTGAACGTTCCATACTGGTCAGCACCGTCACTGCGATCAGCAATGTGTTACTGCCATTAACCTGCTCCAGTTCTTCACGGGCCGTTTCCATCATCCGCCGACCGCCCGAGGCGTGAACATTCACCATCCAGACCCCCATCTCTGCCGCTGCACGTACCGCTTTTGCCGTCGTGTTTGGAATATCATGGAATTTCAGGTCCAGAAAGACTTCAAAACCCTTACTGTGCAGCGCTTCAACAACCGCAGGCCCACTGCGTGTAAACAGCTCTTTACCCACCTTCACCCGACACCGGTTCGGGTCCAGACGCTCAGCCATCGCCAGCGCATCCTGCTGGTCAGCATAATCAAGGGCAACAATTACGCGGTTCAAATCAACGCTCATTCAGCTTCTCTTTGTCTCAGATTGGTTATATAAAAACAGACTGCTATTCACCCTCAAGGCCCTGAATCGGCCGGGTTGTTCCCCACCGTTTACAGGTCGGGCAGTGCCAGTGCAGCAAGCGACCGGAAAAGCCACAGCTGTTGCAACAGTACACGGGTTTACTCAGTTCCAGCTGGCCCGTCAAACCACGCAATACCTGCAGTCGATTCTGGCCATCGTCACCGTCTTCACTGGAGGTATCGCCAATATGGATGTCCATCAGGCGATTAAAGCCTTTGACTGAGGGCCGCTTTTTCAGCTCTTCAGTAATATAGCTCCCCGCCGCATAGCTGCCACGCTGATCACGTATCTGCTCTGCCAGCGCCAGCATGGCAGAGGTAGAGGGGGACTCAGCCATCAGCTTTTTAAGGTATTTAACGCAGTCCTTCGACTGGTCCAGCGCAGCATAACAAACCTGCAGCTCGGCAATCGTTTCCCGGATAAACAGAGGATCGCGTTCATGGGCCTTTTTAAAACTCTTGATCGCCTGACGCCAGCGCGCCTGCTGTTGCTCAAGGCGGGCTTCAAGCAAAAAAATCCGTACCTGGCCATCATCATAGCTGGCCGCTGTCTTGAGGTACTGGCGGGCCTGACGGCTGTCACCTGCTTCAATATCAGCCTGTGCCAGCTCGCAACAGTAGTGTGCCAGCTCAACCCGAAATTCACGCTGTTCGTCCGGCTCCATTTTATCAGCCGTTAGCAATGCCTGCGCCCACTCGCCTTCTTTTTCATAGAGTTTAATCAGCAGGGACAGTGCATTGCAGCGTGTTTTAGCCGGTGGCTTTTGACGGATAATTTCAAGCAACAGGTTCTCAGCTCGATCCAGCAGACCAACGGCATAATAGTCGCGAGCCAGCGCCATCTGCACGCGTAAGGAGTCATCGTGGGTCAGGTCAGGCCTTGCCAGCAGATTCTGATGCATGCGGATCGCCCGATCAACATCACCTTTACGACGAAACAGTTTGGCGAGCGCCAGATGGGCAGGAATGGTATCGGAGTTTATTTCCAGCGCGCGGATAAAGCTCTCAATCGCTTCATCAACTTTCTCATTTAATAGATAATCCAGACCAGCAAAGTACTCCTGGCTAAGATCAGCGCCAGGCCGCACCGGCGGCCTCGCACGCTCCCGCCTTCCCAGCCACCAGCCAATACTGATCGCGAAGAATAGCGGGACTATCAGATAATAATTCTGCAGCTCAGACGGCATCTTTCAGTGACGCGGTACGCAGCTCATCAAGCTCACGTTGAGCTGTAGTGAAGCGACGACGAGCAGCACCAAGACGGGTACGCAATATCAGTGCCGTAAAGACGCTCAGAACAACGCCAAACACAGCACCTAACCCCAGGAATGCAATCAACCAGAGCGAAAGACTCGCTTCAGGAAGCTGAACAACCACCAGGTCGATCATTACTTGCTGGGTGTTATGAATAGTAAACAGGATCCCTACCAGCAGCATTGCCGCGCAAAGTACCCCTACAATCAGTGTTTTCAGCCAACGCACGTGAAATGGCCCCTTCTCATCAAGCTATTAACGGATGGCCACCCACAGTCCCGTCAGTGGCCCTATAAATTCTGTACCCGAGAATCAGGCAGATACCAGCCTCAATACTCCAGCAGGCTATCGTTAACCTGTTCGCGCAACTCTTTGCCTGGCTTAAAGTGCGGAACGTATTTTGCCGTTAACGAAACAGATTCGCCAGTTTTAGGATTACGTCCTACCCGAGGAGCACGGTAGTGCAGCGAGAAGCTGCCAAAACCCCGAATCTCTATCCGATCACCATGTGATAATGACTCGGTCATCTGATCAAGCATGGTTTTCACGGCCAATTCAACATCTTTGACCGACAGCTGCTCGTGCCTGTCAACGAGGCGTTCTATCAGTTCTGACTTGGTCATGGTCTTCCCTCCAGACATTCTGTCCCGCTTTCTCTACACCTTGTTATTATTTTCCCCGCCAACGGCAGGCCTTCGGCTTACCCGCACTGACCCATTGATCAGCGTGAGTTTTTATTCATCTGCGCCCGGATCAGGTCACCAATGGTGGTTGGTCCGGCAGTCTCGGCGGGCTTCTCTCGAAGCGCCGCAACCGCTTGCTGTTCCTGTTGCTTAGTCATCTGTTTAACCGACAGGCTGATACCCCGGTTACGCCGGTCGACCATAACAACCATGGCCTCAAGCTCAGCGCCAACCTGTAACAACTGGGTCAGATCCTCAACCCGCTCAAGGCTGGCTTCAGCCGCTTTGAGTGTGCCCTCCACGCCGTCGGCCAGCTGTACTGTGGCACTACGTTGAGTCACTTCACTCAGAATCCCTTTTACCACACTGCCTTTCGCTGAATGAGCGACAAACAGGCTAAACGGGTCTTCCTCCAGCTGCTTGATACCCAGTGCTATGCGCTCACGCTCTGGATCAACAGACAATATAACGGCCTCAACCGTGTCACCTTTATTAAAATCCTTCACGCTGGCTTCAACGCCCTGTTCCCAGCTCAGATCAGACAGGTGGATCAGGCCATCAATGCCACCATCCAGGCCGATAAAGATACCGAAATCAGTAATCGATTTGATGACACCGCTGTAGTGATCGCCTTTGTTATGGTTGCTGGCAAAGGCTTGCCATGGGTTTTGCTGGCACTGCTTCATGCCCAGCGAAATACGCCGACGTTCATGATCAATATCCAGCAGCATGACTTCAATTTCATCACCGACCTGGACCATCTTCGAGGGATGAACGTTTTTATTGGTCCAGTCCATTTCGGAGACATGCACCAGCCCTTCAATGCCATCGGTAATTTCAGCAAAGCAGCCGTAGTCAGTCAGGTTGGTTACTCGGGCAGGCGCCCGGGTGCCAACACTGTACTCACGCATCAGGCTTGTCCATGGGTCATCGGTCAGCTGTTTCATGCCCAGCGAAACACGGTTGCGTTCGCGATCAAAGCGCAACACCTTAACCTCGATCTCATCCCCCACCGTCAGCAGCTCACTGGGATGCTTGACCCGTTTCCAGGCAATATCAGTAATGTGCAGCAAGCCATCGATGCCACCCAGATCAATAAAGGCACCATAGTCGGTCAGGTTTTTCACCACCCCTTTAAGCGTGATTCCTTCCGCCATGGACTCCAGCAGCTTCTGGCGTTCTTCAGAGTAAGCTGCTTCCAGCACAGCACGACGGGACACCACAATGTTATTGCGGCGCTCATCCAGCTTAACCAGTTTGAATTCGAGTTCGATATGTTCGAGGTGGGCAGTGTCGCGGATAGGCCGAATATCAACCAGAGAGCCTGGCAGGAAGGCCTGTATGGAGTTGAGGTCAACGGTAAAGCCACCCCTGACTTTACCGATGATACTGCCTTTAACGATCTCATCGTTGCTAAAGGCTGTTTCCAGTACAGCCCAGGCTTCCGCCCGCTTCGCTTTGTCACGGGATAACTGGGTTGTTCCAAAGCCATCTTCAACGGCCTCCAGTGCAACCCGAACTTCATCCCCGACGGCAATAGTTAATTCGCCGTTGCTGTCCAGGAACTGATCTCGCGGAATAACGCCTTCTGATTTCAGCCCGGCATGTACGGTGATAAAGTCACCATCAATCGCCACGACAACGCCACTGACAATGGCACCCGGTGCCATTTGTAGCTCTTTCAGACTTTCTTCAAATAGTTCGGCAAAACTCTCGCTCATGATCAGTCCCATCCTCGCAATATGTGAGCCGGTCGCGTCAGCGTAGACCTGAATGTCTGGCTTGCTCTAGCACAGCCGCTAAAACGTCGTCGATCGACAACTGCGTACTATCAAGGATAACGGCATCAGATGCGGGCTTCAGCGGAGCGACAGCACGGTTCATATCACGTGCGTCGCGGGCTTGAATGTCCTCTAATATTGTCTGAAGACTAGCATCCACCCCCTTGCTAATCAACTGGTTATAACGTCTATGGGCACGCTCTTCTGCGCTCGCATCCAGGTAAACTTTCAACCCGGCGTCCGGGAAAACGACCGTTCCCATATCCCGGCCATCGGCAATCAGGCCCGGTTCTTCGGCAAACGCCCGCTGGCGCTCCAGCAGTGCATCGCGTACCGCGCCAATGGCAGCGACTTTCGATGCCCAGCTACCGGCCTCCTCAGTACGAATGGCGTTAGTCACCTCTTCGCCTTCCAGAATAATGCGCAGGTCTTTGTCTTTTTCAGCAATAAACTGCACATCCAGATGTGCTGCCAGTACCACCAGTGCCGGTTCATCGTCCGGCGCGACACCGTGGTGTTTTGCCGCCAGCCCGACCAGTCGATACAGCGCACCGCTGTCCAGCAGGTTCCAGCCCAGCGCTTCCGCCAGCAATTTACACAATGTGCCCTTACCTGAGCCGCTCGGTCCATCAACGGTAATGACCGGTGCAACAATACCCGTTTCAGTGGTCATCACTTTTCTTCCTTGGTGACTTTAATACCGACCTGCTGCGCCAGCTCAACAAACACCGGGAACGATGTGGCGACATTGGCGCACTCATTCACCGTAATTGCTTCACGGGCGCGTAATGAAGCAATGGTGAATGCCATCGCGATGCGATGGTCATCATGGCTCTCAACAACGCCACCCCCGAAAGCTTCACAACCGTTGATGATGGCACCATCAGCAGTGCCTTCGATATCAACACCCAGAATTTTCAGACCATCAACCATCGCCTGAATACGGTCGCTTTCTTTCACCCGCAACTCCTCAGCACCAGACACAACCGTCTGGCCCTGAGCACAGGCCGCTGCCACAAACAGCGCCGGGAACTCATCAATGGCCAGCGGCACCTGATCTTCCGGTACATGGATGCCTTTAAGCGGCGCATAACGAACACGAATATCCGCCACCGGCTCACCGCCGACTTCACGCTCATTGAGCAACTCAAGGTCCGCACCCATCAGCTGCAGGATATTGATCACGCCGATACGGGTCGGATTAATACCGACATGCTGCAAGGTAATATCAGACCCCGGACAGATCGCCGCCGCCACCATAAAGAACGTTGCAGAAGAGATATCCGACGGCACATCAATTTTGCCAGCGCTCAGGCTATGGCCAGATTCCACCGTCACCAGGTTACCCTGCTGGGCGACCGGATAACCGAAGCCACGCAGCATCCGCTCGGAATGGTCACGGGTCGGAGCCGGTTCCGTCACCGAGGTTTCACCCTCAGCGTACAGGCCCGCCAGCATCAGGCAGGATTTCACCTGAGCCGATGCCATCGGCATATCATAATGAATGCCCTTGAGTGGCTGGCCACCTTTGATTTTCATCGGTGGGCGGCCATTTTCTGCCGTTTCAATTACCGCGCCCATCAGGCGCAACGGATCTGCCACACGAGCCATTGGTCGTTTGGTCAGCGAAGCATCACCAGTCAGCTCAGTATCAAAGCTCTGTGCCGCCAGCAGGCCGGACAGCAGACGCATTGAAGTACCGGAGTTACCTACATAGAGTGGGCCCGGTGGTTGCTGCAGGCCATTAAGGCCGACACCATATATTTTCACTTCGCCTTCATACGGGCCTTCGATCACAACACCCATATCGCGGAACGCCTGTAGCGTTGCCAGGCTGTCTTCACCCTCAAGGAAACCGCTGACTTCGGTAATACCGTCGGCCAGCGCACCCAGCATAATGGAGCGGTGAGAGATCGATTTATCACCCGGTACACGGATAGTGCCATTCGCACTGCCACCGGGTTGCACATGAAAGGTAACGTCGTTAGTAGTCATAGTATTCGCATACGCTGTCGAAGATAAAATACGTGAGAAGTGCTGCCGTGCGGACTGTGCCCGGGTAAAGATCCCGGTCATCGTCTCACCATCGCCCTGAGCGACGGCGGTGCGCAACTTGCTCACCCCTTCACTGAATCGGTCAATCTGTTTTAGTATGGCGTCCCGGTTAGCCTGACCAATATCACGCCACATCACCGGATCACTGGCGGCAATCCGGGTAAAATCACGGAAGCCACCGGCCGCATAGCGGAAGATTTCAGTGCTGTCTTCTTCCCGCGCCAGAGTATCCACCAGCGAAAACGCCAGCAGGTGTGGCAGATGGCTGGTGGCCGCCAGCACTTCATCATGGCGATCAATCTCCATCTGCAGCACTTCAGCACCGGTAATCTGCCACATCCGGGAGATGGTTTGCACATCGGCGGCAGAATTCTCCACCAGCGGTGTGACAATCACTTTATGATGACGAAACAGATCGCCATCAGCCGCGGCAACACCGCTCTTTTCCGAGCCCGCAATCGGGTGACCGGGCACAAAACGATGCAGCTGCCCGGCCAAAATAGGCCGTGCTGCGGCGATAATATTGCCTTTGGTACTGCCTACATCGGTAATCAGAGCGCCTGGTTTAAGGTGTGGCGTAATCTGTGCCAGTACCGTTTCCATCGCTTTGACTGGCACCGCCAGCACGACAATATCCGAATTGGTCACCGCTGCCGGTAGATCCAGTGCCGCCTCATCAATAACACCAAGGCTGACACCGGCTTCCAGTTCCGCCACATTGCGATCGTAGCCCACCACCCGCGGGCAGAAGTTACGCTGCCGTAATGCCTTAGCCAGGGAGCCACCAATCAGCCCCAACCCCAGTATCAACACCTGTTGAACGGTATCTGTCACACTCTGCACCTGCCTTGCCCGTTGATATTGCCGTCACCCTGTCTGCTTAAAGCACACAGCGTGGATAAGAGCCCAGCAGCTTCAGCTCAACACTGTTTGCTTCCAGCTCACGCAGGATCGGCCGGATATTGTCATCAGAACAATGGCCTTCAAAATCGATATAGAACAGGCAGGCATTGTGGGCTGAGCGCGTTTCCACCCGCGTCAGGCTGATTTTACCGCGGTTAAACGGCTCCAGCAGCTGATACAGGGCACCGGGCTCATGGTGTGCGCTAACCAGAATCGAGGTTTTATCTTCGCCACTGGCACCGACATCCTGATCACCGATAATCAGAAAGCGCGCCACACTGTCGGGCTGATCTTCAACATTACGCGACACCATCTGCAGGTTATGCAAATCCGCCGCCATGTCACTGGCCAGCGCCGCACTGCCACTGGTATCAGCAGCAGCCCGGCGAGCCGCGTCAGCATTGCAGCTGACTTCAATCCGCTCAGCGCTCGGGTGCACCTGTTCCAGCCAGCCATTGCACTGAGCAAAGGCCTGTGGATGAGCATAGATTCGTGCCACCTCAACGCTATCACCCGCCTTGCGTAACAGGTGCTGATGCACCGGCAGCTCGACCTCACCACAGATCTGCAGATTGTATTGACGGAACAGATCCAGCGTATGGCTGACAACACCCTCGGTGGAGTTTTCAATCGGCACTACACCGTAGTGGGCATTACCTGCCGTCACTTCCCGGAATACCTGGTCCAGTGAATTCTGCGGCAGCGACTGTGCCGCCTGACCAAAGTGTTTCAAAGCCGCCTGCTGAGTAAAGGTGCCTTTCGGCCCCAGGAACGCCACTTTCATCGGCTCTTCAAGCGCCAGACAGACCGACATGATCTCACGGAACAACCGTGCAACCTCTTTGTCATCCAGCGGGCCCGGGTTGCGCTCCATCACGGCACGCAACACCTGGGCTTCACGCTCAGGGCGATAGAACACCGCATCCTGAACGCCCTGATACTTCTGTTTGACCTCTGCCACCTGCTGAGCGCAGGTCGCTCGCAGGTTCAGCAGTTCATGCATCTGTTTATCAATGCTATCAATCTGCTGACGCAGAACGCCCAGTTCCTGTTCCTGATTACTCATGCAGCGCCCCTCTGATTAACCGTGCTGACGTTCAAACTGCGCCATAAAGTCAGTCAGTGCATCCACCGCTGCTTCAGGTACCGCATTGTAAATGCTGGCACGCATACCGCCGACCGAACGATGACCTTTGAGGTTCAACAAGTTCGCCTCTTCCGCCTGCTCAAGGAACCGCTTATCCAGTGCACTATCTGCCAAAGTAAACGGTACGTTCATCAATGAGCGGTTAGCCAGCGCCACCGGGTTAGCATAGAAGTCGCTACCATCAATAAAGCCGTACAGCTTGGCCGCTTTGCGTCGGTTAAGCTCAGCAATACCTTCCACACCGCCCTGCCCCTTGAGCCACTGGAACACCAGCCCGGACAAGTACCAGGCCATTGTTGGCGGAGTATTGAGCATAGAGTCGTTATCAGCATGCAGCTTGAAGTCATACATGCTCGGTGCACCCGCCTGGACATTGCCCAGCAGATCTTCACGGATGATCACCAGTGTCAGACCGGCCGGGCCGATATTCTTCTGTGCACCGGCGTAGATCACCCCAAATTGACTGACATCTACGGTTTCACTGAGAATACTGGAGGAGTAATCCGCCACCAGCGGCGCAGTTGTTTGAGGAATGTAATCAAAAGCCACACCGCCAATGGTTTCATTCGGTGTGTAGTGAACATAGCTAACACCGTCACGCAGGTTCAGCTCAGACTGAGCCGGGGCGCTGGTGTAGTTATTGCTCGCTGTGCTGGCTGCGATATGAATATCACCAAAGCGCTGTGCTTCCTTGATACCCTTTTTCGACCAGACACCGGTATCGATGTAATCGGCTTTACCGGATGCACCCAGCAGGTTCATCGGCAGCATGGAGAACTGGCTGGTTGCCCCACCCTGCAGAAACAGCACCTTGTAGTTGTCCGGGATTGCCATCAGCTCGCGCAGATCCTGCTCGGCCTGCTCGGCCACAGAAACAAACTCTTTGCTGCGGTGGCTCATCTCCATAATGGACAGGCCTTTACCGTGCCAGTCCAGCAGTTCCGCTTGCGCCTGTAACAGTACATCGTCCGGCAGACCCGCAGGGCCTGCGCTGAAATTAAACTTGCGTGTCATGACTCTCACTACACCCTGTAAAAGCAGATAAAAAAGCGGCCTCAAGAGGCCGCGTTGTCATTATTCTTCAGCGGCTGTGTCAGCCGTGTCGCCGTCATCCTGCGGCTGATCTTCACTGCCCTGAGCCTCAGTTTCCTCAGACAGTACGTCCTCGTCATCGGGCTCTTCAATTCGGGCAATACCGACCATGCTTTCACCCTCGGCAACGCGAATCAGCATTACCCCCTGGGTGTTACGCCCCAGCACTGAAATTTCTTCGGTGCGGGTACGTACCAGGGTGCCACGATCACTGATCAACATTACATCATCACCGTCGAACACCTGTACGGCGCCCGCCAGCTGGCCATTACGGTCGGTGCACTGCTGGGCAATCACACCCTGACCACCACGGCCTTTACATGGGAAGTCGTCCACTGCTGTACGCTTGCCGAAGCCGCGCTCAGAGGCGGTCAGAATGGTGCCGTTTTCCTGCGGGATAATCAGCGAGATCACCTGCACACCGTCATCCATCTTGACTCCACGTACACCGCGAGCAGTACGGCCCATCGGGCGTACTTTTTCTTCTTCGAAGCGCATCGACTTACCGGCCGATGTCATCAGCATGATGTCATTGCCGCCATCGGTGATGGCTGCACCAATCAGGGTATCGCCGTCTTCCAGCCCCAGCGCAATCAGGCCGCTGGTACGTGGACGGGAGAATGCCGTCAGTGGTGTTTTCTTCACCGTGCCGTTCGCGGTTGCCATAAAGACATACGGCGACAGGTCATCGACATCAGTACTGTGTTCTGCACTCTGTTCTGCACTATCGTCGCCGTCAGCCGCTTCAACTGCCGCCGCTTCAATATCTTCAGCGCTATCAACCAGGCAACCACCTTTGGAAATGGTCGGCTGTGGCAGAATCGTGGTGATACGCTCACCCTCTGCCAGCGGCAGAATGTTCACAATCGGACGGCCACGGGCGGTACGGCTTGCAGGCGGAATTTCAAACACTTTCAGCCAGTACACTTTGCCACGGTTGCTGAACAGCAAGATGGTATCGTGGGTATTGGCAATCAGCAGATGTTCAACGAAGTCTTCGTCTTTCACTGCGGCTGCCGCTTTACCCTTACCACCACGGCGCTGGGCCTGGTAGTCGGTCAACGGCTGAGTTTTGGCATAACCGGAGTGGGAAATGGTAACCACCATATCCTCTTCGGTGATCAGGTCTGCCACGGTCAGATCCTGACGGCTGGCAACGATCTCGGTACGGCGCTCATCACCGTAGGTTTCCAGGATCACTTCCAGCTCTTCGCGGATCACTTCCATCAGCCGCTCATGAGAACCAAGGATTTTCAGCAGCTCGGCAATTTTCTCCAGCAGCTCCTTGTACTCATTGATCAGCTTCTCGTGCTCCAGCCCGGTCAGGCGGTGCAGTCGCAGATCCAGAATCGCCTGAGCCTGGGTCGGCGACAGACGGTACAACCCATCTACCAGCCCGAAGCAAGCATCCAGCTCATCTGGACGACAGGCGGTTTCACCGGCGCGCTCCAGCATGTCGACCACAGAACCTGGCTGCCACGGTGTCGTCAGCAGGCGTTCTTTGGCTTCACCCGGGGTCGGCGAGGTTTTGATCGCTTCGATCACCGGATCAATGTTGGCCAGCGCAATCGCCAGACCTTCCAGGATATGACCACGCTCACGGGCTTTACGCAGTTCGTACACCGTACGACGCGTGACCACTTCACGGCGATGCAGGATAAAGTTATCCAGCAGGGATTTCAGATCCAGGATGCGTGGCTGCTTATCAACCAGCGCCACCACATTGATACCGAACACGCTTTCCATCTGCGTCTGGGTGAACAGATTGTTCATCACCACTTCCGGCACTTCGCCGCGACGCAATTCGATGGCAATACGCATGCCTTCTTTATCGGATTCATCACGCAGATTGGTGATGCCTTCGATCTTCTTGTCTTTTACCAGCTCAGCAATCTTTTCAATCAGACGCGCTTTATTCAGCTGGTAAGGCAGCTCAGTAACAACAATTGTTGCCTTGTTTTTACTGTCTTCTTCAATGTGGTATTTGGCGCGGACATAAATGCGACCACGGCCCGTACGATACGCCTGCAGAATACCCGCACGGCCATTGATAATACCGCCGGTCGGAAAATCCGGACCCGGGATATATTCCATCAGCTGATCACAATCCAGTTCAGGATTTTCAATCAGCGCCAGACAACCGCGAACGACTTCGGTCAGGTTATGTGGTGGAATATTGGTGGCCATGCCCACGGCGATGCCGGAGGAACCATTGACCAGCAGGTTCGGAATGCGTGTTGGCAGTACGTCCGGCATCTGTTCGCTGCCGTCATAGTTCGGCACGAAATCAACCGTTTCTTTGTCCAGATCCGCCAGCATCTCATGGGAGATCTTATCCATGCGGATCTCGGTGTATCGCATGGCTGCAGCGGAGTCGCCATCAACGGAACCAAAGTTACCCTGGCCATCAATCAGCATGTAGCGCATGGAGAAATCCTGCGCCATCCGGACAATCGTTTCATAAACGGCGCTATCACCATGCGGGTGATACTTACCGATTACATCGCCGACGATACGTGCCGACTTTTTATAGGGTTTGTTCCAGTCAACACCCAGTTCGTCCATGGCAAATAGCACACGGCGGTGTACTGGCTTCAAACCGTCTCGTACATCCGGCAAGGCACGCCCGACAATTACGCTCATTGCGTAGTCGAGGTAGGACTGTTTTAGCTCGTCCTCGATGTTTACCGGCAGAATCTCTTTAGCTAGATCACCCATGCGTATTGGCTACCCCAGGTTCCAGGCATTACGGCGCTAAGCGCCTGAATTTTCAACCGGGGGAGTATACCACACTGGAAAAATAAGCACGCCTCTATGCACATCCCCATGACACGACTATGGAATTAACGGGCAACGCCTCTGGTTCTGTCCTCACCCTGGCGCCAGTGCTAGAATAGCCGCCCCTCAATCTGATTGATGTAGCGCACCATGAGCCAGTCCCAGAGCCAGAATGTCGACCCCAGCGAAATTGCCAAATTTGAAGAACTGGCAAACAAATGGTGGGATCGCAACAGCGAATTTAAACCCCTCCATGATATCAATCCCCTGCGTGTCAGCTTTATCGACCGCATCGGCCAGCTGGCGGGCAAAAAGGTACTGGACGTCGGCTGTGGCGGCGGTATTTTGTCAGAATCCATGGCCCAGCGTGGCGCTGAGGTGTCTGGTATTGATATGGGCGAAGCGCCACTGAAAGTGGCTAAACTGCACGGGCTGGAGAGCGGCGTAAAAGTAAACTATCGCCGCATTACGGTGGAAGAGCTGGCTGAACAGGAAGCCGGCAGTTACGACGTGGTCACCTGCATGGAAATGCTCGAGCACGTACCGGACCCCTCATCCATCGTTCGCGCCTGCGCAAAACTGACAAAACCGGGCGGCAAGCTGTTCTTCTCCACCCTGAACCGCAACCCGAAAAGCTACCTGTTTGCCATTGTCGGCGCGGAAAAGATACTGAAACTGGTGCCCAACGGCACCCATGATTTCGACAAGTTCATCCGCCCCTCCGAGCTGGGTAACTGGATCCGCGAAGCCGGCCTGCGCTCCACCGAGCTGACCGGCCTGGTGTATAACCCGCTGACCAAAACTTACCGCCTGAACCCGCGCGATCTGGATGTGAACTACATGATCGCCACGGAAAAACCGGAGTAACACCCATGGCTGCTGCACTGGATGCTGTGCTGTTTGATCTGGACGGAACCCTGCTCGATACCGCACCGGATTTCCACTGGACCCTTAACGCCCTGCTGGCTGAAGAGGGCCAGCCTGCGATGGACTACGCTACCCTGCGCAGCCATGTATCTGCCGGTGCCCGCGCCATGGTGCAGGCCGGTTTTGAGCTGAACCTGGATGATCCGTCTTTCGACCGTCTGCACCAGCGCATGCTCGCGCTATACGCCAGCCATCTGGCCGTGGACACGGTATTGTTTGACGGCCTCAACAGCACTCTGCAGGCACTGGAAAGCGCGGGTATCGCCTGGGGCATCGTCACCAACAAGCCTGAGCTGTATACCCGCCCGCTGCTTGAAGGGCTGAATCTGACTGAGCGCGCCGCCAGCGTAATCTGCCCGGACCACGTCAACCAGCGCAAGCCGGACCCCGAGTCCCTGTTTATGGCCTGCCGTCAGATCAACGCTCGCCCGCAGCACTGCGTTTACGTCGGTGATCATATCCGTGATATCGAAGCGGGCCGCCGGGCCGGTATGCGCACAGTTGCGGCCGGTTACGGCTATATTGATGCCAGCGACAGCGTTGCCAGCTGGCAGGCAGATCACATCATCACGCACGGCAATGAACTGCTGCCGTTGCTAAACTCACTCTATTCACTGGACTGATAAGGTCGCTTTGCCATGTACGATTATCAAGCCCCCGAACAACTGCTTAAAGACCGTGTAATCCTGGTAACCGGTGCTGGTGACGGTATCGGGCGCGCAGCGGCCAAAGCCTATGCCGCTGCCGGTGCCACCGTGGTGCTGCTGGGCCGCACGCTGGAAAAACTGGAACAGGTCTATGACGAGATCGAAGCCGCCGGGCACCCTCAGCCTGCGCTGGTACCACTGAACCTGGAAAGTGCCTCCGAGCACGACTATCAGGAACTGGCCGCCAAGCTGGAAACGGAATTTGGCCGTCTCGATGGCCTGCTGAACAACGCCAGCATTCTCGGCCTGCGCACCCCGATTGACGGCTATGACGCCTCCACCTGGCAGCAGGTGATGCAGATTAACGTCAACGGCGCTTTTTTGCTGACCCAGGCCATGCTGCCACTGCTGAAAGAGTCCGACGATGCCTCGGTGATCTTCACCTCCTCCGGTGTAGGTCGTAAAGGCCGTGCTTACTGGGGGGCCTACGCGGTGTCCAAGTTCGCCACCGAAGGTCTGATGCAGGTGCTGGCCGATGAAGTCGATGGCATCAGCAATATCCGGGTGAACAGCATTAACCCCGGTGCCACCCGCACCAATATGCGCACCACCGCCTACCCCGGTGAGCCACCAACGACCAATCCGACCCCGGACGACATTATGCCGCTGTACCTGTTCCTGATGGGACCGGGCAGCAAGGGCACTCAGGGCCAGTCGCTCGACGCCCAGTAAGTTCTCCACGCCCAGAACATAAAAACCCGATCACATGGATCGGGTTTTTTGTCGCTGCTGACTGGCAAGTCAGACCGCTGGCTGCCAGCCCTGACTGATCACAATATCCAGTAGTGCTGCCACTCCATCTTCCAGCGGACCACTGTTATCCACCCGAAAGCTGTGCGAAGGCATCGTCTGCACCAGCTGCGCATGACGGGCCAGACGCCGCTCGATCTCCTCCGGTGTTTCCCGACCCCGCTGCACCAGCCTGTCCCGCAGCAGCTCGCTGTTTACATCCACCAGAATCGGTACCAGCTCATCGTAAAGCGTCAGCGCCTGGGGCAGGTATTCACGCGAGCCGTTAACGATCACATTGACACCCTGATCCAGCCAGCTATTAACCTCACTGCCGATAGCGTAGCGATAACTGTGAGAGTCCCACTGCATAGCAAACATATCCAGCTGACTACGCTGAGCAAATTCCGCTTCAGTCAGGTGAATATGATTCTCACCGCCAATGCCTGGCGCGCGGGTAATATAACGGTGCGCCACACAGCAACGGTGCTGCGGTAACAGGCCCGCCCGACAACCGGTTAACAGGCTGTCTTTACCCGAGCCTGAGGCACCTACCAGATAAAACAGTGTTCCACTCATGTTCAGTCCATTTAGATATATATGCATTACCACGCAGAGCGTGGGAACGAGAGTTCACTCGTAGAACAGGCCGCGGCACAATCGCGAGCAAGCTCGCTCCTACAGGGCCTGACGCGACGCGGATACGCATTAAAACACCCGCTTACCCGCACACCAGACCCGCTCCACCAGCGGCAGTGCCGTATCCGGTTTCACTTCCACCAGATCCGCCCGTTTTCCCACCGCCAGCGTGCCACGATCATCCAGCCCGGCCGCCTGAGCCGGATTAGCCGTCACCAGCGCAATCGCCTGTGGCAGGTCGTAGCCATTATCCAGCTGAGCGACCTTAAACGCTGCCTGCAGCAACGACGAGGGATAGTAATCCGAGCTGAGAATATCAAGACAGCCCAGTCGTGCCAGCGCATGAGCCGCCACATTACCGGAGTGAGACCCCCCACGCACCACATTCGGCGCACCCATCAGCACTTTCAAGCCCAGCCGGTGCGAAGCCTGAGCCGCCTCAATGGTGGTCGGAAATTCTGCCACCTTCATATTAAAGCTGGCAGACTCCTCGGCATGGGCCAGGGTGGCATCATCATGACTGGCCAGGGCGATACCCCGCTCATCACAGGCGGCACAGATGGTGCGGCGAAAGCGATCCGCAAATTCAGCACTGTTAGCCTGTTGTTCGACGATAAATACATCCATCTGTTCATCCTTGAGGCTATATTTCCCCTGATAATAGTCACGGTACTTCTGAATATTCTCCGCCGGGAACTGGCGCTGGCCTGGCGCATGGTCCATCACCGACACCAGACCGACGCCCGGCGTATCGATAAAGCGCTCGAAAAAGTCCATCAGCCCAGGAAAGCTGACTTCGCAACGCAGATGCAACAGATGCTGCACCCGATTGCGCCCGGCCTGCTCCGACTCAACAATCGCCGCAACCATGGCCTCCAGCTTTTCGACCCGCGTGCTGTCGCCAATAACATCGCCCAGCGCTACTGAGTCAAACACTGTGGTGATCCCCGCCGCGACCAGCTGGGCATCGTGGGTCATCATTGCCATCTCGGCGGGCCAGTCCACTTTAGGCCTTGGGGTGAAGTACTTCTCCTGGTTATCGGTATGCAGCTCCACCAGCCCCGGCACCAGGTAATGGCCGTTAAGATTTTCCGCCTGTGGATCAGTGCTGATCGTTTCACTGATTTCGGTAATCACACCATTGTTCATCACCAGAGTACCGGTGATCTCCTGGTCAGCCAGTACCAGCCGGGCATTGGTCAGAATCTGTTCGTTTTTCATCGCTGTTCTCTTATCCACTGCGTGCTTTATAAAGCACGGATATCAACCAGTCGGTCAGCAACCGCTTCACGAACATCTTCATCATGGAAGATCCCCACCACAGCAGCACCTCGAACCTTGGCCTCATTAATCAATTGCACCACCACCTGACGGTTCGCCGCATCCAGCGAGGCGGTCGGCTCATCCAGCAGCAGAATCGGGTAATCAACGATAAAACCACGGGCAATATTCACCCGCTGCTGCTCACCGCCAGAGAACGTACTGGGCGACAGGCTCCACAGCCGCTCTGGTACATTCAGCCGGCTAAGCAGGTCTCTGGCTTTGGCTTCACAAACCGCTTCATCTTCACCCAGGTCAAGCAGCGGCTGCATCACCACCTGCAGCGTCGGGATACGTGGAATCACCCGTAGGAACTGCGATACATAGCCCACTGTACGTTCACGCAGCGCCAGAATTCGTCGCGGCAAAGCGGTGGTGATATCCACCACCTGATTACCATCACGCAACACAATGCTGCCACTGCTGACCGCATAGTTGGCATACAGCGCTTTAAGCAGCGTGCTCTTCCCGGCACCGGACTGGCCGTGCAGCACAACGCACTCACCTGCTACCACCTGCAGCTGCACCCCTTCCAGCACGCTGAAACTGGCACCGCCCTGGTTATGCAGAGTGAAAGATTTTTCCACCCCACGTACATCAATCATGATTGTCATTGTTTGTACTCTCATTGCTATGCACCTGGTTGTAGGAGCCAGCTTGCTGGCGATCAGCTGGATCACGAGCAAGCTCGCTCCTGTTCCATCTCCAGGCAACCAGGTACAGCGGACATCAATTCTGCAAAATGGAGGAAACCAGCAACTGGGTATACGGATGCTGCGGATCATCCAGCACCTGGTCGGTCAGGCCGCTTTCCACCACTTCGCCCCGGCGCATCACCATCAGCCGGTGGGCCAGCAGGCGGGCCACAGCCAGATCATGGGTGACGATAATCACCGACAGTCCCAGCTGAGCCACCAGGGTACGCAGCAGATCCAGCAGTCGCGCCTGTACCGACACATCCAGCCCGCCGGTGGGCTCATCCATAAAGATCAGCCGGGGGTGGGTCACCAGGTTACGGGCGATCTGCAGCCGCTGCTGCATCCCGCCGGAGAACTGTGCCGGTTTGTCATCAATCCGGTTGCTGTCAATCTCCACGGCCTGCAGCCACTGCTCAGCGCGAGCGCGGATATCGCCGTAATGCCGCTCACCGATGGCCATCAGCCGCTCGCCAATATTGGCCCCGGCACTGACATTCATTCGCAGACCATCCGCCGCATGCTGATGCACAATGCCCCACTCGGAGCGCATTAACTGGCGGCGCAGCGACTCCTCTCCGGCATACAGATCCAGCTCTCCGAACTGTTCGCTGCGATAGATCACTTTGCCCGCGTCCGGTGCCAGCCGGGCCGACAGACTGTTGAGCAGAGTCGACTTCCCGGAGCCCGACTCGCCCACAATGCCCAGTACTTCGCCCGGATAAAGATCAAAGCTGACATCGCCGCAGCCTTTACCCGGCGCATAAAACTTGCTCAGTTGCTGCACACTCAGCAGCGGCTCAATATCCTGCCATGGCGTCTGTGCCGTGTTACTCATAACGCCACCTCTTCAGTCGTCGCTGCGGACTGTTCTGCCAGTCGCTCACGGCAGTAATCCGTATCGGAACAGACAAACATCTTGCTGCCCGCATCATCGGTAATCACCTCATCGAGGAAGCTGTGGTCGCTGCCGCAGATTTCACAGCTGCCCTCCCACTGCTGCACCTCGAACGGGTGGTCATCAAAGTCGAGACTTTTCACCTCGGTATACGGCGGCACCGCGTAGATGCGCTTCTCAAACCCGGCACCAAACAGCTGCAATGCAGGCATACGGTCCATTTTCGGGTTATCAAATTTCGGGATCGGCGAGGGGCACATCATGTAACGCCCATTCACCATCACCGGGTAGTCATAACTGGTGGCGATATGGCCAAAGCGCGCCACATCTTCATACAGCTTGACCTGCATCGCGCCGTACTCACGCAGGGCGTGCATCTTGCGAGTTTCTGAATCACGCGGTTCGATAAAGCGCAGCGGCTCCGGCACCGGCACCTGGTAGATCAGGATCTGGCCGTTTTTCAGCGGCCGTTCCGGGATTCGGTGGCGGGTCTGGATCAGCGTGGCATCAGCGGTTTTCTCGGTGGTTTCCACCCCCGCCGTGCGAGCAAAGAAGCGCCGGATGCTGATCGCATTGGTGGTGTCATCCGCGCCCTGATCAATCACTTTCAATCGGTCATCGGTACCAATCACCGAGGCGGTCACCTGCATACCGCCGGTGCCCCAGCCATGGGGCAATGGCATCTCACGGCCACCAAAAGGCACCTGATAGCCAGGAATGGCCACCGCTTTGAGAATAGCGCGGCGGATCATCCGTTTAGTCTGTTCATCCAGATAAGCAAAGTTATAACCGTCAGCCTGACTCATACCTCAGCCTCCTCTGTTTGTCCGTCACGCTCGGCAGTTTCACGTCGCAGTCGGCGGATCATCTCCAGCTCGGACTGGAAATCGACGTAGTGCGGTAACTTCAGGTGGGAGACAAAACCGTTAGCCGACACGCAATCAGTGTGGGACAGCACAAACTCCTGATCCTGAGTCGGATAGTTCACCGCCTCCCCCAGCTCTTCCGCGCGCAGCGCCCGCTCCATCAGTGCCACCGTCATCGCCTTACGCTCGTTGTAGCCAAAGCTGACCCCGTAGCCGCGGGTAAACTGCGCTGGCTCGGTTTTACTGCCATGAAACTGATTCACCATTTCGCATTCAGTCAGGGCGATATCAGCCACCACAATCGGAAAACCCAGCTCTTCAGGCACCAGCTCCACCGCCACCCGACCACTGCGGATCTCACCGGCAAACGGGTGACTGTCGCCATAGCCGCGCATGGAGGCATAACTGAGCGACAGCAGAAACCCCTCGTCGCCCCGCACCAGATTCTGCAACCGCACCGCCCGTTCCGCCGGGTAATCCACCGGTTCACGAGTAATATCGCGGGGCCGCGCATCGGCTTTCGGGCTTGGTTCAATCAAGCCCTCTTTATTCAGCAGTTCCAGCACCCGTGGGCAGGGCTCCAGTGGCCGATCATCGGTTTCCAGCTCAGTGGGCTGCTCCCCTTCGGCCAGCAGTTTAAAATCCAGCAGCCGATGGGTGTAATCGTAAGTTGCCCCCAGGGTCTGGCCGCCGGGCAGATCTTTAAATGTGCCGGAGATGCGCCGTTCAATCTGCATCGCTTCCGTATCCAGCGGCTCGCTGTAGCCAAATCGGGGCAGCGTGGTGCGATAAGCCCGCAACAGAAAGATCGCCTCCACCGCATCGCCACTGGCCTGTTTCAGTGCCAGCGCCGCCAGTTCCGGGTCATATACCGAGCCTTCGGTCATCACCCGGTCCACCGCCAGTGGCAGCTGGTTCTGAATCTGCGCCACGCTCAGCTCGGTCACTTTACGATCACCACGACGACGTTCTGCCAGCAGGGCATGGGCATTATCGATGGCCCGCTCACCACCTTTGACTGCTACATACATGGCTCAGGCCTCCTTTTCCGTGATAGTGATCTGGGTAGAACGCGGCAGCGCCATCAGCTGATCAGCACAGCTGAAGAAGCAGTCAATACCGCTGGGAAAGCGGTGACGACTGTCGATAAGCTCCGCCTGCAGCGGCTCACTCAGCCCACAAACACGCACACTGCGCGTCGTTTCAATACCCGGCCCAGACAGGGTCCAGCAGGGTTCACCAGACAGCCCCGGTACCTGCACAATCAGGCTGGTACTGGTGGCCGGGTACTCAGCACTGCCAAAACTGAAACCCTGCAGGCTGTTCAGTTCAGCGGCATTACAGAAGGCAAAATCTGCTTCGTCGGCATGCTCTACCAGTCGGGTCTGACAGTGGAACATCAGGTTGCTGATCAGCGACGGCTGTGCCGCCAGAGACGGGCTAAGCCAGACCGTACAATCGGCATCAAACAGGCTTAGTGCCAGCGCCCAGCTGGCGACGTTCAGCCCGTCGGGCTGTTGCGATGTTGCGGTAACCGTTTCAATCCGGCCCGGCTCACTGGTGACCGTCAGCAACTGACGAAACAGCTGTTGCGACTGCTGCACCGGGTCATCAAACCCGCCAATCAGTAATCCGGCATCGACGGTATGCAGGCCTTTCGTTAATGCAGTCATTCATCCTCCCCCCGCACCATGGTGAAGAACTGCACCTGGGTGGCACGGGTTTTCGCCTCGCGCTCGACACAGTTTTTCTGATGCTCAGCGGCCAGCGGCGCAATCAGTTCAGCCTGTAAACGATCATGCTGTGTCGCTTCCTGCAGCAAGGCATCGGCCAGGGCGGCGGTCAGCGCGTGCTGCTTATCACGCCCGGCAATGTAGGCAACACCCAGGGTGCCACCGGCCAGCCGCAGCGCACAGCGGGTCAGGGTCATTTCACCCATGTTGAAAGGGCTGCCACTGCCTCCCACCCGGCCACGTATCATGGTCAGGCCGATCTCTGGCTGGCGAATAAACTGATACTCCGGCTGTAACGCCAGTGCCTGCCAGCGGGCCTCAAGCTGGCTGGCATCAGCACGGGCCAGCACCGCCATCCACTGCTGGCGCGGCGTGTTGGCAACCTGTTCGGTTGACGCACTCATCATCAATACCTGTGGTCTGTCTGAATTCGATGGGCGCAGTATGGGAAGCTTTGCGGCAGGAAAAAACGGAGGATATATTGCCAAATGGCCGAGAAATTCTATGGGTTAGCCGAGAACGACTGATAACGGGCGATAGCTGAATAGCATCGTCTGATCAGGGGGCGGGAAAACTTTATCTCCCTGCAGCTGACATGGAACTGTCATTGAAGGGTGCTAATGCGGTTTGAGAGCGGCCTGGTAACGGGCTGATTAATAAGACGGGGGTAGAAAAGCAGGCCGCGTACGGCCCGCTGGTACAGATTTACTCAGCCTTTTCCAGCTGTTTGAAATCCTTCATATAACCCAGATAAGCGATTGCATCTTCAATGTCCTGATCACTCAGATCAGGCAGGCCCGTCATCCGGCTGCGGGCACGGAAGCTGTCCGGGTCACGGATAAACTTCTTCAGATACTCCACTTCACGGTATTCAGTGATGTTCATCGGAATATTCAACTCCGGCCCGATAACACCCCCGGTGAGGTTAATAGAATGACAGGCCAGGCAAGCGCCTTTAAAGAGTTTAAAGCCGCGTTGCACCGTTTCAGATGCCGTTTCCGCTGGCGTCAGATGGGCATACTTGTCTTTGTTGAGAGAGACATCAATGCCCACCACCTGATGCGGCCATGGGAACACGCCATAGGTCTCTTTTTCTGGCCAGACCAGGTAAAACGGCGCGGGATCAGCGATTTTTTTCCCTTCAACAATCGGGTCAAAATCCCCTTCCGCACCAGGCTGGCGATAGCTGATTACCGCATTTGGGTATTTTGTCAGGACATCAATGTCCATCACGGCTCGATAGCCATCAGCACACACAATAGTCAGCTCACTGACCTGGTTAATATCCACATTACTAAGTTTGAGAATATCCCGAAGCTTAAATCCTTCGAAGTTTTTTTCTGAATGGTACGCTTCGTCGTAAACAGAAAACTGCTGTTTAGGCAATTTTTCCAGTAACTCTCCCAGCTTTAAGGTGGTTTTATGCTCCCCCTGAACAACATTCAATGGCTCATCCAGGCTATAAGCCCATGTATTTGAAAACGCCAATAATGACAGTGAAAGTACGGCAACTGCTTGTTTCAACGTGGTATTCCTTATGCGCTGATGAGTGAACGATTCTTGGATTTTTTATACATACACAAAAAACAGCACATATAGCTATCATATAAAAAAATTAAAATCAAACACTCAATCAACAACATTGGAAGCGAACGCTACATACCCGCTAACCCGGCTCCGATAGCTGCAGCCTTCTGCGTACCCGGCTCAGGGCAACCGGCGTTACACCGATGTAAGAAGCGATAAACTGCAACGGAATACGTGGCAGTAAGTGTGGATACTGATCGATAAATTGCAGATAACGCTGTTCTGCACTGAGCTGGACAAAACTGCTCTCACGCTCTTCCTTGCCAATAAAAAGCGTTTCCAGCAAAGCACAATAACTCTCCAGAAAACCCGGCTGGCTTTTCATTCGACTAAAAAACTCAGCCCAGTTAAATACCAGACAAATAACCGGTTCCAGCACTTCAATCGTAAACAGTGCCGGGGTCTGCCCCACCATCGCTCGGGTCGAGCCCGCCAGTGACGGTGCCTGCGCAAAGCTCTGGGTGAATGATTTCCCCGCTGGCGAAACACTGACGTAACGCACCAGCCCGGTAGTAAGGAAGTATAACTGCGGCGCAGCAATGCCCTGCTCAATCAAATGCTCGCCTTTGTTGTAGTAACGCAGCTGAGCTTTAACACCCAGGCTGGCAAAACTGTCAGCCGTAAACCCACCTCCTAACTGGCGGAAATAATCGATGAACATCTGCTCTGCCTGACACTGATTCACGGTACGCCTCCAGCGTCATACGTTAATGATCAAGTAATCAGGCACAGTGCCAGAGCGTTGCGTACAAAGCCAGACTGAGAAATGACGGCAAGCCAGCCCAGAGTAACAGGGTCAAATTCAGCACCAGCGGAACGGCCACCGCTGGGCTTTCAGGCAGAAAAACGCTGATAGAGGTACTGCGCAACCGCCAGATCCACATCCAGCTCGAACGTTTCATTCAGGATCGCGTGCAATGCGCCAGCATCAGCCACCTTTTCAACCTGGCTTTGCCCTTCAGCCAGCCGATGCAATTCGGCGTTACGTAACGACAGCGTGTGGTCATCATATTTGCGACACACCACCAGGTTATTCACAAAAGCGGCATCGGGATACTTGTGTGAGAAAAAATGACTGGTCAGGCAATCTGCCTCGCTATAGCGGCCCAGATCAAAACGATACAGGGTGAAAAACGCCCCGTCCTTGAGAATCTGAAAGTCAAAACCCCCATCCTCAGTTTGCATAATCCGATAGCAATTATCGCCCTGCTCCTGCACCAGACAGGGCACCAGTTTCAGTGGAAAACGGGCACCAAAATGACCAAAACCCGTATCCACAATATACCGCTGAGTTCCATCCCCTTCAGGCAGGCTCACCAGGCTAATCCGGTGTGTGCGGGGCCGGTCCTCTTCGGTGTTGTACAGCACCCGGGCCAGCAGAATACGCGCTTCTATTCCCAGACTGCGCAACACCTCAAATGTCAGCCGGTTATGCTCAAAGCAATACCCCCCCCGGTTCTGACGAACGATCTTGTTCAACAGGAACCCAGGCTCCAGTGGCATCTCCTGTTGCAGCAGCGCCGCCAGGTTATTGAAGGTGAAGCGGGTCACATGACGTTGTTGTAACTGACGCACTAGCGCCAGCGACGGCGTACGGTCACTGATATCCAGTCGGTTCAGGTATTCATCGCAAATCTGTTCGGGGCTCATCGGGCGACTCCTGGGTTTCAATGCGGCCAGAATAAACGCCTGCGACCGTACGGTAATTAACCCAGGTTAAGTGGTAACAGAGGAAGCGTTTGAGAAGCCGCTGGCAACCCGGAACCGGGCCGCCAGCGTATAACACAGGCAGATTTACGCCAGCCTGCGCTCGGCCGCAGTATTCAGCATCGTCAGTCGGCGCGTCAGCCAGTTAAGCAGCACACCATAAAGCGGAATAAACAGCGCCAGACTGATCAGCAGTTTGAAGCCGTAATCAACCAGCGCGATCTCTGTCCAGTTGGCTGCCATAAAGGCATCCGGGCTCTGATAAAAGGCAATGCCGAAAAACGCCAGCGTATCCAGACCATTACCCAGAATCGTCGAGGCCGCAGGGGCGACCCACCACTGGCGGGTCTGGCGCAGGCGGTTAAACACATGCACATCCAGGATCTGGCCCAGCATGTAGGCCATAAAACTGGCGATGGCGATCCGCGCCACAAACAGATTAAACGTTGCCAGCCCTTCCATGCCCTGCCAGCTGCCTTCAAAAAACAGCACCGATAAAGCATAAGAGATCAGCAGCGCAGGCATCATCACCCGCAGCACAATCTGTCGCGCCAGCCGGGCACCATAAATGCGTACGGTCAGATCGGTCGCCAGAAAAATAAACGGGAACGTGAATGCCCCCCAGGTGGTATGAAAACCAGCCAGGGTAAACGGAATCTGTACCAGATAATTACTGGAGCAAATCACCAGCAAGTGAAACAGCACCAGAAAAGACAGCGCCTTGCGCTGTTGCGCAGAGGAAAATTGCGTCATGAAACACCTTTTTTAGGATGGGGTGAGGGAACCCAGACAGTATTTTTGAAGCGCCCTGCCACCGCGCTTCACTCATTACCAGCGGCCCGAAAACCGTGGACGGGCATTATACCGTTGCTTGCCTCACTGTGAATCAACAATTTCTTAACAGAGCTCTGCTAATACTGAACCTTCATTCAGCCCAGAGCAGATCACCCCAGCCCATGAAAGCCAGCCGAAAACCCCTGCCGCCTCTTAACGCACTCAAAGCCTTTGAGGCCGCCGCCCGCCTGCGCAGCCTGACCCGCGCCGCGGAGGAGTTACATGTCACCCAGGGCGCGGTCAGCCAGCAGGTCAAACTGCTGGAGCAATATCTGGACACCCAGCTTTTCTATCGTAAACCCCGCAAGCTGGAACTGACCGATGCCGCTCGCGCTTATCTGCCAGTGCTGACAGACTCCTTTAATAACCTGCTGGCCAGCACCAACGAACTGTTCGGCAACGACCAGCGCGCCCTGCTCACCATCAAATGCGGCACCAGTTTTATCCACCGCTGGCTGATGCCCCGCCTGAATAACTTCTACCAGCAACACCCTGAGTTTCGCATCCGCCTGATGTCTGCCGTCTGGCCCTCTCAGGATGAAGTGGAAGAGGCCGATCTGGAGATATCTAACGGTTTTGGCAACTGGGCTGGCATGCAGGTGGAACGACTGACCCGCGAACACTGGCAGGTGGTCGCCAGCCCGGCGTTTATCCAGCGCAACCTGATCCCAGAGGACCCACAGAAACTGCTGGCACTGCCGCTGATCAGCACCATTGGCGACCGGGAAAACTGGCAGGTCTGGTTCCGCAAACAGGGGGTGATGAACGTGATGCCCGAACCTGTTCTGGAAAGCGACACCAGCACCATGGCCATCGACGCTGCCTGCAATGGTTGCGGATTACTACTGACCCGCTCGTTCCATTTACGCCCGGCACTGGCCAGCGGCCAGCTGGTGCAGGCGCACCCTTTTACGCTGACCTCCAGTGGGGCCCATTACCTGGTACTACCTAACAAGCCCCCATCAGCCAAAGTGACCGCCTTTCGCCACTGGCTCAAAGACCAGCTGACGGATCACCAGGATTATGCGGGATCGATTCAAGAACTCGAGATAATATAACTAAAAACTAGTAACTGATATTCGCAAAATATGCCCGGGTCAACCATAGTAAAAGTAAGTCAGCCCCCCTATTGCTGACATGTCCGATTCAGGGCGGCCCTCAAGGCTGCCCTGTTTTTTTACTCGGCGTTTATACCCTTGGTCTGCATGTGTAAATAAAACCTTCATCTATACTGCAAACGCTGGCTCAGTAATGCGTCGACACTCACGCTACCCAGCAGACCTTCCAGCCAAGCTTATTGTATAAAGACCAGGACTAAGGAGCGGCCCATGGCAGACGCCAACCAACTGAGCATTCTGCTGGTAACCGATAATAAGGATTACACGGAATCGCTGGGGAAACTGATCAACAGCCACTACCCCAAATACACTGTCGCCCGTACCGAAGCAGAAGTGCTTAACCTGCTGGAAAAGAAGCCGGTTGATCTGATGATTCTGGGGTTTGAAACCGTGCAGCAAAACGAAGTGTTCTACCTGCACCTGCTCAGAGCCAACCGCAGCATCGACCAGTGCATCTCTTACATTATGTTACTGGCGATCAAACAGGATGTGCAGACAGCCTTCGATAGCTGTATCAAAAACATATTCAACGACTACTTTCTGGCCTGCCCACTCTACGATCTTAATTACATGCTGATTCGCCTGCGTGAAATAGAGCGGCTGTTGTATTACCGCCAGCAGAGCGGCTTCGGCAACCTGCCACTGGATGAAGTCGAAGCGTATCTGGAACAGATGCTGACCTCTGGCGAACGGCTGGGCCAGCTGACCGATGAAACCGAGCAGCGATTACAGCAAACCCTGCATGACGCCATGAACCATATACGCCAGCAGCTGGAGCAGCAGGGCACCGACCCTGGCACACTAAAACAGATCAGCCTGCAGGCCCAGATCAGTAACACCAGCCAGCTGGTAAACAACCCCCAGGCGTATGAGTCGCAACAGCTGATCAGCAATATGGTCGAGCAAACCCGCCAGCAACAGGAGAAACTGGGCCAGGCCAGCCGTGGCCGCAGCAATAGCCCGGAGGATGTTAACGCTCATCTGACAGATAAAGCCTCACTGAGCGAGCAACTGGCCAGCGAGGGTAAACAGGCGCGAATGGACCAGATCAGTCAGCAGACGCCCTGCCCGGAACACGGTGTGATGATTATCGAAGATGAAATGAAGCAACTGAGCAGCATCAACGAAGTGCTGGCCCGGATCGGCATCATCACCTATCCAGTACAGACCGGCACCGAAGCGCTGAAAAAAATGGCCGACTGGAAACCGGCTATCGCCCTGGTAGACCTCACCCTGCCGGATACCAGCGCGTTGCATGTTATTTCCCGCATCCGCAATCACCCGGCACTGGAGCACACCCGGATTATCGCCATGGCCAACCAGAACGAACGCGATATCGTACTGGAAGCCGCCAAAGCGGGCATTAAACAGGTGGTACTCAAGCCTGTGGATAAAAAATTACTGGTCCAGCGTATTCAGAACAACCTGGAGGCGGTTAAACAGCAAGCATCTGCCTGACCCGGCGCCTCATTCAAAACGTATAAAAAAACCCCGAAGGCGCTAACCTTCGGGGTTTTTATTCAAGCGTTAATCAGCTCAGCTGATTATTCCCACTCAATCGTCGCAGGCGGCTTGGAGCTGACATCGTAGGTCACACGAGAGACATGTGGAATCTCGTTGATGATACGGCCAGAGACGGTTTCCAGCAGCTCGTACGGCAGGTGTGCCCAGCGTGCGGTCATAAAGTCGATGGTCTCAACGGCACGCAGTGCAATCACGTACTCGTAACGACGGCCATCGCCAACCACACCAACGGATTTAACCGGCAGGAATACGGCGAAAGACTGGCTGGTTTTATGGTACCAGTCAGCTTTGTGCAGCTCTTCCAGGAAGATCGCGTCCGCTTCACGCAGGATATCCGCATACTCTTTCTTCACTTCGCCCAGGATACGCACACCCAGACCCGGACCCGGGAATGGATGACGGTAAACCATATCGTATGGCAGACCCAGTTCCAGACCGATCTTGCGCACTTCGTCTTTGAACAGCTCGCGCAGTGGTTCGCACAGTTCCATCGCCATATCATCCGGCAGGCCACCCACATTGTGGTGTGATTTGATCACATGGGCCTTGCCAGTTTTAGACGCCGCAGACTCGATGACATCCGGGTAGATGGTGCCCTGCGCGAGGAATTTAACATCCTGCAGCTTGGTCGCTTCTTCATCAAACACTTCAATAAAGGTGTTGCCGATGATTTTACGCTTGGCTTCAGGGTCGCTTTCACCCAGCAGACGGCCCAGGAACAGATCTTCAGACGCAGAACGGATTACACGTACGCCCATGTTCTTAGCGAACATGTCCATTACCTGATCACCTTCGTTCTTACGCAGCAGGCCGTTATCCACAAACACACAGGTCAGCTTGTCGCCGATCGCTTTGTGCAGCAGGGCTGCCACAACTGAAGAGTCAACACCGCCGGACAGACCCAGCAGGACTTTGTTATCCCCAACCTGAGCGCGTACTTTGGCGATCTGGTCGGCAATAATGTTAGCCGGGTTCCACAGTGCTTCAGTCTCACAGATATCCACAACAAAGCGCTGCAAAATGCGGCCGCCCTGTTTAGTGTGGGTAACTTCCGGGTGGAACTGAACGCCGAAGAAGTTTTTCTCCGGGTTGCAGATCGCCGCAATCGGCGCAGACTCGGTGGAGGCAATCACACTGAAGCCTTCCGGCAGTTCAGTTACCTTGTCACCGTGGCTCATCCACACATCCAGCATCAGCGAGCCATTGTTGGCCAGCTGATCTTCGATGCCTTCCAGCAGCTTGCTGGCAGAATCTGCCAGACGTACTTTGGCGTAGCCGAATTCGCGCAGATCAGATGTTTCCACCTTACCGCCCATCTGCTCTGCCATTGTCTGCATGCCGTAGCAGATACCCAGAACCGGCACACCCAGCTCAAAAACAGCCTGTGGTGCACGCGGCGAGTCCAGCTCAGTAACAGACTCAGGGCCACCGGCCAGGATAATACCTTTAGGGTTGTACTCGCGGAGTTCCGCTTCGTCCATATCCCAGGCACGGACTTCACAGTAAACACCGATCTCACGTACGCGACGTGCAATCAGCTGAGTGTACTGAGAACCAAAATCCATAATCAGGATTTTCTGAGCGTGAATATCTTGTGTCATGTTCAGTGTCTCCACCGTCTCTGCAGTCCCTGTGGAATCTGCAAAAAAAAAACGGGGCGGTTAAATCACCACCCCATTCTTCAAATGTTTATTCTGTGCTTAGCCAAGGCGATAGTTCGGCGCTTCTTTAGTGATGCTCACATCATGCACATGGCTTTCTTTCATGCCGGCATTGGTGATTTTCACAAACTTCGGCTCGTTACGCATGGTCTCGATATCACCGCTACCGGTGTACCCCATGGACGCACGCAGACCGCCAACCAGCTGGTGTACTACACCACCCATTGGGCCTTTACAGGCCACACGGCCTTCGATGCCTTCAGGTACCAGTTTCTCAACGCCTTTAGAGGCATCCTGGAAGTAACGGTCAGACGAACCGCTGCTCTGCGCCATCGCGCCCAGAGAACCCATACCACGGTAGGCTTTATAAGCACGGCCCTGGAACAGTTCAACTTCACCCGGTGCTTCGTCAGTACCGGCCAGCATAGAACCGATCATGATCGCAGACGCGCCCGCCGCAACGGCTTTGGCCACATCACCGGAGAACCGGACACCGCCATCAGCGATCACCGGAACACCGCGTGCTTTCATCGCTTCAGCAACGTTGGCAACGGCACTGATCTGTGGCACACCGATACCTGCAACGATACGGGTGGTACAGATGGAGCCTGGGCCGATGCCCACTTTAACGCCATCAGCGCCCGCATCTGCCAGCGCAATCGCGGCATCAGCCGTAGCGATGTTGCCACCGATCACCTGCACCTGAGGGAAAGTTTTCTTCACCCAGGCAACACGGTCGATAACACCTTTAGAGTGGCCATGAGCAGTATCAACAATCACCACGTCAACACCGGCATTTACCAGCGCCGTCACACGGTCTGCTGTTTCTGCGCCCGTACCCACCGCTGCGCCAACAATCAGACGACCACGGTCATCTTTAGCGGCGTTCGGGTGAGACTGCGCTTTGCTCATGTCCTTAACGGTCATCATGCCGCGCAGTTTGAAGTCAGCACCAACAACCAGGATCTTCTCGATACGGTGCTTGCGCAGCAGGTTACGTACAACTTCGGTGTCCGCACCTTCTTCAACGGTTACCAGACGCTCTTTGGGCGTCATGATAGAGGCCACAGTCGCGTCCAGTTTCTTCTCGAAACGTGCATCACGGCTGGTCACAATACCCACCAGCTCGCCGTTATCAATAACAGGGAAGCCAGAGAAACCCATCGCTGCAGACAGCTGGTTCAGTTCACCAACCGTCATATCAGAGGTGCAGGTTACCGGGTCACTTACGACACCGGCTTCATACTGTTTAACACGACGAACTTCTTCCGCCTGCTGTTCCAGGGTGAGGTTCTTGTGGATGATACCGATGCCACCTTCCTGCGCCATGGCAATCGCCAGGCGGGACTCGGTTACAGTGTCCATCGCCGCGGAGACCAGCGGAATGTTTAGCTCAATCCCCTTGGTCAGACGCGTTTTCAGTGACACGTCTTTCGGCAGGACCTCAGAGTAGCCCGGGACCAACAGTACATCGTCAAAAGTGAGCGCTTCCTCAACGATTCGCAACATTCTCAGCCAACCTGTAATTTAAAAAGGTGTAAAAAATTTAAGCGCGCAATTCTACAGCATCCCGTCCCCAGTCTCAATCTGACAGCCGGGTAAATCGCGCGAAATACCTGGGGAAAATAACCGGATCCTGTAACAATTCTGTTACCTGGCGCTGCGACAGGAAGCCCCAAAAATGACACTTCACCGCCCCTGCCCCAAAGCAGAGGACCAGGGTAAGATGTTGGCCATGTATCAAGACAGCTATTCACCTCAGCCCGCCTCCCGGCATGCCCTCAGCGTCAGCGACCTGAACCGTCAGGCCCGTAATCTGCTGGAGCGTTCGTTCCTGACCATTGAAGTGCAGGGCGAACTGTCCAACTTCGTCCGCCCCAGCTCCGGTCACTGGTACTTCACCTTAAAAGATAGCAAAGCCCAGGTGCGCTGCGCGATGTTTAAAAATCGCAGCATGGGCCTGCGCTATTTGCCAAAGAATGGCGATCAGGTGGTGGTGCGCGCCAAAGTCAGCCTCTATGAAGGCCGTGGCGACTATCAGCTGATCTGCGAGCACATGGCCGAAAGCGGCACCGGCCAGTTACAGCAGGCGTTCGAGCAGCTCAAATACCAGCTGCAGCAGGAGGGCCTGTTTGACCCGGCCCATAAACAGCCACTGCCCGAGTATGCCCGCCACATAGGCGTGGTCACCTCGCCCACTGGCGCTGCCGTGCACGATATTCTAACCGTACTCAAACGCCGCTTTCCCGGCCTGCCCGTCACCCTTTACCCCACAGCGGTACAGGGCGATGACGCCGCCGCCCAGATCTGCCGCGCCATCGACCAGGCCAACCGCCACGGCGTAGCCGATGTACTGATTGTGGGCCGGGGCGGCGGCTCACTGGAAGATCTGTGGCCGTTTAACGAAGAGTCCGTCGCCCGCGCCATCTTCAACAGCCAGCTGCCGATCGTCAGCGCCGTAGGCCATGAAGTCGATGTTTCCATTGCCGACTTCGTCGCCGACCTGCGCGCTGCCACCCCTTCCGCTGCCGCTGAACTGCTCAGCCCTGACCAGGCTGCCCTGCGCGCCCGGCTCTACCAGCTGCAGACTCGACTGCAACGGCAGATGAACCTGCGTATCGCCCAGGGCCGCCACCAGGTCGGAGCACTTCGCGCCCGGCTGCGTCATCCTGGCGACAAACTGCGTGAACGCGCCCAGCGGCTGGATGAACTGGAGCTACGGCTTAAACAGGCCATCAACCGCAAGCTCAACAGCTACCATCTGCAACTGGATGTGCTGGATAAACGCCTCGCGCTCAGCGCGCCGCAAAAACAGATTGATCGCCAGCGCGCCCTGATCGAGAACCTGCACCACCGCCTGCAGCGCCAGATGCAAAACCGCCTGCAAACCGGCCGCCTGCGGCTGGCCGCTGCCGCCGGTAAACTCAACACCGTCAGCCCGCTGGCCACCCTGGAACGCGGTTACGCCATTGTTCAGCAACCCGATGGCACCGTAGTGCGCAACGCCAGCGAGTTGCAGCCCGGTGCCGACATTATCACCCGCCTGCACCGTGGCCGCATTCGCAGCACCGTGACTGAAACTCTGAAGGATATAGAGCCATGAAAAATCTGTTTATCACCGGCCTGATCACCACCGCCATGGGCCTCTACAGCCTCAGCGCCCAGGCACTCACACTACCAGAAGAAGCCCGCGTACCCGGCGGTATCGCGCTGGTGCCACTCACCGGCCTGAGCGCGGCCAAACAACCCGCTGGCTGGTACAAAGGCAACCGGGTAATGATTCTCTCCACCAAAAACACCCCGCTGGCCGACAAAGCCCACTGGGTTGCGGTGGCCGGTATTCCGCTGAAAGCCAACGTCAAAAAACAGCAACACCTGCGCGCCAACGCCACCTCGTATTACTTTGATATTGATGACAAGGAATACCGCGCCCAGTACCTGACAGTAAAAAACAAACGCCACGTCAATCCAGACCCGAAAGATATCGCCCGCTGGAAACGTGAAAAGATCGAGATGGTGGCCGCCTTTAAACACTGGAGCAACCCGACCCAGCCGGTCACTCAGTTTGTACTGCCCGCCAAAGGCCCGTTCAGCAGCCCGTTCGGCTTAAAGCGCTTTTTTAACAAACAGCCGCGCAACCCGCACAGCGGGCTGGACATCGCCGCCCCCAAAGGCGCACCGATCACCGCCCCGGCCCCGGGCACCGTGGTCGCCGTAAACAACTACTTTTTTAACGGCAACACCGTCATCCTCGACCACGGCAACGGCCTCACCAGCCTCTACTGCCACATGAGCCAGACCGATGTAAAGCTCGGCGACACACTCAAACTGGGCGACAGCATCGGCAAAGTCGGCAAAACCGGCCGCGTCACCGGCCCCCACCTGCACTGGACCGTCAGCCTGAATAACACCCGGGTTGATCCGCTGCTGTTTGTAGAAGGCAAGTAATCCAAAGTACAGAGCTTCTCCCTCCCTGTGGGACCGGTGTCCCACCGGGAAGCTCTGCTCTAAAACCCTCAGCCCGCCCGCCAACACAGGCCCCTGAGCCACTACCCACCAGAAAAGCGCAACTCTGCCCACAGCAACATGCCAGACCCTTTTTTATTCACCCCACAACCACCCACCAAAAATCAACAACTTAACGACCTACGAAAAAAAAGGGTCAACCCTGGCTTTTACCGTTAACCCCTTTTATCGTAAGGAAAAAGCCGATAATCTCTCTAGTTCACTGCCGCACAGGCAGCTTAGAAACGGCATCATCTGCCCCTGGTGTCGCGTCCTCTTGTTCACTGCCGCACAGGCAGCTTAGAAAGCGCGGCGGACAGTGCCGGGCTGGCGTACTGGGCTCACTGCCGCACAGGCAGCTTAGAAAGTCTGCATCATTATCCCGCGTCATCTGGAACGGCTCACTGCCGCACAGGCAGCTTAGAAAAGCACACCCTGATTATGATGCGTTCCGGCGGTGCTCACTGCCGCACAGGCAGCTTAGAAAAGCAGCCGCCAGCGGCCACAGCGCTGCTGGATGCTCACTGCCGCACAGGCAGCTTATCAGTGATAATGCAGCCCTCCTGTCAGGAGGGCTGCATTATTTTCTAAATAATCGGGGCTTTCGATCTCTGTGGGAAATCAGGTGAATAAAAGGCCGTGTGGCGTTGTTACCAGGGCTTCATCCAGGCCGGGCCGTGCTGACACACAGACCACCTGCAACAGGCCGACAAAGTGCCAACACTTCGTTTGCCCTATGCCTGTCATTCAGGACTGGTAACGGAACTGACCAACCACCCCCTGCAGATCACCCGCCAGCCCTGCCAGACCGTGGCTGGACTCTTCTACTTCACGGGCACTCTGTTGGCTGTTGTCACCCAGTTCCCGCAACCGGGTAACCGTGCCGTTCACTTCCATCGCCACAGAACTTTGCTCGGTCGCGCTGGCCGCGATATGCGCGTTCATCTGCTGAATGGTGTCGATAGCGGCAACCACCTGATCCAGGGTGTCACACATCACCTGTGATTTACTGACGGAGTTGTCGGCCAGTTGCTGGTTTTCACCCATTGCCTGGACCGCCTGTTCGGAAGACTGCTGCAGTTCATCAATAATGTGCTGAATTTCCCGGGTTGATTCCTGGCTACGAATAGCCAGCGTGCGGACTTCATCGGCAACAACAGCAAAGCCACGGCCCTGATCACCGGCACGCGCCGCTTCAATAGCAGCATTCAACGCCAGCAGATTGGTCTGTTCAGACACTGCCTGAATCACACTCAGCATCGTATTGATGCGGCCACTGGCTTCATGCACCCGGCTAACCACGCCACTGGCCATACCGGTTTTTTCTGCCAGCGTCTGCATGGTATCGACGGCTTCGCGAGCCAGGCCGATCCCTTCGTGGGAGTGAGAATGCGCAGCGGTTGCGGAATCAGCAGCCTGCTGTGCATCGCGACTGACTTCTGCCACGCTATCGCCCATCTGTGCCATGGCAGATACCACGGTGGCAACTTCCTGGTTCTGTACTTTCTGGTCATTCATCCCGGAGCGGGCAACACCATCCAGCTGCGTGGACGCTGCTGCAACTTTCGAACTGGAATCCACTACCTGCTGGATCAGCTGCTGGAAGCGGTCCAGCATCCCGTTGAAGATCTGTCCGGTCTGCGCCAGCTCATCATCGCCCTGTACAGTCACCCGCTGCGTCAAATCCGAGGTCTGGCGGATACTGGCCATGGTCTGGCGCAAGCGGTCCAGCCGCGACATACAGCCGCGAATGAGCAAGCCGTTCATCACACCCAGTGCAACGACAAAGGCAACCACAATAAACACCACGTAACTGAGGATATGCGCATCGGTGATCGCTGCCTCCATCGCGGCAGTGTTACGTTCGATGGACGTGCTCAACATCTGTTGCAGGTTACGGAAGCTGCCTCGGGCACTATTAGCAATGGGCGATGCTTCACGTTTATAGGCTTGCCAGGCGGCGGCGCGGGCATCAGCGCTGGCGTGCTCTGGCTGCAGGTTCAGCATACGGCTGCGGCCATCTTCCAGGAAACGCAGGGAATCCCGCATAGAGCTGCTTACTGCCTGCTGCAATGGCTGACTGTCGCCAGGCATCTGCGCAATGGCCTGTTTGAGCGCATCAAAATGCCCCTGGATATCCCCGATGCGGCTATCCAGTTTACGGTAATTTTTATCAAAATTATCACCCAGCATAATACTGCGCGTAAGGCGGGAGCTGTAATTAAGATCCCGGTTAATCATCAGTGTGTATTTTTCTGCAACAACGGATGTCGTTCTGAATGACTCAAAACGCGACACTAACTGGTCCAGCTGAAAAGCAACCACGACTGCCAGTACAATTGTCGCCATAACAGATGTAACTGATATAATTGTCAAACGGGTTTTAAGGCTCATCGTGCTATTACCTATCCTTTATAAACCGCACTAAAAGTACGTACTTCATTAAAAGTCAGGCTGGCTGAGCATCAAGCTGCCAAATACGGCAAAAAAACATGCAGTTTCATGACAGATGCCGGAAGTTTCCCCACCTGACCGCAACCTGTTATGGGGTAACAGCGACGACTCAGGAAAGAAAAAGCTCGGCATACAGCAGCCAATCTCGTTAACAGGGCGGCCATTATAGGTAATTTTTTGTTAATTCAAAGTACTAACAATTACAATCAATGAATTTTTAACAACACTCAGAATAACAGGGACAATAAGCAGATAAATTTAGAAACCCCTGCAGCCGTAACAGCAGACTTTGGTGTGAAATATCACCTGTTGCTAATAAGCCTTTTAATTAAAGCCGTTCTCCGCGCTTAGAAATGATTATTTAAATAGCAGCAATCTGATAGTTTCGGGGGCCGCCGGGTTCCATTGAAAGAGACCAGAGAGGCGCGGAAGATATTCAGTAATGACTGTATCGACTGGCTCGCCCATATGCGTGATGCCACCGGTTATTGTATCCGCTGTGGTTAGCTGAAAATTGATGACTGCAGCCTGATGAACCATTTCAGCCCCCTGCCATTGTTGTTATTAGCCAGGCAACAGGCCTGCCGTGGCCCGTTCTGTTTTACCTGGTATCGCCTGTTATCACTGAGTCCACAGGTCAGAAATTCTGATCATTAAGATCAGAACCCTCCGTTATTTTTCCACTGCACGATTCCCTATAGTGGAGCCATCGAACAGCAGCACTGATGTTATCCAGGGTCGACACCCATAACCTGATTAACCGCCTGGTGAACACCGATAACAGTCTGCTGGACGCCAGTACCAGGAATCTCACAACTGGCATATTAAGGAGGCAGCCATGATTTCACTTCGTCGCAGCAACAGTCGTGGCCATGCGCGCCACGGCTGGCTGGACAGCCGTCACAGTTTCTCATTTGCTAATTATTACGATCCTCGTTTTATGGGGGTCTCGGCACTGCGGGTAATCAATGATGACTGGGTAAAACCCGGCTATGGCTTTGATACCCATCCCCACCGGGATATGGAAATTATCAGTTATGTGCTGGCAGGCCAGATCGAACACAAGGACACCATGGGATTTCACACCGTACTGTCAGCCGGGGATGTGCAGGTGATGAGTGCAGGCACGGGGATCCTGCACAGTGAGTACAATCCCTCGAATGAGGAAGATCTGAATTTTCTGCAGATCTGGATCCAGCCGGACCGGACCGGTGTAACCCCTCGCTATCAACAGATGAATATTGCTGACCATCAGGGCCTCAGCCTGATTGCATCGGCCGATGGCCGCGAAGGTTCGCTGCTTATTCAGCAGGATGCCAGCCTGTACAGCGTCCGGCTGGACCAGCCGCAGCAGCTGGCGCTGCAACCTGACCGCCGTTATTACCTGCATCTGATCAGCGGCACATTGAGCGCCAATGAGGTGCAACTCAGCGCCGGTGATGCAATCAGCCTGAGCGCTGAGTCAGTACTCCAGCTGACCGACTGCCAGCAGGCTGACGCACTGCTGTTCGACCTGCCCTGAACCTTTACCGACAGGAGATTTACGATGGGACTTTTAGTGGATGGCCGCTGGTCGGACCAGTGGTATGACACCGCCACCAGCAAAGGTAGCTTTGTGCGTAGCGAAGCCCAGTTTCGCAACTGGGTAACCCCGGATGGCAGCGCAGGCTCCACAGGCCAGGCGGGCTTTAAGGCTGAATCAGGCCGTTATCACCTCTATGTTTCCCTGGCCTGCCCCTGGGCACACCGCACGCTTATTTTCCGGGTACTCAAGGGGCTGGAGGATATGATCAGCGTTTCGGTGGTTAACCCGCTGATGGCAGAGCACGGCTGGACCTTCAATACCGAGGACGATGGCAGTACCGGCGACCCCATTCACCAGGCGGATTACCTTTACCAGGTTTACCTGCAGGCCGCCCCCCATTACAGCGGCCGGGTTACGGTGCCAATCCTCTGGGACAAACAGCTGAACACGATTGTCAGCAACGAGTCAGCCGATATTATTCGCATGCTGAACAGCGCCTTTGATGGCCTGGGTGCCCGGCCCGGCGATTATTACCCGGCGGCCCTGCGTAGCGCGATCGATGAGCTGAACCAGCCGATCTACGACAACATCAATAACGGTGTGTATAAGGCCGGATTTGCAACCACCCAGCAGGCCTACGAGCAGGCGGTTTACCCGCTGTTCGAGCAGCTGGACCAGCTGGAGCAACGCTTATCCAGCCGCCGTTACCTGCTCGGCGAGCAGGTCACCGAAGCCGACTGGCGGCTGTTTACCACGCTGATCCGGTTTGATCCGGTGTACCACGGTCACTTCAAGTGCAACCTGCGCCAGATTGAGAACTACCCCAATCTGGCAGGCTGGATGCGTGAGCTATACCAGTGGCCCGGCATTGCGGAGACGGTCAATATGCGCCATATAAAAGAGCACTACTATCGCAGCCACAACACAATCAACCCCACCGGCGTGGTACCAGCGGGGCCGGATATTGATCTGATGCGGGCGCATAACCGGGGCGGATAAGGGCCAGCCTCGCGAGCGGTAACCGGCACTCAGTCCAGCACAATCGGAATCAGTGCATGTCGAGCGGCCGCTTCACGCAGGCGGCCGTCCTGTTTAACGGTCGCTACAAAGGTATTCACCCGTGCCAGCCATTGCGGCTGATCTTTGGCAACGGCATAGGCGTATTCAAACTTTGCCCCACTCTCATCCTGTGGGGTTAACAGTTTGGCCCAGTCATACTGTTTCAGCATTTTCTGGCCGTAGGGGTAATCAGTAATAAACACATCAGCCCGGCCAGAGCGCACCTCAATTTCCCGCTCGTAGGGTTTATTCACCACGCTAAGTTCAGCCTGTTTGAGCTGTTTTCTCATCTCAGCTTCCATGTAAGTGCCGCGCTGTACGCAAATCACATTGCCAGGCCTGTCCATTAATTCCCAGCTGCTGATGTAAGTATTGGTTTTAGTGGTCAGGCCATACATGCCGCTGGCCAGGTAAGGCTGACTAAAATCAATGCGCTGTTTTCGAGCGGCGGTACGACCAATACCAAACATGCCGATATCACAGGCGTTACTTTCGATATCATCCATAAAACGGCCGAAATTGGTCGGGATATAGCGCGGCTTAACGCCCAGATCACTGGCAAATTCTGCTGCCAGATCAATATCGATTCCCTGCAACTTATTGTTTTTCTGGTTGCGATACGAGATCGCGAAATACTCAGGCCAGATACAGACCCGCAGCTCGCCTGACTGTTTTATGGTGTCCAGCCGACTGGGGCTGTTATCCGCAAACGCACCGGCACTGACAGCCAACAAGCCTGATATTACTGCGGTGTTTAACAGTGCCTGGACAGGCTTGCGAGAGGTAACACTCATCACTAATAATTCCTTTGAGTGGGCGTTAAAATAAAATTGTATACTGGCTGTTCTTATAAAGTAACCTTGTTGTGATGGGCGTAAAACCGTTGAAAACCGACGTGATGGAAGACAATCTGCTGAGTAAAAAGGTAGTACGCGGCTTTTTACAGCCCCACTGGGCCATCTCCATGTTCACCCTGCTGGTCGGCATAGCCTGCTTTGTTCTGATGCTATTCGTGCTCGATAACGGCGAGCAACGTGCCGTCCGTGAACAGCAAGAAAAAGCGCAGTTACTGGCCCACTCGATGGAAAACACGGTTATTCGTAGTTTTCAGGATGTACTTGGTCGGCTCAATAGCATCCAGGAAGCCCTGACGCTGAATCCGGGGCTCCTGACCCCCGACAACCCCGATTTAACCGTTGTACTGCAAACCCTGTTAACTCTGACACCCAGCCTGCGTGAAGTGGTCGTGCACGATGGTAACGGTAACTGGCAGGCTTCATCACGGCGACGACAGCCGAATAATCTGGCGCTCGCAGCGCAGTGTAATATCACGCTGAGGGAGCGTATCAACCTGGATTACCTGATCGGTGAACAGCAAGCCGGGCGTTTTCTGGGCAGTACTCAGCCCGCAGGTAGACAACAGCATATCCCGCTGTGTGTGACGGTACGCAATGTACAGAGCAAGATTATTGCCACCGTTACCGGGGTGTTAAATCCAGATTTTATCCATGAACTGTTTCGCCCGGCACTGGAGCTTAACCCGGTGACGCTGGGGCTTTATCAGTATAACGGCCAGCCTCTTGTCCTGAGTGCCGGAGAAAACCATCCGCCCAGCCCGAAATTTTCGCTGGAGGAGCTATTCACCTCCTACCTTCCCGCAGCAGAGTATGGCGTGTTTCAGCAATCATGGCCCGCTCTGCAGCCAGGCAACCCAGCGCACGCGGTCATCACCAGCTACCGTTCTACTTCACCGCTGCCGCTGGTTGTCGTTGTGCATCTTGACCTGGCCAGAGGGCTCCAGGCCTGGTATCAGGAGGCGGATCTGCTGTTCTGGATTTTTATTGCCCTGATCGGTGCGGTGATATTGGGCGGTACCGTACTGGTGGTTTCGCTAAGGCGAAAGCTGCGGATGGAGAGCCGTATACAACTACTGACGACGGCGATCAGCAGTACCGCCAATGCGATTTTTATTACCGATCAGTCCGGCCGTATTGAGTGGGTGAATTCGGCCTTTGAAAAACTGACTGGCTGGCCGTTCGATCAGGCTCAGGGCAAGACTCCCCGGATTCTGAACTCCGGTGAACATAATCAGCAGTTTTTCCAGCAGCTCTGGCAGTACATTCTGGGGGGCAACGTATGGCGCGGTCAGATCACCAATAAAACCCGTGACAGCATCAGCATGATTATCAACCAGACCATCACGCCTATTCGGGGTCAGTACGGCGAGATCACACATTTTGTTGCCGTCCATGAGGATGTCACCGCCAGAACCGAAGCCGAGCAACAGGCGCGCTTTCTGGCTGACCATGACACCCTCACCCAGCTGCCAAACCGGCGATCCTTTGTGCACAGCCTGAATCAGGCACTGGAGCAGATCACCGATCAGGGCCTGATGGTGCTGTTTATTGATCTGGATAACTTTAAAACCATTAACGATACCCTGGGCCACCAGGCAGGCGACAGTGTGTTATGTATTGCAGCCGAAAGGATGGGCCGATTACTCCCCGAAACAGCACTGCTGGCCCGGCTGGGAGGGGATGAATTTGCGGTACTGGCCCTGGAGCTGACCGATACCCGGGCCGCCCAGACTCTGGTTGAGTCACTTCTGCAGGCTATGGCGCAGCCGATCAAACTAACCGAAAGCACCTTCAGCTTATCCATCAGTGTCGGTATTACCTTTGCCGAGTCAGCCTCGGAAGATCTCACCCGCCTGCTGCGTCAGGCCGACCTGGCGATGTATAAATCTAAACAGGATGGTCGTAATACTTTCAGCTTTTTCGATGAACAGATGGATTATGTGATGCATCGGCATGTCGAGCTGGAACAGAACATGCGTAAGGCGTTAAGTCACGACGGCGGCTTCAGCCTTTGCTTTCAACCGGTGATCGATGCCGCCACGCTGCAACCGGCGTCGGTAGAAGTATTGATGCGCTGGCAAAATCGCCATGGTGAGTGGATATCCCCGGCTGAATTTATTCCGGTTGCCGAAGATACCGGGCTGATTCTGGAGCTGGGCCGCTGGCAACTACAGGCCTTGTTCAGCCAGCTGGCCAGCTGGAAAAACAAAGGACTGCACAATCTCAGGATCAGCATCAACATCTCTGCGGTACAGCTGACCCGGGAAAATATCGCTGAGCAGCTGATCAACCGGATGTTCGAAGCAGGACTACAGGCCAGTGCGCTGGTAGTAGAGGTGACGGAAACCACTCTGATGACAGATAACGCACAGATGCGCCAGAACCTGGAGTATTTCCATGACTACGGGGTGGATCTGTCGATTGATGATTTTGGCACCGGCTATTCATCGCTGCGCTATATCAGCGAGCTGTACGCCCGAGTGATCAAAATCGACCGCTCTTTTGTCATCGGCATTGGCAACAAACGCAGCGATGAAGAGATTATTCTGGCCACCATCGCACTGGCCAAAAATCTTGATATGAAGATCGTCGCCGAGGGCGTTGAAACCGCCGAGCAGCTGGCGTTTTTACGCAAAGCCGGGGCAGACTATATTCAGGGCTATTACTTTGCCAAGCCGATGTTTGAGCCAGAGTTGATAAAGTATATCCACCAGCCGGAGCATGTCTGACTCAACGCCAGCGCAGCTGCATCACCCTACTTTCTCGCGTAACTGTGACGGCATCAGCCAGCCCATTAACTCGTTGCTGGTGCTGGGTGGGTGACCCCCACATCGCGCTGATTACATTACTCAGTACGAAGAGCCGCACTGCATAACCGGGCCCTCCGGCAATGGCAGTTATGCTGGACAGTCTTCTTCTGCTCGATACAATTGCTAAAAACTCCTATTATTTCCCGGCAAAAAGGAAGCGCCGTAGTCTGAATTAGCCAGGCTGCCTGTACCTGCCTTGCAGGTTAACAGGGAGTCGTAATTGAAATGTCAGTGTATAAGGACGACCGATGAGCAATGCGAAAATTGTGCTTGAGCAGTTAGGAAATGGCATTAAGCTGCTGATGTTTAACCGACCAGAAGCGCTAAATACGCTGAACACCGAAACCTTTGAAGCACTGGAACAACAGGTAGACAAGCTGACAATAGACCCCTCTTTGCGGGTGCTGCTGATCACCGGCGCAGGCAATAAAGCCTTTGTTGCAGGAGGCGATTTGAGTGCCATGCAAAACCTGTCACCGGAGCAAGCCGTCGAATTTTCTGCCCTTGGGCAGCGCATTTTTCGCAAATTAGAACAATTGCCCTGCCCGGTGATTGCACTGGTAAACGGGTTTGCACTGGGGGGCGGCTGTGAACTCGCACTGGCGTGTGATTTTATTTTGGCCAGTGATAATGCCTGCTTTGGCCAACCTGAAGTCAAACTGGGAATTACTGCCGGTGCGGGCGGCTCTCAGCGGCTGCCCCGCCGTATTGGTCAAGGTATGGCGATGGAAATGTTACTGACCGGCCGGATGGTACTGGCTGATGAAGCGCGCACCATTGGATTAGTCAACCATGTATTCCCACAGGCAGAATTACGCACCAAGGGGATAGAGATGGCGCAGAAGATCAGTCGCTTGAGCCCTAATGCCGTTCGGCAGACCAAACAGCTGGTACATCAGGGCCAGCAGCTGGATATTGAAAGTGCCTGCCTGCTGGAACGTCAGGCATTTGGCCTTTGCTTCGCCAATCCGGATCAACGTGAAGGAATGCAAGCATTTTTGGAGAGCCGTTCAGCTCGTTTTAGTCTGGCATCCTGAAACCAGCAAGACTTTCCTTTCACACCGTAGATTCGCCATAATACGCTCGCCAGGCGACAGCCTGGCGGGCAATATAATCACAGCTACCAGCACTCGCTTACGATCAAGGCAGGTGTTGCTGACAAAAATATCCACCTCCCCCTTGAAAGCACTTCAGCCAACCCCATATCCCTGTCATGCGCTTACTAAGACGTGGCCTGTACACGGCGCGCTCCCTTACTACGGATACGTATCAATGTCTGAAGAAATCAAGTTTGACTCCATCGAGCTGCGTGCCAGCTACGGTATCGGCCGCCAGATGGGCGACCAGCTGGCGCAGAATGCGTTTGAAGGTCTGAATGTAAACGCAATCGCAGCGGGCATCGGTGATTCACTGACCGGCGCTGAAATGCGTGTACCGGTTGAGCAGATCCAGGAAGCCTTCGGCGAGATCAACAAGATTCTGCAGGCGCGTCAGGAAGAACTGGCGAAAGAAGCCGCGGCTGAAGGTACCAGCTACCTGGAAGAGAACGCCAAGCGCGATGAAATCACTGTGCTGGAATCCGGCCTGCAGTACGAAGTCGTTGAAGCGGGCGAAGAAGGCGACAAGCCAGAAGCGTCTTCCAAGGTACGTGTGCACTACCACGGCACGTTCATCGATGGCAGCAAGTTCGACAGCTCTGTTGATCGTGGCGAGCCCGCTGAATTCCCTGTTGGCGGCGTAATCGCTGGCTGGACTGAAGCCCTGCAGCTGATGACCAAAGGCGCTAAATGGAAACTGCACATCCCTTACGACCTGGCGTACGGCGCACAGGGTTCTCCGGGTGGCATCCCTCCATACGCGACGCTGGTGTTTGATGTTGAGCTGATCGACATCCTGTAAGCGTTTCATTGCGTGACAGAAGCGGTAAACTGCACAGCAGTTTACCGCTTTTTTGTGGCTGACATTCAGCCCGTTCCCGACCCATCGTTATTTCAGATATCAGGATATCCGTGTGAATCTTTTTCATCAGATCTACGGCGCGGGCGAGCCGCTGCTGATTCTTCATGGCCTGTTTGGCACCTATGAGAACTGGGGTAGTCAGATCAAAGGGCTGGCTGAGCATTTTCAGGTGATCGCGGTTGATCTGCGTAACCATGGCCGCTCGCCCCACAGTGAGACATTTGATTACCCGAGCATGGCAGCCGATGTGTTGACGCTGATGGATAGCCTGGGGCTGGATAGCGCCCATATCCTTGGCCATTCCATGGGCGGGAAAGTGGCAATGCAGATCGCGCTGAATGCGCCGCAACGGCTGCGCAAACTGGTGGTGGTTGATATTGCTCCGGTACATTATGAGCATCACCACCATGGTGTGTTCGACGGCCTGTTTAATATCGAACTGGCGGGGCTGAAATCCCGTGGCGCTGCCGAACAGCAGCTGGCCGAGTATGTCCACGAACCTTCAGTACGAGCATTCCTGCTGAAAAACCTCTACCGCACGGAGGCTAAACAGTTTGCCTGGCGGATGAACCTGGCGGTGCTGCACAGCCAGTATGAGCAGATCAGCAAAGCGCCTGAGGGCAACCCATTTACGGGCCAGACATTGTTTATTAAAGGCGCTAACTCGGATTACCTGATTGCTGCTTACCGAGACCCGGTGGTCAGCCTGTTTCCTGGTGCCAGCTATAAGGTGATTGAGGGGGCTGGCCACTGGCCCCATGCTGAAAAACCTGAGCTGTTCAGCCAGATAGTGCAGGGGTTTTTACTGGCCTAAGCACAGTCATTTCCATGCTTAGCGCAATAAAAAACCGGGGCTCTGCAGCCCCGGTTTTTTATGACAGCCCATACCTTAACGGCATCAGACCATATTGTTGATCACCACCCCTTCCGGGAACACCTTGCTGAAAGCACCGGTTTCAACAATGCGCTTGTCCATGGTGGACTGAGCTTCGGTCTGCTGGGCCAGTGAGCGGGTCATTTCAGGCTCATCACTGTCAGCGGCTTTGGACTCAGGCGAACGATTGGCATCAGGGCCATTCTCTTTCGCAGCTTCAGACAAGGTGCCTTCAGCCGGTTCATCAGTGTTCGCTTCGTCAGCTTTTTTCTGTGTTTCGGCTCGTTCAGCTTCTTTGAGCTGCGACAGTTCAGCTACGGCTTCATTCATCATAATACTGGCCTGAGCGGCCACTTTACGGTCCTGACTTGAAGGCTCTGCCGGAGCATTCGCAGCAGCCATCACTGTCTGCATTTTTGCAATGGTAGCCTGCGGATCACCAGACATTGCCCCGGTATCGATACTGACTTCACCACCCGCCGCATACATGCGACCATCCGGACCACGCTGGTATTCATAGCTAGCACCTCCGGTTAATGAGCCACCTGCTGATGAGTGTGCTGCCTCGTGGGCACGAACTTCGCTGTCGCGAGCTGCCAGCTGGCTCACCAGCTGAGTCTCTTCCGGCGTCAGCTCCCCTGAACTGGCCTGCACCTGCTCAGTACCCGGTTTGGCCTCCTCTGCAGCGCGAGCCTGAGTGGCATCTTTCGCTGCGCCTGGCTGGCCGTCAGTTTTTTCGACTTTCTCGCCACGCGTAACAGCATCCACCGCACGATCAGCAGCCTTGCCCGCATCCACCGAACGGATGGTGACGGTATCACCCACGCTGCCGGGTACATCCTTTTTCAGGCCCTCATTCTGAGTATCAACCGCCCCAGCCGAACCGCGCTGATCATGGTTAACATAGCTAGAGGAGATAGAAGATGAGATATCCATAAAAGTCACCTGTGTCCGCGGGCTGAGTCTTAGCCACTGTCCGTTCAGTTACAATTTCTGTCAATACAGCGCGTTTGGTATCTGGTAAGTCTAACTCAGCCTGGTCATTCGTTCACTTTTTAATCACTCAAACTTCAGCCCAAGATGACCAAGATTCAAGTACTGGGCGATATTGTCAGGGGTTGGCGACGCCAGATGTGGCACTTCACCCAGCAATGGCGCACGGAAAAAGCCTGTCAGGGTGTCCAGGTTCTCTTGATAAGAATTCATCTGCGGATCGATCCGGTTCGCCACCCAGCCCGCCATTTTCAGGCCATCACGGGCAATCGCTTCAGCGGTCAGCAGCGCATGGTTAATACAGCCCAGCTTCATCCCCACCACCAGAATCACCGGGCAGTTCAGCTGTTTCGGTAGCGCTGACAGCATTTCTCGCGGGTTCAGCGGCACTCGCCAGCCACCCGCCCCTTCGATCAGCGCCAGATCTGCGGGCTGCATCAGCGCACCACGACAGAACGCTGCCAGCCGGTCCGCCGACAACTGTCGGCCTGCTTTAACCGCGGCAATGTGCGGCGCGATGGGCGGTTCAAAGGCAACCGGGTTAACCTGGTCGTAACTCAGGCTGACGGAAGCCGTCTGTTGTAGCAACAGTGCATCACTGTTACGCAGGCCGTCTTCAGTCTGTTCGCAGCCCGCTGCCACCGGCTTCAGGCCCAGAGTGCGCAGGCCCCGCTGGTTGGCTGCCGCCAGCAGGCCCGCGGTCACCACGGTTTTGCCAGCATCGGTATCCGTGCCCGCGATAAAAAACGTATGTCTGGCCATTATGACTCCTTACGCAAGTGCAGGTAGTAAACCTGATAAGTGGCGGGCAGTTGCCCCCGAGGGTCTCGAAATGGTTCATAGGCCGCTTTCAGGGCTGCGATACGCTGGCGACCGGTCAGCCCGGTGGGCTGACCCTGATTCATATTGTGCGCGCCCAGGTGTTTTAACTCATAGGTCAGTTCACGTAGCTGTGGATAACAGAGTACCTGGTAATCCGTAGCTGCAGCACAGAGCTGCAAGCCACTGTCCGTGATATCCACAGTCAGTTGCTCCAGCGGCAGAAAACGGTTCACATGGGTATCATTATCCACCGCCGCCCAGGCATCGCGCAGCTCATACAGTGTATCTGGCCCCAGGGTGGCGATAAAGGCCTCACCCCCAGGCGCCAGACTACGCTGGACTTCAGCAAACAGCCGCTCTGGCCGTTCGCACCACTGCACTGCCAGGCTGGAAAACAGCCGGTCGATGCTATTGTCTGCCAGCGGTAACTGCTCGGCATCGCCACACAGCCAGTGACAGTTATCCACCGGGCGGTTGGTACGGGCGTAGGCCAGCATTCCCTGAGCGATATCCAGACAATACAGCGAGGCGTGTGGATAAGTTTTGCGCAACTGGTCGGCAAAGTAGCCAGTGCCGGAGCCCAGATCGAGCAGCCGCTGCGGGCGGTCCGCTGGCAATCGTGACAGCAGCTGATGACCAATATCACGCTGCAGCTGCGCCACGCTGTCGTAACTGGCCGCACAACGGCTGAACGACTCTGCCACCCGGCGCTTGCTGATCACCCCTTCACTCGGACTCATACCGCAGCCTCGGTGAAAGCGTGTAAGTCCGCAATAAAAGCATCCTGATCCGACAAAAATGGCAGGTGGCCAGCACCCTGGTAAACCCGGCTCTGCTGCTGCGGCTGTAATGCCAGTGTTGCCTGTACTGCAGCCTGGGGCACCAGCGAGTCCTGCTCACCCCACAACGTCAGTAACGGGCAACGCAGCTGGGCCAGTAACGCCCGCTGGTCCTGTGCCAGCAGTGCCAGGGTGTCGGCCAGCGCGGCAGGCTCAGCGATGTTCAGCAGCGCTTTGAGCTGTCGCAGAATCTCCCGCGCGGCCGTGCCGCCCTGGGTCTGCAGCATGATAAAACGACTGAGGGTTTTTGCAGGCTGGCTGGCCAGCAGCTGCTGGAAGCCGGTGAAGGTTGCTTCACTCATGGCAGCAGACCAGTCGGCACGCTGGACAAAACAGGGGTTGCTGGCCACCGTGGTCAGGCTCAACACCCGTTCCGGGGCCTGCACCGCCGCAGCCGCGGCGATATTGCCCCCCAGCGACCAGCCCAGCCAGTGGGCCTGTTCCGGTGCAGCAGCCAGCAGGCTGGCCGCCAGTGCGCTGGCACTGCACTCACCCGCCACAGCGGCTGAGCGGCCAAGGCCGGGCAGGTCAAACAGGGTCAGTGAATAGTGCTGTGACAGCGGCGCCAGCAAAGGCTGCCAGACCTCGGCATTCATGCCCCAGCCGTGCAGCAGTACCAGCTCCGGCTTGCCTGGCTGGGCAAGACGCTGTTGATAAAGACTCATGATCAGATTCCGAGTGAAGAGGTAGCGCTGTCCAGCGCGGTCAGCAGGCGATCGACTTGCTGTTCAGTGTGGCGGGCGCTGAGGGTAACGCGCAATCGAGCACTGCCTGCCGGTACGGTGGGCGGGCGGATTGCGCCGATAAAAATACCCTGTTGTTCCAGTGCGGCGCTGATCGCCATCGCTTTATCCGCTTCACCCACCATAATCGGCTGGATTGGCGTGGGTGAGTCCATCAGCTCCAGCCCCAGCTGCTCACACCCCGCCCGGAACTTTGCAATCAGGCTGTTCAGCTTATCCCGCCGCCAGTTCTCGCGTTGCAGCAGTTTCAGACTGGCCAGGGTCGCCGCCGCCACGGCAGGCGGCATACTGGTGGTGTAGATGTAGGTGCGGGCGTACTGGATCAGGGTTTCAATAAGCGTCTCAGAGCCTGCAACAAACGCCCCGGCGGTACCGAACCCCTTACCCAGCGTCCCCACCAGCACCTGTACATCATCGACACCCAGCCCCAGCTGTTCAACACAGCCACCGCCAGTCTGTCCCAGGCAGCCAAAACCATGAGCATCATCCACCATCACCCAGGCATCATGGCGACGGGCGGTAGCACACAGGGCAGGCAGATCAGCCACATCGCCGTCCATACTGAAGACACCATCGGTGACCACCAGCTTGCGCCGGGCCTGGGTTTTCGCCAGCCGTTTAGCCAGGCTGTCGGGGTCGTTATGCAGATAGCGCTGGAACCGCGCCCCGCTGAGCAGTCCGGCATCCAGCAGGGAGGCATGGTTGAGCCGGTCCTGGAAAATGGCATCCTGCTTATCCAGCAAGGCATTAACCGCACCAATGTTGGCCATATAGCCGGTGGAAAACAGCAGTACCCGTTCGCGCCCGGTAAATTCAGCCAGCGCCTCTTCCAGCTGGTGATGGGGCCGACTGTGGCCGTTCACCAGATGGGATGCGCCACCGCCGACACCGTAAGTGTCGGCGGCCGTTTTCAGTGCGTTAACCAGATCCGGATGGCTGGCCAGCCCCAGATAGTCGTTGGAGCAGAAGGCCAGATAATCTTTGCCATCAACCCGCACTTCTGGCGACTGTGCCGTTTCCAGCGTCCGGCGCACGCGATACAGTGCGTCCGCTTTACGCTGTTGCAGGGCATCACCTAGCTCAGCAAAGGACATGGTTCAGCTGGCCGTAGCATCAGTGAAGAAGCCAGCGTCTTTTTCAGCCTGGATGTTATGCAGAATCGCCTGTTCATGGGCTTCATCAGACACATCTTCATGCTGCTCGGAGTTGATCGACAGTTTACGGAACAACTGCCGGTCAGAATCAGCTTCCGGGTTTTCAGTAGTCAGCAGCTTTTCACCGTAGAAGATGGAGTTGGCACCGGCCATAAAGCACAGGGCCTGCATCTGCTCGTTCATATTGGTGCGACCTGCCGACAGGCGTACAGAGGAGGCGGGCATCATGATACGAGCCACAGCGATGCTACGAATAAAGTCGAATGGCTCCAGGTCATCCACATTTTCCAGCGGCGTACCTTCCACCTTAACCAGCATGTTCATCGGTACCGACTCTGGATGCTCAGCCATGTTGGCCAGCGTCATCAGCAGGCCAATACGGTCACGCTCATCTTCACCCATGCCCATGATGCCGCCACAGCAGACTTTCATGCCCGCTTCACGCACATTGGACAGGGTATCCAGCCGTTCCTGATAGGTACGGGTGGTGATGATGCTGCCGTAAAATTCCGGTGAGGTATCCAGGTTATGGTTGTAGTAATCCAGCCCGGCGTCTGCCAGATCTTTCGCCTGGTCCTGCTCCAGGGTACCCAGCGTCATGCAGGCTTCCATCCCCATCTCTTTCACGCCCTGGATCATCTCCAGCACGTAAGGCATGTCTTTGGCACGGGGTGATTTCCACGCAGCGCCCATGCAGAAGCGGGTCGCGCCTTTGGCTTTGGCTTCAGCGGCTTCTTTGAGCACCGCTTTCACCTTCATCAACCGTTCGGTATCCAGATCGGTGTTGTAGCGTGAACTCTGTGGGCAGTATTTGCAGTCTTCCGGGCAGGCACCGGTTTTAATGGAACACAGGGTGCTGACCTGCACCTGATTCGGCTTGTGGTACTGACGGTGAATCTGCTGCGCCTCAAACATCAGGTCCATAAACGGCATCTGGAACAACTCACGTGCTTCAGCTTCAGTCCAGTTATTACGAATCGGTGCTTTCTCTGACACTTGCATCTCACCCTCACCCTTCTAAGATGGCTGCGCGGACAAAGCGCCCGCAATAGCCACCCATCATAAAAGGACAGACGGAACTGTCAACCAATGCCAAAACCCAAAGGCAACTACTGCCTGTTTAATAAACAGTGCTTGTTGTGTCAGCTACACCCGGCACAGCCTTATCTCTGCCAGGCCTGCTACAACGATCTGCCCTGGCTTGGTCAGCGCTGCCCGTGCTGCGCCCTGCCCCGCGCGCTGGATAGCCTTCACCCCTGCGGCCATTGCCAGAAAGACCCACCCCGCTGGCAGCAGGTTCAGGCCGCCTGTCACTATGATTTTCCCGTAAATGAGCTGATCAGCCGAGCAAAGTACCAACAGCAGCTACACTTTATACCGTTACTGGCAGAGTTATTGCTTGACGCGATCCCTCCTGATCAGCGTCAGGTTGATCTGATTATTCCGGTCCCGATGGATCGGCAAAAGCTGCGTACGCGCAGAGTCAACCACGCATTACTGCTAGCGAAGCAACTGGGCAAAGCACTGGCTATTCCCGTCGCTGATCATCACCTGCACAAGGTGCGATATACCGGTCAGCAAAAGGATCTGTCCCGCCGTCAGCGGCAACAGAACCTCAAAGGCAGCTTTGCTGTAGAGGGCGACTTACCTGCCCGCGTCGCTGTAGTAGATGATGTGATGACCACGGGCGCTACCCTGGCAGAAATAACCGGACTTTTATTGCAACATCAGGTAAAAGAAGTGGTTGGCTGGGTGGTCGCACGTACCGATGCATAAGGCATATTCTCAGAACAACACGCACGCAATAGCTGTAAATTAAGGATCGACTTTATGTTATTGAGCCGACTTGGCGAACTTGCCGGAGGACTTGGACTGTTCCTCCTGGGCATGCACCTGATGACCTCTGGCCTGCGCACCGCCGCAGGCCCCACTCTGAAAAAAATACTCAACGCCGCCACTGAATCTCGCCTGCGAGGCCTGGCCTCCGGGACGCTGATCACTGCGCTGGTGCAATCATCCACCGCCGTAACCGTTGCCACCATTGGCTTCGTCAACGCCGGGCTACTCAGTCTGGGACAGTCGATCGCGGTGATCTATGGCTGCAACATCGGCACCACCATGACCGGCTGGCTGGTCGCCATGATCGGTTTCAAAATAAAGATCGGCGTACTGGCCCTGCCCATGATCGCCGTTGGAATGATTGGCAAGATGCTCGGCGGCGATCGCCGTATGGGCAATCTGGGCTTCGCACTGGCAGGCTTCGGGCTGTTCTTTCTCGGCCTGGGCTATCTGAAAGATGGCTTTGCCGGGCTGGAAAGCAGCCTGCCTCTGGACCAGCTCGGTAACGGCGTACCGGCATTACTGCTGTTTGTACTGGCCGGTTTTGTCCTCACCTTCCTGCTGCAATCCTCATCCGCGGCCATGGCAATTACTCTGTCACTGGCCGCCTCCGGTGCAGTATCGCTACTGGGTGCGGGCGCACTGGTGATCGGTGCCAACATGGGGACTACCTCCACCGCTGTACTGGCCGCCCTGTCCGCCACGGCCAATGCCAAGCGCATCGCCGCCGCCCATGTGTTATTTAATCTGGTAACAGGGGCTGTCGGGCTGGGGGCACTGATTCTGATTGGCCTGTTCTGGCAGGGAGACGCCTCCGGCGCAGATTATGTCGTCGCACTGGCGCTGTTTCATACCCTGTTTAATCTGATCGGCGTTATCCTGATGTGGCCACTGACCGACCGGATGGAAAAACTGCTCAAGCAGCGCTTTAAAACCCGTTCCGCCAAACAGGGACTTTCTACCTACCTGGATAAAACCATTCTCTCCACCCCGCCGCTGGCCATTGAAGCCATGCGGCTGGAGCTGATCAACCTGGCCAACCAGTCACTGGGGCTGGCCCGGGCATCCCTGAGCAGCGAGGCCGGACAAACCGTCGAGATGGAGCGGCAGAGTACCCAGATATTCAGCCTGAGCCACGAGATAGCCCGCTTTAACCGTAAGCTGGCACGGGAGAATATCAGCGAGGAGATCAGTGAAGTACTGCCCTCCGCCCTGCGTATCAACCGTTATTACGCCGAGGTTGCCCGGCTGGCACAGGCGCTGGAAGAACCCCACCAGATCATTAACAGCACCCGCGATGAGACCCTGCGCCGCCAGCTGCTGAAATTTGAAGCTGATGTGTCCGAGTTACTGCAGCTGTGTGATGTCTCCATCACAGAAGATCGTAGCGGGCTGGAAGGCCGCGCCGCTATGAAGAAACTGGAAAAAGACTACCAGCGTATAAAAGAAGCCATCCTCGAAGGGTTGCTGGACAACAAAATTAAAGCCAAGGAATACAGTGCCCTGCTCGACACCACCAGTCATATCCACCGGCTGGCCCAGCAGGCAGAAAAGGGCTCACGCCACTGGGCTTTGCTGTTACCACTGCAACACCGTGATGATCTGATCCCCGCTCACGAACAGCTGGATCATTAACCCCCACCTGAGCGCGATGGATCAGCCATCGCGCTCTACCATTGTCCCTCTTACTTTTTCACTTCTCCCGACAACTGGCCGCACGCTACACTGGCCGCCTGTTAAAACAACCTGGACGTTGTAATGCTCAGTGATCCACTCTTTCTGCTGTCCGCGACGCTTGCCATTCTGATCACCGCTATATCCAAAGCTGGCTTTGGCGGCGGGCTGGGAATGGTTGCGGTCCCCCTGATGGCGCTGACTATTTCTCCAGGACAGGCGGCAGCCATTATGCTGCCGATTCTGTGCCTGATGGATCTGTTTGCACTCTGGCATTTTCGCGGCCACGCCAGCTGGCAGCAGCTGCGTATTCTGTTACCCGCTGCCGTGCTGGGAATTGGCCTGGGTGCCCTCGGTTTTCATTACCTCAATGATGAACAGCTAAAACTGATGATCGGGCTGATCGCACTGGGCTTCATCAGCCACCGCTTCCTGCAGCGCCATAACCTCAAGCCTCAGCAGGCCAGTGTTATCCGCGGCGGTTTCTGGGGTATTGTCTCTGGCTTTACCAGTTTCGGCATCCACGCGGGTGGGCCACCGCTGAGCGTGTATCTATTACCGCAGAAACTGGATAAAACCGTATTTGCTGCCACCACCGTGGTCTTTTTCACCTGCGTTAACCTGCTCAAAGTATTCCCCTATTTCTGGCTGGGCCAGTTCAGCAGCCTCAACCTGAGCACCTCGCTCTTGCTCGCCCCACTCGCCCCGCTGGGGATCTGGCTGGGTCGTTACCTGCACACACGACTCAGCGACCGTGGTTTCTTTGTTATCTGCTATGGGCTGCTCACTTTAACCGGCGGCAAGCTGGTGTGGGATGGCCTGGCAGGCTGATATACTGACACCCTCAAGACATGGAGCCAAAACGATGACATCCGCCACCGATAATCCGGCTGACCGCGCCTGCCAGCTGACCCGCGACCTGCTGGGCAATGCCCTGAAAGTCCGTGCTGAAAACCCTGAATATGCCCAGACTCCGGAACAGAGCGCGATGATTCTGAGTATGGAGCTGGGGCGGCTGGCGATGGCACTGCCAGACGCCGAACAGCAACGGATGGTTGAGGGGCTGAAAAAAGGCTTGAACAGCCTGCGCCTGACCAACAGTGAGCGCAGTACTATTCTCAACCAGGTCGCACCTGCCATCTGGCCGGGGTTCAACGCCGGATGATGTCACCACTCACCCTGGAACCGATCGGCTATATTCGCAGTGCCTTCAAAGAGAAGTTCGGTATTCCCCGTCAACCCGGGCTGGTGAAATCCCTGACCGCCACCATCGAACTGGTGCCGCCGTTCAGTAACCCGGAAGCCGTGCGGGGGCTGGAGTCCTGCAGCCATATCTGGCTGCTGTTTATCTTTAGCGAGTGCGTGGGCAAAGGCTGGAAGCCCACCGTCCGCCCGCCCCGGCTGGGCGGTAATCAACGTACTGGAGTGTTTGGTTGCCGCTCCCCCTTTCGGCCCAACCCGATTGGCCTGTCGCCGGTTGAACTGCTGGGCATCGAACAACAGGGCGACCGCATGCTGTTACAGGTCAGCGGTGCCGACCTGCTCGATGGCACCCCCATCGTCGATATCAAACCCTATGTTCCCTACGTTGACAGCCTTCCCGATGCCGAGTTTGGTCTGGCTCAGGATGCCGCCCAACCACTGGCACTACCCGTTGAGTTCAGCCCGCAGGCCGAGCAGGCCTGCCTGTACTTCAGTCAGCAACTGGGTCAGCCACTGCAACAGCAGATCAGTGAGGTGCTACGCTGCGACCCACGCCCCGCGTATAAAAAGCAGGACCATGAACGGGTCTATGGGCTTAACCTGCATAACCTCAATATCCGCTGGCAGATAAACGCAGCCTGTATCCAGATTCTGGATATACTACCAGCAGAGCCTATGCCAGCAGGAGCAGCGAACCATGGCGAATAATCTGAAAAAATCACTGGCAATTATATTGCTGGTCAGCCCGTTACTCAGCACCCCGGTACACGCCCAGGATAGCGCAACAGACTTGAATCTGGACAAGAAACTGCAGCAGATTCTGCAGCTGAACAATGCCACTCAGCGTCGTATCCGCCCGGTGCTGGGCCGCCTGCAGAGCTGCCTGGTGACACAACGTAAACGGCTGGGAGAGAATTTCAGCATCACTAATCTGCGCCAGGCACAGCGTACCTGTAAGCCTTTGCTGGATCAGATGATTTCCAAACTGGGACTCAAATCAGAAGACGAAAAGAAGGCCGCCAGCAGCAGCCTGTATAATGCCCTGATCAAAGGCAGTATCTGAACACTGCCACCGGGCAAAAAAAAACCGTCAGCAGGCTGACGGTTTTTTTATCACTGAAGAAAGTTTAACGCGCGTCACGAAAACGACGGGCTAACCAGTAATCAACACTGAAGTAGCGGCCACCGCCAGTAAAAAACAGGCTCAGCAGCATAATGAAGTAGGTGATCGCAAACTCGATCCCATTGTTCAGTATGACGACACTGCCCTGACCGGTCAGCCAGTCGTAGTTACCGTTTTCCGTCAGAATCTCTTTGGCCCGGCTCAGGCGTTCGGCTGACTCCAGAACCCGATCATTAGCCAGCCAGCTGCCAGGGTCAGCGATGGCCAGCCAGCCATTATCCCAGTGCACTGCAAATGCAGCCACCAGCATCGTGACCATCAATGGCAGGGTAATCCAGCGAATCGCCAGCCCCAGAATCAGTGCGATGCCGCCAAACAGTTCGGTCCCGGCTGCCATCGCTGCCATCACTTCCGGCATCGGCAGGCCCAGACCCCATTCAGCATTACCAAACCAGGCGGCAGTATCTTCAAAATGAGACAGCTTGTTGTAACCGGCCTGCATCAGCACCGGTGCCAGATAAAGGCGCAGCAACAGCGGTGCCAGGCCATCCATCTGGCGGATAGAGTCAAATATGTTGTGAATCTTGTTATAACGATCGATCAGAGTAGCCATACACAGCTTCCTTATCTATTACAGCGCTGTCCCCAGCAACACACCGGCACGGTGTAGATGCTGCATTGTTTCCAGTCCGCCTTGCACCACCAGCTCCGGTTGTGGATGCTGCAGCTCAGCGGCAATCATCTCCAGCGCTTGCTGGCCAGTCAGCGCTGGCTGTTCATCCAGTAGCGACAGTAAGCGAGCGGTGACCGCGTTGGTCTCCATGAACTTCACATCATAGTCGCTATTGCGGTAAACCAGCAGGTAGGTCGGCTGCGCAGGGGCGGCTTCGGGCTGGTAATCAGGCCGGATACAGTGCACCGGGTACTGATAGGCCAGCGACCAGGCCAGCGGTGATTGCACCGGATGCCCCAGCAGCAGATCTCCAGCAGCATCCACAGCTTCAGGCAGCTCGGCCTCGGAGATATCCAGCGCCAGCTCGACCCACTCGTAGTGCGCCAGCTCAATCATAAACGCAGGGTCGCACGGGTGCGGCTCGCGTTCCTGACTGACGTAGGCCATAAATTCCTGACCAATTTCCAGAAACAACGGGGTTTTACAGCGGTGTTTTACAAAAAAGTCGCGCACCATCGCATGCCAGTCAGCATCACTGTAGAGCGTGCGCAGCACCGGAAACATACCACTGACAAAGCCTTCGATATTGTTGTAGAACAGATCACGGTAGATCTGCATACGACGCGCTTCGACATGGGCCGGTGGCGGGTTTACCGAGGGCTGGCGGATATGTGCCGCAAAGTCGTACTGCATCTGAATAAAATCAGGTTTTTCAGGCGACGGTACGTTCATGTGCGGCCCTCCACTGCTGCTGATACTGGCGAACCTGTTCTACCTCTGGCAGTAATTCAGCCATGGGTGGAATATTGAAATCCCGCTCCAGCAGTGTCGGTACAGCACCAAACAGCTGGTAGGTTTTCTGAAGTATCTGCCATACCGGATCGACCACATCGGCACCATGGGTATCTACAATCAGATCTTCCGCTTCAACATAATGCCCCGCAACATGCAGGTACATCAGCCGTTCTGCGGGCATCGCCGCCAGAAATTCATACGGATCGTAGTTGTGGTTAACACTGTTTACATAGATGTTATTCACATCCAGCAACAGATCACAATCAGCCTCGTCCAGCACCGCCTTGAGGAATTCAAGTTCGGTAAGCTCAGTCGTCGGCATGGCATAGAAGGAAACATTTTCGATCGCGATTCGCTGCTCCAGAATATCCTGAGTCTGGCGAATACGCGCGGCCACGTGTTTCACAGCGTCTTCAGTAAACGGGATTGGCATCAGGTCATACAGGTGCCCATCATCGGAACAGTAACTGAGGTGTTCTGAATAACCGCGAATACCATGCTGTGCCATGAAATCTTTCAGACGGTAAAGGAAGTCGGTATCCAGCGGCTCAGGGCCCCCCAGGGACAGCGACAAACCATGTGCCATAAAGGGATAACGTTCAGCATATTCGGCGAAGCGCTTACCGTGTCGACCACCCAGGCCTATCCAGTTCTCCGGCGCGATCTCCAGAAAGTCTATCCGCCCTGGCTCGACCTCTGCCAGAGCGTCACTCATGCAGCGTCGGTAACCCAGACCGGCACCCTGTACGGGAAACTCTGTTTTCATGTGGCAAACTCCTCATACATACCGATTCAGAACAGGGGTTCAGGTTAGCGAATATCAGCCTGTCCCGAATTGATCTGTTACTGCGGATTACAAAAAGGCCCCGAAAAACGGGGCCTCATGGCGCTCAGATCAGGTTACTAATCCGAACCTCGACATTCGCTGTCGATTCAGCCCAGCGGATTAACCCTGGCCGCCACACTTACCTTCGCCACATTTACCTTCAGCTTTTTTCTTATCGCCGCCGCACTTGCCTTCGCCACATTTGCCTTCAGCTTTTTTCTTGTCGCCGCCGCACTTGCCTTCGCCGCATTTGCCTTCAGCTTTTTTCTTATCGCCGCCGCACTTGCCTTCGCCACATTTGCCTTCGTGGTTATCAGCCAGCTGATTGTAACCAGCGTTCAGATCGGTTGCCGCAAATGGGTTTTCAGCTGCATTCGCAACGGACGCAGTCGCCAGACCAGCGATGAAAACAGCACCAACAGAAGCAACAACCGGTTTGATTACAGAATTCTTAGTCATAGGTTTCACCTTATCGTTCTCGCGTTAATAGTCGCAGTATTTTCTGCGTTTTCTGATTTCAAAGAGCCCGTCACTGCTCTCGTTGTCTGTGACTGAGTCATAGCAGGAAAGTTTCAGATTAAGTTAACTTTTTTTCATCTTTTTTAACTTTCACTACAATTTCATTCATGTCGTGCTGACACATTAGCGCCCCTGGGTGAAAGCTACCTGAAAATGCGACTCACTTTCTATTAACACCCCTCACAGGCTTAGCAGCGCCTGAACAGCCGGGCAGGGGCATTGTTCTCAGCACAGACTCGCCGATAACGTTGACTCTTTACCTGACCGAAGTAATATTAGTGACTTCTAATCAAAAGAGTAGTGGTCATGTCAGAAAGCTCAACCACACCCCCTCAAACTAGCCGTTTTGCCCAGCTTGAGCACTTCCCTGTCGCGTTTTTTGCAATGATCATGGGAACTACCGGCCTGACCCTGGCCTGGCAAAAAGCAGCCCATGTACTCCATATGCCGCTATTTATAAGCCATTTACTACTGTTGCTGGTCGCTCTGCTGTTCACAACGGTTATTGCTGCTTATAGCTATAAATACATCAACTTCCGTGGTGCTGTACTGGCTGAGTTCCAGCACCCGATCAAAATCAGCTTTTTTCCCGCCGGTTCAATCGCTCTGTTATTGCTCAGTGTTGCCACACTCCAGGTCGCCCCCACCCTGTCGCATCTACTCTGGCTGATTGGCGCACCACTTCAGCTGACACTGACGCTCTATGTGATTGGTCAGTGGATATTCCATCCCAAATACCAGATCCAGCATAGTACCCCGGCCTGGTTTATTCCGGTGGTCGGTAACATTGTTGTGCCAATTGCCGGGGTCGAGCACGGCTACACTGAACTCAGCTGGTTCTTCTTCGCGATCGGGGTCGTTTACTGGCTGGTACTGAAAACGCTGATATTCAACCGCGTCCTGTTTCATGACCCCCTGCCAGAGAAGCTGCTGCCGACACTGTTTATTCTGATCGCCCCACCCGCCGTCGGCTTTCTGGCCTACATGAAACTCAACGGCGGAGAGCTGGATACGTTCGCCCGCATCCTTTATTACGCTGCCATGTTTCTGGTACTGCTGCTGGCCAGCCAGGCAAAACGTTTTAGTCGCATCCAGTTCTATCTGTCATGGTGGGCCTATTCCTTCCCACTGGCAGCAGCCACCCTGGCCAGCATGGTGATGTACAGTAAAACCAGCCATAGCGGCCTGCTGACACTGAGTTACCTGATGCTGACAGCCACCACGGTGATTATCGGCCTGCTGCTGATCAGGACAAGCCGGACAGTCATCAGCGGCAAGGTATTCCAGCCAGATTAAGCAACCAGCTCCGGGGCGCTTTCAACCCTCTTGCCGCAGCGCACAAACCGGGCTCTAATAGAGTCCGGTTTTTCGTTTTTGCAGGAGTGTTACGTGTCCATCAGTGCTGAACAGATCCAGTTTGACCAGCAACATATCTGGCATCCCTATTCATCAATGATCAATCCACCAGCGGCATTGCCCGTGGTGTCTGCCAGCGGTGTCCGGCTGACGCTGGCCAATGGCCAGCAACTGATCGATGGTATGTCGTCCTGGTGGTCTGTGATTCATGGTTATAACCACCCGGCGCTAAACGCCAGTGCCCACCAGCAAATTGATCAGATGTCCCACGTGATGTTCGGTGGCCTGACCCATGAGCCAGCGATCGAGCTGGCGCGCAAACTGGTTGAACTGACACCGGAGCCACTGGATAAGGTTTTTCTGGCAGACTCCGGCTCAGTTGCCGTTGAGGTTGCCATGAAAATGGCCATCCAGTACTGGCACGCCCGGGGCCAGGCTAACAAACACCGTCTGTTAACCTTGCGCAATGGCTACCATGGCGACACCTTCGGCGCGATGTCGGTGTGTGACCCTGTCACCGGTATGCATGAGATTTTTGCCGACGTGCTGCCGCAACAGCTCTTTGCACCCGCCCCGCAAACGGGCTTTGATCAGCCCTGGGACCCGGCAGATATCGCCCCACTGGCACAGCTAATGGAACAACATGCCGATGAAATTGCCGCTCTGATTCTGGAGCCCATCGTGCAGGGAGCTGGCGGTATGCGCATGTACTCGCCGCACTACCTGAAACAGGCCCGCGCGCTGTGTGACCAGTATGATGTGCTGCTCATTGCAGATGAGATCGCCACCGGTTTTGGCCGTACGGGTAAACTGTTTGCCTGCGAGCACGCCGATATTGCACCTGACATTCTCTGCGTGGGCAAGGCCCTGACCGGTGGTTATATGACACTGGCAGCCACACTGACCACCCGCCACATTGGCGAGACAATCTCAGCCGGTGGTGCGGGCTGTTTTATGCATGGCCCAACCTTTATGGCCAACCCGCTCGCCTGTGCTGTCGCCAACACCAGTTTACAACTGCTGATTGATAACGACTGGCAAGCCAATGTACAACGTATAGAAGCAGGTCTTAACGTCGGCCTGGCGCCCGCACGCCAGCTGACATCCGTGGCGGATGTTCGCTGTCTTGGGGCGATTGGCGTCATTGAAATGAAAGAGCCTGTCAGCAGCGCCGAACTGCAGCCCCTGTTTGTTGAACGCGGCCTGTGGGTACGGCCCTTTGGCAAGCTGGTCTACGTGATGCCGCCCTATGTGATGGATGATGGTGATCTGGCCATACTGACCCATGGCATAATTGAAGCGTTACAGCACTATCGAGGCTGATACTAACTGTCTCGGGCGGTTCTGCGCCCGAAAACCTGAAGGAGTACGAGGATTTTATGGCAAGGATAAAACTGGATATGCCGGAGAACTACATTTTCTCCACAGAGCTGCCGGTACGGATCAGCGATATCAACTACGGTGGCCACCTTGGTAATGACGCCGTGCTGTCAATGGTCCACGAAGCTCGTGTGCGTTTTCTTAACCGCTATCACTACACCGAGCTGGATGTTGAAGGCTTCGGTATCATCATGACCGATACCGCTATCGTCTACAAAGCTGAAGGTTTTCACGCCGATCAGATCCAGATTGACGTTGCTATTGATGACTTCAATAAATACGGCTGTGATATCTACTACCTGCTGTCAAATAAGAAAACTGCTGTTGAAATAGCTCATGCGAAAACAGGCATAGTTTTCTTTGATTATGATCAGAGAAAAGTGGTTTCGGTACCCCAAGCCTTTAAAGAACATATGATTAAGGATGCCTGAGTAAACGGCACGGTGACCTGGAAATCCAGGTCGCCAAAATCCAGCACTAAAGAACTACGAGAAATTAAAACCATTGTTTGAATTAAACAAACAACAGCTAATACAAAAGTTTAATATTAGATACGAAATTGAAGCGCACCAGTGATAAAGAAATATAAACTACTCAAAATCGTAGCGGTTCTGTAACAGACACAGCTACGCATGGTGTAGCACCGCTAATAAGAACTTAACTGATTGAAATTAAAGATAAAAAAAAACGGGAGCAAGGCTCCCGCAGACGCGCCAGTTCAAGGCTTAAGAGGAAATCATGAGAGAGAAGGAAAAGCTGATAAACAGACTAAATCAACCACTGCACCTGATAACCAGCTGCGCCCATCTCAATCAAAGGGGTTCAGAATCTGTATGAAACAACCTTCTGATCCAACACAAAATAATTATATAGAGCAACTAAAAACTGCATATTACTTAAAATTACCCACAAAAAGACTAATGCCACTTTAAGTTAATTTAAGTCATTATTTATTAATACCAACTAACTAACCTTGACGTTGATTAAGCAGTTCGCGTACTTCTTTATAAGGAAATAAATATGACCGTACAGGAAACGTCTTCACAGCACAGACACCTGGAAACCTTCATCGAACTGGCCGCCCAGTCCGGTAAGGTCCGTACCGCTGTGGTAAACCCTGTTGATCACAACAGCCTGATGGGTGCGATTGAAGCGGCCCAGCGAGGCCTGATCGAACCTGTCCTCATTGGCCCGGAACATCTGATTCGTGCCGCTGCGGATAGCGAAGGCATCGACATCTCAGCGTATGAAATTCTGCACACAGCCCATCGCCATATGGCACCCAAGGCAGCCTGTGGCCTGATTCGTGAGGGGGGCGCTGCCACTCTGATGAAAGGCAGCCAGTCCACTGCCGAATTACTGTCCGCCGTCGTCGACAAGAACACGGGCCTGCGTACTGAACGTCGTCTGAGCCATGTGTTTGTACTGGACGTTCCAACCTACCACAAGCCTCTGATAGTAACGGATGCGGCAATCAATGTTGCGCCAGACCTGATGGTCAAAGCCGATATCGCACAGAACGCTATCAACTTCTGTAAGGCCCTGGGGATCAAGGAGCCTAAACTGGCAATCCTGTCCGCCGTCGAAAAAGTAAAACCCGGCATTCCAAGTACGCTGGAAGCCGCTGCGCTGTGCAAAATGGCCGATCGTGGTCAAATCACCGGCGGCATCCTGGATGGCCCACTGGCGTTTGATAATGCCATCTCACTTGAGGCCGCTAACGACAAGCATATCAACTCTCCTATTTCAGGTGATGTCGATATCCTGATGCCGCCCAACATCGAGTCCGCCAATATGATCGCCAAACAGCTGATCTATCTGGCAAACGCCTCCGCAGCCGGGATCGCACTGGGTGCAACCGTCCCGATTATTCTGACCAGCCGTGCGGAAAAACCACTGGGCCGTCTGGCATCCTGTGCGCTGGCCTCACATATCGTTAAACACCAGGAGCAGTAAGCAAAGCCATGAAAGGATTACTAACCGTTAACGGCGGATCTTCCAGCCTCAAATGTGCCGTTTTCGATGTTCAGCAGCAGGAAGCCGTCCTGCAATATCGCTTCAAACTCGGTAATATCCTGGCCCAGGCCCGGATGCAGGTAACCGATCATGAAGGTAATGTACTGTTCAAGGACACGCTGCCTCTGGATGAGGTGCCGCGTGAGGGCCGCCACCAGGCCTGCCTGCAGACAGTAATCCACTGGCTCCAGACCCAGCACCCCGAGGCCACACTAATGGCCATGGGGCACCGGGTTGTCCATGGGGGCGAGAAGTATTCAGAACCCATGCTGGTTGATGAGCAGAAAGTGCTTGATCTGGCGGCATTCAACCCGCTTGCTCCGCTCCATCAGCCCTACAATCTCAAGCTGATCGACGCCTGTCATAACCTGGCACCGGAACTACCCCAGGTGGCCTGCTTCGACACCATGTTCCATATCGGCCAGCCAGCGGTAGAGCGTTATTACGCTCTGCCCCGCGATCTGACCGAAGCGGGGGTGCACCGCTATGGCTTCCATGGTCTGTCCTATGAGTTCATTGTCCGTCGCCTGAAAGAGCTTAACCAGCTCAAGGCACGTACGGTCATCTGCCACCTGGGTGCCGGTGCCAGCATGTGCGGTACGCTCAATGGCCAGTCCCAGGCCTCCAGTATGGGGTTCTCCGCTGTGGATGGTCTGCCAATGGGTAACCGTACCGGGAATATCGACCCCGGTGTGCTGCTCTACCTGCAGCGTCATTACCACATGGACGCCGATGCACTGGAAAACCTGCTGTACAAACAGAGTGGCTGGTATGGCGTGTCTGGCGGTATCAGCAGCGACATGCTGGAACTGCACCAGGCTGACCATCCCCACGCAGAAGAAGCGATTGATATGTTCGCTTACCGCTGTGCTCTGGAGATTGGCCGTTTAACAGCGGCTCTGGGCGGGCTGGATCAGATCGTATTTACCGGTGGCGTCGGCGAAAACGATGCCAATGTCCGCGAACGGATCATGAACCGCTGCGCCTGGCTGGGTGTAGAGTTAAATGATAAAGATAACCAGGCCAACCAGCTGGAAATCAGCAGTCATGCCTCTCGGGTAACGGTGAATGTATTGCCAACCGATGAAGAGTCAATGATTGCCACCCATATCCTGGAATGTCTGACCGACTAACTAACTGTTACTCATAAAAAACCGCCGACCAGCATAAGCTGATCGGCGGTTTTTTTATGTCCTCGACCCGGACAACCGAACGTCGGTCAGACGCTACGCTGGCGTACCGCCTCGAACAGGCAGATACCGGTCGCAACCGATACATTCAGGCTGCTGACTTCACCAGCCATCGGGATCTTCACCAGATAGTCACAATGTTCGCGGGTCAGTCGGCGCAGGCCTTTTCCTTCAGCCCCCATCACCAGCGCCATCGGGCCTTTCAGATCAGCCTCATTCACCAGTTGCTGCGCTTCACCGGCGGTGCCAGTAATCCAGATACCACGTTGCTGCAGTGATTGCAGGGTGCGTGCAAGGTTGGTTACCTGTACGTAAGGAATCACTTCCGCCGCTCCACAGGCAACCTTGGCAACGGTTGCGTTAAGCGGTGCTGATTTATCTTTGGGCGCAATCACTGCCTGAACACCGGCAGCATCCGCTGTACGCAGGCAGGCCCCCAGATTATGCGGGTCGGTTACACCGTCAAGCACCAGCAAGAATGCCGGTTCTTTCAGGTCATCCAGAAAACGCTCGAGAAAACGCTCAGTCTGACTTTTCAGTGGCATACACAGCGCAACAACACCCTGATGCACACCGTTATCGGTCAGCTCATCAAGCTGACCGCGCGGTACCACCTGCACGCCAAGACCCTGTTGCTCGGCCAGCTCCAGCAATGCCTGCGCTTTTTCATCACGGCGTCCCTTCTGGAACATTACGCCACGAATCCGCTTCGCATCACGCTGTAATGCGGTGCGTACCGCATGCTGGCCAAAAATCAGTTCATCAGACACTTAACGTTCTCCCACCCAGTCGCCGGCTTGTTCCAGCACCAGATGTTTAAGTAATTCAATAAAGTCTGGCGCTGAATTCAGCGCCGCAATGTAATTGTAGTGCTCACCACCCGCCGCCAGATAAATATCACGGTTCTCAATCGCCATCTCTTCCAGTGTTTCCAGACAGTCAGCAGAGAACGCCGGGCAGATCACATCAAGGTTCTTCACGCCTTTCGCTGGCAAGCCTTCCAGGGTTTTATCCGTATAGGGCGTCAGCCATTGCTTGGGGCCGAAACGAGACTGAAAGGTGGTTACCCAGCTATTTTCCGCCAGCCCCAGCTCCTGTGCCAGCAGTTCAGAGGTACGGTGACACTGCTGCGCGTAAGGATCACCTTTGTCGGCGTATTCCTGTGGTATACCGTGGTACGACAACAGCAGTTTATCCCCGGTGCCGGTCTGTTCACGCTGCTCACGCACACTGTTGGCCAGCGCGTTAATATACAGCGGGTGCTCACAATAGGATTTCACAATGCGGATATCCAACACCTCACGGCGCGCCAGCTGGAACCGTGCGACCTGATCGTAGATCGGTGCCGTGGTGGTTGCTGAATACTGTGGATACAGAGGCACGATCAGAATCTGCTTATATCCGCTGACCTCAAGTGAATGTAAACATTCACTGAGGCCTGGCTGACCATAGGTCATCGCAGCAAAAACCTGCGGGGCCTGTTCTTCACAGTGGTTCTGTAATGAAATATCCAGCGCCGCTACCTGCTTATCCAGAATAATGCGCATGGGTGAGTCTTCCTGCCAGATGCTCTGGTAGGCTTTTGCAACACGGCCTGGACGAAACCGCAGGATAATCCCGTGCAGTACAGCTAACCATAACGCCCGACGTGGCCCCGTTCCTTCAACCACTCGGCGGTCAGACAGAAACTCTGCCAGGAAACGCCGTACGGCAGCGGGGTCGGGTGTGTCCGGCGTACCCAGGTTTGCCAGAATAACAGCTGTTTTGGCCTGATCGCTCATGCGTGTTCTCGATTCCATGGTGGCTAGCTTTGTCTTTATGGGGGACGATTATACGTGAAAATTCCGTGTCAGATCACACTGTAGCGTGGTTGCCTGCAACGTAGCCTCGATGACCTGGGCTCCTAACGTAAAAAGCCGCATCAACAGATGCGGCTTTTAATCAATCCAGCAATGTTACCCGAGGATTACTCGGTAGCAGCCAGACCGGCAAAAACGTTGTTGCGAATATCATCAACACTGCCCACACCTGGTACGTAAACGTAAGCTGGCGCTGCTGCCGCATCTTCTGCTGTCCAGCCTTTATAGTAGGTGATCAGCGGCGCGGTCTGCTCATGGTAGATACCCAGACGGTCACGTACGGTTTCTTCTGCATCATCCACACGCTGTACCAGGTCTTCACCGGTTACATCGTCTTTACCTTCAACTTTTGGTGCGTTGAATGTCAGGTGGTACGTACGGCCAGAACCCGGGTGTACACGGCGACCCGACATACGTTTGATGATTTCTTCATCAGCAACGTCGATCTCAACCACAGCATCAATTTTAACACCGGCATCTTTCAGTGCGTCAGCCTGTGGAATCGTGCGAGGGAAACCATCAAACAGGAAACCCTTGGCACAATCCGCTTCCGCGATACGCTCTTTAACCAGGCCAATAATGATCTCATCGGAAATCAGTTTGCCTGCATCCATCACTTCTTTTGCGACAACACCCAGTGGGGTGCCCGCTTTTACTGCTGCCCGCAGCATATCACCGGTGGAGATCTGAGGAATGCCGTACTTGTCACAAATGTACTGGGCCTGTGTGCCTTTACCGGCACCCGGTGCACCAAGAAGAATAATGCGCATGGATGTAACTCCTGGGTAAATGTATAAACTAAAAGGCTGTAAGAATCGGATTCTTACCCCTGAAAAATTTGTTATGCCCGGACGATACCATTCCTAAAAAGGTCCACAATTGGACATTAGCACAAGCAGTCGCTACGTCTGTGGCTGCGGTCAGAGCGGGCAAATAGCCCAGCAGAGTACGATAATTTGGACAACCGCTCAACCCTGACAGCCCTGTGGGCTGTCGGGTGTCGCAATCGGTATCAATGTGGTGACCAGCTCAGCCGGTGTTACGCATGCCCGCAGAAATTCCCGCCATAGTGACCATCAGCGCTTGCTCCAGAACCTGCTCCGGCTGGTTACGATCCCGGTACAGCAGCTCAGCCTGGAGGAAATGCAGCGGATCTATATAGGGATTACGCACTTCGATGGACTGACGAATAACCGGGTTATCCACCAGCAACGCCTGCTGACACTTAATGGTATTGATCACGTCTACCATCTGCTCTAGCCGCGCACGCAAGCTTGAGCCCAACACCCGCAGCTCTTCAGACACCAGCCGTCGATCATAATATTCCGACAGGTGTGGCTCAGCTTTAGCCAGCACCATCTCCAGCATATCAATGTTGGAACGGAAAAACGGCCACTGCTGATACATCTGCTGTATCTGTTCCAGCTGGTCGCCATTAATCGAACTCCCAAGGGCACGATCCGAACCCAGCCAGGCCGGTAACATCAGCCGGGTCTGGGTCCAGGCAAAGATCCATGGAATTGCCCGCAGGCTTTCAACACCGCCGTCCTGACGCCGTTTAGCCGGACGTGAACCCAGCGGTAGCTTGGCCAGCTCCTGCTCCGGCGTTGCTGAACGAAAATACGGCACAAACTGCTCATCACCGCGCACAATACTGCGATATTCCTGCAGGCCGCGCAGCGACAGCTGCTCCATCTGCTCACGCCACTGAGGCTGGGGCGCATCATCCGGGGCCAGCGTGGCTTCCAGTACCGCCCCGACATACAACTCCAGATTACGTACCGCTATTTCTGGAATGCCAAATTTAAAGCGAATCATCTCGCCCTGCTCTGTCACCCGCAAGCTACCGGCCACAGACCCCGGCGGCTGAGCAAGTATTGCGGTATGACTTGGGCCACCGCCCCGGCCCACCGTTCCGCCACGGCCATGGAACAGAGTCAGGCGCACATCACGGGCCTGACATAGCGCTGTCAGTTGCTCCTGAGCTTTAAACTGCCCCCAGGCCGCCGCCAGCTGACCGGCATCCTTGGATGAGTCAGAGTAACCAATCATCACTTCCTGGTGCCCGGCACAATAATCCCGATACCATTCAATATCCAGTAGCGCCGCTATACAATCCTGAGCTCCCTCAAGATCACCCAGGGTTTCAAACAATGGCACCACGCGGATAGTGTGTTTCATGCCCATATCACGCAGTAACAGAATCACGCTCAGTACATCTGACGGGGTGCTGGCCATGGAGATAACATAAGAGCCCAGCGCCTGAGCGCTGGTATTGGCAATCACCCGGCAGGTGTCCAGTACTTCCTGAACTGACGCCTCGGGTTGCCAGTGGCTGGAAATTAACGGCCGTTTACTGCGCAGCTCTTTCAGCAGAAACTGCTGCTTCTCGGCTTCTGTCCAGCTGGCGTAATCACCCAGCCCATAAAAGCCTACCAGCGCCTGAATAACGTCAGCATGACGATCAGAGCTCTGACGAATGTCCAGCCGCACCAGTGACAGGCCGAAACAGGCCGCCCGGCGCAGGGTATCTTCCAGTGGACCTTCGGCAATAATTCGCATACCGGATTCACACAAAGAGCGATGACACAGCAGCAACGGTTCCAGCAGTTCACTGTCATCGCGGTAGATACCACCAGGGTCAATCGGCTGGCCATCCAGCTCCGCCTGAATCCAGGCTTTTGTCAGCCGCAAGCGTCGCCGTACATCCGCCAGTAATGCCCGGTAAGGCTCAGCACAGTCGCCTGTCAGCTCTCGCATTTCACTATTACAACGATGCATGGACAGCTCAGAACGGAGCTGATCGACATCACGTTCATACAGATCAGCCGCCATCCAGCGCGACAAGAGTAATACCTCGGTGGTCACCGTCGCTGTCACATTGGGGTTACCATCGCGGTCACCGCCCATCCAGGAGGAAAAGCGCACCGGCGCTGCCAGCAAGGGCAGTCGTTCTCCGGTTGCCGCCACCAGCTGCTCATCCAGCCGCCGCAGGAAATCAGGTAACGCTCGCCAGAGTGAGTTTTCAATAACGGCAAAGCCCCATTTAGCTTCTTCAACAGGGGTCGGACGCTGCTGACGGATCTCATTGGTGTGCCAGATCTGGTTCACCAGTTCATGCAGGCGGTGCTGTACAGCGTTACCGGCATCCTGTTGGCGCAGGCACTGAGCAATGTCATCGTATTTGCGGATCAGGGTACGTCGGTTTACTTCGGTGGGGTGTGCTGTCAGTACCAGGTCAATCGACATGGTCGACAGTTGCTCAACGATCTGTTCGCCGCTGATACCTTTTTCCTGCAGTGCCTGTATCAAGCCCTGAATAGAATCGGTACCCGGTAATCGAGTGTCATTCTGTAGCCAGCGACGCACACGATGGTGCTCTTCAGCAATGTTGGCCAGGTTAAGAAACTGAGTAAATGCCCGGGTAACCGGCAGCAGCTCCTCGTCTTTGAGCGACGACAGTGCTTCAATCAGCTCAGAGGAGTCCGTGCCAGGGTCTCGTCGAGCCTGTTTGGCCAGCTGGCGGATCTGTTCGATCTTGTCGAAGAACTGATCACCTCGATCAGCTTCCATCGTATGACCAAGGCTCTGCCCCAGCATACGCACATTATCCCGTAACGCCTCGTGCAGCTCATTCATCCTGTGCCTCCTGAACAATTCCGGTCAGGTAGACAATAGAATACTTTTGCGCCGCAACAAAATGAAACTTTTGTGGGGGGAAGCGAGTACCACGGTAGCAAAGGACTATGGTACTGGAGTGGAAGGCTGTGTATCAGCGACCTATCAGCTGACGAAAACGAGAATATTCCTGACGGGCACGCCATTCGTTCTCATACACAATGCCAACTTTTCCATCGCTCAAAGCATCAGAGAAAATCTCAATTCGATAATTAACCGGTGCCTCTTTTTTACCATCAAAAGCAACGTCGAGTGCACTGATCTGGTCAAAGTTCAGCTGGGTTGCCCCTTTACTGTCGACAAAGGCAATCCGTTGCTGCGTACTATCAACCAGCAGTTTTGGGGTGCCGTTAAAGTCCTGACTAATCACAAACCCATCGGCCTGCAGCTGTGCCAGATGATCAGCACTTTTGCGACCAACGACAAAAGCCATACCGATCATCACCACCAGAAAAGCCAGAAACATCACACGTTGTGAACTCATACACCCTTTTCCTTTGCTTTAGCCTGATCCCAGAACAGATCAAGTTGCGCCAGCTCGAACTGCTGCCAGTCACCGCCAGCAGCCTCAACCTGATCTTCAACGTGGTTAAAACGCCGCTCAAACTTCTGGTTGGTCGAGCGTAATGCGCTGTCTGGGTTTACCTTGAGATGACGAGCCAGGTTAACCAGAGCAAACAGCAGATCTCCCATTTCATCCAGGATGTCTGCCTGCTGCCCCTGATCAACCGCCTCACGCAGCTCACTAATCTCTTCTTCTATTTTGTCCAGCACCCCGTGTAAATCAGGCCAGTCAAAGCCAACCTGAGCTGCACGCTTCTGCAATTTGAGCGCCCGATTCAACGCAGGCAGGGCCCGTGGTACATCATCGAGTACTCGCTTGTGGGCTTTTTCAGCCCGTTCCTGCTGTTTAATTGCCTCCCAGCGAGCGCTGACAACTTCGGTGTCATCCGTTTTATCGTCGGCTCTGGAGGCCAGCGTACCCAGCGGGAAGACATGGGGGTGACGGCGGATCAGCTTGCTGACCAGCGTGTGAACAATTGAATCAAAATCGAACTTTGACTCTTCCTTGCCGAGCTGTGCGTAGAAGATCACCTGGAACAGCAGGTCACCCAACTCACCTTCCAGGTGAGGGTAATCCTGTTGTTCAATACAGTCAGCGACCTCATATGCTTCCTCCAGGGTATGCGGCACAATGGAAGCAAACGTCTGCTGAAGATCCCATGGGCAGCCATCCAGCGGATCGCGCAGGCGACTCATCAGTTCACGCAGGTCATTCAGATCATGACGCTGACTCATCGTGAAGCCCCGCCGGAACGGTGGCGATGTACATCAATAACATTCGCCACCTGATTAATCCGATCCATGATCCTCCCCAGCATATCCAGACGGGAGATCTCGATAGTCAGTGACAGCTTGGCGGTATTATCGTTTTTATCCGTCAGCGTATTGGCCGCCGTGATATTAATATTATCGGTCGCCAGTACCATCATCACATCACGCAGCAAGCCCTGACGATCATAGGCTTCGATTAGTACATCAACGGGATAAGTCGCTTCTGTTTCATCCCCCCAGTCCACCTCGATCAACCGTTCAGGCTCTTTTTCCTGGAATGCCAGGGTGTTGGTGCAATCATCACGGTGAATGGAAACACCACGGCCCATAGTGATATAGCCGACAATCGGGTCTCCCGGCACCGGCTTACAGCAAGCTGCAATGGTCGTCAGCAGATTGCCGACACCACGAATTTTAATGCCTGAATCAGCCGTCTCCGATGGCGCTCGCGTACGGAATTCAAGGTCAGCTGGTTCTTCTGCTTCAATCGCTGGCTCAACCTGTTGCTGCGCAGCATTAATAATCTGCGACAGGCGCAGATCACCGGCTCCAAGAGCGGCAAACGTATCTTCAGTATTTTTATAATTGACCGATTTAGCCAGTTTCTCATAGCTAATTTCAGACAGATCAAGCGCTAGCCGTTTCAACTCTCGCTCAATAATATGCCGGCCGGCCTCTGCATTCTGCTCTTTGGCCTGCGCTTTAAACCAGTGTGCAACCTTAGCCCGGGCACGGGAAGTGGTGACAAAGCCCAGATTAATATTTAACCAGTCACGACGCGGTTTTTCTTCATTGGCAGTGAGAATTTCAGCCTGATCACCGGTCTGAAGACGACGGTTAAGGGGTACAATCCGTCCATTAATCTTAGCCCCCCGACAACGGTGGCCAATCTCAGTATGTACCCGATAGGCAAAATCAACCGGCGTTGAACCCGTAGGGAGATCAATAACATGGCCATCCGGGGTGAATACATAGACCCGGTCCTGGACGATGTCAGAACGCAGCATATCGCCGAAGCCTTCGCTCTCACCCAAGTCCTCATGCCACTCCAGCACCTGGCGCAACCAGGCAATCTTGTCTTCATAGGAGTCGCTGGTCGATTTAAGGTCTGTACCTTTGTAAAGGTGATGCGCGCAGACACCCAGTTCTGCCTCCTCATGCATAGAGAAGGTGCGAATCTGAATCTCAAGTACTTTGCCATCCGGACCAAACACAGCCGTATGCAATGAGCGGTAACCATTTGGCTTCGGCGAGGCGACGTAATCATCAAACTCATGGGGGATGTTGCGCCACAGGCCGTGCACAATCCCCAATACTGCATAGCAATCACGAATCTCGGGGACCAGAATACGAACCGCACGAACATCGTAGACCTGACTGAAATCGATATTCTTTCTCTGCATTTTCCGCCAGATACTGTAGATGTGCTTGGCACGTCCACTGACATCGCCATCGATGTTCATACCGGTCAGCTCTTCACCTAGCCGCTGGACCACTTCATCGATATAGTCCTGACGATCCAGCCGCTTCTCATCCAGCAGGCGAGCAATATGCTTGTAGTCATTCGGCTTGAGGTAGCGGAAGGAGAGGTCTTCAAGTTCCCACTTGATATGGCCAATACCGAGTCTGTGAGCCAGTGGCGCATAAATATCGAATACTTCACGAGCAACAAGGTAACGTTTGCGACGAGACCCCTCTTTTACACCTCGAATGGCGCAGGTACGTTCAGCAATTTTGATCAGGGCAACACGGACATCCCCAATCATCTCAACCAGCATACGGCGGATATTCTCGATCTGGCTGCCACCCGAAGCCAGGGCATTATCTTCGAGCCTTGGGTTCTTGCGGCTACCGATAGCAGCCATCTGCAATACACCATCAATCATGCGGCAAACTTCTTTACCGAACTGCTTACGCACAGCCTCAAGCGCCAGTTTACGCTCGCGCACGGATCGATACAGAATGGCAGCGAGAAGCGTATCCTCATCCTGCTGAAGCTCGGCCAGAATCTGCGCCATCTCCAGTCCGGTATGGAAACTACCGGCTGCGGAACCCTGAGCCCAGACATCTTCCTGTGCCTCAGCCTGTTCATATGCCCATTTGGCCAGTTCACAGGCCTTGCGCATACGCTCAATGTCAGTGATTTCCACCTGCTCTGCCAGCAGGCTTAACCAGAGATCCAGATCTACTGAACCGTCTTCTCGAATAGGATGCTCTTCGCGAACCTTTACCATGGCTAAACGCCACTCCTGATCTGATATTCCTGAACAACCGCGCGTATACCAGCCACGGACTACTGTTCTTTGAGGCGCTAATTCTAATCGCTATACGCGCTCAGCGCGAACAACAAAATTTCGCCAGCAACGTTATATCACGACCCATGAGATAACACATTGATCATAATGTGGAAAACTGGCCGCTGTTACCGGTGAAACTTCATCAGCAGTATGCTTCTACAAGCAGAAAAAGCACGATGTAAGATAAGCTCAGCATATAACTACCAACTGAACTGAAACTGACAGTTGACTACGACTGTCCGCTACAGTCCACATGACAGACTAAACGCACACGGTGCGATACGACAGGGCATAGCAGGTTATTTCAGCTGATCTGTTTTTTCCGCACAACGAAAAAACCCCAAGCACAGTGTGCTCGGGGTTTTCTCTTAA
>CAJXNY010000008.1 GCA_913057435.1 uncultured Oceanospirillaceae bacterium | reverse complement strand
CTGTTACCGCCGTGAAAGGGCGGTGTCCTGGACCACTAGACGAATGGGACGCTGTGGTCGTTGTGTTAACAACGGCGCATATATTACGATTCGACGGCTAAATCGTCAACCTTAAGTTGCAGAAATATTACGTTTATTTTTAACCGGTTAGCTGAGTCAGACAGGCACAGGGCCATTGGCCAACGCCGGGCGCTGCACTACAATGCTCAGCCCAACGCACAGACCCCATAGCCAGCGTGGCTACGGGTGTTCGCCTATCGAAAAAGGAAAACTCCATGTGGTTTAAAAATCTGATCTTTTACCGCCTGACCGAAGCGTTCGACCACACGGAAGCATCACTGCTGGAAAAAATGGAAGAGCATGCCTTTGTACCCTGCGGCTCCCAGGAGCTATCACGCTACGGCTGGAACTCAGCCACCGGCGGCCTGGCGGACGGCCTGCTGCATAGCGTAAGCGGTTTTCTGATGATCAGCGCCCAGAAAGAAGAGAAGATGCTGCCCGCTGGGGTCATACGCCGCATCGTGGAAGAGAAAGTTGCGGTGATCGAGCGCGATCAGGCCCGCAAGGTCTATCGCAAAGAGCGCGATCAGATGAAGGATGAAGTCATTCTTGATCTACTGCCCCGCGCCTTCTCCCGTTTCGGCCAGACCCGCGCGCTGATCGCCCCTAAACAGGGCTGGATTATTGTGGATACCGGCGCGCATAAGCATGCAGAAGAGCTGCTCAACCTGCTGCGTAATACCCTGGGTACCCTGCCCGTCGCCCTGCCCGATGTCGCACAGTCCCCCTCCGCCGTGATGACTCACTGGTTACAGCAGCCCGAGGAGCAAAACCTGTCATTTGTGATTCAGGATGAGTGCGAACTGCGTGACAGTCTGGTCGAAAGCGGCGTGATTCGCATTAAAGGCCAGGAACTGGAAAGCGATGAGTTCATCGCCCACCTGGAAGCGGGCAAGCGGGTAGTGAAGCTGTCATTGGAGTGGGATGAAAAACTGCGCTTTATGCTGGAAGAAAGCCTGAGTATCAAACGCCTGAAGCTGGCCGACCAATTGAAGGATAATCTGGACAGTGAATACCAGGATGATGAACTGGCCCAGTTTGATACCGACATGACCCAGATGGGACTGGAGTTCTGCCGTCTGATTCCGCAGTTGCTGGAAGCCTTTGGCGGGGATGTAGCACAGGCTAAGTAACTGCTTTCACTCAGTGTGGAAATATGACTCGACGGGACGTCGCTGCTACAGAGGGTCTGTTTTTGTAGCAGCGAGGTCCCCTCGCGTCAGGCACCAAGGCCAAGGCTTGTGCCGACTGCTCTATTGTGGGACCGGTGTCTCACCGGGAAGCTCTTCAGGCTTTACGCCAGCCCGTTCCCAGTGAGGGCACCCACCCCACACTTAACGCCTGATCAGCCCGTTACTCGTACCCGACGGCTTTCGCCTGGTTCCGGCTTGGGCGCATTGGCTTTGCGGCGTTCGTTCAGGCGATCGTCGATGATATTTTTCAGCGCGATCAGCAGGCCCATACCGACAAATGCCCCTGGCGGCAGGATGGCGAACAGGAAGCCAGCGTAATCATCGATCAACACCAGTTTCCAGTTATCCGCCATCGGCCCCAGCAGCAGATTCATATCGGCAAACAGGGTGCCTGAACCCAGCACTTCACGCATACCGCCCAGGATGATCAGCACGGCAGAGAAACCCAGCCCCATCATCACCCCATCCATCACCGATGCACCCACCGGATTCTTACAGGCAAAGGCATCGGCCCGGCCCATGATGGCGCAGTTGGTCACAATCAGCGGGATAAAGATGCCGAGGATCTGATACAGCTCGTAAGTAAATGCCTGCATCAGCAGCTCGATGCTGGTCACAAACGCCGCGATGATCATCACGAAGATCGGCAAGCGCACGGAGTCGGGCACGAATTTACGGAACGCCGATACTGTCAGGTTAGAGCCGATCAGCACCAGAGTACTGGCCAGGCCCAGGCCGATGGCGTTCACCACCGAACCGGTCACCGCCAGCAACGGACACAGACCCAGCAGCTGAACCATCGCCGGATTGTTGTTCCACAGCCCGTCAAAGGCAATCTTTTTGTAATCGGTACTCATTGCTGTGATACCTCTGCACTGTCCGAACCTAACAGCTGAACCCGGTTAGAACGGAAATAGTTAATCGCCCGTCCGGTCGCATTAACAATTGCCCGCGGAGTGATGGTCGCCCCGGTAAACTGATCAAACTGACCGCCATCTTTTTTCACCGCCCAGTTACTGTCGTTGCTGCTGGCCATGGATTTACCATTGAAACCCAGCACCCAGTCTGATTTTTTCAGCTCGACCTTATCACCCAGCCCCGGTGTTTCTTTGTGGGCCAGCACCCGAAGGCCCGCTATTGACGCATCGGCATTAATACCGACGATCATATGAATATTGCCCGTGTAACCATCCGGAGCGGTAACCGGCAGAATCACGGTTTGCACCTTGCCATCACGGCGCGCCCGCCAGGCGGTTGCCGGCGTGTCAGAGCCCAGCAGGCCTGGTGCGACAAACTCGACCGTATCGTCCAGCAGGTCATTATCAATCTGGCTACGCGGTACAATCTCGTACAACGCTTTGGCCTGGGCTTCACGCTCGTTATGTTCAATCCGTGTTTTGGTGCCCACCTGAGTCACCGCAATCAGCCCGGAAGTAACCACCGCAAAAACTGCCAGTCCTACTGTGCTACTACGAATTGCACTGAACATTTCCATCAGCTGTCTCCTTTCAGGCCACGCTTAGCCTGAGTATGGCCATAACTACGCGGCTGGGTGTACAGATCAATAAACGGCGCTGCCAGATTCATTAGCAGCACGGCAAAGGCTACGGCATCCGGGTAGTTACCCCAGCTGCGAATCACGAAGATCAGCAGGCCAATACCAGCACCATAGAACAGTTTGCCCTTATTGGAGCTGGCCGCGGTAACCGGGTCGGTAGCGATAAAGAACGCCCCCATCATCGTGCCACCCGCTGTCAGATGGAAGAATGGGTCAGCATAGCTATCCGGGTCAAAACCAAATAGCAGAATACTTGGCACTGTCATGGCTGCCAGCATTGCCAGCGGGATATGCCAGGTGAAGACTTTTCGGTTAAGCAGGAAAATCCCACCCATCACATAGGCCGCACTCACCGCATGCCAGGCACCGATACCGTTGGCCAGTACATCAATCTGCCGCCAGGCTTCTTCGCTGGTCAGGCCACCACGATGTTTAAACGCATCCAGCGGCGTAGCACCGGTAAACTGGTCGATCTGTGCCGGTTCCAGCCCGCCAAAGATCACCGCAATGCTGTCGAACAGGCCCAGTGCGCCATTGTCCAGCAGCACCGTGGGCATATTCCAGCGTGTCATCATCACCGGGAAAGACACCAGCAACAGTGCATACGCCACCATCGCCGGGTTGAACGGGTTCTGGCCCAGCCCACCATAGAGGTGTTTGGCGATCACGATAGCGACGAATACACCCACCAGGGTCAGCCACCAGGGGGCAAATGGGGGGAGCGCCAGTGCCAGCAAGATGGCGGTCACCACCGCACTGTAATCTCGCAGATAGAACATCACCGGACGCTTGCGCAGCCGGATTATGGCGGCTTCCATACCAACCGCCAGCAGGGAGGCCCAGATCACATTGATCAGGGTGCCCCAGCCGAAAAAGAACGTCATCGCCAGCAGAGCCGGCAGGGTTGCCAGCAACACCAGCCGCATCACATCTGCGGTGCGGTTGGCCTTGTGTACATGGGGTGAGGTAACGCGTATCAGTGCCATGTTTATCGATTCACTTCTGGTTGCACCGGTTACTCAAAACGGCTCAGGGTGGAATTCAGCTGCTCAGCTTTCTGCTTCGCGGCCTCCAGTGCCTGGGCCAGCTTTTCCTGCTGATCATCAGGTTCAGTCACTTTAGCCAGCGCCCGCTCGGCTTTGGTCACCGCCGCACGCGCCATCGCGGCATCGATCTTGAGCTGCTTGAGATCAACCCCCTCCTCTGCCGCGCGGGCCACCAGGGCGGCCTCCTCCGCATCGAACTGGGCCTTGGCAGCCTCAAACCGTTGTTGCAGCTGAGCCTGATCCGCCACCAGCTCGCTGGTGTCTTCACCAGACTCCTCTGCCGCCTCCACTGCTTTTTCTACTTTGCGCAGCTTGGTGCGCATAATAGACACCTGCTGCTTCAGCGCTTTAAGGTCCAGCTCAGGTTCGGGTTCAACGACCGGTTCAGCTACAGCCCCACCAGCGGCCTGCAATGCCTGAACCGCTTCATCCAGCCGGGCCTGCAACTTGGCAACCCCTGCTGTCATTTTCTCCGCCGCCGGGCTTTCATTGGCAATGGCCGTATCCAGCGCGGCCTGGGCTTTACTGACTTTAGCTGTCATCCCATCAACATCGGCCTGCAGCTCTGCCAGCTGTTCAGCAGAGATCGCTGGTGCCGCTGCGGCAGTCACTGGGCTGGCTGCGTCGTCATAAGCTTTTTTCGCTTCATCCGCTTTGGCCTGAAGCTTGGCAACACCGGCTTTCATCTTCTCAGCCGCCGGGCTTTCATTGGCGATGGCGGTATCCAGTGCCGCCTGAGCTTTGGCTACTTTCGCCTGCGCCGCGTCCCAGTCAGCTTTGAGCTCTGCCAGCTGCTCAGCGGAAATTGCAGGGGCGACAGCCGGAGCCGCCTCCCCAGACTCGGCAGTGTCATACGCCGCCTGCGCCAGCTCAGTTTTCGCCTGCTGTTCGGTCAGTCTGGCCTGCAGCGCGGCAATATCACCTTCGCCGCTGTCCTGAGCTTTGGCCAGGGCTTTTTCAGCCTGGCGCAGCTTGGTACGGGCCACAGCTGCGTTGGTTTTCAGCTGTTTCAGATCCAGCACTGGGGCCGGTGCAGCAGCAGCCGGGTTCAGAGCTTCATCGTAAGCCTGCTGAGCCGCATCAGCTTTAGTCTGTAGTGTGGCGACCGTCTGGGTCAGTGTTTCAACACCCTCCAGCCCTTTGTTTTCGGCGTTTTTCAGCGCCTTCTCGACCTGGCGAAGCTTGGTCCGGGTCACTGCTGCAGCGGTTTTAAGCGCCTTGATATCAGTCACTGGCGCAGCCGCATCAGCGGTTACTGCAGGCTTCGCAGCATCCGCTTCCAGCTTGTCTTTTTTCACTGCCTGGGCTTTAACTGCCGCTTCAGCACGCTGCTTACGACGCGCTTCTTTTTCGGCAACTTCCGCTTCCTGGCGGGCGACACGGGCTTCAAAACGCTTCTTGGCGTGGTCAGCCTTACGCGTTTCGGCTTCTTCCTTACGAATTTCTGCCTTGGCAAAACGGTAATACTGCACCAGCGGAATTTCCGATGGGCAGACATACGAGCAGGCACCACATTCGATGCAATCGAACAGGTTATGGTTCTTCGCTTTGTCGAACTCACGGCCTTTAGCAAACCAGTGCAACTGCTGTGGCAACAGCTCAACCGGGCAGGCCTGTTCACACTGGCCACAGCGGATACAGGACTGGGCCGGGTTGGCCTCAGGCATCTCCTCCCAAGTGGCAGCGATCAGGCAGTTGGTCGTTTTGGTGATCGGCAGTTCATCGTCGTTAACGGTGAAACCCATCATCGGCCCGCCCACCACCAGCCGCGCCAGCTGGTTTTCTTTCAGATTGGCCTGATCCAGCAGATCCACAAACGGCGTGCCGATGGCAACCTCCATATTGTGCGGCCGGGCCAGGGCATCACCGGTCATGGTCACCACACGGGAGATCAGCGGTTCGCCATGGGCCACCGCCCGGTGAATCGCGACGGCGGTGCCGACGTTCTGGCAGACAATACCGACGTCGGCCGGAATGCCACCGCTGGGCACCTCCACCCCGGTCAGCAGTTTGATCAGCTGTTTCTCACCACCGGAGGGGTATTTAGTTGGCACCACCACCACATCAATATTGTGGCGATTTCCCAAAGCGGCCTGCTGCAGGGCGCGGATCGCCTGGGGCTTGTTATCTTCGATGCCGATCATCACATGGCTCGGTTTGAGCATATGACAGATCACTCCGATCCCGGCAATTACCTGATCGGCGCGTTCACGCATCAGCATATCGTCGGCAGTAATATAGGGCTCACACTCAGCCGCGTTGATCACCAGGGTGTTGATAATATGGTGATCACCCACGTGCAGCTTCACATCCGTCGGGAAGCCCGCGCCACCCATACCAGCCACACCTTTGCCGCGAATAAAATCGGCCAGATCATTGCTGTTAAGGCTGCGAAAATCTTCCAGCCCGGCATGGGGCACCCATTCATCCAGGCGGTCGTTTTCAATCTCGATACACAGCGCATCCATGCCGGAGCTGTGCGCTACCTGCATCATGCCGACAGCCGTTACGGTGCCCGATACCGAGGCGTGAATCGCCACACTGAGGCGACCACCCGGCTCGGCAATCAGCTGGCCTTTAAGCACCCGCTGGCCGACGGTAACCAGCGGTTGGGCCGGTGCACCAATGTGCTGCTGTACCGGCAGGCGCACCGTTTTAGGCACGGGGCCTGGCTGGATCGCCAGTCCGGTAGACTGCTGTTTATTCTGCGGCGGATGGATACCACCATGGAACGCAAACACCTTACCCATCAAGCGGCTCCTTCGTGTACAGCACCACGGCGGTCGGTGGCGATCAGTTCAACGCCGGGCTTCGGCTGATCCCACTTCCAGCTGGTCAGCGTGGTTTCAATCGGTAACATATCAATGCAATCCACCGGACAGGGCTCAACACACAGATCACAGCCGGTACATTCCGAGGTGATAACGGTGTGCATCTGCTTCGCCGCACCGAGGATGGCATCGACCGGGCAGGCCTGAATACACTTGGTACAGCCGATACACTCATCTTCACGGATATAGGCGATGGATTTTATCGGCTCTGCTGCAGCGTCTTCGGCGTCCAGCGCCATCGATTCAATGTCCAGCAGGCCTGCCAGTGCATCGACCGTGCCCTGACCACCCGGCGGGCATTTGTTGATCACATCGCCCTCGGCAATCGCCTCGGCGTAAGGACGGCAGCCCGGATAACCACACTGGCCACATTGCGTCTGCGGCAGCAGGCCGTCGATCTCATCGACCAGCGGATTGCCTTCGACTTTAAACCGGATAGACGCGTAACCCAGGATCAACCCGAACGCCGCACCCAGTGCCAGCAGCACCAGCACGGCGAGAAATACCAGATTCATAACAACTCCCTGCTTAGAACTGCACCAGACCGGTGAACCCCATAAACGCCAGCGACATCAACCCGGCGGTGACCATGCCAATGGCAGAGCCACGGAACGGCCCCGGCACATCGGCCACGGCCACCCGCTCACGAATGGCGGAAAACAGCACCAGTGCCAGTGAGAAACCCACCGCAGCACCAAAGCCGTAGACGATGGACTCCATAAAGCCATTCATCTTTTTGATATTCAGCAGCGCCACACCCAGCACGGCACAGTTGGTGGTAATCAGCGGCAGGAAGATACCCAGTACTTTATAAAGCAGCGGGCTGGTTTTGCGCACCACCATCTCGGTGAACTGCACCACGGCGGCAATAACCAGAATAAAGGAAATGGTTCGCAGGAAGCCCAGATCAAGCGGCTCCAGCAACCAGGTGTACACCAGATAGCTGCACACCGATGACAGTGTCAGCACAAACGTGGTGGCCAGCGACATCCCCATCGCTGATTCCAGCTTGTTGGAGACGCCCATAAACGGACACAGGCCCAGAAACTGGACCAGGACAAAATTGTTAACCAGCACAGTGCTGATCAGAATAAGCAGATATTCGGTCATAACATAAGCCACATCGGGGGCGACCGACCCCTTACCTTATTTCGGGCCCGGGTAGCACCCTGTACTGCGCTTGCGCACAGCCAGATGTTACAACCGTAAGGCACCATATTGTTAAATTAGCAGAACCTGATATAAAAAATTCGAACCGCTAGATTTTACCGGAATATTTCTATTCCGCTATAGGGCCACCCATGACTTGCCTCAATGACCACCGCCCCGCCGTTTTTCCCTGTTTAAAGCAGGAAAAACCGAAACGGGGCGGTGAGCAGATCAGCGTGCACCGAATTGCGGGCCGGGGCCCGCACGCCTAATCAGATCAGTCCGCGTGTACGCAGCAGGTTCAGCAGCTGGTCGATCTGCTGTCCCGGCGTTGCGTTCAGGTCAATCTGACCCTCACCACCGCCTGCTGTCAGTGTTACGTTCACTGCGTGATCTCCATTCACACTGTCCAGATCGGACAGCACCAGCAAACCCTGCTGGTTCAGTAAGGTCGCCACTGTTTGCGCTGTTGATACCAGTGCGCCCAATGACTTTTTATCCAGTACCGCTACCGCGTTACTGTTGTTAACCAGCGCCAGCTCTGCACCATACAGCAGATGGGCGCGCTGTTCTTCACTACCACCGGCCAATAACACCGTGGCAGGCTGTTGGCCAAAGGCTGCAGCTTTTTCAGCTTTACTCACCTGAGGCTCGCTGTGGAACGTATCGTCGGCACTACTACCGGCCAGCCGTCCCTGGTTGATCATCCCGGCAGCAACCGTCGCATTGCTCAGGCGATCGACCACGATGAACGAACCGGTACCTTTAAGCAGCTGGTACGGATCAGCAACAACCGGCTGTTCGAGCAGCAGCTCGACCCGTGCAATACTGTTCAGATCCAGCATATCCGCCTGATCTTCCGCCATGGTGTTCACATCAATCGTGTGATGCACCTGAGTCACTTTACCGGGCACCACCTGGGTGGCCAGTTTCACGTCGTATACTTTACCCGGTACCAGCGGCGTTTCGGTCATCCACACCAGGGTGGCATCGAAGCGGTCAGTAATGCTTGGCACCTGCTCAGTATGTACGATCAGGTCACCACGGGAGATATCAACTTCATCTTCCAGCGTCAGCGTGATCGCCATCGGCGGATGCGCTTCTTCCAGGTCACCATCAAAGGTCACAATGGATTTGATGCGGCTGGTTTTACCGGAAGGCAACACGGTGATCTCATCACCCTTGCGCACAATACCGGAGGTCAGCGTACCGCAGTAACCGCGAAAATCCAGGTTAGGCCGGTTCACGTATTGCACCGGGAAACGCAGGGTATTGAAGTTATGATCGCTGGCGATCTCAACCGTTTCCAGCGTTTGCATCAGCGGCTCGCCCTGATACCAGGCCATGCCTTCCGACGGGTTTACCACGTTATCGCCGTTAAGCGCCGAAATCGGCACAAACTGGATATCCGGCAGGTTCAGGTCTTTGGCAAAGTCCTGGTAATCCTGCTTGATCTGCTCGAAACGCTCTTCACTGAACTCCACCAGGTCCATCTTATTGATGGCCACGATGATGTGTTTTATACCCAGCAGCGACACAATAAAGCTGTGACGTTTGGTCTGTACCTGTACCCCATGACGGGCATCCACAAGGATAATCGCCAGATCACAGGTAGACGCACCCGTAGCCATGTTGCGGGTGTACTGCTCATGCCCCGGTGTATCGGCAATGATAAATTTGCGCTTTTCCGTGGAGAAGTAACGGTACGCCACATCAATGGTAATACCCTGCTCACGCTCAGCCTGCAGGCCATCGACCAGCAACGCCAGGTCCAGTTTTTCACCGGCATTACCGATGCGGGCACTTTCAGACTGTACGGCAGCCAGCTGATCTTCATAGATCATTTTGGAATCGTGCAGCAGACGGCCAATCAGGGTGGATTTACCATCATCTACGCTGCCGCAGGTCAGAAAGCGCAGCAGCTCTTTGTTCTCATGCTGTTTCAGATACGCCTCGATATCCGTGGCGATCAGATCGGACTGGTGACTCATAATATTCGCTCCCAGTAACCCGGCGGCCAGCATGGCGGCAACGGGTCACGGCAAGGCGGCCGGTAATGGCAGACACGGCCTGTGTATTCGGGTTCAGACCTGGCGCTGTTTAACGCCGGGCCGTTCGGGTGCCTGAAGCCACACCGTGCAGAATTATTTCAATACGATTCCTGCACAGACTGTCTGGTGGATTACGCACGGGATCAAACTCCATCTTTCCTCCTCTGCGAACTCGACACTGCAGACGCCGACTTCAAGCGGCATTTCTGATCAATGGATCAGAAATACCCCTCCATCTTTTTCTGTTCCATGGAACCGGCACCATCATGGTCAATGGCACGGCCCTGGCGCTCAGACGTGGTCGTCAACAGCATTTCCTGAATGATCTCCGGCAATGTCGCCGCTTCCGACTCAACCGCGCCCGTTAACGGGTAACAGCCAAGGGTACGGAAACGTACACTCTTCATTTCCGGCGTTTCACCTTCATTCAACGGCAAACGCTGATCATCTACCATGATCTGCATTCCATCACGCTCAACTACTGGACGTTTGGCGGAGTAATACAGCGGTACAATCTCAATGTTTTCCATATAGATGTACTGCCAGATATCCAGCTCAGTCCAGTTAGAGAGCGGGAACACCCGAATACTCTCGCCCTTATCAATCCGGGTGTTGAAGACATTCCACAACTCCGGACGCTGGTTTTTAGGATCCCAGCGGTGGTTCTGATCACGGAAGGAGAATACGCGCTCTTTCGCGCGGGACTTCTCTTCGTCACGGCGGGCCCCACCAAAGGCCGCATCAAACTTGTACTTATCCAGCGCCTGCTTCAGGCCCTGCGTCTTCATCACATCAGTGTGTTTTTTGGAGCCGTGAACAAACGGATCGATATCCATATCCACGCCATCCTGGTTGACGTGAACAATCAGGTCCATGCCCACCTCAGCCGCCATTTTGTCGCGAAATTCGATCATCTCGCGGAATTTCCAGGTGGTGTCCACATGCATCAGTGGAAACGGTGGTTTACCCGGGAAAAACGCCTTGCGTGCCAGGTGCAGCATGACGGATGAATCTTTACCTACAGAGTAAAGCATCACCGGGTTGTCAAAGGAGGCCGCAACCTCACGAATGATATGGATACTCTCCGCTTCCAGCTGACGCAGGTGCGTCAATCGATGTTCCGGCAACAGGCTCATGTCTGCCTCTTCTTATCTGTGTGATTCTGTGTGAACGCTCTATTCGGGGCGGGTGAGCAGCAGCCGGTCAGTCGGCTGCGGGGCGTGCGGGTGTGTGAAGCCCGCCGCGCTATGGTCACCTGGCCATAGAACGTCAGCGATTATGGCAGATCCACCCTTAAAACTAAAAAGAATAAATGTGAATTTATTTATAACCATTTTAACATTTTTGCGCCGCCACAATGAACACGCGCCGACCGCTCATCCGTTAAAACCAAAAGGAATAAGAAGATTTCAAATTATTATTTTCCGTTATAAACAAATCCCCTTATGATGCTCCCCTACCAGCACCCAGGTGCGCAGTATAGATAAGCAGGATATTCAGATGGAAATCGCATACAGCTTCGCAGGACTTGTTGTCGGCTTTGTCGTTGGTCTCACCGGAATCGGTGGCGGCGCATTGATGACACCGATCCTGATCGTTCTGTTCGGCATTCCACCGATTACCGCCGTCAGTACCGACCTGCTTTACGCTGCTGTGACCAAATTTGGCGGCACCATCTCCTATGCCCGCCAGAAAATGGTGCACTGGAAGATCGTACTACTGTTAATGGCCGGCAGCATTCCCGGCAGCCTGCTGACCCTGAGCTACCTTAGAGGGCTGGAGTCACTGAGCAGCATTGAACACATGATGAACCTGTCACTGGGCTTTTCACTGGTGCTGACCTCCATCGCCGTGTTCTGCCGGGCGCAGATCCGTGAACTGGCGGACAAATGCAGTGATACGCCAACGGCGCGGGCCTTACTAAAATGGCGACCTGCACTGACAGTTCTGTCCGGCCTGTTACTCGGCGGCCTGGTAACACTGTCATCGGTGGGCGCTGGCGCACTGGGCACCGCAATCCTGATTGTGATGTACCCACGCCTGAGCATGCCTGCCATCGTGGGTACCGATCTGGTACATGCGGTGGTATTGACCGGAGTGGCCGGGGCAGGCCACTACCAGATGGGCAACGTAGATTTTAATCTGCTGACCCACCTGCTGATCGGCTCGCTGCCGGGAGTATTCCTGGGCAGCCAGCTCGGCAGCCGACTTTCTGCCCGCCTGATGCAGCCGATTATGGGCTCCATCCTGCTGGCCATCGGCCTACGGTTTTTTCTTGCAGGCTGAACGCAGCGCTGAATAGCAGCGCCGCATACAACGATTATAATTTCATTGATAAGACGCCACTGATCTGTCAGACAGCGGTGATAACAACACAAAGGTTTAGCTGATATGTACCAGTACACAGAAGTGGATCAGACACTGGTTGACGAGCGTGTCGAGCAGTATCGAGACCAGACACGTCGCTTCCTGGCCGGAGAGATCCCGGACGAAGAGTTCCGCGCACTGCGTTTGATGAACGGCCTTTACATCCAGCGCCAGGCACCCATGCTGCGCGTGGCGATCCCGTACGGTCTGATGTCATCAGTACAGCTGCGTCAGCTGGCCCATATCGCCCGCACTTACGATAAAGGCTACGGTCACTTCACCACCCGTACCAATATCCAGTACAACTGGCCAACGCTGGAGTCCGTACCGGATATCCTGGCGGCCCTGGCCAAGGTTCAGATGCACGCCATCCAGACCTCCGGTAACTGTATTCGTAACACCACTACCGACCCTTACGCCGGTGTGAACGCCAACGAAATCGAAGACCCGCGCCCGTACTGCGAAATCATCCGTCAGTGGTCTACCCTGCACCCGGAATTCGCCTACCTGCCGCGTAAATTCAAGATAGCCTTCACCGGCGGCCCGGAAGACCGCGCAGCGTCTCAGGTACACGATATCGGCCTGCACATCGTTAAAAACGATGCGGGTGACGTCGGCTTTGAAGTTCTGGTCGGTGGCGGCCTGGGCCGTACCCCGGTCATCGGTAAAGTGGTTAACCCGTTCCTGGCCAAGGAAGATCTGCTGTCCTACCTGGAAGCGATTCTGCGGGTATACAACCTCAATGGCCGTCGCGACAACAAATACAAAGCCCGCATCAAGATTCTGGTGAATGCGCTGGGCGTGGATAAATTCCGTGCGCTGGTCGATGCCGAGTGGGAACACACCCGTGGCGAGCTGAAACTGACTGACGCCGAAATCGAACGCGCCCGTGGTCACTTCAGCCCGTTTGATTACCAGGGCGATGCGGTTAAGAATGACCTCAACGAACGCCTGGCCACCGATGCCGACTTCCGCACCTGGTACGAAACCAACACTCGCGCCCATAAAGTAGCGGGCTACCAGATTGCCGTGGTATCGCTCAAGCCGTACCTGCAACCTGCCGGTGATGTCACCGACGTGCAGATGGACGCGGTCGCCAGCATGGCTGATCAGTTCTCTGGCGGTGAAATTCGCTCCACCCACGATCAGAACCTGGTGCTGGCAGACGTTCGCGAAGGCGATCTCTACGCTCTGTGGCAGCAGCTGGTTGAACAGAACCTGGCGCGCCCTAACATTGGCAAGCTGACCGATATGATCGTTTGTCCGGGCTTCGATTTCTGCAGCCTGGCCAACGCCCGTACCCTGAACATCGCGGACCAGATCAACGAAAAATTTGAACAGGTTGATTACCTGCACGATATCGGTGATATCACCGTCAACATGTCGGGCTGTATCAACGCCTGTGGCCACCACCACGTTGCTAATATAGGCATCCTGGGTGTGGATAAAAAAGGTGAAGACTGGTATCAGATCACCCTGGGCGGCTCCTCTGCCGCTGACGCTTCACTGGGTAAAGTCCTGGGTAAAGCCGTCGCCGCTGACGACGTAGCCAACACCCTGGACAAACTGCTGACCACTTACATCGCCATCCGTGAAGGCAACGAGTCCTTCCTCGACACCGTACGCCGCACAGGCCTGGAACCTTTCAAGGAGTCTGTATATGCCCCTGCTCATTAATCAACAGCTGGCTGAAAACGATAAATGGCAAACGCTGACAGATGCCGAGCAGCCACTGCCCGCTGCGGGCGCCGTGCTGCTGCCACTGGAGCGCTTTACTGCAGCGCAAGCCGAGGCAGGCAGCCTTGAGCTGGCACCGCTGGTCAACGGTGACGATGATATCAATGTCGTACTGGAGCAGCTCGACCAGCTGACACTGGTCGGCATCGAAATCTCGGCTTTCACCGACGGCCGTGGCTTCAGCTTCGCCCGCATCCTGCGTCGCGCTGGCTTCAAAGGCCAGATTCGCGCCCTTGGTGACGTCAGCCAGGACCGGCTGGCATTCCTGACCCGTTGTGGTTTCGATGCCTTCGACATCCCGGCTGAACGCTACAGTAACGAGATCGCCAACGCCTTCGGTGAGATCAGCGTGAATTATCAGGCCTCCTCCGACGAGCCACGCCCGATCTACCGCCGCGACTGATCGACGTCAAAAAGGAGCACGGGCCACACACCCGCTGCTCCTTTTTACTATCGACAGGCCAGTCACACCCATCGCGTCCGGTATCCTGTCGATATGATCAAGCCCGATTCAAAAGAAAGGACTCGGCATCACACACACTCTGCCGCCTTTCTTCACTCAACATCACACAGAAGAGCGCCGTTATGAGTATCGACCTGACCGCAGCCAATGCACAGCTGGACGACCAGACCCCACAGGACATTATCCGCTGGGCCCTGGCACAGAGCGAAAACCCGCTGATCACCACCAACTTCCGCCCCTACGAAGCGGTGATCCTGCACATGGCCACTCAGATCCGCCCCGACATCAAAGTGCTGTGGGTAGACTCTGGCTACAATACCTCCGCCACCTACCGCTTTGCGGAGAAGGTGATTCAGGATCTGAACCTGAACGTAGAAACCTACATTCCACAGATGACCAGCGCTCGCCGTAACGTGCTGATGAAAGGTATCCCTGACATCGACGATCCACAGCACGACGAATTCACCCGCCAGGTTAAACTCGAGCCATTCCAGCGCGCGCTGGCCGAACTCAAGCCCGACCTGTGGCTGAACGCTATCCGTAAAGACCAGACCGAATTCCGCCAGGCAATGAACATCGTCAGCGCCAGCAAAGATGGCATTATCAAGGTCGCCCCGCTCTACCACTGGAGCGAAGCCCAGATGGACGCCTACCTGGCCGAGCACAACCTGCCCAACGAAACCGATTACTTCGACCCAACCAAAGCGCTGGAAACTCGCGAGTGTGGCCTGCACACCCAGCTGTAAGCTCTGCTCTAAAAGCTTCCAGCTGAGGACAGCTGTCCCACAATAAGTACAAGCCCAGGCAACTCCTCGTACTTATGGGACCGCTGCACCTTGCGGGCATGAATCACCACTGGGAAGTTCTTGCTCCAGACTCTTGCTCCAGGGACTTCTCAATAAGGACAGCCACCCTACATTTGCGTACTATTACAACCAGCGGCAGCCCAGGCTGCCATGTAGTTACTGCGCCTCCGGCCAGATGTCATTCGTAGCGTCACAACAATCGCTACCACAGGAGATCACCATGGATTACCTCCCGCTATTTTTTAACCTGCACAACCAGCACGCATTGCTGGTCGGCGGCGGCCAGGTTGCCCTGCGCAAAGCCCGATTGCTGGTCCGTGCGGGCTGCCATATCACGGTTATCTCCCATCAGATCACCAACGAACTGCAAGACCTGCTGGACGAAAACCCAGGCTGTAGCGGCATTCTGGGCGAATACCACCCCGGCCTGCTGACTGAAAAGGCACTGGTGATCGCCGCCACCAATGATGACACACTCAATGCCCGTGTCTCGCTGGATGCCAAAGATCAGAACGTACCGGTCAACGTGGTCGACAGCCCGGCGCTGTGTACCTTCGTATTCCCGGCCATCGTCGATCGTTCGCCAATCGTCATCGGCATCAGTTCTGGCGGCAAATCCCCGGTGCTGGCCCGGATGACCCGCGCCAAAATCGAAACCCTGTTCCCCCAGCGCTATGCCAAGCTGGGCGAACTGGCGAGTAAGTTCCGCGCTCAGGTGAAAGCCAAATTCAACACCATTGGCCAGCGCCGTAACTTCTGGGAGCGCACTCTGGAGGGGCAGGTCGCCGAGCGAGTATTCGCCGGACGCCAGGACGACGCCGAACAGCTGATTCAACAGACGCTGGATACCGCCGACAGCAACCACAACGCCGGTGAAGTCTACCTGGTCGGTGGCGGCCCCGGTGACCCGGAACTACTGACGTTTAAAGCGCTGCGGCTGATGCAGCAGGCTGACATCGTATTCTACGACCGCCTGGTATCCAAAGAAGTGCTCGACCTCTGCCGTCGCGACGCCGAGCTGGTGTACGTCGGCAAGGCACGCGATGACCACGCCGTGCCGCAGCAAGGTATCAACCAGCTGCTGGTCGACCACGCCAAACTGGGCAAACGGGTACTGCGCCTCAAAGGCGGCGACCCGTTTATCTTTGGCCGCGGCGGCGAAGAACTCGAAGAGCTCAAAGCCAACAATATCCCGTTCCAGGTGGTCCCTGGCATCACCGCTGCCAGCGCCTGCTCCACCTACGCGGGCATCCCGCTGACCCACCGCGACTGTGCCCAGTCGGTCAAGTTTGTCACCGGTCAGCTGAAAAACCGTACCGCTGACCTTAATTTCGACGAACTGGTCCACCCCAATCAAACCGTGGTGTTCTACATGGGCCTGCACACCCTGCCGACCCTCACCGAACGGCTGATCACCCATGGCAAACCCGCGAGCACCCCGGTAGCTATTATCTCCAGAGGCACTCAACCGGACCAGAAAGTGCTCACAGGCACCCTGGCCTGCATCGTCGAACGCCAGGCCGTCGCCCAGCTGCCCGCACCGTCATTGGTCATCGTTGGTGAAGTGGTCAGCCTGCATCAGCAACTGGCCTGGTTCGGTGAAGACACCACGCCGTTGAACTAAGCTTATTAAGATCAGACAGCGGTCCCGCACCGGACCGCCGCCCAGGCTACCCAGCCCCGCCCTTTTGCGGTACTCTGCGCCCTTACTTTGCTAGCAATCAACGAGACCCCGATGGCCTATAAACTCACCGCCGAGCAACGCGAAAAGATCCAGCACCTGGATGCCGACAAACGTTACAACCACTTCATCGATAAAGTCAGCAAATGGGAAGAGATCTGGAGCCTGCGCGACGACGAAGGCTTCGTGCTGGTCAGCACCGATGATGAAGAGTGCATGCCCGTATGGCCGCACCCTGACTACGCCGCTGAGTGGGCCTCCGGCGACTGGGATGGCTGCGAGCCATTCAAAGTAGAGATGGAAGCCTGGCTCGATACCTGGCTGCCAGGCATGGAAGAAGATGGCATCGCGGTCGCTGTATTCCCAAACCTGGAAGAAAGCGGCATTGTTGAAGGCCCCCGCGAACTGGGCAGCAATATTATCCAGGCGATGGAAGGCTGACTCGACAGCCCAGCTGATGGGCACGCTTCGCTTTGCCACATCCTGCGACGATACGAAAACCGCTGTTAACCCGCAGGATGGGCAAAAGAGCGAAGCGATGTGCCCATCATCCAGCCTATAAAAAACCGCCGGTATCACTACCGGCGGTTTTTTGTTTTCGGCTCAGGCTTAACGCCTTACCACATCAGATCATCCGGGATCTCGAAGTCTTTGTACGGATCATCGTCATCGACCACGGTTTTCTCGTGCAGGCTGATAATCAGTGATTCATCCAGCTCCGCCACTTTGCGGGCGATGGTGCCATCAAGCAGCCAGTATTTATCTTCCTGGCGGACCACTGCCATGGTACCTACAGCAAGCATCTCCAGCTGACCTTTGGCCACGTAGATGGTTTTGATCGTGGTGCCATGGGTGAAGTTATAAGACACGGCCCCGTCTTTCGGCAGCGCGGTACGGTGCTGCTCTACCACCTGACGGGCGCGGGCCTGGGTTTCCTTCTGCATCCGCGTTTCATCACGCTGCTTATTCAGCTCACGGTCGCGGGCAGCCTTCTCTTCACGGGCCTGCTGCAACTGTTGCTGCTGCAGCTGCGCGGCCGCGGCCGCTTCCTTCGGTGACTGTTTTGCCTGTTTGGCAGTTTTACGTTTCTGCTGTTTGGCTTTCTTTGCCTGCTGTGTACTGGCAACGCCCATATTCAGCAACTGATCCTGTAGAGAACCGGCCATTGTTACCCTTTCCAATACTGTTAATGAATAATAACCGCACTATAACACGGGCCCTGGGACGAAGGTAAACGCCGCCTGTACACAAAACCCTTGACGGTTATTTGATCAGGCTGCGATACTGCCGCGCTATGAATTTTGCAATCAACGCCCTCAACCCTTCCAACACAGCCCCCTGCGTGCTGCGACGCCGCCTGGCTGAGATTTCCTGTGTCTGGAATTCGGGTGTGGATTCACACCGACGCTGACCCTTTCAGCGTTACGCCCCGAAAGAAGCCGCAGGTTAACCCCTGCGGCTTTTTTTATGCCTGTTTTTCCTGTTTTCCCTTTTATAAATACATCCGCCCCTGTGGCAAGGAACCCGATAATGACAATGTCTCCGATCACTCAACAGATCCCCCACCTGATCCCGATCACCCCACGGCCTGAGTTCGCGTTTGTCCGTGGCCAGGGCCATGAACTGTTTGATGATCAGGGCCGTCGTTACCTGGATCTGATCCAGGGCTGGGCGGTCAACACCCTGGGCCACAGCCCGGCGGCTATCCAGCAGGCGCTGGCCGACCAGGCCGGTCAGCTGATAAACCCCGGCCCCGCGTTTTATAATCAGCCGATGCTCGAGCTGGCTACCACCCTGTGCCAGCATAGCCATTTTGATCAGGCATTTTTTGCCAACAGCGGCGCGGAAGCCAATGAAGGCGCGATCAAACTGGCGCGTAAGTGGGGCCAGAAGTACAAACAGGGGGCATTCAAGGTCATTACTTTCAACGACAGCTTCCATGGCCGGACCCTGGCCACGATGTCTGCCACCGGTAAGTCAGCCTTCGAGCCGCTATTCGAACCTAAGGTCAGTGGCTTTACCAAGGTGCCATTTAACGATCTGGCCGCCACTGAGCAAGCCATCGACTCACATACCGTAGCAATAATGCTGGAGCCGATTCAGGGCGAAGCCGGGGTGATTCCGGCCAGTACTGAGTTTATGCAGGGACTGGAAGCACTGTGCCATCAGCACAACCTGCTGCTGATCGTCGACGAAGTACAAACCGGCATAGGCCGGACCGGCAGCCTGTTCGCCTATCAACAATACGGCATCAACCCGCATATGATGACACTGGGCAAAGGACTGGGCGGCGGCGTGCCGATCTCGGCCTTACTGATTGATAAAGCGATCAGCTGCTTCGAACCTGGCGATCAGGGTGGTACCTTTAATGGCAATCCACTGATGTGTGCCGTGGCAAATGCGGTGCTGGCCGAGGTGCTAGAGCCGGATTTTCTTAATCAGGTTAATCACAGCAGCAAAGCACTGAGCGCCGGACTGAGTGCACTGGCGCAGCGGCATGGGCTCGGCAACGTGCGGGGCAGCGGCCTGCTGCTGGCACTGAATACGGGTAATCGCAACGCCTCAACACTGGTGGAACAGGCCCGTGAGGCTGGATTACTATTAAACGCACCCCGGCCCGATACCTTGCGGTTTATGCCTGCGCTCACCCTCGGCCAGGGCGAAATCGACGAAGCGCTGAATATTCTGAACACCCTGCTGGAGCTGACGCCATGCAACCGTTAACCCCCGTTGTACAGCAAGACACCACCGGCTGCGGGCTGGCGGTGATCGCCACATTAACCGGCCAGCCCTATACGCAGATAAAAGCTCGCGCCGCTGAACTGGGCATCCACCCGGAAGATACGCGGATCTGGTCTGATACGGATTATGTCTACCGGCTGGCCGCAGACCAGGGTTTAAGTCTGGCCCTGGAACCCACTCCATTTAACAGTTGGGACAACCTGCCAGACCTCGCCATCATGGCAATCAAATGGCGACGGATTAACGGTGTGCCGTTCTGGCACTGGGCGGTATTTCAGCGTGCAGAAGGGGAAGCCCATGTGCTGGACTCCGGTATCCGGCTTAAACATCACCGCCGGAGCGACTTCTGGCGGATACAACCGAAATGGTTTATTGAAGTGAGACGCTGACAGGCCGTGCCCGGGCTTGCCTCAAACTCCAACGCATCGCGAGCAAGCTCGCTCCTACGAGAGCATCCGCACAACCGTAGGAGCCAGCTTGCTGGCGATCATTAGTAGCAGCGACGTCCCGTCGCGTCCGCCGCTACCCATCAAACCTGCCCCAGACTAAACCGCTGCCCGGCACTTTCAATGATCAGCTGTTCTCCTCCGTCGCAGGGCTCCAGCGTGGCCAGCTCCACCAGCTGGTAGAACACCGGGCGGCTGATCAACCCTTCCATGCCGAAGCGCATCATCAGGTAGGGGCTGGGCTCGCCGGTTGTCTCATCTACCGATACCCGGATCGGATGCTCGGCATCGGCACGCAGATGGTCTTCGGTGCTGCTGGTAAACCAGAGCTCCGGACCCTGCTCACCGGGCACCTGCTCCACACCCGTCAGCACAAAGGGCACGTCATCCACCTGGATACCAATTTTTTCCACCGGGGTTTTAAGGAAGTAATTATCCCCTTCACGCCAGAGCACCCGCGCAAACAGGTTCACCATCCGCTGACGGCCGATGGGCGTACCCATATAAAACCACTGGCCGTTGCGGGCGATGCGCATATTAATATCGCCGCAGAACGCCGGGCTCCACTGGTCCACCGGTGCAATGCCGGTCGCATCATGCTGGGCCAGCTGCTGGCTCACTGCTGCCAGGTCAAATGCGGGGGTCTGTGTCTGAGTCACCTTACTACCTTCTTTATTGTTCTATGGTTTACTCAAGTCTACGAGTCGTTGCCAGCCATCTCAAATCAGATTCATGCAAGCGAATTAAATCGCCTCATCTCAACTGCAAAAACTTTCATCTTATAACCTAATCACATGAAAACGATTCATTGTTAGACTGTATAGCAATTAAAGACACCTCAGACGAAGTACTGCACTATGAAATCTGATCTGCGCCAGAAATTTACTGACCCCTCCCGTGGGGTTTATTTTATCGGCACCTGCCCGCCCAAAATCAGCACCAGTGCTGAGCAGCTGGACGACATCGGTGACAAACTGCTGGCCCGTCTCAGCCATATCGATTATGACGGTCTGGTGGTATACGACATCCAGGATGAGAGCAGCCGGGTTGAAGCACCACGGCCGTTTCCCTACATGGAAACCCATGACCCGCGCATGTACTCCCGTTTGCTCCGTGAGAAGGCCCAGTTGCCAGTCATCACCTATAAAAGTGTGTCCCAGCGCAGCAAGGCTGATTTTCAGCAGTGGCTGGCCGAAGCGGCGTCTGAATATGGGGTGGAAGATCTGGTACTGGTGGGCAGCCCCTCTTCGGCGGGCGATGTGAAGCTGCCACTCAATGATGCCTATGAAGCGCTACGCGACAGTGATCATGATTTCCAGCTCGGGGGCGTGACCATCGCCGAGCGTCATGCCAGTAAAGGCAATGAACACGAGCGCCTGTTGACCAAATCCGACCAGGGCTGTGAGTTCTTTATCTCCCAGGCGGTATACAACCCTCAGGCCACCATTGATCTGCTAACCCGCTATGCTCGCAGCTGCCGTGATCAGGGCATTGCACCCAAGCGTATTATTCTGACTTTTACTCCCTGCGGTAGCGCAAAAACGCTGGAGTTTATGGAATGGCTGGGCATCTCCGTACCCGACGCTACGCGTTGGCATATCCTGGATGCCAAAGACCCACTGGCAGAGTCCGTGCGTATTTGTCGCAGCAATTTAGAGCAGATTCTGGATGCCGTGATCCGCTATGAACTGCCACTGGGGCTGAACATTGAGAGTCTGACTAATCGTAAAGACGAGATCGATGCCTCTATCCGTCTGTTCAAGCTACTCAAAGCGACGCTGGACCTGAAACTGGCCGAACAGGCACTGTAACATCTTCCCCTTCGTCATCTGTCCCACACAGGTGGCGCTTTCTGCCGACTAATAAGTACATATCAGACCCGTTTCAATACCCCATAATACGGCTTAACCAGATAATTAAGCACACTGCCTCACCAGGTTAACGCTAACAACTGGCTTGTGTACGTACATGCCTTAATAACAATTAATCATCGCCTGTCGCCATGGATAAAGAGCATTCATTCTTTAGACTATAAAATGACAATTTTATTAACGTTTGAACGTCTTTAGCCGACATAGTCCAGTGCATTTTGCCGTAGATCATAAAAAGGGGCTTACAGGGCCAAAAAGGCAATCCAGGCCGTATCAGATCAGCTCCATGAGGCTGCTCAACATTTAATATTGCTGTAATGTCTTTACCAAGGCGTTGTAAGCAAAAATAAATACTATGTATGGATATGGGTGACAGGCACCTGGTGCCAGGTTCGATCGAGCTGACATTTCTAATGTGTTCCAACGTCTACAGATTTATGGATTTCAGATCGGCAGCCAGAACACGCAGTTCCGGCAGTATAAAGGGAACGGACTTTCAAGGTGGATAGTACATGCGTTTTTTGAATAATCTTCCCGTCAGAAAAAAACTGGCGGTCATCATTGTTATGCTGGTAGGCCTCGCTCTGGCCCTGGAAGCGATCAACCTGATCGAATACAAATCTCAACTGGAGCACTCTCGCGCTGTTCAGTCACGGGAGATCGTCTCCAGCGCTCATGCCATTGCACAGTATTACCACCAGCAAGCACAGAAGGGTGAACTGGACGAGAGCAAAGCCAAACAGCTTGCCCTGGATGCCATTGCTGCCATGCGCTACGACACCACCAATTATGTATTTATTGGTAACCTCCAGGGCGAGGTTGTCATGCACCCCATTGATAGCTCCCTGAATGGCAAAAACCTCACTAACGCCCCTGATGCAAATGGTGGCATGTTCTTCCAGGACATAATGCGAGTCGCCCGTGAAAAACAGGAAGGCCTGGTTGAGTATTACTGGACACGGCCAAACCAGTCAGAAGCGGTGCCTAAAATATCCTACGTCAAACTGTTTCGGTCATGGAACTGGATGGTCGTCACCGGCGTCTATGTCGATGATATCCAGGAGCTGTTTTTCCAGCAGCTCATGAACGCACTGCTGATTCTGGCACTGGCTGTACCATTGATTGTGATGTTCTCCTTGCGGATCGCCAGCGGCATCACCCAGCCGTTACTTGCGATAAGCGCCGTTATGCAACGGGTATCCAAAGGCGACCTGACCGGCCAGGTGGAGCACACCAGCCGCGACGAGCTGGGCCACCTTGCACAGAACGTTAATGAAACCGTGCAGGAGCTGCGTACTCTGATCAAGCATGTTGGCATCTCCTGTGTGCAAATTCGCGAATCTTCAGAAAGCGCAGCTGCAACAACAGCTCAGACGTTTGCGGGCGTTAAGCGCCAGCACGAAGAAACGGAAGCTCTGGCCACCGCCATGCACGAAATGGCAATGACCGCCCAGGAAGTTGCTGATACTGCCGAGCGCACTGCCTCCAGCAGCCATGATGCCAACGATGCTGCCAATCAGGGCAATCAAATTGTTGATACCACCATTGGCCGGATTAATAACGTTGCTGATGAGATGCAGAAATTGCTGACCACCATTAGCCAGCTGGAACGTGATACTGAAGAAGTCGAAAACATTCTGAACATCATCAGCGAGATCTCAGACCAGACCAATCTGCTAGCACTCAACGCGGCGATTGAAGCGGCCCGCGCTGGTGATCAAGGCCGAGGGTTTGCGGTGGTTGCCGACGAAGTCCGCCAGCTGGCTAAACGGACTCAGGAATCTACCGAACAGATCCGTGAGCTTAACGAGCGGCTCAAGTCAGCCTGCCACAATGCTGTATCCATGATGAAAAATGGCCACCAGCATACCCAGAACAGTGCCACTAGCGCACAACAAGCTGGCGAATATATCCACACCATTGTGGGGCAGGTCAACACGATTATGGACATGAACACCATGGTCGCCACAGCAGTGAAAGAACAAAGCGCTGTCGCCGAAGATATGAACCGAAACATAACGACTATCTCGCAGATTGCCGAGGAAACCAGTCAGGGTGCGAACGAAACCGCCAAGACCAGCCACAACCTGGCTGACCTTGCCCGACAGATGGAACAACGCCTCGACGCCTTCAAAATCTGACCCATCACCCGCCTCGACCCGAGGCGGGTATTCAGCAACCCAGCCAGCCCGCGCATACCTTCCGACATAGACACCTCTCATACATAGTGCCCATCACTGAGCAATTCAGTACTTAATAATTAGCAGAGCAACTATTCAGTATCTTTTTTAATTAACAACCGATCCAGATCAGTAAAAAAAACTGCCAGCCAGGATAAAACATCATAGTGGAATCATATATTTCACAAACCCTGAAAAATAATAACCCGTAGGCACGTCAGCAAGTCCATTACAGACTGACCGGCATTACCGCTTAAGGCGGTAACCCGAAACTGCTGATCTGACTTACGATCGCACCCGGCAACATAAAGAATAATCATTCAATTTCAACTTGCCTAACCATGTTTTTTCATGCTGAGCGCAGTTGAATGTTATGCCGGATAGCAATCAAAGGTAGGAAAACAATGCAACTCCTTCGTAATTTACCGGTAAGGCACAAACTGGGTTTCATCATTGTGTTGCTGCTTGGCCTTACTCTGGTGCTGGAATTTTTTAATATCTGGGACTATCGATTTCAGCTACAAAAATCAAGAGAGGTGCAATCCCGCGAAATCGTTTCTACCGCCAGCTCTATCGTGCAGCACTACTTTGACCTGTCAAAACGCGGCAAACTGGATGAAACACAGGCCAAAGCAGATGCCCGATCCGCTCTTGCTGCCATTCGCTATGATAAAACCAACTATGTATTTATCACCGATCTGAATGCACGCATTATTATGCATCCCCTCAAGCCACAACTTGATGGCAAGGATATGCGCGATGCAGCCGACCCCAGCGGTTTCAAACTCTTTCAGGCATTCGCCGATATTGCCCGCAGTAAGGGGGAGGGCCGGGTAAATTATATCTGGGCCCATCCCAAGCATGGTGAGCCTGTGTCCAAAATATCCTACGTAAAACGCTTTGAACCCTGGGACTGGATTATCGGCACCGGTGTCTATGTCGACGATATTGACCTGCTGTTTCGCAACCAGCTGGCCAACGCGCTGATTGCACTGGCCATCGTTGTGCCATTGATTGTCTATATCTCCATCGTTGTGGTGCGCGGTATTACGACGCCATTAAGTGATATAAACCGGTTGATGCGACAGGTTGCCAAAGGTGATCTGACCGGCCAGGTCGCCAGTGAAGGCAATGATGAAATGGGCAGGCTTGCACACAATGTGAACGAAACCGTGCGTGAGCTACGCACCCTTATCCAGCACGTTGGCAACTCCTGCAGCCTGATCCGCGAAGCCTCGGAAAAAGCTGCCCATACCACTCAGCACACCTTTGATGGCATCCGCCGCCAGCATGAAGAAACCGAAGCACTGGCCGCCGCTATGCATGAGATGGCGATGACCGCTCAAGAGGTCGCCTGCACCGCTGAACGCACTGCCGCCAGCAGTCATGATGCCGACAGCGCAGCCCATACCGGCAACAACATTGTTAATAAAACGATCTCCCGTATCACTGATGTCGCGAGCGAGATGCAAAGTCTGCTGACGACCATCAGTCAGCTGGAGCGTGATACCGAAGAGGTGGAAAATATCCTGAATATAATCAGTGATATCTCTGATCAGACTAACCTGCTGGCCCTTAATGCAGCCATCGAGGCTGCCCGGGCTGGTGATCAGGGCCGAGGGTTTGCTGTCGTTGCCGATGAGGTGCGCCAACTGGCAAAACGTACCCAGGAGTCCACTGAACAGATCCGCGGCCTGAACGAACGACTGAAGTCAGCCTGTCATAACGCCGTCGCCATGATGAAAAACGGCCACGAACATACCCAGCGCAGTGCCAGCAGTGCAGAAGAAGCAGGCCAGTATATTCATACCATTGTCAGCCAGGTTAACGAGATTATGGATATGAACACTATGGTCGCCAGCGCCGTAAAAGAGCAAAGCGCAGTTGCCGAAGATATGAACCGCAACATCACCACCATTTCGCAGATTGCTGAAAGCACCAACGAAGATGCCAGTTCAACCGCAGATACCAGCCGTGCGCTGGCCAATCTGGCAAAAGATATGGAGCAGCGCCTGGCCGCCTTTAATATCTGAGCCCAGGGGCGGTAACCCCGCCCCTTTAATCGCCTGAATAGGCGTACAGGAAGGTATCAGCATTTGAAGATAATAAAACTGTGATGAAGGTCGCAGTATCTGGCAACGAAGCTGTAGATAATGCTTTGCGGTCGGCCCCAGTAAAAACCAGGCTGGCACCCGAACCAGCACTGCGGTCAGGGAGGGTGGGTCACCCAGCACAAAAGCAGCTATCCCCTTCAGCTGTGCATACGTGTTATGTACCATTTAAACAGAGCTCCCTGAGCACCTGACAAACCCTCCTTACTACACTTTCATCAATGGGCTCCACTAAAGCAGCCTGTTTTACCGGTGCGTAAAGCCTGTGCAAAATATCACCTATCTATACCGGTGACCGCAGTGCATATCTCCCGGCTAACCACACTTATCCTGAAACGTTATTTGTGACCGGGCATTATTCTCGATTATCTGCCATAATCTCGAGCAGATATGTGCTCGCGTAACAGGATTATAATCAGAGTGAAGCTGGAAATTTTTGGCTGTAGTGGCGGTATAGGCAAAGGCCTGAAAACCACAACCTTTCTGCTGGACGACACCCTGCTGATCGATGCTGGCACGGGTGTGGAACTGCTGACCATGGAACAGATGCTGAAGATTCGCACTGTTGTCATCAGTCACGCCCATGTCGACCACATTGTCGGCTTACCACTGATGCTGGCAACAATTTACGATCAGCATCAACACCCCATCGATGTTTACGCCCTGCCAGACGTCATTCAAGCCCTGCAGGCACATATATTTAACTGGACCATCTGGCCTGATTACACCACCCTGCCAGAGTACAACCCCATTCTGAAACTACATGCCCTGAACGTCAGCGATACTCTGCAAACCCCCGCTCATCATATTACTGCCCTGCCCGCTGCCCACCCGACGCCTACCATTGGTTTTCTGGTATCTGATGGCCAACGTCGCTTTGTATTCACCGGCGACACCGGCTGTAATGATGCCCTCTGGCCAATACTCAATAGCAGCCCGCCGGATTTACTGATCATCGATGTTTCTTTTACCGACGATGTACAGGAACTGGCTCGCCTCAGTGGCCACCTGACCCCCAGCCAGCTGGTGGACCAGCTCGGTCAGCTTAATCAGCCCTGCCCGGTGCGCATTACGCACCTTAAGCCAGGTTTTGAGCAAGCTATCATGCAGCGCTGCCAACACCTGCTGCCTGACTGGGATCTCGATGCACTCAGACAAGGTGATTGCTTCAGACTGCAGGCTATCGAACCCTGTCCTGACTAATATTGGCAACAGTCCACAACAGGCCTGACTAAGGGCCTGTGAACAGCATTCAACGCTCCAATAAATCGGGTAATTCCCGCCCGCTACCGGTATCATTGCGCCTGCAGTAATCATTTTACGAGAGAGAACAATGGCGCAGATCGGTCAATACAACACGCTGACAGTACTCAAAGCACGCGACTTTGGTGTATTTCTGGATGGCGGCGAGCACGGTGAAATCCTGCTTCCTAAACGCTACGTCCCAGACGGCTGCAAGCCGGACGACTCAATTGAGGTATTTGTCTACCTTGATTCCGAGGATTATCTGATCGCCACCACCGATGCTCCTTTTGCTGTGGTGGGAAAATTCGCCGCCCTGCGGGTTAAAGACCTCAACCGGGTTGGTGCGTTTCTGGACTGGGGGCTTAGCAAAGACCTGCTGCTCCCGTTCAGCGAACAGAAAAAGCCATTGAAGAAAGGTGACCTGGTCGTCGTTTATATCTATCTGGATACCAACACCGACCGCATCGCAGCGTCCGCAAAACTCGATAAATTTATCGATAAAGGCCCGACACCGTTCACCAAGGATGAGGCAGTCAAGCTACTAATCACCGATCACACCGATATCGGCTACGCCGCACTGATCAATAATCAGTATCAAGGTGTGGTATACGACAATGATGCCTTCCGTCAGTTGTCCTACGGCGAGCATATCGATGGATTTATCAAGAATATCCGCCCCGATGGCAAAGTTAACCTGATCCTTCAGCAGCCAGGGTTTGGCAAAGTCGAAGGCATTGCGGCCGATGTCCTGCAGCGTCTGCGCGAAGAAGGTGGCTATATGGCCGTCAATGACAAAAGCTCTCCAAAGCTGATATCCAGCCTGTTTGGCACCAGCAAAAAGAGTTTTAAAATGGCCATCGGCACGCTGTATAAAGCGCGTCTGATTACCATTGAAGAAGCCGGCATCCGTCTTAACGACGCGTAAATACCGCGGGTATGAACACTGTTTCCACAACAGTGTTCATACCCGGCGCTATACATCCTCTGTTTCAACAGCGCCCTGAACACGACACCGCCCAATCGAAGCCGACGCACAGATCTGTCCATCTGGCATCGTAGCTCCGCTCAGATCCGCCTGACTGAAGTTCACCCCACTGAGTTGAGCATTGGTGAGATAACTCTCCGTAAAATCACTGCCACTACAATCAGCCCCAACCAGACAAGTGTGAAACAGATCAGCGTGAAAGAAGTCAGCTTTTTTCAGACTGGCTCCGGTCAGGTCTGCGTTATAAAAGCTGGTCTCAAAAAAATCAGCACCATCAAAACAGCTATTCACCGCAACCGCAGCATTAAGGTTGGCCTTACTCAGGCAAGCATCACTGAAATCAGCTCCGCTAAGCTGACTATGGAAGAGATCACAGTCGCGTAGTGTCGCCCCCTGCAAGCGGGCATTGGTCAGGTCTGCCTTATACAGGTTTGCCCCACTGAGGTCCGCCCCCCTCAGGTCCGCTTCACTCAGGCAACAGTAGCTCAGATCAGCCTCCTGCAAGCCGGCGTCACGAAAGTCCGCCTGACTCAGGTCCTGGCCACTCAGGCATTTGCCATACCACTGTACCGCGCGAAATACTTTACCCATGCTCATCACATACCCCTCTGCTTTTCAGGGGTTACTCTAACATGGGGGCCAGATACAGAAACGCCAGCGATTACGCTGGCGTCAAAGAAACCGATAGAGACAGCGAACCTCAGCCGCTAACAGTCTGTCGTCCTGATTGATCGTAGCGAGGCAAGGCAGCAGATCAATACTAAGTCCGACAGGCTGCTAGCCAAAGGTTGCACTCAGGTCCTGCAGACCCAGCACTCGAGCGTTCAGGCTACGGGCATCTTCATGTACATCCCGGGTACTGCTGACACTGAGGTCTGCAACCGTGTTGATCTTCTCAATTCCCTGGCCAATCTCATTGGCGACCATATGCTGCTGTTCTGCGGCCGCAGCAATCTGGGAAGACAGATCAGCGATGGCATGAATTGAGCCGGTAATCCGCCCCACTCCCTGCTCACTCTCCTGGGCACTGAGCAGACAACGTTCAGACTGGTTATAACCCTGCCCACTCTGCCTGACCAGCAACTGTAAGGCTTCTCGGACTTCCGTCATATGGCGCTGGCTAAGCTCGGTAATTTCAGCAGTGCGTGCCGACAGGTTACGGACCTCATCAGCCACCACCGCAAAGCCGCGTCCATACGAGCCTGCACGAGCTGCTTCAATCGCCGCATTGAGTGCCAACAAATTAGTCTGCTCCGCAATTGCCTGAATCTCGCCCATAACCGCCTGGACACCATCGACCTTACCCGACAGCGCCTGTGCCTGATCACTGGCCTGGCTAACACTGTCTGCCAGCTGGCGAATCTCCTGACAGCTGCTCTGACTGGTGGCCATCACCCGCTCACACTCATCAACCACCTGCTGCGTCTGGCTACTGGTATTCTGGGTATTACGTGCAACTTCTTCAATGGTACAGGCCATCTGGTGAATCGCGGCAGCCACCTGCTCGATTTCTTTACGCTGTTGCCCAGCCCCTACCTCAAGTGATTCGACGGAACTCGTCAGCGACTGGGCAATGGTTTGCAGTTGCCCCGCAGCATCGCGGGTACGTCCCAGCACCGTAGCAATACGGGCGTCCTTCATCTGCAGGTGATAGTTAACGACACTGAATTTATCAGAACCGGTATACACCGCCCGACACAATGCGCTGTCGTACTCACGCTGTAGCCCTTTTACCAGACGAGGCAATCGTAACAGCTCATCCGAAAACAGCATAACCGTCAGCATGGTAACCAGAGCCAGTGGAATCAGTGCCTGAACAGATAACAAAGACAGGGTCAAACCCAGTGTTGCCAGCACACTTATCGACCACAACGGCACCCTGGCGGCCCGCATCAACTTACCCAGGCTGAACTGCTGCTCCTTCGCATACAGCTGCTGAGCCCGCTGCTTTACGCGGTCAGCTGGCCGACGGCGCACCGACTGATAACCAACAATCTGATTACCCTCATGTAACGGAGTCACGTAGGCATCTACCCAGTAATAACCGCCATCACGAGTGCGGTTTTTGACCACTCCGCGCCAGGGTTGCCCATTGCGCAATTTGCCCCATAAGTCACCAAAGGCAGCTGCAGGCATATCCGGGTGGCGGATCATATTATGGGGCCGCCCAAGTAGTGACTCGCGGTTATAGCCACTCACCCGGCAGAATGCATCATTACAGTAGGTGATCGTACCTTTCAGGTCTGTTGTTGTGACCAGCTCTTCACCCACCTGCAGCAGTACTTCCCGGCCATTTACGCGATTCATGCTTGTTCCTTATGCAAACAGACTGACGCTCAGGCGTATCGATAAAAACCGATGACAACCGCTCTGATATCTACCTGATTTTATGTAAGGCGCGAAATATACTGCGCAGCCAGCCCAGCGTAAAGGTTACAAATCGAAAACATACTCAAAAACAAGCATAAAAAAGCATTGACTTGAATCAGTACCTTTAAAAACAAATGGTTGAAGACTATATTTAAACATCGTTAAAATAAATAAATGTTAACGAAATAACCTAGCCAGAAAGCAGCAGCTTAACTCGCTGCTGCACGTCGCCGCGTACCCTGAGCAGCCTTTTTCTTGCGACTGCCAGCCGATGAACTTTTTCGTCGCCGGGGTGGCTGAGAGGAAACCGCCCGGACCCCACGCAGCGCCTCTGGCACACCGGCACAAGCCTGCACAATCAGCTGCTGCAAGCTTTCCGTCAGTGGCTGCATAAACCCTTGATAACTAGTGACCCGCTGGCAAATATCGTTTAGCTGAGACTCCCAACGGGCAGTCATATCCGGCTGCGTTGCCAATTCTGGCAGGCTGTTAATCAACGCCCGCCCGGTATCGGTAGCATGAATCGTCTTGCCATCTCGTTGCAGAAATGTGCGGCGAAATAGCAGCTCGATGATGCCCGCACGGGTGGCCTCGGTCCCCAGTCCATCGGTTTCTTTAAGTACTTTTCTCAACTCAGGGTCTTTAACAAAGCGGGCAATACCCGTCATTGCTGCCAGCAGTGTGGCATCAGTAAACGATTTAGCGGGCTGAGTCATTTTTTCCAGCAAACAGCCTTCGGTGCACTGCACCTTATCTCCTTTTTTAAGGTCAGGCAGGGCTGACTGCTCACCTTCATCAGTATTCGCATCGACCGCACGCTTAACCCCGCCAAACAATAGCTTCCAGCCCGGATCCAGCGTTTGCCTGGCCCGCGCACGAAACAGCCCACCAGAGATTTCGATATCAAGCTGCCTGTCGCTGTAACACCAGGCGGGATAAAACTGAGCAATATACTGGCGGGCGATCAACTCATAGACCTTCTGCTCATCGCTGCTGAGGCGGGTCGGATCTACTTTTTTCGCCGTCGGGATAATCGCGTGATGAGCTTCGACCCTTTTATCGTTCCATGTTTTGCTACGCAGCGACAGATCAGCCTGCTGCCCGGCAACAGCCAGCCCGGGGCAACAGAAGCCCACCGCACCGATCACCGCAGCCGCTTCGCTAAAGTGCTCAGCGGGCAGGTAGCGACAGTCCGAACGTGGGTAAGTGATCAGTTTATGCTTCTCATATAGCCCCTGACAGGTATCCAGTACTCGCTTGGCATTCAAACCAAAGCGTTTTGCCGCATCAATCTGTAATGAAGACAGGCTATAGGGTAATGGTGCGGCCTGCTGCTTACGTTTGTCTGACGCTGACACCACACTGCCGGGCTGGTTATGAATACGCGCCACAACGTTTTCTGCCAGCGACCGGGACAGTACCCGGCCCTCTTCATCCTGCCAGGGGCGACAGGCTTCACTGGGCAGCCAGCGGGCTTTGAACAACTCGCCTGCGGCAGTCTTTAACAATGCCAGTACTTCAAAATAAGGCACGGGCCTGAACGCCTCGATCTCCTGGTCACGACGTACAACCAATCCAAGAATCGGTGTCTGCACCCGGCCGACTGATAGCACACCGTTGTAGCCCGCCTGTCGCCCCTGAATAGTATACGCCCGTGTCATATTAATACCGTACAGCCAGTCCGCCCGGGAACGGGCCAGCGCAGACACCGACAGGGGCATAAACTCGCGATTGTCACGTAGCTGCTGCAGGGCTTTGCGCACCGCAGCCGGATTCAGATCGCTGATCAGACAGCGTTTAACCCCTTCTCGTCGTGCCCCTTTCACCCCCAGGTAATCAATCACTTCATCCACCAGCAACTGTCCTTCACGATCAGGGTCACCGGCATGCACCAGCTGGTCCGCTTCTTTAACCAGCTTACGTAGTACCGCCAGCTGCTTACGCGTTTTCGGCTTGGCTTCCAGTTTCCAGTTATCGGGAATAATAGGGAGATGGGCCAGCTGCCATGACTTATAACGCTCATCATAAGCATCCGGTTCAGCCTGCTCCAGCAGGTGGCCGATACACCAGCTGACCACCGAGCCATCTGAAGCACGAATGCAACCGTCTTCATTTTTATGGGGTTTAGGCAGAACAGCCGCAATAGCACGGCCCAGGCTCGGTTTTTCAGCGATGTACAGAATCATGACTCAGGACTCACAGCAAATACTGTATAAATAAACAGTCGCATTGTAGCCAGAGTCTATACCCCCTGTCGAGTATGGGGGCTACGGCAATCACCTCAGGTGCGGGGCTGGCTCTCCCGTAATGGATCAGCAACCGAGGGCCGACTCCAGATATATGCCAGAGCAACGATTACGGTGAGTACAACAAGGGCTTTGAGAGACAGGTCGAACGACCTGAACAGCAGTGGGTAACTGACCATTACCAGCATCATTGTCGTTGACAGGCACTTGACCTTTAGCGGGATAATACCATGCTGCTCCCAGTCTCTAATCAGCTGCCCAAACAGCCGATGCTCGAGCAGCATACGATGAAAGCGCGGCGATGAACGGGCAAAGCACCAGGCTGCCACTAACACAAACGGGGTTGTTGGCAGTAACGGTAAGACAACACCGATAAGACCCAGCAGCAATGCAATCACACCTGCTGAAAAGAACATTACTCGCTTCATATGCATCCCACCCTGTATAGAACTACCTGCAGGCAGTCTTCATGTCAGGTAGAGCCGCTACCTGCATTGGCAGCGCCATCAAACAATAGCACATGAGATTTATTTCGCCTAAAACCTGGGCCTAACCGTTTGAAATGCTTTAAGAAACATAACCGGGATAAGAAAATCTGTTGTATACGCTTATGAATATCCAACAAGAATATCTAAATGAGCATCAACTGAAAGATGCTAACTGGGGATGGATTATACTATCATCGACACTATACATTGTAATGCGGAGAGTGAAGTAGCGTCACGCTTCTGTCTGTTAAAAATCACTATACTTTGTGCAATATATTGAATATAAAAAAGCAGGCCAACGGCCTGCCTTTCAGTAATCTAAAGGCATCAGAGACTACTGAGGGCTAACCTGATCTGCCTGTGGCCCTTTCTGGCCATCCACTTCAATAAAGCTTACTGACTGGCCTTCAAGCAGTGTACGACGACCCTCGCCAATGATTGAACGGAAATGAACGAACAAGTCTTTGCCGCTCTCACGTTCAATGAAGCCATAACCTTTCTCATCGTTAAACCACTTCACTGTACCAGTCTTTTTATCAGCCATCTTCCTGCTCTCATCGCAATTTCGGGTAGTCGTCTGAGTCATACTATTGATTAGTATGACTACCTCATTACATTATGCTCGATGACTACAGGAGCCGACAGAGAAAATTATTAATATTCCCTGCCCGAGCGTCATAAGAGTAGTGCCAAACATAATGGAATCACTATAATATAAGGCCATGATTAAACACAACGCGTATGTGATTATTTTTTGACCACACCAGAAATCATTAACTTTCGATAAATGTAATATTTCTATGGTGAACAGACGCGCAAAATTCTCTTATAATATTGAGAAACACTATAAAACAGTAAACATTTCAGCTGGTTAACTCTTCGTATATTTTTCGCACCTGCAAAATAAAACATCAGCCTGTTTCTGGTAAAACGCTGGAGTAGCAGGCCACCAGAAAGAGCAACCTACTCGCTATTCTCACAACAGTAGCCACAAAAAAGCAGAGGTCGAGGCTAGTACTCCGTCTTCTCTTTGTACTCACACAGGTCTTCAATCAGGCAGGCTCCGCAACGTGGTTTACGGGCTATACACACATATCGCCCATGCAGAAGAAGCCAGTGATGGGCATCAAGCAGAAATTCCTTTGGCACAAAGCGAAGCAATTTTTGCTCTACCTCATTCACATTATTCCCTGGCGCAATACGGGTACGATTAGAAACACGGAAGATATGAGTATCCACCGCCATGGTCGGCCAGCCAAATGCCGTATTCAGGACCACGTTTGCTGTTTTACGCCCAACCCCAGGCAATGCTTCCAGCGCAGCACGATCTTCAGGCACCTCTGAACCATGCAGGTCAATCAGCATACGACAGGCCTTGATCACGTTTTCAGCCTTACTGTTATACAGGCCCAATGTTTTGATGTAGGCCTTGAGGCCATCTACACCCAGGCCATAAATCGCCTCCGGCGTGTTAGCGACCGGAAAAAGCTTTGCAGTCGCTTTATTCACGCCAACATCGGTGGACTGAGCCGACAGCGTTACTGCAACCAGCAGCTCAAAGGGGGTGCTGAAAGCCAGCTCGGTCGTTGGGTGCGGATTTTCATCACGCAGGCGGGTGAAAATCTGGTGGCGCTTATCTTTGTTCATGGCGTCGGCAATTCTGGCGAAAGAAGCCCCAGTAAAACCACTGGGCTGGCCATATTAACAGCCTGATGTGCCAGGCACTATGCCACACGACTAATGTCCCCTCGCAGCGGCAAGCTCACTAACCACCGCTAAAGCTAAGCTCAGTTATCGCCCAGCCCATATACAGAGAAACGGTTACGACCATGTTGCTTGGCATGGTAAAGCGCCTGGTCTGCTTGAGTAATCCACTGAGCCGGGGAACCGGTTTCTGCCTGAAGCTCACTGACTCCAAGGCTAACCGTAAAGCTGATTTTCGCATCACCCGCCTCCACTTCAATGCTCTCCGCTGCCCGACGCACTCGCTCACAATATATTTCAGCGTTAACACTGTCGGTATCCATTAAGACAACCGCGAACTCTTCACCACCATAGCGTCCGACAACATCTGTTTTTCGCGCCAGTGATGCCAGCAGGTTAGATAAATGTCGAATGACTTCATCCCCCGCCGGGTGACCGTAGGTATCATTGATCGCTTTGAAATGATCGATATCCAGCATCACAAGGCAACTTTTGACCTGTGTACGCTGATAGCGACTGAATTCATGATCCAGACACTCTTCCCAGTAACCCCGATTAAAAAGCCCGGTGAGGCGATCTTCACGGCTAAGATCCTTCAGCTTTGCATTCGCTGCCTGCAGCTGTAAACGCGTCATAGCGACATCGGTCACATCATAAATCAGTATCCCAACATGGTTCACATCGCCATTAGGGGATGTTAAGGGAATCAACGATACATTCTGGTACATAAATGAAGCCCGCCCGGTAATTGGACGGTGACTTTTAAATTCAAACAGAAATGGCCGTTGCTCCCAGGATATGTAAGATGGATTTTTCAGCATGAACACGGCGTCGAGCTTGCGTCGCAACCAGCCAGCGGGCAGCTCTTTAAAGACAGCCATTAGATTATGCTGTTGTATATCCGAGGCGGGTACACCTGAATGATTCGCCATGAAACTGTTCCATAGCTGCACATTGTACTGACGGTCAACAACGAGCAGACCTACATCCAGGGTCTGCAACAAGCCCAACTGCCAGTGAAGCTCTTCAATCCCGTTCATATCCTGTTGATCACCCATTAAAAGTATCTGGCTATCTGCTGCAGTCGTGGGGTTGAGTCTTCCGTAAACACCAGCATCAAATCACACTGAATATCATAATCTTCAATACTGTAGTGAATGTTAATGGCCATCGCATGCTGCCACCCTTCACCCTCACCGACCAGACCATCAAAATCATCCAGGATTACGGGTGAGGCGCGACTGAACGAGATATCCATCTGCTGCTCAAAACTCCCCAGAAAAGCGCCTATCAGTGTATTCGCCACCTCCATCAGCAGCTCGGCCTGTATGCTTTGATCGCCCATGCTTTGCGCACCCAGTAACCGTTCCAAGGCACTAAAATTAGATTCACGAAACATCAACAATGCTTCACCTGCGATACCATTGCCTATAAACCCCTGGCTAACGGTCTGAATACGCTGCTCTGCCGCATGATGCAATTGGAGATCAAGCTCATCACGGGATTTAAACGCAACGACAGGGATCGGCAGGCTTACAAAGACATCAAGCAAGCGTGCCAGAAGGTCTCCAGCACGGCCCATCGCAATGTTGGCAATTTCCTGATAATACTCGGGTAATTCAGTAGGCCTGTCGGCAATTATTTCAACCGGATTATCAAGTTCACTCAATAAACCAAAACGATTAAGCACCTTTGCAACGATCGCAGGTGTGGTTGGCTTTTTGATAAAATCCAGCGCACCCAGTGCCATTACCCGATTATAAGCCGTCGACTGCACATCACCAGAGACCACAATCACCATCACAGGCAAGTCGTCCCGGCGTATACGCTCAAGCACTTCGTAGCCATCCATGATTGGCATATTGAGGTCGAGAAACAGCAAGTCTGCTTTCCCCATCTTGATCGCATCCAGCGCTTCAAGACCATGTTCAGCAAAACTTACATCGACATTCCATCCTTCTAATGCACGCGCCATTTGCCGACGTGCCAGACGGGAGTCATCACAGATAACCACCGGTATGGCTGTAGTCACAAATATTCCCTCAATAAAACAACTTCACGAATTGAGGCTATATAAAATTGAGTATTTTCTCAATCCAATAACCGCACTAATTAGAGGATTTAGGAAAAAAAAGCTGCGAGAGGAATTATTGAGCATAGAAGAGACATCAAGTCAGGAGACATATGCAAAGTGCTACTCTACAGGCTTCATTCCTGCTGACATGCCCTGTCCGAGACAGCAGGAAACAGTACCTGGCCTGGCTGCCATTTCTCACCCTCCATCCGCACACGACGTCGCAGATTCTCAGCCATTTCTGACTGAAACAGCGTCAACTGATTACGCCCCTGTTCTTTGGAGCGGTACATTGCCATATCAGCATAACTGAGCAAGGTATCAACCTCCTCAGCATCCTCAGGGTAGATGGTAATACCAATACTGGCAGAAATAAACGACGGTTCTCCTGATATTAACTCAAAGGGTTCAGCCATCGCCGCCAGAATCCGTTGACCAACGTCAACCACCCCAGACCCAGCAGACAGGCCCGGTAATATAGCCGTAAATTCATCCCCTCCCAGCCTGGCAACAAGGTCGGCCTCGCGTACACAATTACGCAAGCGCCGTGCCGCTTCCACCAATAGCCGGTCTCCCTGGCTATGGCCCAGAGTGTCATTGATCTCCTTGAAACGGTCAAGATCAATGAACATTAGCGCCATCGGTTCACACTTCGACTGTGCAGTTTTAACCGATTCACTCAGGCGGGTTTTAAAATGATTACGGTTGGGGAGCTGGGTCAATGTGTCAAAATTTGCCTGACGCCAGATATTTTCTTCGTATGCTTTGCGCGTCGAGATGTCACTAAATAAACCGATGTAACAGCTCACTTCACCTGATTTGCTATCAAGTACGCTGTTAATCGACAGCCACTCAGGGAAAGTAGAGCCATCTTTACGTCGATTCCAGATCTCACCCTGCCACCGCCCCTGCTGCTGCAGTGATTGCCATAGCGCTTTATAGAATCCCCGATCATGACGACCCGAGGACAGTACCGCTGGTGTCTGCCCGACCACCTCTTCTTCACTGAAACCTGTAATTTCAGTAAACGCTGGGTTCACCGACTGAATACGGTTTTGAGTATCCGTGATCATCACCGCTTCAACAGTATTGGCCAGTACCGTCGCGGCCAGCTCCAGATCCTGCTCTGCACGTTTACGGGCGGCGATATCACGCAATATCAGCGTATAAAAACCACCCTCATCAATCTCACTCCAGCTAATGGACATCTCCACTGGGAAAGTGCTGCCATCGTTACGTAGCGCGGTAGTCTCACGTAATGTGTTGAGTATTGTTTCGGGTAGCGCTGCACCACGGTTTAGCACACCAAGCTCAGGGACAAGCGTCCCTATACCACAACCATGGGTCACCTCTTCCAGCGAATAGCCAAATGTGCGGCATGCCGAAGGGTTGAACTCCTGAATTCCCCCGCACGCATCCACGGTCAAAATACAGTCCAGCGCAGAGTTTAAAATTGCGGATTTACGCACATCGCTGGCCCGTTGTGCATTTTGAGCCCGGCGAATCTGACTGATGTAATGTAACCGATTACGTAATACCGCCCAGTGGACAGGCTTTGTCAGGTAATCCATCGCCCCGGCAGAAAATGCTCGATCGACAAAGCTCTCATCATCCAGCGCCGTTAACATCAGTACCGCCACATCCTCACCGCCGGGCAGCAGGCGCAGTTGCTCACAACAACTAAAACCGGACATTCCCGGCATATTGGCATCCATCAGAACAATCAATGCCGGTTGCGCAGCAAAACTTTGCAGCGCCTCCTCACCGGACTCAGCCTGCAGGACGGCAAATCCTTCACGGCATAAAAACCTGTCCAGCATTAACCGGAACATCGGGTCATCATCAACGATAAGAACGTAATTGTTCTGCTGGCTACTCATGCCGATGTATTAACCTCTGAAAATTGCCTTTCCACTGCGCTCACAAGACCTTTATCCAGCTGTTGAAGTCGATCAATTGAAGCCTGTATATCAACCATATCAGCCGTTAACGCAGACTGCTCAATCGCCATAGCCGCTTCAGCGACCAGCGCCGCTCCCAGGTTCCGACAACCACCTTTAAGCCGGTGCGCCAAGGTGCGCAACTGCTCGCGCTCTCCCTGATCCAGATGGTATTGCAGACCGGTCAGCAGCTCTGGCCACTCCTGCAAAAACATCTGTAACACATCATCGATATTATCTCCCAGCCCAAGACGCAACTGAGCCAGTACCTGAGGGTCCAGGACAACGATATCCCCTTCCGTTATAGCAGCACTGCGCCCCATATCCATATCGGTTTCAACAGCGGCCTTAGTCACAGCATCCACTGCTTTCATCTCTAACCAGCGCTGCAGGCACTCTCGCAAGGCATCCATGGTCAAAGGTTTAGTCAGATAATCACTCATCCCCGCATTAAGACATTTTTCCCGGTCACCTTTTAATGCATGGGCTGTTAATGCAACCACCGGTATTGGGGCCAGTCCATGCTGCTGTTCATACTCGCGTATCTCTCGAGTCGCCTGCAGCCCATCTTTTACCGGCATCTCTACATCCATTAATACCAGGTCATAATCGGCGCCACAAACCTGCTCAACTGCCTGCTGGCCATTGCATACCAGATCAGACTGATAGCCTAGCGTTGCCAGCATTCCTTCAGCAACACGCTGATTGAGGGGGGTATCTTCAACCAGTAATATCCGGCTATTGTGTGCTTCCAGTACAGGTCGTGATGCAGGCTCAGTTGCAGGTTTGGTATAGACAGCCTCCAGCGGCTCTTCGATGCAGTGAATAATCTGGTTGTATAGCTGTGACTGACGCAACGGTTTGGTCATCATGGAACAGATGCCACAACCACTGAGCTCATCTGCCGACAGTTGATCTGAAATTGACGTCAGCAGGATTACCTTGGGCGTCTGTAGCATCGGATGCTGGCTGACTTCGCTGGCCAATGAGAGTCCGTTCTGGCCAGGCATCATATGATCGAGCAGAATAAGCTCCACCGGTTCACCACGCTCGGCGGCATCAATCAGATGATGAAAAGCCGTACTGGCATCAGCAGCCCTGCTACTGTGCATGCCCCACGAGCGCACCATCTGATGCAACAGGTCACGGTTAGTTTTATTGTCATCAACGACAAGTACACGTTTACCCTGTACCAGAGCCTGGGCATCCGCCTCTACTTTTTGTACCGGACCTTTACTCAGCTCCACATCAAACCAGATCAGCGTGCCCTGCCCAATCGTGCTTTGTAGCTGAATATCTCCCCCCATCAGACCAACCAGCTGCTTACTGATCGCCAGTCCCAGCCCGGTTCCGCCATGACGGCGAGTACTGGTACCATCGGCCTGGACAAACTTTTCAAACAGTTTGCGCTGCTGATCCGGTGCGATACCAATCCCGGTATCCTGCACAGAGAAACGCATCAGCATGGACTCAGCCCGCTCCTCCAGGCAACTGACACTGAGCACAACTTCGCCTTGTTCAGTAAACTTGATTGCATTACTGACCAGGTTCATCAATACCTGACCCAGCCGGTCCGGGTCCCCTACCATCAGGTTAGGCAACGCTGGCAACGTCACGGGAATCAGCTCAAGTCCTTTACTGTGAGCCAGTTCAACAAACAGCTGAAGGCTATGCTCAACCACATCATTAGGATTAAATTTCAGCTCACTGAGGTTAAGCTTTCCGGCCTCCAGTTTGGAAAAATCAAGAATATCATTAAGCAGATTAAGCAGGGTGTTACCCGAGGTTTTCACCGTATCCAGATATCCCTGCTGGCGTTCATCCAGTGGCGTGCTCATTAGCAGCTCAGCCATCCCCAGCACGCCGTTGAGCGGCGTCCTGATCTCATGGCTCATATTGGCTAAAAACTGGCTTTTAGCCACCGCGCCCTGCTCAGCTTCTGCCAATGCACGTGCCAGCTCTTCATTGCCCGTTTCCAGCGCGGCTTTGGTATTCTCCAGCTCCAGGGTGCGCAGGCCGACCTTGTCTTCAAGTGAGCGGTTCAACTCCGCCAGATCATTACGCGAAGCCCCCAGATGCTCAAGCATGGTCTGTAACGACTGAGCCAGGCTTGCCACCTCATCATGACCACGGGTATCAAGATAAACATCCGCTTCGCCTGAACTGATACGGTCTGCGGCCTGCTTAAGCCCCAGAATCGGTCGGGTAATGTAGCGTCCTATCAGCACAGTGCCCAGCGTCACCCCCAGCACAATCAGCAGCGCCAGCAGATAAATCTGCTCTTTAAGCTCATCGGACTGAGTGCGCAATAACGCCAGTTCAGCACGCGCACCTAACCAGAACTCTGCCTCACCCTGATGGCCCGAATCAAAGAAAGACCGCAGCATAACGACACCCTGTCGACTTTCAGGCAGATATTGCTGAAGCGTCTGCCAGTATCCCGTTAAGGACTGGCTCAATGAGTCGTAATCCTTAAACACAGAACCGCTATATCCCGGCCCACGATCAAACGCCATCCGTCGATCAGCATCAGGGTGAATCAGGTATTCACCTTCAATATTGGTCAGAAAATATTCAATATGTTCAGGTGCCTTATACAGCGCCTCAAGAAGCCGATCAAAGTCAGCATTGATCACTACCACGCCATACACCCCAAGAGGGCCGTAGATTGGGGTTGCGACGCGCAGTACCGACTGGGGAGGGTAAACAATTCGGCCATGCTCACGGTTCAGCGTTACCGGCGAGATATACAGTTCACCCGGCGAGAGCCTGATCGCCTTCTGAAAATACGCATGTTCCGCTTTAATCTGCAGCAGAGCATCCGGCATCTTCATCAGATTTTCACCTACCCGATCAACCCTCACTATCTCCTTACCATTAGGCTGCACAGTGATCAGCCGAATTTGTGTGTAAGCATGACGCTGCTGCAGCACCGTTTTAAAAAGCTCGAGCAAACGGTCCTGCCACATCTCCTGAGTCATGTTTTCCAGATCATCATAACCGCCAGCCAGACTGGCACGAACCATGCCTTCGATCGCCGTACCACCAGACACAAACCGGGCGTCATCAACCAGCGTTCCGAGCTTATTGTTAAGAATTGCCTGCTCGCGCTGCAGGTCATCGGATAAGCGTTCCAGTGCCTGCTGGCGCAACAACGTATCCGACTGATAAAACGCAACAGATAATGCGATAGCTACACCTGTCAGCGTCATCAGCAGTGAGAACAGGCTGTACTTAATCGGTAGCGTGAAGCGACGTAACATCTGCCCGTTCCTCCAGCAAGGACTGCCGCAACAGCTGCTGTCCATGCACCAGTTGTTGGTAAACATCACCCAGGTTTACTTTGTCCGCTACGACAGTGCGCTCAGTCAGCTGGGTAACGCCCAGCTGCAGCTTCAACGTCGCCAGCTCGGCCCGGATCACCCCAACGGTGTTAAACAGGTCCCCCGTGGTAATTTTTCCGGAGATCACCGGCCGAGGTATCCGCCCACCGACAAGGCCTGCACGTTGCTGAGCCCGCTCAGTCAGTTCCAGCAACTGCTGAGCCGCAGCCAGCACCTGCTCAGCAGAAACACTGTCAGGTACACCTGGTATCATCGCTATCTGTTGTCGGCTAAGGTGATTCACCAGTAACATCAGCTCCTGATTTATCAGCAGGGTCTGCTGATACAAATCCTGCAGGCTAAAGCCGCTAGGCCCCAGAATAATGTCCAACCGATAGGAGATATTCCACATCTGACGATAGACATCACTCGGTGTCACCTGGCTACCTTGCGCTCCAGAAACCGGTGCGTCCGCCACCGGTACAGTGATCCCACTGGTCTGATACACCAGATCCAGCTCATCCCGTAGCCGGATGGTCAGTTCATACACTTCATTGGGGGTAATTGAGCGCAATGGATAACGTGGTACGACCGTCGCCCCAAGCCCAACCTGCTGACGCAGCCGGGCAACTTTATCAAGGTTCACCAAGGTTTTCTGATACACGTGTTTAGGTGCCAGCGAGGGTGTCATCGGTGCCTGCAGGGGGACGCTACGAATACCGCGCTGCTGTTGATAGTTACGCAACCCCTGGTCAATTTGATTCGCCACTTTCATGACATCGGCAGGCTTTCGGACCAGGGCACGCTGGTCGTACTGAAACAGCGGCCGTTGCAGTTCAAACCCCGGCATCGCAGCCTGTGCCCAGGCCAGTAACTGCACCACATCACTGGGTGACTTGCCTTTCTCGATAGCAGGCAAGGGGATATTACGTTCAACACCCAGCCGGAATTTAATGCGTTTAAGCTCTGCAATCACAATCTGCAAGGCATCAAACACCTCCGTGGGACGGATGACCCGTCGAGGAACCTCCGGCACCAGTTCAGGCTGCATCCAGAGATTACGTTCAGCCTGGCTGATTCGGGCCAATAGCTGATAAGACGCTTTCAGAGCATGATTGGGGTGCTGGTTTTTTAGCCGTGCAGGCATAGCCACCGTATTCGGCAGGTTCTGGCTCAAGCGCAGAAAACGCACGATCTCGGCAACATACTTCGCCTGGGCATAAACATCATCCGGAGAAAAGCCACGAATCCCAAGCAGGGGGTCCAGTGCAAGGGATATTTCCCTGAGCTTACCGTACACATCAGTGGGGGTATAACGATTACCTTTTGCTGGTAGCCATTGCCCTTCAGTAGCCCTGCGATCGATATGTAATAGAAAAGCGACCTCGTCCACCAGTCGATCAACCGCGTCGTACACTTCATCCGGAGTAATGTAACGCGAGGGATAAGGCGGAATCGTTATCGCGCCCTGCTGGCGGATCTGCCGCAACCGGTTCAGCTTTTCCAGTACCTCAATCGATTTCTGCAGGACATGACGGGGGGAACGCGGATGCTCCACCGCGTCGGTGCTGACCTTGGGCCAGTCTTTAAGTACGCTATTTTCGGTGCGCAGGCGCTGCACCTGCTGTTCAAGCTGTGACACCAGCCTGTAGACATCCGATGGCGTCTTATTCGGAATATTAACTTCACGGCTATTAGCCTGCCCTTCTGCTATCACCAGCCAGAACAGACACGAAAGCCACAACAGCCGCTTATAAAAACCAGTAAACATCGCACAGACCAGCAAAAATTCAGAGCCGAATTTTAAATGAATTCACTCGTCATATCACCTGGCAATAAGAACCACCAGATCAATTAATATATTATCAATACTTATAGAAGGTATTTAAAAAGTCATCCAGCATAAGACTTTAAGCTAATGTAGCGTTAAATATTACAAAAAAATAGTAATAAAAAACCACCTTAAATAAAGTGGTTTTTTATTGTTTTATACTGCACTTTAACAGGAAGCCGCCTGCCTAAGAGCTGCGTCGCCCAGCCTGAAAAGGCATCAATGCTGAAGGCGGTACATCTGCCAGTCTTCCTGGGGGTCATTCAACATCATCTTCATATCGACCACATCTTCTTCCATGTTATAGCTGTTTTTGAAGCCCAGTTTTTTCGCCAGACCCTGCATGCTTTTATTGGAGGGCAAGGTGGAGCCGTACAGCTCCAGTGTGCCGCGAGCCTTACAGTAATCAACGACCTTCTGCATCAAAATAACACCCAGCCCTTCGCCCTGCAGATCATCGCGAATCACCACAGAGAACTCACTGCGAATGTTATCCGGGTCAGTCACTGCACGGGCAACACCCAGCGTCTCTTCCCCCTCTGCATCCAGTCGAGGGGCTGAGATAATAAACGCCATTTCACGGTCGTAATCAATCTGAGTCCAGTTCGCCAGCTCCATATGGGTTGGCACACCGCGGCTGTAGAAGTAACGCAGCCGGATCGATTCAGGACTCAGGGTATTGTAAAACTCCAGGTGATTCGGCTCATCCTCGCCCCGAATCGCCCGTAGTGTTGCCGGACGGTGGGAGCGACGTAATGTAATCGCTTCCGCGAGGTGTTCCGGGTATGGCGGAATCGCCAGCTGAGCAGGCTCACCCAGGGAGATGGTTGCATCCACCGCCAGCAAGCCGCTTTTGTTAAGCAGCAGCGGGTTAATCTCCAACCCTCGAAGTTCGGGCAGTTCAACGACCATGCCGGAGAGCTTGATCAGCAACTCTGCGATCAGCTCCAGATCCGCATCAACCTGGTAACTATTCTCACGGATTATGTTAGTGATCCGTGAACGCTGCACCAGCTGCTTGGCCAGCGCCATATTGAGCGGTGGTAGCATGAAGTGCCGATCAGCCAGTACATCCACCGTAAACCCACCGCTGCCGAACATAATAACCGGGCCGAACGTGGTATCACGGGTCATCCCCAGGTTCATTTGCATGGACTGGAAACCGCGTTTCATCTCCTGCACACAGAAAACGATGTCTGCGTTATCCCCCAGCCGCTCCAGCGTGCGCTCACGCAACTTGACGGCAGCGGCTTCAACTTCAGCGCCAGAAATCAGATCCATCGCCTGATCCTGCCAGCGCAGATTGCCGCGCTGGTCATAACTGAACGGCATACGGTTTTCATGATGCAGAGCTTTAAGCGCCACCGGACGGCCAATTTTCGCGGACGCTTCTATCACCCCTTCAATGGTATCGGTGTAGTAGCTTTCTACCGTGGGGATCTCATACAACGTCAGTAATCGAGACGCTTCTTGCGGGGTCAGGTAATCACGCTTCTGCGCCCGTGCATCAGCAATCAGGGCGCGAGCCTGTTGCAAATTCTCGCGGTGATTATCCTGATAAGGCGCGGGGGTCTGACGCATCACTGCCTGGTTGCGGTGGTACTCCACCATATGGGAGAAGGCATCCGCAGCTTCTTCCGGGGTAATAAAGGTCGGCACACCGGCAGCATTAAAATGGTTACGTGCTTCAATGGCGGTTGCCCGGCCCATCCAGCAGGTGAGGATATTACGCGGCGTCTTTTTCACCACTTTAATCAGTTCATCAGCACAAGCGATGCCCGGCGCCAATCGGGTGGGCGCATGAATCACCAGCACCGCATCGACATTTTTATCCTTGGCCAGGATACGGGTTGCTTCAGCAAACCGGGCGGGATTGGCATCGGAGTGCAGGTCCACCGGGTTCTGGCCACTCCAGTGACCCGTCAGTAGTTCAGATAATGCCTGTACAGTGTCGTCGGTGAGTTCCGACAGCTGACCACCCGCCTTCAGAAAACGATCCGCCGCCAGCGCCGCCGGGCCCATTCCGTTACAGACAATGGCCAGCCGTTCACCGCGCATCGGTTTCATCCGGGACAGGGTTTCCAGCGCGTTATACAGCTGATCGGAGGTATCAACCCGCACTGCGCCAGCACGACGTAAAACAGAATCATAGACCTGATTTTCATCCGCTACGCCTGGCGCCAGCTCGGTTGACAGATCGCACTTGCCAACAATATCGGACTTCAGAATCAGCACCAGCTTGTTACGTGAAGCCGCTCGAATGGAGGAGATAAAATGGCGGGATGAGCCCTGAACTCGATCAAGCTGTAACAGAATCGCCTGGGTATAGGGATCTTGCGCCAGATAATCCACCACCGATGACAGCTCGATATCAACCCCGTCGCCCAGGGTCAGAAAATGGGAAAACCCGATCTCCTGGCCATTGGCCCAGTCAATCATCGCCGTGCCCAGCAAGCCAGACTGGCCCACATACGCCACCTTGCCCTTGCGAATGTTCACATGAGAATAGCTGGCATTCATATGATGCCCTGGCACCAACAGCCCCATGCAGTCAGGCCCCAGGATACGGATACCATAAGGTCTGGCGGCCTCTATCACCTCTTCACGCAGGGAGCGGTTATTAGCGCTGGCCGTACGGGACAAACCGCCGGTCAGAATCAGGGCGGCTTTGACCATATGAGCGCCGAGCTTACGAATCAGTTCCGCCACGGATGTCGACGGCGAACAGATGATCGCCAGATCAGGCATCTCTGGCAGATCATTCAGGGCCTTATAACAGGTCACACCATACACGGTGCTGTAATCCTGTGAGTTCACCGCCATCAGCTTACCCTGGAAACCACTTTCCAGCAGATTTTGCAGTACCGCACCTCCCATACTACCGTCTCGTTCAGAGGCGCCAAACACCGCGATTGATTGCGGTTTGAAAAAGCGTTTCAGGTATTTAGTGGACACGGGGGCGGTACCTTCCTCATTTGTGCTGGAGTAATAGACAGTTGAAGCTTACGATATTTTGCAGTGCAGCAATATTACGTATATCGACTAAAGTCGCGCGTATTGAAACAACGAGTATACCCACTGTTCTGGGTCAGCAGCATGACAGCGCTCAACGAATGCTGCACTGCGATACATGGTTTACAGCGTCAGCGCCATCTCGTGCCAGCTCAGACCACCATGTTCAGACGCTGACTCACCCAGGTATTCAAAACCGTGGCTGGCATACATATCAATCAGCCGGGTTTGACAGATCAGCAGAATACGCTGCTTACCGGAACTGTGCATCCGTTCAATAAAGGCTGTTAACAACCGTCCGGCCATACCCTGGCGCTGGAATTCAGGATCAACAGCCACGGACATAATCACCACATTAGGGCCATCGGGATCATGCCCTTTCAACTCTTTAAAAGCCTCATCGGACATCTCGACATCAAAGGCGGCACCACTGTTAATAAAACCGGCCACCTGCCCGTTATGCTCCAACACAATAAACCCGGCTGGCCAGATCTCAATCCGGGTCTGAATTTTTTCTCTGCTTGCCGCTTCATCACCTTCATACGCCGTCGTCTCAATTTTATAACAGCGATCAAGATCCGACAGCCTGACTTCACGAATGCTTTCACTCGGCATTACCTAGACTCCTGTCCATTTTTAAACGCTGACAATATCGACTGACAAAGACTCTGTAAACAGTTGTTACAACGCTCTTTTTCGCTAGAAGCGGGGCACTCTATTCAGAAAAATAGTCCGCTTAATCGACCAAAGTGTAGCCAGATAAACCTTTTATCCTGATCGCATGAATGCTATTAAATTAGATTGATCTAAATAAGAATAAATAAATGTAATTCAAGGAGATCTCTATGGCCCGCGTTATCGTTGTGGGAGCAAGTACTGGCGGCCTGCCAATGGCTTACGACATCAAGAAAGCACTCGGCAGTGCACATCAGGTCACCGTTGTATCTAATACCGACACCTTCTCTTTTGTACCCTCCAACCCCTGGGTGGCTGTCGGCTGGCGGGCAGCGGAAGATATCAGCTTCAAACTGGAAGGCCCGTTACGGCGCAAAGAGATCGACTTTATCCATTGTGCCGCCCATCGTATTGATGCCGAGCATAACCGTCTGATTCTGGCGGACGAGCGAGTGCTGGACTACGACTACCTGATTCTGGCGACCGGGCCAAAACTGGCGTTTGATGAAGTTGAAGGGCTGGGGCCTGATGGATTTACGCAATCCATTTGCACCACCGGCCACGCTTTAAAAGCGTATGACAAATGGGAAACCTTCTGCCAGGCACCGGGCCATATCGTGGTCGGTTCAGTACCCGGCGTCTCCTGTTTTGGCCCCGCGTACGAGTTCGCACTGATCATGGATAAAGAACTGCGCAAGCGCAAAATCCGCAACAAAGTCCCCATGACCTTTATCACCCCGGAGCCCTACATCGGCCACATGGGGCTGGGCGGTGTCGGCGATTCAAAAACTCTGCTGGAATCAGAACTGCGCCAGCGTCATATCAACTGGATTGCCAATGCCAGTGTAGCGCGCTGCACTAAAGAAACCATCTATGTAAATGAACATGATCTACAGGGTAACGTTATCAAGCAGCACGAGCTGCTCAATAACTACAGCATGCTGATGCCGCCATTCAAAGGAGTCGACCTGTATAACGATGCTCCAGAAGGACTGGTAAACCCACGGGGTTTTGTCACAGTTGACGAGCATAACCGCAATGGCCGCTGGAAGAATATCTATGCACTGGGGGTTGGTATTGCTATTCCACCGGTTGAGGCGACCCCGCTGGCTGTCGGCACACCTAAAACAGGCCTGATGATTGAAAGTATGGTCACCGCCATCAGTCATAACATCCGGGATGAAATTGACGGCAAGGAACCCTCAGAGGAAGCCACCTGGAACACCGTCTGCCTCGCTGATATGGGCGATACCGGCGTGGCCTTCGTTGCCCTGCCGCAAATTCCACCCCGTAACGTCACCTGGGCCCGCAAAGGTAAGTGGGTCCACCTGGCCAAAGTGGCATTCGAGAAATACTTTATCCGTAATATGAAGAACGGTAACGCCGAGCCGGTGTATCAGAAATACATCATGAAAGCGTTCGGCATTACCCGCCTGCGCAGCGACGACTAAGTTTTACGGCCGCTAAAACAGCCCCAGCTGCGGGGCTGTCAGGCCTTCAAAACTCTCATCCAGAAACTGGGCGATGGTATCGACTACCGGCTCGATCTGGCGATCAATATAGTGCTGATAATCAATGGCCGACTGCCGGTATTCCAGCGGTTCTGCACCGTTGACCGTCATCACATACGCCACATGATGGCCGGGCCTGCAAGGCTCGGGTAGTCCCAGCGCTATCGCCTGGGCATTGGCTTTTGCAGCCGCCTGAGCATGGGGTGGCCGGTTCTTGGTATACGCCGCCACCGGCTGACGCAACCGCCGCCGGTACACCAGCTGATCATCCAGTTCACCTTCACGCACCTGCTGCACCGTCGTTTTAACCAGCTCCCGCCATGGCTGATCAAGAAAGATGCGCTCGTACAGCTGCTCTTGCAGTGAACGCGCCACCCCACTCCAGTCGGTACGCACATTTTCCAGCCCTTTGAATACCATCCGGGTACTGCCATCAGCGCTGCGCTTGAGTCCGGCATAGCGCTTTTTGCTGCCTTTATCGGAGTGGCGCATGGTGGGCATCAGAAAGCGGCTGTAATGGGTTTCATATTCCAGCTCCAGATGACAGGGCAAGTTAAAGCGCTGTGTCAGGTGCGTCTGCCACCAGCCATTAAGGTAGTCCTGTAGCGCTTGCCCTCGCCGGTCGGCCTCCTCATCCTGACAGCCATCCCCCAGCCAGACGAACACTGAGTCAGTATCACCATAGATCACGCTATAGCCAAACTGGCGTTCAATTTCATCACGGGTCTGCAACAGAATTTCATGACCGCGCAGAGTAATGGAACTGGACAGCCGCTGATCAAAAAACCGACAGACGTTGGAGCCCAGTACGCCATAGAAACTGTTCATAATAATTTTTATTGCCTGGGACAGCGGTGCATTGCGAGCCTGCTTGGCGCGGTCGCGGGCTTGCCACAATCGCTCAATCAGCCCTGGCAAAATATGTTGCTGACGGGAGAACTGTGCCTGATTAAAACCAGGCACCGGATCAGCGTCTGCCCCCTGCATCCCCTCGGTCAGCCCCATCGGGTCGATACAGAAGGTGCGGATGATACTGGGATACAGGCTTTTAAAATCCAGCACCAGCACATGACGATACAGCCCCGGCTTTGAGTCCATGACATAACCACCCGGTGCCGACAGCCCCGACTGACCGGATGCGTATTCCGGTGCCACATAGCCCTGACGGTGCAGCAACGGCAGGTACTGATTATCGAATGCGGCCGCCGAACCGCCCACCTTGTCCAGCGCAAGGCCGGTCAGGTTACTGCGCTCCACCAGGTAATCGAGTAACTGGGCTTTGTTAAAAATATCCCAGACCAGCCGGCAATCTTCCAGGTTGTAGCGAGCCAGAGCCGGCTTATCATCCCGGAACAGGGTCTGAATTTCTTCGCCGCGTACATCCACATGGTCAATCAGCTTACCGCGGTCGAGCAGCTGGCGGCTGACATACTCCAGCGAAAAGCTCTCGAACTGCCAGGTCGCCCCTTTCAGTGTATCGATACCATCAAGCACGACCCGCCCGGCCATGCGGGCAAACCACATCCCATTACCGGCCTGATGGACCTGCAGGTTTTGCTGATCCCGCCCCAGCGGCAACAGGACATTCAGGGCTTTTGCCCGCTCAGCCAGCACCCGGAAATCAAAACCGACCACATTCCAGCCGATAAAAATATCCGGGTCATAGTCCTGTACCGCCTGCACCAGCGCCTGCAGCAACGCACGCTCATCCGCCTGATAGTGGACCAGCGCATCGCTACTGCCCTCTCCCCGCATCAGAACTCGCTGAAAATCGTCGGCATACAGGGCAATAGAGTGAATACAGTCAGCCCGCAGGGTGGTTTCGATATCGAGTGAGAGTACGCGAAAGGTGGGAACCAGCTCAGTAGCCCGCAGCACAGGCCCCGCTGGTCGAGTATGCAGCGCGACTGCGCCCTGAATAAAGCGTTCCATCAGGTAACGATCACAGGCGCGGATGTCGTCTTCCAGCAAGGCGATACTGGCACGCTGTAGTTGTTCGATACATCGGCGACGAGCCTTTAACGTCTGGCAGTAAAGTGCGTGGACAGGCTCACAATTAAGATCCCGTAGCTGCACCTTGGCCAGCCGCCAGCCCGATAAGCCAGACAGTTCGCGCTGCACGGCAGGCACCTGGCGGTCATGTACAAACAGCACTGCTTCCTGATTCGGGATACTGATCTGAAAAGGCCCTTGCGGCCCCTTCAGCCAGTAACTCAACTCAATACCGCTACCATAGTCACGCTGCTGGCGGGTCAGCAGGTAACCCCGCTGCGGCGCGACCATTGTCATGGCTGACCGAACGGCGCTACCACCTCAAGGCCTGGGAAGGCTGCACTGAGCACCGATTCATGCTCAGCGGTAAACAGCAGTTTCAGGTTTGGACCGGCATCCATGGTGAAATAAACCGGCACCCCCTGCTCACGCAGTGCCCAGACCTGCTGCATAGCGGCAACCGATTCTGGCTGCCAGTACAGCAGTGGCGGCCAGCTGGCGATCATGGTGGCATGCATCGACAACGCATTCTGCTCAGCGGTGGCACCCAGCAGCTCAAAATTATGCTCGACAATGGCGTCATGCAGGCGGGTCAGATCAGCTGCAGCCTGCAGCGGCCAACTCTGATACAGGTGCGCCGTTTCGACGGTGCGCTGCATCCCGGCACGGGAGTCTACTTTCTTCTCACCCGTGGCGACTTTTACCAGGCCAATCCGCAACTCAGGCCAGGTTGCTGGCAGCTGGACAGCATGGCTATCCATACCGTCTTCACGGTTGCCCATCTGCCATTCAACAAAGCCAGTGAAAATGGAGCGTGATGCACTACCACTGCCCATACGGGCAAAAGCAGACAACTGCTCAGGGGCCAGCTGCAAACCGTAGAACTGGTCAAGCGCCAGCATCAGGGCAGCAAACCCCGAGGCACTGGAGGCCAGTCCCGCTGCAGTAGGTATATTGTTATGGGTATCAATGATCAGCGGCTGTGCCAGCGCCCCCCGGAACAGGTCGACAAAGGCAATCACCTTACGGGAAAAACTGCTGTCCACGGTCAACTCGGTACCGTTAAGCAACACATGGTCAGCACCGTCCAGTGCCGGGGTAATCCGGGTACGACTGCCCAGATGTGCCAGTGAGACAGAGAGGCTGGCATTGATGGGCAAATTCAGTTCTTTATCCCGTTTACCCCAGTATTTACACAGGGCGATATTACTGGGAGCAAACGCCTCGGCCCGCTCACCCGGCGTCAGTGTTGCGGGTAGAAAGGGCTGGATTACCTGGGCTTTACTGATCATCGTTTTACTCATTATTCAATTGAACACCCAGCGGTGAAACCGCCACCGGAATGGCTTCATACGGAATCGCATCGGCATGGTCTACACCCAGCGCAATGACACAATCCCCCAGCCCGGAGCCGGAGATTTTACTGCCCAGCACCTGTGGGTTTTGTCGCAGACGATAGATCATATCGGCGATAGTGGCGTCACAAACCCCCAGCGCATCCATCAGACCCTGGTACATATTCATCAGCTTGCCCAGTTCCGGCCAATCTTCAGCCAGAATAGCAACCTCAGCTGCCAGGGTCGCCTGGTGCATCAACTGGTACAGTTCCGTATAGAGTGCCGTCTGACTACGGCTCTGCTCTTCCACGCGCCGTAACACGTCCGGGGTACGAGTTTTATAGCCGGCGTAATACAGGCAGATGGGCGGCAGGCCTGGCAGGCGCTTCACCTGTTGTGGCTCTACGGTGTAGCCAATCAGACCGCCATAGACACTGGCCGCCAGATCCGTACCCGACCCTCGCCCCTGCACCCCATGGACCACCGCCAGCGCATCATTAAAGATCAGCGCCCGATCAGAGCCCAGCCCGGCATAGGTCCGCAGCGCCGTAATGGCCGCAACGGTCACCGCTGCCGAGGAGCCCAGCCCCACGGTGTGGGAAAATTCGGAATCAATTTTCAGGGTTGCGCCGCCGGGTAGCCGCTCTACCAGCTGACGCACGGCTGCCAGGACAAAGCTCAGCGCGGGCTCATCAGTCAACGCCGACAACGGTGCCTGGTACTGGGCCAGCGCAGAGTCGATCACCAGCATGCCATCCTGGCGGGGGGTCAGTTCGAGGTGGATATATTTGTCGACTGCACAGGCCAACGCACGATGGCCAAACAGCACCGCATGTTCACCCATCAGCATAATGCTGCCAGGGACAGAAACCTTAATCTGAGATCCGTCTTGCACCTTGAGGGTCCTCCTGCAGGGGGAAATAAGGGTAGTTAAATGCTGCACACAGCGGGCTTATATCAAGTCCGGGGGCATACAACAACACCTGGCCACCGCAGTCTCCCGCAACCGCACCGGCACCGCTGATCTTAGCACTGGCACCCAGCTGTTCAGCAGCCTCAATAAAGCCAGCAACCGTCATAGGTACCACACCAATACGCTGTAACAGACGATGATTATGACGGACGGCGGTATGCACCAGGTCTGGCTGACCCAACGCCGCTTGCAGCTGATCCGTCACCTGATGGAAATCGGCCCAGATAGCACTCTGGGCGAATGTTGATCGTACCTGCTGCACACAGTGCCCAGTACTCACACTCGGCGTTCCGGTGCTCACCCGGTACCAGCCCTCACCAAGCGCACAGTCCAGAGACGTTACCTGATCAGATTCAACCCGCACCAGCCCACCAAAGGTGACCGCCGCTGCATCAATGGCACTGCCACGACCATGCTGCAGCCGCTCACAATAACGAATCAGCGTAAAGCGTTGTTCAGCACTCAGCGGCTGGCCACCTTGCTGCTGCATCAAAGCCTCAGCCATGACCAGGGTGACCGCAATCGCCGCGGCCGAAGAGCCCATACCGGCGCCGGTGGGTAATTCAGAATGGAGTCTCAGTTCACCGCTGCAGCAAAACTGCTGACTGGCCAACACATAGGCGATCAGCTGATCCGGGCTATCCAGCACGGCGTCTATTGCCAGCGTACCGGCACTGAAGGCGTCAAAACGCTGATCCAGCTGCGCCTTTAGCGGGCCAAGTGAAGACAGTGAGTATGCGCTATCAAGGAGAGAACCCGACAGGCTGACAGCGTCAGCACTGTGCGGGGTAAAGCAAGCATGGATATGGCAACGGGTCGCAACGGCAAGCGCCGGCGCCCCGTACACCACGGCATGTTCGCCGCTAAGAATGACTTTGCCCGGGGCAATGGCTTGCATAGAGTGCGTTCCCGATCACAGGGACGTTAAACGGCGATGTATTCCCGTTTGTGGTTACGAATAGCCGCCAGACGGAATCGACCGGTCGTAACCGCTTCGATCTCGTTATCACTGCCATCACGCGGGTCCGGGTAGCGATACAGCTCCAGATAACGGGCGTAGTCTACCTCCGTTCGAGCCTGCAGCATCTGACTGTGGGCTTCGCGATGCAGGTGCTTTTCATAGCCATCCACCACCTTGCCAGAGAAGAACTCAGCCACGCAGCCCGAACCATAACTGAAGAAGCCAATCCGGCTACCCGCCAGATTATGCTTACAGTTTTCCAGCAGCGACGTCAGACCAATGTACATCGAGGCGGTGTAGCTGTTACCGATGGTACGGTTATAGTGCAGCGTATCGGCGATCTGTGCTTCTACCTGATCAGCATCCAGTCCGGCCTGATTGACCTTGGCCAGGTGCTGATGCGCTTTCTGTGCCATCCGGCCAAACGGCAGGTGGTAGCAGAAGTGGCCAAAATCATTGAATGCCAGCGAGCTGGCTTCACGGAAGTGCTCCCAGGCTTTCTTCAGTGATTTGAGGTAGATTTTGGTGGAGTACTTACCGTCAACCAGCGCGGTAGTCCGATAGTTAGGCCGCCAGAAATCCATCACATCTTCCGCGTAGTTACCCACTTCCGGCTCAATCTCGACCAGCCGTGGATTGGCCGTTACCAGCATCGCCACAGCGCCACAACCCTGGGTTGCTTCGCCTGGAGAGTCCAGATCATAACGGGCAATATCGGAAGCAATTACCAGCACTTTTTTCTCTGGCTGGCGTGCAACCAGGGCACAGGCCATCTGCAGCGCAGCTGTGGCACTGTAACAGGCCTGTTTCAGCTCAACGACACGGCAGTTTTCATGCAGGTTCAGCAGGCGATGAACATAAATGCCCGCTGACTTTGACTGGTCTATACCGGTTTCAGTCGCAAACAGCAGGGTACTAACAGCATCAGTTCCCACGCGCTCGACCAGTGGCAGAGCGGCGTTGGCAGCCATTGTGACAACGTCTTCATCTGGCGCTGCCATACCCATTTTTTCTTGACCAATACCCTGATAATACTTTTCTGTATCGGTGTTCTGCACCTCAGCCAACGTTCGAAGATCGAAGTAATAGTTGGAGGTGTAAAAACTGATTTCGTCAATACCGACTGACATAAGGAGTGCTCGATCCTCAATACTCTTCAAGAACCAGGGCCTGGTTCCGGTACAGGGCGTCAAAATCCGCTGCGCCTAACAGGAACATGGCAGTTACAAATTCACGTCGCAAACGCTCTATTACCGCAATCACGGCGTCTGCTGATTCCATGGCAGGCTTTAAAAACGGCCCCGCCATACCACAAAGCGAAGCGCCGAGTATAACAGCTTTCGCCATATCAATCCCGTCCCGCACACCCCCACTGGCGATAAAGGATGCCTGATCTCGATAGGGAGCTGCCAGCTTAAGCGCCAACGGCGTTGGAATACCCCAATCCTGAAAACGTAACCCCAGATCATCTTCACGGGGGTTACGGTGATGTTCCACCCGACTCCAGGACAACCCGCCACTACCCGATAAATCAAAGTACTTAACCCCAACACTGAGGCCCGCTTTAATATCACTCGGTGACAACCCGGCACCCACTTCTTTTAACAGAACAGGGACTGGCATGGTTTCCACCAGAGTGCCTATCTCTTCCGTCAGGTGACGGAAATCGGTATCCCCTTCCGGCTGAACAGCTTCCTGCAGCGGATTAAGGTGCAGATACAGCGCATCGGCTTCCAGAATATCAACCGCCTGCATCGCATGACGGATACCCAGGCCGCAATTGAGCTGCACCGCACCGAGATTTGCGATCAACGGCACATCTGGGGCCAGCTCGCGTAAGCGAAAGCTCTCTTCAGCTGCCTGGTTGGTAAACATGACACGCTGGGAACCGACCGCCATCGCCACACCGGTACGCTGAGCAGCTTCAGCCAGATTGCGGTTGATCTTACAAATCAGCTCATGATCACCACCGGTCATTGACGAGATCAGCAACGGAAAGCTGAGTTGACGCTCGAGAAACTCGATCTGCGGCTTGATATCAGCCAGCGCCAGTTCCGGCAGCGCTCGATGGGTCAGGCGAATCCGGTCAAAATAACGTTGATCACGATCCGTTGTCGGATCATGCTCAATCGCCCGGATATGTTCGAGCTTGCGGTCGTTGGTCCGATCAGTCATCACTTAGCGTTCCAGTTTGATATGGGCTTCCATCAGCTCGCCCGGATTGGTTTGGGCAGCCAGCAGCGACAACTCACCACACAGCACGGTTGCGGCACAGATGGCCGCCAGCCGACGTGAGTTAGCGCCCGGCTCACGCGTTTCTTTACAGCCCAGCTGACGCAGGTTCTCTTCTACGAAATCCAGCCCTTTGCCATTACCCACAGTCCCCACAATCAGATTGGGCAACGTGCAAGAGAAATACAGGTCGCCATCGCGTACCTCGGCATGCACGATCCCTTGCGAGCCCTCAATGATGTTTGCCGCATCCTGCCCCGTCGCCAGATAGAACGCCAGCAACATATTGGCATAATGCGCGTTAGCACTGCGCAAACCACCGGCAATCATGGTACCAATCAGGTTTTTCTTTATATTCAGATCCACCACTTTTTCCGGGGTGGTCTTAAGCCGACGTTCACACAGCTCACGGGAAATGGTGATCTCGGCGATCACATTTTTACCGCGCCCCAGAATACCGTTAACCGCCGTTGCCTTTTTATCGGAGCAGTAGTTACCAGAAATGGAGCTATAGCGCAGCTGGGGATACTCGGTGAGCAGCCAGGGAAACAGTTTGTCCGCTGCATTCGTCACCATATTGTGACCCGAGGCATCACCGGTGGTAAATTCCAGCCGCAGGTAGAGCAGATTGGCGACAATCTGCGCATTCATATCGATCAGTCTGGCAAACCGGCTGGACTGCGCCACTACCGCCTGCAGATCATCCTGACGGCTCTTAATGGACGTCAGTGCTGCCAGTGCTTCAGTGGCGTTATCCGCTTCAAGCAAGATGGATCGCGTCATACGCTCATCCACAATGGTGCAACGGATCCCCTCAGTCAACACAGATACCCGGGCACCACGGCCAACGGATGGCCAGAGTGGGGTTTCATAGGTTGCCAGAGGTACAGATATTTTTTCTTCCAGCACCGGGCCACAGATTTTTATCGGGCCGACATGGCGCATTGGGATAGGAGCTTGCTGAATTTTATGTGCTTTCATGATGTGCGCGATCAAAATGGGCGTTTAATCTGGCGACGGTGCCCGTAGTTGATAGCCCCAGATTGCAGCGGGATTTTATCGGTGGGGCCCAATTTTAGCAAACGAAACAAGCGATAAGCGACGTAAGCACGCTCAGAGCACCCGCCTGGACAGCGTATCAGGCTTACTCTGTCAGCAGACGAAAGGTGCCGATATGCACCCGCTTTTTACGATTGTGACGATCAAATGCTTTGAAGAAAATACCACCCGGAGCAAAACTGCCACCAAAACGCCCGGTAACGGTATAGGTCCAGTCATTTTCCGTCGCCTCTACAACATCAAAGTTCAGGCTATCGACTTTTTTGCCTGATACATCAAGAATATCCACTTCAATACGATGCCGCCCTTTGTCCAGCAGCAGGTTCATCACGAAGGTACCTAAAGCCCCTGGCTCGTTGGCACTGAGAATATTAAAGATAGAATCCGGCTGAGCAAAACCACCCACATCAACAGTGGTATTACAGAAATAGGTATTGGTGATATAAGCCGGCTGCAGGTATTTTCCTGCATTGGCAGTGCTGCAGAGTAACAATAAACCCAGCAATAACGTACGCATATCAGAATCCCTTACTGTGCTCAGCCAAATCAGAGCGGGCATCATAGCGAACGCATTCAGACAACGGAAGCATCCTTAAGACCCGATCAGTCGCGACAGCGACCAATGGCAACTCCGGTAAACGTCTGATTAAGATGCATGCCCGCAAACTGCTCACCATAGGTATTAAAACCAACTACCCTGAACCGCTGCAGCATCGCACTGACCGGCGCAATACGATCCGTCAGTTCAAGCTCCATCCGACGTAGTACACAGTCGCAGCCAATAATCATTTCGGGCTCACCCAGTTCCAGCACAATATTTTCCAGCAGCTGTCGGGTATCTTCCACAATGTCGCCCGTCTGCATCACCGTCAGGACAATACCGCTCTCTACCGCACAGTAAAAACTGAGACTGTTATCCGGGTTAGCTTTCTGAATGGAGCGAACATAATATGCCTCACCCAGCTTTACCGCGATGGGGTGCAAGGCAAACACAGTGTGGTCCAGCGCCTCCAGCGGTACACCTACCGCATTGGCATAACTGACTGCCGCCGGTTCAGCATTCAGTTCCATTACCTGACGTTCACTACAACGGGCCTGAGTAACCACCAGCTTTTCTGCGGTTGGAGTCATATGGTGGGTGCTGAAAACTTTGAACTCACAGCGGGTATTAAACAACAACAGCACCGCCGCATCAGTGTGGAACGCCCCATCAAAATACACATGGGTATCCACCAGATTAAGGGCATCCGCTGCAGAGCCGCCAAAATGAGGAATGCTGCCCAGCGCTGCATTTAGCGTCGCCAATACCTGCTCTTCCAGTACAGATAGACCATCCAGCAAGGTTAACGCAAACGTATGCCCTGTAATCGGCGCGATACAACGCTCCCGGCAGCGCATCATCAACTGCTCAACAACACCCTGGGCATCCGTCAATTGAAACTGCTGTAAATTACAGATCAGTTGCGCCTCAACGGCAAAACGCTGATTATCAAAACCAATCGCCGAAATACAGTGCTGACCATAACCCTGCGGGGTAATTTCCCCTGCCGTGGTACAGCCCACCAGCGGTATATCGCCCAGTCTCCCCTTTAATGCTGCCGCCAGCTCAGGCAGGTCATAGTCAGGCGAACAGAAAAACAGCACAAATCCAATACCCGGCTGGCAAAGCTGTAGCGCCAGCGCTTGCGCAGCCTGCTGGGCATCAGTGTGATCGGTGGCGGCGGAGATCATCCGCAACTGAGTGGACACGAGTGGTATACCTGAAGATTACTAACAGACTACCAATTTTAGGTAGCCGGCGACGAAGTTAACATTGTACTTCGGACCCTGGCTACCGCTGTGATCAGTCAGGTGCCACCGCCATAAAAGCCACCAGCTCGGTTTCCGTCAGCGGCCTGGCAAACATAAATCCCTGTACCATCTGGCAGCCTCTCTGCCGCAGAAACGCCAGCTGAGCAGGGTCATCAACCCCTTCGGCCACCACATTAAGTCCCAGGTTGGCGGCCAGCCCCAGCATCGTTTCGATAATCTCTTCATCATTGCGGTTCTGACCAATTCCAATGATGAATGAACGGTCGATTTTCAAGGTCGACGCCGACAGGTCACTCAGATAGGACAATGAACTATAACCCGTGCCAAAATCATCAATCGACAATTGAACACCCGCTTCACGCAGCAAATTCAGGTTGTACAACACCCGCTCTTTGCTGGCGATTAAAGCCGTTTCCGTAATTTCAACCACCACCCGCTGCGGGGAGATGTTAAAAGCAGCCATCCGGGCCAGCAGATGCTCGGCAATCATCTCGCGGGATAGCTGGACAGCTGACAGGTTCAGGCTGATCTTAAGTGCTTCCAGTTCAGTCCCTTGCCATTGCTGAAGCCGCTCAAACAGATATTCAATCTGCCAGCGACCCATTTCAAGGATCAGTCCACTGTCTTCAGCAACCGGAATAAACTCCGCCGGAGATATCCACTCGCCCTCACTACTTTGCCAGCGCATCAACACTTCAATCGCAACGGGTTGCAGGCTGTCGGTCTTCAGAATCGGCTGATAGCGTAACGATAACTGATCATCTCGCGTTAATGCTTCGCGCAACCCCTGGTCCAGTTGAACATGACGATGAATCAGGTAATCCATCTCAGGTTCAAAAAAGCAGAACGTATTACAGCCTTCGTGCTTGGCACGAAACATCGCCATATCAGCCTGGCGTAATAATGTGGCCGCCTCTCTCTGGGCATCCTGCGCTGTCGCAACGCCGATACTGACCGTCAGGCTGCAACTCAGCGACTCGAGCAAATAGGGCTGGCTCATTTGAACTAACAGCCTGCGCACCTGACTTTCCAGCTCAGCCAGCACCACCCTTCTGAGCAGAAGGGCAAATTCATCACTGCCAAGGCGCGCCACCAGACCCGCTTCACCACTCAACCGCGTTAATCGCTCACTGACCTGCTGCAGTAGCTGGTCACCCACACCATGCCCCTGGGTGTCATTGATTGCTTTGAAACGGTCAAGATCGACAAAAATCAGTGCCACTTCATCCGGCCCGGCTAACGCCTCCAGTAGTGCTTCCCCCAGAAAGCGCCGGTTCGGCAAACCCGTCAGCTGATCATGGCGCGACAGGTAACGGGCTCTCTGCTCAGCCCGGGCACGCAATGTAAGGTCTTCATGGATAGCAACAAAATGCGTCAGCTGTCCGCGATGGCTGAGGATAGGCGTGATGGTCTGCTCCACCAGCAATTCCTCGCCCAGCCGGTTATGGTTAGTCACCTGGCCACGCCAGACATCACCGGCCAGCAAGGTCTGCCATAGTTCACGGAAGAACAGCGGGTCGTGACGGCCTGAATTAAACAGATCGGGCGTACGCCCCAGCACTTCATGCTCAGCCCAGCCGGTGAGTTTTTCAAAAGCATTGTTCACCCACTTTATCCGACCCCGATGGTCCGTAATAAAGATCGAATTTGCAGTTGTACTCATCGCGGTCGACAGCAGTCTGATCTCCGATTCCATCCGCGCCTTACTTCGTAAGCCGCGGGCAATCACAAGGCCCGCTAGCAATGAGAGTAACGCCAGCAAGATAAACAGCGAGCGCAGCATGTCCGCATCATGCTGCCACTCCTGTAACGCCCCCTCAACCGGCTGGCGCGCCACCGTCACCAACGGCAAGCCCGCCGCTTTTCGATAACTATAGAAAATATCACCCTGGCGTATACTTCCATGATCAAGGGCCTGCCAGTTACCCGCTATCAGTGATAACTCTTCATAAGCGGCGCTGTGCAACGATTCAGGGGGGGCTGCGCTTAACAAGGGAATGCCTGCCGGGCTAAAAAGCTCTATTCGGGCATTGCTAAGGCTCTGTATCGGGGCAAAGTCTCGAGCAAAGTAACCTGTATCAACCGCAGCGACCAAAGCGCCCTGCAGTTCGCCCGCCTGATCACGGATACCGATACAGAAAGGAATATAGTGAAGTGATTGCAGTACCGAAACCTGATCACCTAATAGCTGGCCAGGCTGAGGTCGGGCAAGGTATAAACCATCAGACACCGGCGCTAACGCCCTGACTACACAACCCGGCAATGCATCCAGCTCAGTAAGCGGGCCTCCGGTTCGCGCCAGCAACAATCCGTAGCGATCATACACAGCCAGTTCATTGAGCCCACTCACCAGCTCTACCCGCTCGGCCAATAACTGACGTAGCGGCCGTTCGTGTCCGGGGCTGAGTCCTGTAAGCAACAGATTATCACCAGACTTTTCCAGCACCTCAACCACCCGGGCAAAGCTACTTTCAACACTGCGATTAAGGGTTTCTACGACCAGTTCACTCTGCCGCGTCAAATCCCGCTCAGCCCTTAACTGGCCATTATCCAGCACAACCTGCATCAATATCAGACTGGCGGCTGCCACAAAGCAACTGAAGACAAGTACGAGACTGGAAGGACGCAAAAACCAGTCCAGCCAGCCCGGTAATCGGAGAAAAGCAAGCATACACATCCTTAATTTACAGAGACGCCCCGGCACACTCATTGCGACAGGCACTACTATCCCGTAAAAATAATGGAATAGAGGTCGGGCTCAATTTTTACGCAGATCAACAGTGAGATGAATGCAATACAAAAAACGCAATTCAATCTAAATCTTAAACGCAAATGTAAACGGATACGCTTTGAAAAACATTGACCGACGGCATGGTCGGTCAAGAAAGGAAGTTAGAAGGCCTACCAGACACTTGTCAGGCCAAAGCAGTCTTAATCGGCAGGGGCCGCCGGATCAGGGAGGTCGGCAGGAGGAGTCTCTTCAGGTGCAAACAGCACTTTGAGCATGCGCAATTCATCCTGATAGATACCAGAGTCACGCACTGCATGTGGCTCCTTGCAGAAGCAATGGAAACCCAGTTCGGTAAACAGAGCAATTGCCGCCTCAGCGCATTCCAGCACCTCAAGGTTCATCTGCTCAACCCCCTCCAGGGTGCTGGCATGCGTTATCAATAGCTTCACCAGCTGCTGGCCAATACCCTGACGGCGATGCCCACGAGCAACACACAACCCCCACAGACGAGCACGATGACTCTGACGCAGGGTCAACTGCTGTTCCACCGCCGCCACACCGACCAGCTCCTTATCTGCAAAAGCCCCGATCACCAGTGCGCTAGGGTCAGCAAGCATGCCATTTACATCATGCGCCAGACGCTTTACCGGTACTTTCAGTTGCTCTTCATAGGTCAGCAGCATCACACCTGGCTCATACGCAATGACATCCAGCCATAGCTGCTTCATATCAACAGCATCCTGGCTACGTAATGCTCGATAATGAATCGTACTCATTCAGTATTTCCTGTTTTGGCTTTTTGCCATAACAATAATTGATTATTTGCAGGCATCGCATAATCAGCCATCAAGGTAAATCCCGCCTCAATGGCCAGTCGGTTGATGACTTCAAAATCACGGATACCACTGTGTGGGTCGCGCTGACGTAGCCAGAAATCAAATTCGGCATTACTCTGGCTGGTAAAGTCACCGGCGTAACGAAAAGGCCCATAGACACACAGAAGCCCGCCTTCAACAACCACATTCCCGGCACCACGGATCAGTGCTTCAACGGCAGAAACACCCATTATATGCAGCGTATTCGCGCTATACAGCAGCTCTACCTGGCAATCAGGCCAGCGGCTGGAAACATCCAGTGACAAGGGTAAGCTAAACGCCGTATCCGCCAGGTTTAACCTCAGTGCCGGCAAATTTTCAGGCATTTCCGTGCATTGCCAGTTGAGTTCAGACAGTGCTGCTGAAAAAAACAGTGCATGCTGGCCTGAGCCACTACCTATTTCCAGAACATCGACTACGCTTCTCTTTTTGAGCAGTGGGATAAGCCGCTCAGCAATCTTTGCCTGATTACGTTCACTGGCTGGCGAAAAGTTCAGCATAGTATGTTAAGTCCATGATTTTTGCTGCAAATCATACGGGTTTAGCCCTTTTTTACTACGTTTTTCCCTACAGAAAAATCCTCAAATGCCGATACCACTGGTCACAAATAGTACAAATGTATGACTAAGCCGACTGTTTGGTTAGCTTTGTATCTACCATGATGGGAGGCAAGTAAATGGATATTGGTCAGCCGCGCCCTACCAGCGCATCGATACAACAAAATGCGGGCAACAACCCTGTGGTAACACAGGAAGCAGATCGCCAGCACCACCAACAGACGACCACGCAAAAAATCCACCACGCTGAGCAAGTTCGCATCTCCCCCGATGCACGGGACTACCTCAAACGTGAGCAGCAACTTGCCGAAAGCCAGTTGCGCACCACCACCCGCCAGTTCAGCAATGTTGAACAGAGCCTGGATGACCACATGGTCATGAATCATTTACAGCGCCTGAGCTCATCCCAATCAATCACCTCCGATTCCATTCACGGTATCGGCATGTTTGAAATGGAAGGACTGGAACCGATTGTCGGCGTTGTCGGGGAACTGCCCCCACGCCAGCAAGCCGAACTGGAAGCCCGGATCGTCAAAGATGAACCCATGATGGATGCATTGCGCAAGCTGCCCAGCAAACCTCTGCCACCCGAAGCAGTTCAGGAAATTCTGCCAGCATTGAGCTCTGATAGCAGCGATCTACAACAAATGACCGATGTATTGATGCGTATTATGCTCAAGACCATGCTGAACGGACTGCAGACACAGCTCGATGATATGTCTGCCCCGCCAGCCGTTAATGCTGCATCAACCACCATTAATATCCCATCGGTAACAGTCCCTGAGGATCCTGATCAACGCCAGCGGCTGAAGATCAGCATCATGAGCGTCGAAAACAACCTTGCTGACCGAGAGCATCGACGCCCCCGCCAGGACATTGTCAGCACAGACTGAAATAACGATGATAGGTGGTATTCCCCTCAAGGCGACTGCTTATTATGCTGACACCCTGCTGCGTACCAGAGCTTCCAGCCCCACAGGCGCAAGATACATGGCTGCACAGGCTGATCTTTGTAGACCTTGAAACCACCGGCGCAGCCCTGGGCCGCGACCGGATTACCGAGATTGGCCTGGTCTGGTACAGCGCCGATCATGGCTGGCAAGCTGCCAGTTCGCTGGTGAACCCCGGCATCCGCATCCCTTCCAATATTAGCCAGTTAACCGGCATCAGCAATGAGATGGTCGCTGCAGCCCCCGCCTTCTCTAAACTGTACAACGCAGTACAGACATTACTGCAGGACAGGGTCATCGTCGCCCACAATGTTCGCTTCGATTACGGCTTTTTGAGCCGCGAGCTGGCGCGTTGTGATCAGGTGCTCGGCCAACGCCACCTCTGCACCGTTCGTCTGTCCCGCCTGTTACAGCCAGAATTTGACAAGCATAACCTGGCCACCCTGGTTCAGCGCTGGCAGCTCCGGCTTGATAACCACCACCGGGCCCTGGACGATGCCATGGCCCTGGCCCAGCTCTGGGGCCACTGGCAGCAACGTTTTGGCTACGACTGCCTGGCAGCTCAGGTAAGTAAAGCGATACGTGAAGTACACCTGCCACCGCAACTGAATCTGCAGGACCTCAATCAGCTGCCAGATGGACCGGGAGTCTACTTTTTCTACGGTGACAACGACAGCCTGCTTTATATTGGCAAAAGCATCGAACTGCGCACCCGGGTGTTCAGCCACTTTTCCGACGCCCTGCATAACAGTAAAGAAGCACAGATTGTGCAGCAGACGAAACGTATTGATTACACTGCCTGCGCCGGAGACCTGGGGGCACAGCTGCTCGAGTCACGCCTGATCAAACAGCACCAGCCACTCTATAACCGCCAGCTGCGGCGTAAAAAAGCACTGTTCAGCTGGCAACTGAATGCGGATCCAGATGGCTACCTGACGCCTGCGCTGGTGCCTTTTGATAGCATACCAATCGAACAGGCCCACCACTGCTATGGCTTATTTAGCAAAGCAGCGGACGCCCTCAAAGCCCTGGAAGGGATATGCAAGAAAAAGCAGCTATGCAGTATTAAGGTGGGGCTGGAACAACGCCACGGCCCCTGTTTTCGCTACCAGCTCAATCAATGTGACGGTGCCTGTTGTGGCGAGGAGAGTGCTGAACGCTTTAATATGCGCCTCAAGCTGGCCCTGAGTTCGCTGGAGATCGCCTGGTGGCCCTTTGACGGTGTACTCAGTGTGTATGAACACCATACCAGCACCAACCAGCACCAATGGCATATGCTATATCAGTGGCGTTATCTGGGCAGCTATGACGTTATACCTGAGCCTGCCATGCTATTCGCACTCGCCAACCAGACTCCGTTTGATGTAGATAGCTATAAAATTCTGCAACGTCTGCTGCCAGGGCTGCGGCCATCACAGGTTCAGGTAATCCCTCTGCCCTCCCCTGAACCTGACAGTGGCCCTACAAGGTAAACCACTGGGGCAGTTCGGCGATCGAATCCAGCACGCCGTCTGGTCGAGTGCTCCGCTCCATATCCAGCATGCGAAACTTACCGGTGCGCACCAGCAGCGTCTGCATACCCGCCTGCTGGGCACCCTGAATATCACTAAACATATCATCGCCCACCATTAGCGTCTGGCCCGGCTCGCTGCCCAGCATACGCGCACCCGCCAGAAAGAAATCATCTACTGGCTTACCCAGCTGCCATGCATCTCGACCCGTCGCGTACTCCAGCGCCTGTATAAAAGGCCCAGCATCCAGCTGCAATGCGCCCTCGTTACGCCAGTAACGACTCATCCCCAGCCCCAGAAACGCCGGCTGGGCGTCCGACATCAACAAACGAAAGGCTCGATTCATCACCGAGAAATCCCACGCTTCGGCCAGGTCGCCTACGACGACACAGGCAGCATCCTCGATACAGTCTGGCGCCAGGATCTGGCCTGGCTCGAGCCTCAGGTCAACCTGACTGGCCTGCGGCAGGAATAAAGCCACAGGGCCTGGGCAAAAGCGCTCAATCCAGCGAGCGGCTGCCACAATCGGAGTCAGAATCTGCTGTTCAGTAACGATAATACCCATGCCCGCCAGCCGAGCGACCAGAGCCTGGCGACAAACCGACGTGGTATTGGTCAAAAAAAGAAAGGGCAGATGCTGCGCCTGTAACCAGCGAATTACTTTATCCGCGCCGGGAATCATCTGCCCATTTTCGTAAATAACACCATCAAGATCGATCAAGACACCCTGCATCAAAGCCCCCTCCAACCGTTCGACCAAAGCCCGGTATCGTCCTGCAGGCCTTGCACATATACCAAAGTCTAGCAGTCTGTCCGAACCAGGCGAGTGTCGTAGCCCAAACCTTTCCACCCACCGACTAATACACTACCAGGTATGGAGAGACCCTACCCATCATCATCCAGATACCTTAGCATTACCCTCGTATAGACAACTCGAAAATGGACTTTGCTGGCATGAATCCACAGCTTCTGCCCCTGATCTCTGCAATCTACTCAGCCGCGTCTTCCCCTGAAGAGTGGCCGGAGGTTGCACAGACGATCCAACGCGTCATCGGTGGCCATAGTGTTCATCTGGCCATGTCTGACCCCACGAAAAGGCGGGTAGACTGTATTTTCTCCAATGGCCTGTCCCATGACGAGACAGCCTGGTATAACAAGCATGTTGCCCACCAGGATGAGCTGACCGGGGTGTTTAACCAGCGCCAACCCGGGACCGCCTTTCTGCTGCAAGACTGCTTCAGCCAGGAGCAGTTGCATCAACTGGCCTGCTACGAAGAGTTTTACGATAAGGTCGGCCTCAATGATTTCGCCGCCAGCTACTTCTTCCAGGACCAGGCCACCCATGGCTGGTGCACTGTAGCCCGCAGCAAGCAGGACACCGCGTTCTCCCAGGAACAGCGGGAACTGTTAGCGGTCCTGACCCCACACCTGTCTCAGGCGATGCGTATCAGCCTGCAATTGTCTGCCGCAGCCCAGGCCAGTCAGCTGGCACTGGACAGTCTGGAAATGCTGCCAATCGGCATAATCCTGCTGTCCAGCCATAATACCGCGGTCAGTTACAACAGCCGCGCCAGCCAGTTCATTAGCAAATCAGATAAAGTAGAAGGCTGGCAGATTAATCTGCCCTGCCCCGCTGCCCAGCAACAGTTACTCAGCGCCGTTAAAAGCATCATCAAAGCACCCACTCTGGCCACCAGCCAGTGCCTGAGTTTCAATCACGATAGCCAGAGCTATACCGCCGTGGTTACCCCCTGGGTAAGCTCTGCGGTTCAACAGGAGTGGCTGCCAGATAACACCTGCTGCATGGTGATGCTCAACAGCAGCAACAACGGCAATACAATTTCCAACGACTGGTTGAAACAACGTTATGGCATCTCCCCGGCTGAAAGCAGGGTCATTCATCAACTATTAGCCGGTCACACGCCCACCGAAGCTGCCGAGGTACTGTTTGTATCGCCCCATACGGTGCGGTTTCATATTAAAAGCCTGCTGGCGAAGACGGGCTGCGGTAGCCAGACACAAATGGTAGTCAAAGTGCTGCGCGACTTCAGTGGCCTGTATTAACCTCCAAATTCAGCACCTCAGGGATAAATCAGCAATAACGCCGGTCATACAACTATAAGAGATAGCGAACTGGCGATTTTTGCCTATATTTAGCTCACCTGACTGGAACTGGAGAATTCATCCATGCCATATAACGAGCAGTTAGCCCAGCGGCTACGTGCCAAGCTAGCCAGCGAAGAAGGGCTGAGCGAGAAAAATATGTTCGGAGGACTGGGATTTCTGCTGAATGGAAATATGTGTTGCGGAGTGATCAAAGACAACATGGTGGCACGTATCGGCCCCAAGCAATACCAGGATGCCCTTAAAATACGCCATGCACGCATCATGGATTTCACTGGTAAACCGCTCAAAGGTTTTGTTTACGTTGAACCGCCCGGCATTGAGGAAGAAGATGACCTCGACGCCTGGCTGGAGCGCTGTCGCAACTTTGTCACCGAGCTCCCCCCTAAACAGCCCTGCCCACAAGAACCGTCAAAATAGTAATGGAGCTGCCTGTTTTACGCGGCACAGCCTATACTGTGCCGCAGCACTGCTAACCCGGACAGAATAAAGCAGGAAGGCACATCAGACACTTATCAACTGTGCTCTACCAGCGACAAACCTGCCAGATCATTGTATTCCACCGGCTCTGCCTCACCCACCGTTGATATCCCCATGAATCGCTTCAGATAATAGGCATATTGCTCAACGGCCATCAGCGAAAAGTTATTTATCTGACGAAAACCTGATTGCTCATTCAACCTAATGGCATCCTGAAACGCATAGCTGGCGTGCCGCATGGCATAGCTGTAGACCACCGCACCGGTACGATCCAGACCTGCCGCACTGTGCAGATACACAACAACCGGATCCGGTAGCTGGCTGTTCAGTAACTGATGCAAACGCTGAATCACCCGGTGTTCCACCTGCTTACCCAGATTTTCTTTGATTAGCCCCAGATTAATCACTTTTTCAATATCATCGTGTATAACCAACCCTTTGTCCGGGTGCTGCTCAAAAAACACCGTCTCCATGTCCAGATAACGGCCTTCCAGGCCGGTATTACTCATTAACGACAGTGAGACAAAGTGAAAACGCTCAGGCAGTTGCGTTGACACAGGCATCTGTTGATGGATATCGGTCGCACCACTTTCCAGGCACTGATTAATCGTTCGTACAACCAGGTCAAACGCCATAAACTGGCGCCCCTCCTTCTGCACGATCGGTGTATTGCCACGCACCAGAAGGTTACTTCCAACCTGATCAACCAACCGCACACGTGTCGGATTAAAGTTACTCATCATCCCTCTCCTGCATAATCCCTGTTACTCACCGTTACAATACAATAACGGTCACATAACCTGCGTTGATGTTCAACAATTAACTACCATAAAACATGGTAGTTAATTTCACAGCAAGCGATAACTTTCCGACCCCCAGTATCAACGCACCTGATAAGCCCGTATGAACATATCCACACAACTTTGCACATAGCGCTGATGGTCGGCATCGGCAAGCAGTACGGCCAGGTTTAGCTCTTTGCGCATTCGCTGCTCGCCCTGCACCATTTTCAGAAACTGCACAGCGGCAAAACGCGGCTCTGAAATATCCGCTTTACCCTGTTCAGTCAGCCGGGCCAGATACTCAGTAAACAGCGATATCACCTGCTCCGGCCCCGCCTCAAAATAAATTTCAGCCAGCTGCGGGTGCGTCAATGATTGCGCTATACAGGTACGAAACACCGACAGCGCTTCCTGGGAAAGAATCAACAGCGAGAATAATTGAGCAAATTGCTGCAACACTGTGTTCGCTTCTTTACCGGTAAACAGCGCCTCGTTGATCTGATAAACACTACAGCGGCCACCAATAGCAGCTTCAAACAGCGCCTCTTTATTACCAAAGTGACTATACACCGTCTGCTTTGAAACCCCCGCCAGCTGGGCGACACGGTCCATACTCACGGTATCAAAACTGTGACTCACGAACAGCTCGGATGCCGCATCTAGAATCTGCTGGCGCTTAACTTCACTTCGGGAACGTGTCTGGATCATAACAAGTCTTCCTGATATCACACTAGACAGTCCAGTTTGATGAAACTAAACTGGACCGCACAGTCTATTCTGGATCAATTCATCAGGCACCTTAGCATGACGACCTACACCTTTCCTCCGTTTTACCACCGCACATGGTTACCCCTGGCCGGTCTGCTGCTACTGATTACTACACTGAGCAGCCTTTTAGCTGGCTGTACCGAATCAGCTGCTACCGAAACTGCGCCTAGCCCTCCCACCTACCTGCATCGGGCAACCAGCGCAGAACTGACGCCCGCCCCCGGCTACAGTGTACAACGCAGCTATGTTGGCCGGATTCAGGTTCAGCAGGATGCGCATATCGGTTTTGAACAGGCCGGGAAAGTGGCTCAGCTGTTTGTTAACGAAGGCGAAACCGTCAGCAAGGGCGAGCTGCTTGCCCGCCAGGATACTGAACTGCTCAGCGTCACCCGCCAGGAACTGGACGCTCAGCAGCAACAGATCAACGCCGATCTGGCCCTGGTAGAAGCCAACCTGACTCGATTACGTTCACTGAAAAGCCGTGGCTTCACCTCTGCGCAAAGTCTGGATGAGCTCAAGGCCCAGCGTAAAGTGCTACAGGCCAACCGCAAACGTACTCAGGCAAGCATTCACGGTAATGAGCTACGTATTCGCAAATCCAGTCTGCTGGCGCCCTATGATGCGGTGATCAGTCGCAGGCTGATTGATGAGGGTGAAGTTGTTGATGCCGGTAGCCCGGCGCTGACCCTGCTGCAAAGGGGTCATAGCGAAGTCAAAGTTGGCATTCCTGTCACCATGCTGACGCAGCTGGCGGACAAGCAACAGTTCAGCGTCCGGGTGGATAATGCTCGCTATCCGGTGCGTCTGCTCACTCGCGGTTTTGACGTTGACCCAACCACCCGTACCGTTCAGTTACGGTTTGAATTACTGGATAACCCACCGCTGGTAAATGGCCAGCTGGCCTGGTTACAGCTGGAGCAGTATTTTGCCCAGCCTGGTTACTGGGTGCCACTGACAGCCCTGACCGATGGTATCCGTGGCCTGTGGAACCTCTATACCCTGCAGCCCAACAACGATAATAACTGGACAGTACAGAGCCGTAATGTACGGGTATTCCACAGCACGCTCGACAAAGCCTTTATCTACGCCCCTTTAATTGAAGGTGAGCGCTTCCTGACCAAAGGCCTGCAGCGCCTTGTGCCGGACCAGCGGGTGCGCCTTGATAACGCCCTGGCCTCAGCCGCAACGGCTGGGGAAACGCAGCCATGATTCAGCTATTAACCAATGGCCGCCTGTTAAGCCTGTTTATCGCCATCCTGATGGTTGCGGGCCTGGGCTCGCTGGCAACCCTGCCGCGTACCGAAGACCCCCGCATCACCAACCGCATAGCCATGGTGATTACCCGGCTGCCAGGGGCCAGCGCTGAACGGGTTGAGGCGCTGGTCAGTGAGAAGATCGAAAACCGGCTACGCAAACTGTCCAGCATCAAACATCTGGAATCAATCTCCCGACCCGGCATCTCCTCGGTCAAGATTCAGCTCAAAGATGAAGTCACCGATACCGTCCCCATCTGGTCCCGGGCCCGGGATTTACTGAACGACGCCCGGCCAACGCTGCCCGCCAATGCCAGCAGCCCGGAACTGGATGATGATCGGGGTTACGCTTTCACCACCCTGATCGCTCTGAACTGGGTTGCCGAAGGCGCACCTGATCTGGCCACCCTGGGCCGCTATGCCAAAACCCTGGGCGACCGCCTGCGTGCACTGCCCGGCACCGACTTCGTCGAGCTTTCTGGCGAACCCGAAGAGGAGATCCGGGTTGAAATAAACGCCCAGCTAGCCTCCACCCTGCAACTGACCGCCAGCCAGATCAGCCAGCGTATTGCACAGGCGGATACCAAGGTTTCTGCCGGGCAGCTATTCAATCATCAGAATCAGCTGCTGGTTGAACTCAGCGGCGCACTGGACTCCGTAGAGCGTATTCGCCAGATTCCACTGACCACCGATCCCAGCGGTTTCGTATTACGGGTCGACGATCTGGCCAGTGTGTACCGTAGTCAGAAAACCCCCGCCGCCGAGCTGGCTATTATTGATGGCACAGCAGCGGTGGTCGTATCCGCCCGAATGCTGCCCGGCCTGCGAATTGACCAGTGGAGCAGCCGGGTCAGAAAAGAGATAGACCGTTTCAGTGCCGGCCTGCCTGTCAGTATCCAGACCCAGATACTGTTCGACCAGAACGGCTATACCGAAGCCCGGCTCACCGAGCTGGTCAGCAATATTATGGTCGGCTTTGGCCTGATCGCTCTGGTACTGCTGATCAGTCTGGGCTGGCGCCCGGCACTGATTGTCACCCTCTCGCTACCATTAACCGTACTCTTTACCCTGACGGTCATGAAGTACTACGGCCTGCCCATCCACCAGATGTCCGTTACGGGCCTGGTCGTGGCGCTGGGGATTATGGTCGACAATGCCATCGTCATGGCCGATACCATCCAGCAGCGTCGTCAGGCCGGTCATAACGCCCTGCAGGCGATGCATGGTGCGCTGAAACACCTATGGCTACCTCTGCTGGGCTCTACCCTGACCACCATTCTGGCGTTTATGCCCATCGTGCTGATGCCGGGGCCTGCGGGCGAGTTTGTCGGCGGCATCGCCCTGAGTGTTATCTTTGCACTCGTCGGCTCATGGCTGATTTCTCACACCGTGGTGGCTGCGCTGTCTGGGCGCTACATCAACGTCAATACAGAGCGCCCGGCCTGGTACCACAACGGTATTGCCGCCCCAGGCCTGGCCAGCCTGTTTCAACGCAGCCTGAACCTGGTTTTACGCTGGCCACGCACCAGCATCCTGCTGGTTTGCCTGCTACCTCTGAGTGGCTTCTTTCTCGCCAAACAGCTCACCGAACAGTTTTTCCCGCCCTCCGACCGGAATATGTTTCATATCGAGTTGCACCTGCCCGTACTCACCTCAATCGATGAAACCCGCCGAATCAGCAGCCTGATCAGCCAGAAACTCGACAACAAACCCGGTATTGAGCGTGTGCAGTGGTTCCTGGGCAACAGTGCCCCCTCGTTCTACTACAACATGCTGGGCAACAAGCGCGGCTCACCCAACTTTGGCCAGGCAATGGTCACCACCCGTGATTTTGCTACCGCCAATCAGCTGATTCCGCAACTGCAACGGGAGCTGGACGACGCCTTGCCAGGGGCACAGATTCTGGTACGAAAACTCGAGCAGGGACCGCCGTTCAACGCGCCGATCGAACTGCGCCTGTTTGGCCCGGATCTCGACCAGTTGAAACAGCTGGGACAACAGGCCCGACAGCTGCTCAGCACCACATCAGAGGTTGTTCACACCCGTGCAACGCTGCAACCCGGTGCACCCAAGGCCTGGCTTAAGGTCAATGAAGATGCCAGTCACCTCAGCGGACTCAGGCTGACGGATATCGCCGACCAGTTGCAAAGCAATCTTTATGGCATCACCGGTGGCAGCGTGCTGGAGTCCACCGAATCAATTCCTGTCCGGGTCCGGGTCGCTAACAGTAAACGGGAACAGGTCAGTGATCTCACCCAGCTGACTCTCAGTACCACTCAGCAGGGCAACATTCCACTGTCCGCTCTGGCCACACTGGAACTCAGACCCAGCCGGGGGGCAATTCCACGCCGTGATGGCGAACGGGTCAATATCGTTGAAGGGTATATCCGCGCCGGTGTGTTGCCGTCAAAAGTGCTGGCCGAATACAGGCAGATCCTGACGGCTGCCAGCTTCAGCATGCCCGCGGGCTATCGTATGGAGTTCGGTGGCGAGTCGCAGGGGCGTAACGATGCCGTTGGCAACCTGCTGGCCAGCATCGGCGTTATCGTCGCCCTGCTGGTTACGGTGGTCGTCGTGTCGTTTAACAGCTTCCGTATCAGCAGCCTGATTTTTCTATCCGCCGTGCAGTCAGTCGGGCTAGGGCTGCTCAGTGTCTGGCTGTTCAGCTACCCGTTTGGCTTCACCGTTATTATCGGCCTGCTCGGCCTGATGGGGCTGGCAATCAATGCGGCGATTGTGATTCTGGCGGAACTCAAAGCCTGTCAGCTGGCGGTGCAGGGCGACCCCACCGCTATCACTCAGGCGGTACAAAGCTGTACCCGCCATATCAGCTCAACCACCATCACTACTATTGGCGGCTTTCTGCCGCTGATCCTGGCCGGGGGCGGGTTCTGGCCACCGTTCGCGGTCGCCATCGCAGGCGGCACCTTACTGACTACCCTGCTCTCTTTCTACTTTGTCCCCGCCGCCTTTATTTTGATGAGCCGCCGCCGCGCCTTTGATATCGGCTAAGTGCTATGCCCTGGGGGAGGATTGACTCCCCCTGCTTGCTAATTCGTATATTCTGAACTAGAACTCTTAGTCTTAGTTCTCGGTACGTAATGCCAGTAAACGCAAGGATGCCTGCATGACTCTGAAAACCCAGCTTATTCTGGTTACCAGCCTGCTGGTCGTATTGGTCGCCATATCCGTTACGGCGCAACGGATTACTAACAGCAAATACACCCAGCAGCTGCAACACAGTCAGAACCGCTACCTGTCCTACCTGATCGCCGACGAGTTCCGCCAGACCTCCGCTGACCTGACCCAGCTATGCCGCACTTATGTTGCCACCGGAGATCAGGTCTACTGGAAGGATTACTGGAATATTGTGAAATGGCGTAATGGCGACCTGCCCCGCCCAACTACCGTTGATAGCCAGCTCTACCCCAATACACGCAAGAAGCAGACGGATATCATGCTGGAGTTACAGTTCTCCAGCCGTGAGCTGGCGTTATTAAGTAAAGTCACCGCAGGCTCAAACTCTCTGATTGCAATTCAGGAGCAGGCCATGCGCTCAGTCAGAGAGCAGCAGATTGTCAGCGGCCCTTATCAGGCCCTCCCTGCAGAAACCCCTCAAGCCTTCGCCCAGCGCATCGCGTTTGATCGCAACTATCAACATAAAGCCCGCCACACCCAGCAGCCTGTCGAGCAACTGTTTACAACACTCAGCTCCCGCACCACCACTAAACAACAACAGATCCAGCGCCAAGCAGATTACTGGTTCAATATTGCCGTTGTCTGTCAGACTCTGGCGGCGCTGACTCTGATTGTTTTACTGCTGATGATGCGCAAATCCACTCTGCGTGCCCGCAAAAAGCACAAGATTCCCTGGCTCAGTCCGGCGAGATGAAGTCTATGTTGAATGGCAAACGTCGGTACTTATAGCCGTTACCTGAACCGTGTAAGGCTGTCAGGGTAATTCGAACTTATAACCAACCCCATACACCGAGCGAATCAGTTCATCCTGATCAAAGCAGGCAGCCAGTTTTTTGCGCAGATTTTTGATATGGCTGTCCACGGTGCGGGTCGACACCAGCCGGTAGTCATCGTAGATCACATCCAGTAACTCATCCCGGCTGAACACCACTTCAGGGTGCGATATCAGGTGGTTGAGCATCCGGAACTCCACCGGTGTCAGCTCCAGCAGCTGGCCCCTGGCCCGCACACTCATTTTGCTGACATCCACCTGCAACGCGACAACCGGTACGGCGGGAACCGGGCTGGCCCGGCGCAGAATCGCTTTCACCCGCGCGACCATCTCGCGCATGCTATAAGGCTTGCAGACATAGTCATCAGCACCGGACTCAAGCCCGGCCAGCCGGTCCTGCTCCTCTACCCGCGCTGTAGCCATCAATACCGGCACATTCGACTGCACGCGTAACTGCTGGCACAAGGCCATTCCATCAATACCCGGCAGCATCAGATCCAGTACAATCAGCTGAGTATCATGCTGAGCCAGCCAGGGCAGAACCTCATCGCCCCGGTGCAGGCAATGGGTTTGATACCCGGCATGCTGCAGATAGTCAGCCAGTACCTCAGCCAGTTTGATTTCATCTTCGACAATCAGCACATGGGGCTGAACTGCGGCAGTTACCTCAACCATCGGAATCCCTGTCCTGTTCGATCTTATCTAGCTATCGGTCTCGCCGGGTATATCAACTGTCAGACAACGGCAGACGGATGCTGATTGTTAAACCACCGGTACGGCGGTTATGAGCCTGGATTGTACCACCATGCGCTTCCACCAGGCTGCGACAGATCGACAACCCCAGCCCGGAGCCTCCCATGGCCCGGCTGCGGGAACGATCCACCCGATACAGCCGCTCAAATATCTGTTCCAGCGCCGCATCCGGCACGCCAGGGGTACTGTCCTTCACCTCAAGCACCAGCCAGGAGGGTTCACTACGCAGCTGAACCACCACCGCGCCCCCCGCATCGGTATAACGCAGGCTGTTTTCCAGCAGATTGGTCAGCAGCTGGCTCAACCGGCGGCTATCACCACGCACCTGTAAACACTGCTGCGGCTCAACCTCGAGCAACAGATTCAGCTTGCTCGCGGCCATACGCGGCTGAAACAGCGCGACATGGCCCTGGCAAAGTTCCAGCAGATCCACGGTAGTCAATTCCAGCTCCAGTGCGCTCTGATCCGATAACGCCAGCTGGTGCAGATCGGCCACCAGCCCGGTCAGCCCACCCACTTCGCTATACAGCGAACTGATCCGCTCAGGTGTCGGCTGGCGAACGCCATCCACCATCGCCTCAATCTCCGCGCTGAGCACCGCAATTGGCGTGCGCAGTTCATGGGAAATATCACTGATCCATTGCTGACGTAGCTGCGCCGCCTGCTGCAGGCGCGCTGCCATCTGGTTGAAGTTATCAGACAATTGCGCCAGCTCATCCCGCCCCGCCACCGGCACCCGAACCTCAAGATCCCCTCGGGCCAGCTGATCGGTCGCCTGGGTCAGCCGCGTGACAGGCCGTACAAACAGTCGAGCCAGCCCGGCGGACAGCAACAACACCAGCAGCAGACCCATGCCTGCCAACCACTGTACATTCTGCCGCTGCTGTTCAACAAAATGCTGTGCCAGCTGATCAGTCGCCAGCGACTGCGGCGTCAGCGCCAGCCAGCCTGCGGTGTCTCCCGCCACCTCTATCGGCAACCAGCGCGCTGTCCTCGCAATATCAGGGTTACCAAACACCCGCTGCCTGTCCACATCCGTCAGGGTCAGACGGCGGGGTAACGATTGCGCTGCGAGTGGGCTCGGGTCCGGTCGGTCAGACAAGCGCGGAGCAGGCCTTGACGGAACAGAGCCTGGCGGCGGCCGTCGATGCGGCCGTGCAGGTGTTGCGAACTGCATCCCCTCGGACTCCAGCAGCTGCCGCCAGATACGGGGGTTCCCCCGCACATCCCGCCAGCTTCCCTGGCGCTGATAGTACTCGCCCAGCCGTTGCGCCGCCTGCTGCACCGCGGGCAGTTCACGCTCAATCAGATAGGCCTCAAACCCGGTACGAAACGAGCTATTGATCACCCACAGCATCAACACCATCAGCGTACCGATGACGGCCAGTAACACCATAAACAGTTTGAAGAAAATTCTGGATCTCAAAGTAACGCCCTCCTGCTGCGCCACAGTGTACAACCGAAATGGGGAGCAACGATGGAGAACCGGCAGCGACAATGCTCAACAGCTGCCCACCAATACGTTACCATCCGTGCAGGCCCGTTATCGTTCAGAACAACAACACCGTATCGGGCCTGCGCTTCAACCTGAATTCCCAACATAAGTGACCACTATTCCAGGGGGAGTCCTATGAACTGGACCGTTTACCTATCCGGCGAGATCCACACTGACTGGCGAGACCAGATCGAACAGGGGGCCCAGGCCCTGCAACTGCCGGTGACCTTTGTCTCTGCCGTGACTAATCACGAAGCCAGTGATGCCGCAGGCGATATGCTTGGCGCGCAGGACAACAGCTTCTGGCGCGACCATCAGTCTGCCAAGGTCAATGCGATTCGTACCCGCACCCAGATCGAACAGTGCGATATCGCCGTCATTCGCTTCGGGGATAAATACCGCCAGTGGAATGCGGCGTTTGATGCCGGCAGCTGTGCCGCGCTGGGCAAACCGTACATCACCCTGCACGATGCTGCGCTGGTTCACCCGCTCAAAGAAGTGGATGCCGCTGCCATGGCTTGGGCGCAAACACCCGAACAGGTAATTGAAGTGCTGCAGTACGTTATCAGCGCCTGACCCTGCACCCATAAAAAACCCCGCGCTGATCACTCAGTCGCGGGGTTTGTTTTTCGCCGTACCGGTCAGGCCGGTGTCAGGCTCTCTTCTTCGTCATCTTCAACCGGCTCGAACTCATCCGCCTGCTCATTGAGCATCTTGTACGGATTATCCGAGTTAAGCAGCACTTTGCCCTTCTCTGTCGGGAACTCCACATCCAGATCCACCACATTGCCATCACGGCACACGTTGATGATGGTATCCATACAGGAGCTGAGCAGTGAGTACTTCTCATCCGGCGCGGCAATAATCGTCTGCAGGCCCAGGTCCGTCATAAAGCCCAGTGACGTAATCGTGTTCTCGGAGTCCAGTTTGTTGAATGCCTCATCGAACACTGACAGGCTCATCCCGCCAACAGGCCGACCATCACTGCCTTCACGCAGGCGATAAGTGGCACCCAGTGCAGCAGCCATCGCCACGTAGAACGGCACCTGATGCTCACCACCGGAACCGGTCTTGATACGCTGCGTCAGGGTGGTCTTGCGGTTGCCCTCAAGATCCTTCACCACCAGCTCGAAGTTGTAGAAGTTACGGTAATCCTGCAGCAGGCTGCTTTCGCCTTCATCCTTCAATACATCATGGATTTTAGCCAGCGCATCCTGGTGCGGCTTATTGCCATCATTAGCCAGATCGAACAGTGAACCCACGTTGGCCTGGTCCATCCGGGTGTAGGCCTCTACCAGTTCCAGAATATCTTTCAGTTCCGGGTTTGGCATCATCTCGAAGCTGTACATCTCCTGATGGAACGGACGCCCTTTCAGGTGCTGGTTCAACTCACGGATCAGATCCTTGATCTTGTTGATCTGGTCATTCAGATGGGCAACAAAGTCGGAGCGGAACGAGGTTTCCGCTTCCTGACGGGCCATCTCGGCTTTCTGGGTATAACGCGCCAGTTCAGACTCGGTCAGCACCGCGATGGTCTGGTTCACAAACGATTCCAGCTCATCATGAGTCGAGTCGGCACTGATCTGATCAATACCCTGGTGGCTCAGGCCACCGCCGTGATAACGCGCCTTATACTGCGCCACCGCATCACGAACACCGTTTTTCTTACGCTCATGCAGCGCCTGTTCGGACTGTGCCCGCTTGGCCGCTTCAAAGATGATGCGCTCCAGCTCACCGCTGTAGCTTTCATCCAGATAATCCCGTTTTTCCTGAGATGACTGGCCATCAAAGTCAGCTTTATCCGCACAGACCGCACGGGCCGCTGCGTGTTCTTCCAGCTCCTGACTCAGTACTTCCAGTGCCGCACCGTCTTTGATCATCGAGGTACGGGCTTTCTGCAGCTTGTCCATCAGGGTTTTCTGGTTCAGCTCAGTCTGTTTCTGCAGCTCCACCAGCTCGGTGATACGGAGATGAATACCACTGTCATCCTGATTACGGATATCGTCGATAGCCTGACGCTGACCGTCGATTTCCAGCATTAGCTGACCACGCTGCTGCACCAGATCAAAAGTACGTTCCGTGGTGCTCACCAGACTGGTGGTCAGGTTAATCAGCGCATCACGCAGCTTTTCCAGCCCTTCGTGAGAACGACCCAGCTTGGTGAACTCGTCCATCATCTGATCCATCTGCTTGCCCTGTGCGGCCAGCTGATCAGTACGACGACGAATGCCCATAATCGGCTGCTGCTCGTGGATCGAGGTGGTCGTACCCTCACCCTGCAACATGCAATCGTAGGTCAGTGCGCGTTCGTGGCGCAGCAGTTCGTTCTCGGTCTCCACCGCCATCACGCCACCCAGCGCCCGGTTCATATAGGCGCGGGCATGCATATCATCGGTATCGATAAACTGCGCCAGCGTGCCAGGCTTGGCCCGGTTGAGCCAGTCCTGAGAACGGGTGGTGTTGATGATCCGGCAGCCTTTCAGGTGGCGGCCTTTACGGCGATACAGCGTAATCGCTTCTTTGACATGGTCCGGGTCCACCACCAGTGCTTCACGGCGGGCGCCCAGGAACGACTCAATGGCGATACGCCACTTATCATCGTTAATGTCCACCAGCTCACAGATCGGCGTGGACTCAATGCCATATTCCGCCAGCAACTGCATCAGTTCCTGGGTATTGCGCCGTACCGGAGCCCGACCCTGCTTGAGCTGCTCGACAGCACCGCGCTGGTGCTGGATCTCGTTGCGCAGCTCGTTGATGCGGATCACCGAGTGCTCGTAGTTACGGGCGATCTCACGACGCACCGTATCCACCTGGCTTTTCAGGGCCTCCAGGTTGGAGTCCACCTCAACCGGCGCCGGTGGCCAGGTTTCAGCGGTAATGTCCTGGCCGGCACGCCACAGTTCAACCGAGTCTTTCACCACTGGCACAAAGCTTGGCGGCAACAGATTCTCGTAGTTGGCAAAGCTCACCGCACTGCGCAGCAGGTTATAAATCCCCTGCACCTTGTCTTTAACGCCGTTCAGCTCATGCTGTTTGGCATCAATATTCGCCTCAAGTGCTTTCACTTTATGGGCGGAATCAGTGTTATTCAGCTGCGCGCGGGTTTCAGCCAGATCCTGCATAGCCTGGTTCAGCTGGCTGTTACAGTCAGTCAGCTGGCCTTCCAGTTTATGCTCTTTGTGCTGGTTCTTCTCCAGCCGCTCCTGCGCCTCTTCCTTTTTCAGGTCAGCATTTTCAAACCGGCTTTCATGCACCACCCATTCGTATTCCACCGCATTTTTCAGATTGCGCTGGATACCGCCACACATCTCCTGAACCTTTTCCAGCTCTTCGATACGGGTGGCCACTTCACGGGTTTTGTCCTCCATCGTCCGGTATTCATCCAGCGACTTACGGAACGCTCCGACATGGACGATGTTTTCATCCAGTACGAATTCACGGATAAACCGGGTTGGGCTGTCAATCGGTACGAAACGCAGCGCGTTCTTGAAGTTTTTGACGAATTTGTCGTCATCATTCGGCATGCTGGCATCATGGCTGAGGTGCGTCACTACATCACGGATAAAGCGGCTGGCACGTTTCTCCAGCACCATGTCCGGGCACTGTTCCAGCAGGTTGGCACGCACATCATTCCAGGCCTTCGGCATCCGGCCGCCGCCCTGCTTAACACTGAAATCATCCAGGCCAACAGAGAAGTCCGGCAGGATAAACCGGCCCAGGATATCTTCATCCGCGGTCGCACTGGAGGCACTGATAGCGATACCAACACAGCTCTCTTTCGCCGTTTCGGTGTCGAAGAAACTCAGTGCCATGTAGCTCAGAGAATCATCACGCACCATCGCTTTCTTGCCGCCACCGTCCAGGAAACCCAGACAGTAGGTACGCAGGCTACGCTCACTCTTTTCACCGGCCGAGGCGTTAAAGCTCAGGTGGCGCTTATGCCCCCCCATCAGCACAGTCTGAATGGCATCCAGCAACGAGGATTTACCGGAACCGTTCGGCCCGACAATCGCGACGTTGCCCTTGATCGGAATCTCAACGGCCCCCAGCACATACCAGTTGACCAGTACGATGCGGTTAAGCTGTTTCATCGGTGTTCAACTCCTGACCATTATCAGTTTCGGCTTCAGTGCTTTCAGTGCTTTCAGTGCTTTCAGTGCTTTCAGTGCTTTCAGTGCTTTCAGCAGTATCGTCACTGGCAATCTCGGCCACAGCCTCATCACCCTGCTCAGCCTCAGCTACCGGCACCTCATCCAGTGCAACATCGTCGCTGCCTTCCGGGTTTTCCAGCTCAGCTTTCTCTTCCGGCGTGGTTTCGGCCAGCGCTTCAAGCTGACGAATATAATCTTCCACCACCACCTGACGGATAGCCGGGTTAATACGGATCGGCTGGTTTTTAGGTTCCGCTTCGTTGGGCTTGCCGCGCTCCATGATGCCGTGACGGGTAAACAGCGACAGGATTTCTTTAAGTCGCGTTTCGTTCGGAATCTCTTTACCGGTCAGGTTTTCATAGGTCGTCAGCAGTTCATCGGTGCTGCTATAGGCTTTACCGTCTTCCACCTCAAAGGCTTCCAGCTTCTGCTCATATTGCTGGCGCAAGCACAGCAACAGCAGCGACTCATCCAATTTCAATCGCATCTGGCGCTGCTCGCCCTGCGGCACCACCCCCAGGTAGGCTTCATCGGGCTGGTAGATAAACGACCAGCCAATGGCTTCAAACAGGTTGCGGAAGTAATCCACATGGGACGCAATCAGGAAATAGCTGTCACGGTGGCCAGCCCGGTCCGCATAGAGGAACTGGCTGGTCAGCAGGAGATTGGCCGCACGCACAAAGTCGTCCGGCTGATGTTTATCGGAACGTGCAGCAAGTTTCTGCAAATCACCAAGCATTTATTGCGTCCTCTGAATGACAAAATCGCGGCACTCGACCACGTCGGCCACCTGTACATAATCATCGTTAAACCGTACATCGTAGCGGTCAGCTGTCTTGCGGCCTTTTTTGCCCAGTGTCGCCATATGGCGCACATAACTGAAGCAGACGTAATCTTCGATGGTATTAATCTCAAACTCCGAGGCCTTCATGCTATTGCGGCCACGCAGCTGGTGCTCAATAAAGTCACCGACTTTCTTCGGCGTCACCTCACGGCGCGCCTTGTATTCTTTGAACAGCTCACGCAGCTGCAGCACTTGTGGGTCGATTTCGCCACGCACAATCACCTTAGGCTCAGCCTGGATACGGCGTTTTATCGGCGAACGCACACTGCCCGGTGCCATAAAGCGGATGCCATCCAGGCTATCCAGAATCGGGATGTCCTTATCGACTTTGCCGTGCAGGTTAGAGATTGCACGGGACAGGCGGGCCGCCATGCCCGGGGTGGTCTTATCCATGTAACGGACGGTATCGGCCACCCGTTTTTCCAGCCGGTAACGGAAATCATCAATCGTCGCCAGCCGCTGATCCACCGACTCGAAGATGCGCACAATACGATTGATATGCTTATGCACCATGGCCTCAGCATCAATCTGTGGAATATCAAACTGCTCCTGATAGTTGCCGATCAGCTGTTCCAGCTTGAGCGGATCAAACTGCAACTCACGCAGTAACGACAGGATCTGGCGGCGGTAGCGGAACGGGTTATTCCGGGTTTTGAGGGTTTTATAATCGGCAACTAAAATGTGCTCGACGAACCGCTCAAAGAAGCTGCGCACAATCTCTTTGGCATCGTTACTTTTCGCCAGCGAGATCTTCAGCTCACGCAGCCCCAGCATCATATCGGTCAGATGGGCACTGAAATCCGCCGCTGTCTGCGCCGCTTCCGACAGGGTGATACCCCGCCCGGCCGGGTCATTAATCGCCGCTTCCAGTGAGCTCAGTACGTTCAGTACGGCACCGCCGTAAGAGCGTTTTTCCAGATTGGCGATCGACACCAGAGTCCGCAGCAGGTAGCTGATCGAAGGAGACAGCAGCACAAAGGTACGGTAAATCCGCTGCTCTTCTTCCAGCCAGCCGGTATCCACCAGCCGTCGATAGATACGGCTGGCATATTCCGCAGCGGAACGTGGCATCTCTTCGCTGTCGTCACCTTCAGGCACCCAGCGACGCACCCCCTGGCGCACCACGCTCTCTTCAATGCATGAACGCACCAGATCGCGAGGAATAAAGGGGTCGACCAGATCTTCATCGAAGAACTGGTCCGCCAGTGCCAATAGCACTGACTGATAGATATGCCGGTTCTGCCCCGAGAGCGGCAGAAACAGATCATCTGGAAGCTTGTTGAACAGCATTTGGGCCCTGTCATTTCAGCCAGTGCAGATAATGCACCGTGTTTAGGGTAAAAACGGCTGATTCTACCAAAAACTCCCTGTAATCGAACCGTTTTTACCTGTATTAGTTTCAGGAATTCATGAATAAACGCGTTAGCCAACCGGCTCGGCACTATTTTGCCAGTGCAGAGATCTCTTCAGTGAGCCGTTCGGTGCGATCCCAGATCAGCGCCTCTACGTCTTTCAGCGCCTGGTTATAGGTGCGTGGTGACAGCTGTTTGATCATAAAATCGAGCAAAAACTCGGCCTGAAAGCCGCCCAGTTCAATATCCAGCTCATCAACGCAATACACCTGCAACTCGCGCACCAGATGTTGTTTTTCTTCCCTTGAAAATTTTGCCATTGGCTTTCCTCGGTTCAGGCGTTAAAACAGGCTTGGCATTATGCTACCGTGCGCCTGAGGTTACCAGGATGAGTCCCTTACTTTGCAACCGTGACATCCGAGCCTCATGCCCCATGGCAGAACAGCGACAGGCAAAGCAATTCACCAGGCTAGATAGAATGAGAACCATGAACAAAACCCAGCAACGCCGTAGCAATCAGCATCGAAAACGAATTGTTAGTGCAGCGAAAAGACGACGATGCGCCGCCCGGCTGGACAGCGCATCTGAGGGACAGAGCCTTTCGGCTCTGACAACAGCGGGAAAGGATCAGCCGTCGGCGTTGATCTGAGTAATAAGTTCCTGCAATACGATATCGCACTGGTCATTTTCAACCTGACAGGTGCCCGCCGCCTGGTGACCACCACCGCCATAGTTGAGCATCAGCTCGCCCACGTTGGTGCCGGAGCTACGGTCGAAAATGGATTTACCGGTGGCAAAAACCGTATTCTGCTGCTTCAGGCCCCAAAGTACATGGATGGAGATATTGGTCTGCGGGAACAGGGCGTAGATCATAAAGCGGTTACCCGCCCAGATGGTCTCTTCCTCACGCAGGTCCAGCACTATCAGGTTTTTATGCACCGTAGAACAGCGCTTGAGCTGTTCTTCAAATTTTGCCGACTGCTCGGTGTACAGTTCCACCCGTTCCTGCACATCTGGCATATCCATAATCTGTTCGATGCTGTAATCCTTACAGTGATCGATCAGTTCCATCATCAACTGGTAGTTGGAGATGCGGAATTCACGGAACCGGCCCAGCCCGGTACGGGCATCCATCAGGAAATTCAGCAGCTCCCAGTTCGTCGGGTTCAGTACTTCTTCGCGGTTGAACTGTGCAGCATCGGCTTTATCCACCGCCAGCATCATGCCTTCCCAGCGCTCGGGAAATACCTCATAGCCACCGTAGTAATCAAATACCACGCGGGCCGCCGACGGCGCTTCGGGGTCGATTATGTGGTTGTCCTGCTTACCATTACGAATGGTTTCAGACAGGTGGTGATCAAACGCCAGATTGACACCTGGCACATATGGCAGGTTGGTCGAGATATCACGATCAGTGATCTCAACTTTGCCATCCTGCATATCTTTTGGATGTACAAACTTGATCTCATCCACCAGGTCCAGGTGCTTTAACAATACTGCGCACACCAGGCCATCAAAGTCACTACGTGTTACCAGGCGGTATTTATTATCTGCCATATAGAAACGTCCTTTCATCAAATACGTTGTCAGTCTGCAGCAATGCAGTCTGCCGAACTTTGCACTGGTCTACAGCTAAATTTTGTCGGCTGCTGGCCGTGAGGGCTACTGATATACCCAATCACCAACAGCGGCGCAAGTCAGGCGTCTATTTTAGCTGACAAAAATTGTGAGTAATTGATCATAAACAAATTGCTGTGATCAGCATATGACAACACAGAGAAACAGCTGACCTTTGACGGTGACAGCAACACAGATAAGGCCAGTACGCCGACATAGATGTGCCACCCTGAACAGCCGGTACGCAGCGCGCCAGCCAGCTAGCCGGGCCAGCATCCCACAACGTCAATATCATGCCCACTCCGCCACCCATTTGCTCTATAATCCCCTCCATCCATTATTCAGGGGTTGTTATGAACGTTTGCGGTGTAGAAATTAAAACGAACGAAGCGATTATCTCTCTGTTGTCTCTCGATGACGGTCTGTTCAATCTCCCAGACTGCCGGGCGCAGCGGGTGGTGGTTCGTAACGGCGATGACCCGGAAGAGATACGCAAGTTCCAGTTCATCTTTGCCAAACTGATGGAAGACTACAACGTTAAAGCCGTCGTCATCAAACAGCGCCAGGCAAAGGGCAAGTTTGCCGGCAGCGCACTGGGCTTCAAACTGGAGGCCGCTATTCAGCTGATCCCAGGGCTGAATGTACAGATCATGAGTAACAGCGAAGTACAGGAAATCCTGCGCCACAAACCGCTGATGATTGATATCAAAGAAACCGGGCTGAAGCAGTTCCAGCAGACTGCTTTCACCATGGCTTACGCCTGGCATAACCGCCAGGTATAAGCGTTACAGCCAGCGCCGTACCTGGCACATCCAGGTGCGGTACTCCTCACCAAACAGCGGCGTCAGAATGCGCTCCTCCGGCATAATCTGAAACCGGGTGAGATAGAGCATCACCAGCCCCACCAGTGGTAACAGCAACCACTGCCCCAGATACAGCGTCCAGCCACTGAGCACCAGAATCAGCCCCAGATACATTGGATTACGGGTATAGCGATAGACGCCGCTGGTAACCAGCGCTCGACTGCTGGCCGGCTGCAGCGGATTTACCGTGGTACGCGCCCGACGAAACGCCAGCAAGGCCGACAGATCAAATACCATCCCCAACCCCGCAACAATCAGACCAACATACAGGCTGTTAAAAGGCAGCGCCCAGCTGTCAGGTAATTGCTGTGCCAGCCACCAGAGCATACCGGCACTCAACAATGCCAACAGCGGTGGAGGAATTTTAAGCTCAAGCCAGTTCAGGTTCAGCCTGGTACCCGCTGACATCGTCGACTCCTCATAAAAACAATAACGTCAGGATGCCAGATTGCCCTGGTGCTGCAAGCCATAACTGACAATCATCCGCTGCAGCCGGGGCCTTGAAACCCCCAGAATCTCGCAGGCATGGCCCTTATGCCAGCCCGTGCGTTCCAGCACCTGCTCCACATGCACCCGTTCGATATCCTGCAGACTCAGGCTTTGATTGAAAACACTATCAATCACGCCAGCTGGCTCACTATTGCCCGTTACGTACCCCGGTAGCAGATCCGGTGTCAACAGATCGCCATTGCACAGCGCGACAGCTTTCGTCAGCATATTCTGCAGTTCACGCACATTGCCGGGCCAGTGGTAGTTATTCAGTGCAGCCATCGCTTCCAGAGATAAGGTCCGCACATTGCGCCCCAGTTCTTTATTGATCCGCGCCATCAGTGTCTGTACCAGCTCGACCAGATCTCCTTTGCGCTCACGCAACGGCGGCAAGGTAACATTCACCACCTGCAGCCGGTAGAACAGATCTTCACGGAAGCCACCACCAGCCATCGCTGCAGGCAGGTCAGCATTGGTGGCAGCGATAATACGTGCATCCGTGTGGCAAGGCTGACAGCCCCCCAGCGGGGTATACTCCTGTTCCTGTAGTACCCTCAGGAGTTTGGCCTGAGTCGCCTGCGACAGCTCGCCTACCTCATCCAGAAACAGCGTGCCGCTACTGGCCAGCGCAAACTTGCCGGGCTGATCTTTCACCGCACCAGTAAACGCCCCGCGTTTATGGCCGAACATCTCCGACTCCAGCAGGCCATCCACCAGCGCGGCACAGTTGATGGCCACAAAAGGCCCCTGCCGTCGATCACTGGCATGATGAATAGCCCGCGCCACCATTTCCTTTCCGGTGCCACTTTCACCATTGATCAGCACCGCTGCACGGGTACTGGCAACCCGGCCAATGGTTTTGAAGATCTCCCGCATTGCCTGGCTGGAACCAACCAGATTAAACGCACCAATACGCGGCTCACGGGGGATTTCAATACCACTGTTACCCTGCTGGCGCTGGTAGTTCAACGCCGTACCCACGGCCTGGTCAATCTCATCCAGGTCCAGCGGTTTATGAATATACTCATCGGCTCCACGCTGCATCGCCTCAATGGTGCTTTGCATATCATGGAACGCGGTAATCATAATAATCCGCAACGCAGGACGCCGCGCCTTGAACAGCGGCAACCCCTCAAGCCCGGACATTCCCGCCATACGGATATCCAGCACCAGCACATCCGCCGGATAGTCTTCCAGCCGCGCCAATCCGGCGGCCACCGCATGACAGGTTTCTACCTGGTGGTTCTGGTGCTGAAAATGGATCTGCAAGGTACGACAGATCGCCTGATCATCATCGACAATAAGAATCTTACTCATATCACAACCGGTACTCCGTTAACGGGTCTGCTCAGTCAGTCGATCCAGAGGCAGAATAACACAGGCACAGGTGTCCCCCCTGACGTCTGGAGCCAGAGTTACCCGGCCCAGGTGCTGCTGAATGATACGCTGGACGATGGCCAGCCCCAGCCCGGTGCCTTTGGCTTTGGTGGTGAAAAATGGCTCGAATACCTTCAGGCACATGCAGGGGTCAATACGGCTGCCGTTATTGCTAATTTTCAGTGACACCTTGAGTCCATGGTCCGTGAAGATCAACCGGGTCTGCAGGCTGACCCGTGCCAGCTGAACGCCCTCCCCCTGGGCAGCATCAACGGCGTTGACCACCAGATTCTGCAGCGCCTGGCGCAGCTTGACCGGGTCCGCATTAAGCGTTGGCAGCCGGGCATCAAAATCGCGGTCGATAAAGACATTGCGATCCTGGATCAGCCGCAGCTGCCCCATCAGCACCTGCTCCAGCAGTGTATTAACATCCAGCCACTCCAGGCTCAGCGCATCCGGCCGGGCATAAGCCAGCATATCCTCCAGAATGCCTTCCATATGACGCACCTGGTCCAGTGAGATCTGGCTGATTTCCCGGCTCTCCATATCCAGATCGGGCTTGCGGCTGGTCATCTGCAAGCCGACTTTGATCGAGCTGAGCGGGTTGCGCAGGTCATGGGCTACCATGCTGGCCATCCGGCCTACCGCCGCCAGCTGCTCATTGCGCACCCGCTCACGGGTGGCCTGTTCCAGTTCGGCCTGCAGCCGTTTCTCTTCGGTTATATCCTGCTTGATGGCGATATAAGACAGCGTAGTACCCTGATCATCACGTACCGGCGAGATCAGCGCCTGCTCCCAGAAAAGCTCGCCATTTTTCTTGCGGTTATGAAACTCGCCCTGCCAGGTACGACCCTCGCGCAGCGCCTGCCAGAGCTGCTGATAGGCCTCGTCACTGGTATGGCCAGATTTAAGGATATTAGGATGGGCCCCTTCAACCTGCGCTGCGCTATAACCGGTCAGCCGACAGAACGCCGGATTGACATAAGTAATGCAGCCCCGGATATCCGTCATCATTACCGTATTGGCGCTCTGCTCCACCGCCTGTTTGAGCTGGTGAAGCGACCTTTCCACCGCCAGCCGCTCGCTGATATCTTCACCCACCAGCGACAACTGCACGACCTCACCGTCGGCGTTCTGCTGCAGGGTCGAGGTCCAGGCGATTATTCGAACCTGGCCATCGGCGGTCATAATCTGACCGTGACAAGGCGCCGGCAACTGGCCCTGCTGGAAAGCACGGCTGAGCAGCCGGTGATGCTCAGCACGCCATGACGAAGGGACAAAACGCTCAACCCAGTCCTCGTCGAGGATGTCCTGACGGCCATAGCCGGTCAGCGTCATAAAATGATCATTACAGAACACCACCTGGCCCTGCCGGTTCAGCGAAACGGCCGCCAGCTGGATCTGCTCCAGTAGCAACCGGAACGAGCGCTCATACGCGGTATACGCCATCACCTGCTGGTGTCGACGCCGATGACGGGCATTGACCAGCGCCACCACACACAGCGTCAGCGCCAGCAGGCCGTAGAGTGGCAGATTGTGCCAGCCAAAGCGGTTTTTCACGGCCCTCAGCGTGGCATCGCCACGCAGGGTGAAAATCTTCCAGTGGGCATTGCCCTGCGCCTGGGGGATCACCAGGTTAGCAAACGCGAACAGCTGATCATCCTGAATAAACTGCCCCTCGTCCGCTACATTGAGCTTGTGCCACAACTGGGGTGAGTTTTCCGCCAGCGGATTCTCGGGAAAAAACTGCACCCGCCCCTGCCGGGCATTGGGCCGGACCAGGCTATAGCCATGGCCACTGACCAGCACAATTGCATCCGCACTAATCGGGGCCTGACCCCACACCTGCTCTACCAGCTGCTCGCCATTAAGGTTCAGCACCACAATGCCGCGCCGCTCCCCCAGCGGGCCTACCACAGGCGCTGTCACCCGTAAGGTCGGCTGGCTATGCTGTAACTGGCCCTGCTCCATATTCAGATCAAACCGGGAGATATACACCTGCCCCGGTGGCAGGGCCAGACTCTGGGCGACATAGTAGCGACGGGCTTTGTTCTGCAGCTGATCCGCCGCCACAGCCTGGGGCGGCTGGCCATTATTGACCCGTACCACCTCCATACCGTCGGCATCAATCAGCCGCAACTGAGAGTAACCCTGCTTATGTTTTGCCAGCTGCACAAAGGTGGCTGTCAGCCGTGCCGGGTTGTGTTCAAACGCCGACTGGGCACTGACGGCATCCGCCAGCACGTTAACATCGGCCATCATCTCATTCAGCCGGGTTCGCATCAGCTGGCGGGTCAGCTCGGTGGTTGCCCGCTCCTGCTCCAGCATCAGCTGCAAGGCCTGGTCCAGGGTAATGCGATAGTGCACCACGGCCAGCACCAGCAGGAGCACTAGCCCGGGCACCACAATAGTCAGCAGATCACGGAGATAGCCCCGCCCGTGCACAGCATTGGCCACCATCACGGTATTACAGCGCCGGAGTCACAATGGCCAGCATCTGCAAGGCATGGGGCCGCTGGCTGGCAAAATCGGCCTGCAGCATTGGCGTCAGCAACAGCGCTACACCGCTCTGTGGGTCCAGCTGGCGCACTGCCTGTGCCGCTGCCCGGGTCAGGGCACTGTTACTGAGCCCCAATTGCACCACCTGAGGCACGGCATCCATATCACCCTGCTGGGCGATAAATGCCATCGCCGCCAATACCACCCCATCCACCGAATCGTTCAGGCAAGTACGAACAGCCGCAACCACCGAAGCTGGCGCGAATGTGTGCAACACCACCTGCGCTTCATCCTGCTCATCCAGCGGCTGCCCCACCAGTCGGGCCAGCGCCCGTATCGCTTCCATCCGCACATTGCTGTCAGTGTCTTTAAGCGCGCTTTTAAGCACCGGCAGCGCCCCCCGGTGCCCCATCAATCCCAGCGTGCGGGCGCTGAGCTGACGAATTTCATCCGTCCCGGCCAGTAACAACGTTGCCAGCGGGCCCAGCGCATTACTCAGCCCGACCAGCGTCGGGGCCCGCGCAGCGATCTGCCCCAGGCTGCTGATAATCTCGCGTACCAGCACCGGCTCCTCCTCCAGCATCAGCGCCAGCAGCCGGGCAACGCTGACGTCATTGGCCTGCTTACCCAGCGCCCGTACTGCCAGCACCCGGTTACTGTAATCCGGCAGACGAGCGATTTTTTTCCGACTCAGCTTCAGCCGCTCGCCCTGATTCAGGTGCCCGACCACGATATTGCCGAAAGCATCCAGCTCCTCCGGCAGCTCCTCGACCATCTCGCGCAAATGCTCGGCCTGGTCCTGTGCTTTTTCACCAGGCTGATGCAGCGCCGCCTGGACATTGGCCTGATTGATCGCCGCCAGGGTGGACTGTGGCTGGTTCGATGGCATCGGCTCTGCTTCGTCGGTGGCCGGGCTGTCACCAAACTGCGACATCAGGCTGCGGATCGTGGCTTCTTCATCCTGCCCCGCATGGAAAGGACTGATGGGGGCTGCAGGCGCACCGGTTTCATCTACCATCACACAGCTGATCCGGCTGCTGTCGGCGATCGGTTCAACGTCCGGCGTATCCAGCAGGCCACTGTTCAACTCTTCTCCAGCCAGGTAACGGGCCAGCACCTGCGCAGCATCCAGCCCGTCATGCTCAGCGGGTAACTGCGCCAGGGTACACAGCGCTTCCATCACCACCTGACGTAGTGCGGCGTTTTCTTCTTCCTGCAGCAACGCATTCAGCGGGCGAACAAAATCGCGATGGTTCAGCCCGACCGCCTGCAAGGTGCTGACCAGCACCCGACGGCTACGCAGTGGCAATTCAGTATCGTCAAGCCGGGCCAGCAGCACGGGCAGTGCATCAGTCATGGGTAGCTGAGCCAGCAAACCAGCAGCGGCTTCTACTTCGCCAGCATGGTCAGATTGCAGTGCATTAAGCAGCGCTGTATTAAGAGTTTGCTGCAGTTCAGGGTCAGCGCCGTCGCCCTCCAGCAACCGCATCAGCGCGGTCAGAATCAGCGCCCGGCCTTCAGCATCCAGGGTATCCAGCAGCAACGTCAGTTTTTGCGGGGCGATATGCTTAAGATGGTAAGCCTCCAGTTGCGCCAGCATCGACTCAGCCGATTTCAGTGCCTGGCTGCGTACTCCAGCATCCGGGTCACGCAGCAATTCGACCAGATCAATAAAATAACGCCGTGCTTCACGCTGGCCCAGAATTTCCGCCACTGCAGCCCGCACACTGGCGTCGGGGTGACGGAGCTGGCGAAACAGCGCAATCAGGCTGGTATCACACTCGACAAAGCGCAATGCCCGCACCGCTCGCCGTGCCAGGCGTGGCGAGGGAGCACTCAACAGTTCAATGGTGTGTGCTACACCGGCATCACCACATTGCACCAGCGCCCGTAACAGATCAGCTTCAATATCCAGAATTTCCTCAGCAAGCACCTCGGTCAACACCGGCACCGCGACCGCCTGCCCCCGCTGGCCCAGCGCCTGAATAGCATGCAGCTGAATATCCCACCAGTCATCCCAGTCAGCAGCAGCCTCACCCTGGCCCGGGTTGCCCCGTGCCCAGCCCAGCAACAGCTGCTGCACGCGTGGGTCTTCCAGCTGTGCCAGCGCGCGTGCTGCAGCAACCCGTGCATCGCCCTCCGGGTGCAGCTCCACCATCTGGGTCAGCCGGTTGATCAGCTCATCAGGCTCGGCCACGGCAGGGCCAATTTTCGCCAGCGCATCCGCAGCATCAACGCTGACATCCGGGTCTTCATGGTAGAGGCAGGCCAGCAGTGCAGGCAGCAGTTGCACCATGCCAATCTCACCGGCCGTGCGCGCGGCATAACAGCGGTCCGCTTCGTCGCCCTCGATCAGCAGCTGGTTAAGAGTCTGATGAAGCTGGCGATGGACTGACGTAGACATGATGCAGTACTCCGACAGGCTGAGTAGCCCGAAAATCAGGAAGAGGGTTCCAACTATAGGCAGGTCAGCAGGCTGGGGATTTGATATGTATCAAGCACGCTGAACGAAGTACCCAAAAATTGATTATTGATGGATATTTCATTTTTTAAATCAACGTGTTGGATTCGCTATCCGGCGCAGGCAGCAGCCCTCAGCCGATTGAACAGAACGTTAAATCGGTCACGGCAGATTAAACAATCCGTTCTATCCCGCCCCCCCCCAGAACAGCGAACAAATGTGCTAACCCATTGATAAAAATGCAGTAATCAGGAAGCCTCGCCTCTGGCACAAATACTGCATTTTTAGTAAGGACAATTCCGATATTCAACCCTGTCCTCTAATAACGACACAACAATAGCCAGGACAGGCCCCTGCGAGGTGAGGACACACTCATGAGCACACGCCACACCGGTACACGCCTGTTGTTGCTGGCCACCGCCGTCAGCCTGGCGCTTGGCGCATCGCTGGTCAGCGCCGCTGATAACAGCCGCCAGCTGCCGCCCATTAAAGTTAATGCCGCCAAGGCTGAACTGGGCAAGCGACTGTTTTTCGATGTTCGACTGTCCGGCGACGCCGCCATCAGCTGCGCCAGCTGCCACCAGCCAGAGAACGGCTTCGGCCACCCGGATGCGCTGGCACCGGGCTACCCGGGTAACAAGCATTTTCGTAACAGCCCCACCCTGATCAACACCAGCTATAAAAAGCAGTGGTTCCATGACGGCAGGCTGGCGACCAACCTCAACGATGTCACCCGCGAGATGATCACCGAAGACTATCTGATGAACATGGATATGCGGCTGATGCAGGAGCGCCTCAAGCAGGACCCGATCTACGTCAAAATGTTCAAAAACGCAGGCTACGGTGAGCCCTCTAACGGCTCTGCGCGCAAAGCAATCCCTGAATATCTGAAAACCCTCACCTCCCGCAACGCCCCCATCGATAACGGCAAGCTGAGCGAGACTGCCCAGCGTGGCCAGTCGTTATTCGATGGCAAAGCAGGCTGCAACCAGTGTCACACCGGGCCCCTGTTCTCCGATGGCAACGCCCACAACACCGGCGTTGCCGAGAACCTGGATATCTTCCGCGACCCGCTGCGCCACCAGGCATTTATCGCCTTCAACATGTTTATGGGCAACGAAAACTACATGGCCCTCAAGCGTGACGTGGGTGCCCATGTACAGGGTCACAAAGCCGACGGCAGCGATAAAGGCACCTTTATGACCCCCACCCTGCGGGAGCTGAACAGCACCGCGCCCTATATGCATAACGGCATGATTAACACCCTGCCTGAGGTGGTGGCGTTTTATAACGATGGGGGCGGTGAAGACAGCAACAAAAGCAACCGGCTCAAGCCGCTTAACCTCTCTGCCAGCGAGCAGAGTGATCTGGTGACCTTCCTGCAGGCGCTGTCCGGTGAGCCACTCACCAGCGATGCCCATGTCTGGAATAAAAAAGACTACAGCTATCAGCTGATCAAAAACTGGCGTGAAGCCAGTAACTGAGGCGGGGATGATGATCATGAAAATCAGTAAACACACCAACCTGCTGGCCGCCGCAATGGCTACCGCCACCCTTCTGGCTCCCCTGAGCACTCAGGCAGCAGTCGCAAGCGGCACCACCGTCGGCAGCGAAGCAGAGCGCGGCCTGAAGGCAGCCCTTGCACCACTCAAGGCCAGCCCCGCCACCCAGGTAACACTCAACGGCCAGACCTACCCGGCACTGGCACCCCTGGGCCCGGTGCCCGTACCACCCGATAATCCAATGACAGCAGAGAAAGTCGAACTGGGCAAAATCCTGTTCTTCGATGGCCGCCTGGGGGGCGATGGCTCCACCGCCTGTTCCGCCTGCCATGTACCTGACCTCGGCTGGGACTGGCCCGACAATGTATCGCTGGGCTACCCCGGCACCATCCACTGGCGTAATTCGCCAACGATTATCAACACCGGCTACTACGACAAACTGTTCTGGGCTGGCTCCGCAAAATCACTGGAAGCTGAGGCCCGCTCTGCGGCCAAAGGCGCTGTTGCCGGTAACGGTGAAGACGACATTATGGAAGCCAGGCTGGCACTGATTCCGGAATACCGCCAGCGCTTTAACGCGGTATTCGGTGATGACTGGCCAAAAATAAACAACGCCTGGATGGCCATTGCCGCCTACGAGCGCACCCTGATCCAGCGCGATACCCCGCTGGATCAGTTCCTGCAGGGAGACAAATCGGCCCTGAACGAGAGCCAGCTGCGCGGCAAAGCCCTGTTCGACGGCAAAGCCGGTTGCATCCAGTGCCACAACGGCCCGCTGGCATCGGATCAGCAATATTACAACGTGGGTGTGCCGCCGCTGAAACGCTGGGAAGAAGACCCAATGGCGCAGATCACCTTCCGTTATGAGCTGTACGCCAAAGGCTCCGACGAGACAATGTACCGCAGCACCAAGGCCGACCCCGGCGTTTACTTTCGCGGCAAGATGAAAGCCATGAAGGGCAAATTCCGCACCCCATCACTGCGTTACACCAAGTACACCCCGCCCTATATGCACAACGGCGCGTTGGCCACCCTGGCCGACGTAGTGGATTTCTACGACCGTGGCGGTATCGCCAGTGATGGCCGCAGCACCGACTTTGCCCACAGCAAAAGTCCCCTGATCAAACCGCTGGGGCTGAGCAACACCGAAAAATCCGATCTGCTGGCATTTCTGGACGCCTTTACTGGTGAAAAAATCCTCACTGAGCGCCCAGCCATGCCCGCCTACGCCCCTCTTTTCACCGAGCAGGAACTGCTGGAGGCCCGCAAATGAGCCAGGACAAAGCAAACCAGAGCGCCACCGAGCACGGCAAATGCATGGTCAGCCGCCGCAAATTTCTGATGTACTCCGGCACCGCCGCCGCTGCCACCAGCGTGATCTCGCTGAACATGTTCCCCGGCACCGCCATGGCCCAGGAGATGCCCGCCCAGGTCACCAGCTACCCGCGCAAACTGATCGGTACCCTCAGCCAGCTACAGGAAAACACCCCGCTGGATTTCAACTACCCGGATGACGGCCCCAACACCCAGGCCATGCTGGTCCGTATGGGCGTACAGGCTGGCGGCGGCGTAGGCCCCAATCAGGACATCGTCGCCTTCAGCTACATGTGCACCCACCAGGGCGGCCCCCTGCAAACCCAGTACAAAGTGGTGGACGAACACCGGGTGCTGGGGCAGTGCCCATTCCACCTGTCCACCTTCGACCTGCGCCGCCACGGCATTATCGTTTCCGGCCAGGCCTATGAAAGCCTGCCGCAGGTATTGCTGGAGGTCGACGGCGATAACATCTACGCCGTTGGCATTATGGGATTGCTGTTCGGTCGCACCCACAATCTGACCGGCTAACCAGGAGCACGTCATGACTACCAATTTCTACATCCCCGAAGACCATGCACCGCTGCCACCGGTTGACGCCGAAGTCCTGACCACCGCCTGCGACTACTGTGTGGTCGCCTGTGGTTACAAGGTGTACCGCTGGCCGCTGGAAAAAGCCAATGGCGGCCTCAAGGCAGACCAGAACGCCTTTGGTATCGACTTCCCCTCCGCCCCGCTGCAGGCCTGGGTTGCTCCGGCGCAACACAACGTGGTGATGCACGGCGGCAAGCCACACAATATCGTTATCGTCCCGGACAAAGACACCCAGCACGTTAACAAAAACGGCGACTCCTCCATGCGTGGCGGGCTGATCGCACAGAAAGTTTACAACCCCGCCACCGGCACCCGTGACCGCCTGACCCAGCCGTTGATGCGCATCGGCGGCACCCTCCAGCCCGTCACCTGGGATATGGCACTGGACGTCGCCGCCGAGCTGGCAAAGTACACTCTGGAGAAACACGGCGTGGCTTCCTACGGGGTAAAAACCTACTCCTACCAGTACATCGAAAACACCTACGCAATCAGCAAATACGCGCTGCGCCACGTTAACACCCCTAACTTCACCTTCCACGATACCCCCTCGGATGTCACTTCAACACCGGGCTTTCGGGATGCAGGCTTTGACAACTTTGGCCCCAGCTACGACGACTGGGGCAGCGCCGACACCCTGATGCTGTGCGGCACCGACCCCTACGAAACCAAAACCATTCTGTTCACCCAGTTCATCATGCCCGCCATCCAGCGCGGCATGAAAACCATCATGCTTAACCCACGGGAAACCGCCGGTATCGCCTATATGAAAAAGCATGGCGGCCTGCACCTGGACATCAACCCCGGCTCCGACAATCTGGTGCTGGGCGCGATCACCCGCGTGATCATGGAAAATAACTGGCAGGACAGCGACTGGATCGACAAATGGGTCAACTCAAAATGGGAGTCCAACTCCGGCTTCGGCCAGGGCACCCGTAACACCCCCTGGCAGTGGCGTACCACCTGGGGCCTGTTTCAGACCAAAGGCTTTGAAGACTACAAAAAATGGGTGCTGGCACAGCCCGAATACGACCCGGCCTACGCCGCCAACATCGCCGACATTGATGTCGCCAAAATCTACAAAGCTGCCGAAATGCTGGCCAAACCCAATGCCGATGGCAGCCGGGTAAAAACCTCTATCGCCATCGAAAAAGGCTTTTACTGGTCCAACAACACCGGCAACACCAACGCCATCAGCTCGCTGGGCACCATCGTCGGTGCCGGTGGACGGCCAGGCCGGGTAATCGGCCGGCTGGGTGGCCATCAACGTGGCGGCGTTAAGGGCGGTAAATTCCCCCGCAACAAATCCCCCGAGAAAGTGCCAGGCCGTCGCCGTCGCGCGCTGGATACCGACCGCTGGCTCTACTCCGGTCACACCCGTTTTGCCCACGTAATCGGCACCACCTGGATCCAGTCCATGAGTGGCTCCCAGGGGCTGGCGAAAAAGTTCTGGGAGTTAACCGTCGCCAACCCCAACCAGGTGTTCACCTACGACACCCAGGAAATCATCGACACCCTGAAAAAACGGATGGACTCCGGCGGCATGGTGGTGGTGAACCAGGATATCTATCTGCGTGACCCGATCGGTGCCCGCTTCGCCGATATCATCTTCCCCGCCGCCACCTGGGGTGAAGAAGACTTTATGCGCGCCAATGGCGAGCGCCGCCTGCGTCTGTATCAGAAATTCAACGACGCGCCCGGCGAAGCCAGGCCCGACTGGTGGATTATCGCCCAGCTGGCCAAGCGCATGGGCTACGACGGCTTCGACTGGAACAATTCCAACGACGTTGCCGAAGAAGCTTCCCGCTTCAGCCGGGGCAGCCGTAAAGATTTCCATATGATCAAAGTCGCCGCCCATAAAGAAGGCAAAACCCTGCACCAGAAACTGCTGGAATTCGGCACCGACGGTATTCAGGGCCCGGTGCTGTACAACTACGACACCGGCAAACTGGTGGGCACCAAACGCCTGCACGACACCGAACTGGAGCATGACAGCGCCCGCCTCAAGGAGATGGGACTGGAAAACGGCCCCCAGGGTGCCAACGTGCTGGGCAAGAAAATGACCCACTTCAACTCCCAGACCGGCAAAATCAACCTGCAGAAACACCCCTGGAGCCTGTTCGCCGATTTCCACGAGTGGCTGTCACCGAAAGACGACGAGCTGTGGTTCTCCAATGGCCGCATCAACGAGATCTGGCAATCCGGTTTCGATGATGTAGAACGCCGCGCCTACGTGGCCCAGCGCTGGCCGGAAAACTGGGTGGAAGTACACCCGGAGGATGCGAAGAAACGCGGTATCGAGTCCGGCGATCAGGTGATGCTTTACTCTGACCGGGTGCCCGGCTTTAAAGACACCATCCTGGGGCTGGAAGGCGATGCGTTCCAGTTCTCCAAACTGATGGAGAATGGCCATATTGAACTGAGCAAAGCGGCGGTAACGGCGGTGGCGATCGTCACCCCGGCGGTGAAACGCGGCATGTTGTACGCCAACATGATTGATATGCGCCAGCCGAGTAACTCCCTGACTGCGCGGGTGGTGGATAATATTTCGGGTAACTACAACTATAAGATGGGTGTGGCCCGGATTAAGAAGTTGGGTGAGTCGAAGTATAAGAAGGAGTTCCGTAGCTTCTCGTTTGCGCCCAGGAATATTGTTTAGGTTTTAGGTAGAGGGGACCAGCGGTGGTGGGACTGCCGCTGGTTTTTTAATATTACGAGAAAATTCAGAATTATTTTTTCTAAACCTAATGAAGTGAATATTAACGCCTCAATAACCGACGCAGCCCTGCTGCGTCCGGTGCCAAAAGCGCGAAGTTAATTGAATTTTATGTATTTTTAATGGCACGTTTAATTGTATCCTTACCTAAAAAACCATAGTTTAACTCGACCCACTTAATAGCTTGACGCCGTCTTTTATCACTTTCTTGCTGTTTCATGATGGATTGGAACGAGTAATTGTTTAGCAGGGCTTTATAAATAGCATCATCACTCTGTACTTTTGCAGTTGACATAAAGAAGGTGTCGACCGCTCTTGCACATTTTATGAGCATGGTAACTAGGGTCGTGACATCTTTTAGTGTGAATTTATTTTTGTCGAAGTTATCTAAAGCAATATTCACATCAAAGTGGTAACAGTTATCGAATATTTCCTGTGATTTTTCGACTAAATACTGCTTAGATGATCTAGAAATACAGGCGTTTGAAGAGTTAGCATGAACTACTTTGTTTCGCCAATGGCAAATCAGCTCAGTCAAAATAATCCATTCTTTTTCAATGCTTGGAATTCCTGTTAAGAATTCTGAAACTCTATCTGCTTTCGAAATGTTTTTATTTGATGAATAATTAAAACTTTTACCGGTCTCAGACCAAAAGTTGTCTTTACTTATCTTTGATAGATATTCAAATAAGCTTTCGACCGAATAAACGATAGAAGATTTTATTGCAAATCGCCGTGCATTAATGCTTGAGCTAGTAATATCTCCTGGCTTCCAAGAAATATTCAGCTCTTTTGGAGGTGTAGTCTCAGGTGTTAACTGCGAGAGGGATACTGCAATCGTGTTCATGCAATGAACACTGTGCCCTATGTCATCCAAAAATACTTTTAAATATGCTGTTTCAGACATAAAGAGCCTTTGAGTGGTGGCATTGTCAGGATTCGAACCTGCATTTTCGGGTTTAAATAATAACTTTTAGTAACCGATGTCTTACCGTTAGACGATGATGCCATTTTCATTTTAACCTAAATCAAGAGCTTGGCTAGCAGTTAGCTCCAGATCAGACGTCATAACGCCTAAAGCAGCCGCGAAGCATGTATCGGATGACTTTTCTTATTATGTTTACGGCTTAGCCTCATTATCAGTAATATCGAAAGACCGGCTACTTAAATTAATGTCGACATAAGCAAGTAATTCTTTATTTGTGACTCTCCAATGATCATTGGACATTCCTAGTAGGCTGCGTTCATGCATGACTTTACACAATTCTTCATCCCCTTCTCGATACTGTGAAAAGTAATATAAACCTCCATTCTCATTAGCTTGTTGCAGAATAAATTTTTCTCTATCGCTTAAGCTTGCTATTAAGACCAGCATACCGATTCTTTGATCTTTAGAAGAATTCGATTCTGTCAAATATGTAATATTGTCAGATAAACTAGATAGAGCCTCAGTGTATTTTGCAGAATTAACATAGTCTGGATTGAACTTGTTCCTTATCTGTTTATTGAGGCCTTCTGCTACTCCTTTGGCGAAGTAGGCTATGACGGAAAAACCTGCGATTAGAAAAGTGGCAACCAATGTTGTAAATACTAGTTCAACAACCCCTGGTGCTCCATTGGTTTCTAAAATTATATTTATCGCATCGATTTTTTGGGCAGATGTTAATCTATAATCGGTTGCTGTAAAGATAATTGGCCAGTAGTGATAAGTGATAACGAGGAAAAAGGTTTGCAAAAAGGGGCTGCTTACTCTGTCGTAGAGCATGGCCTTGATGTTTCTAATAGCTTCAGATACCGCTGACATTTTCAGTTACCTATTTTCATCCTATAGTTTCGACATGTGTGCACATAACGCTTCGCTCATCGGCTTTTTAGGAGCGCTAGCGAGTAAAAAGCCCGATGAATCGACTTGTTAGATTTTCGACACTCGATTCGTGCAATCTATATACGTACAAGATAGCGCTAGTGCCAATAATGAGATAACAAACAAAGTCTACGATTTGATTAAAGCCTATCGAATTTATCGTTGATATTTCACTAGTGATTTTTGCAATTACTGAAAACACAATTAGGAAAGGGAAAAACAAAGTGTAAAGTAACCACACCCAATTGGAAAACAAAGGGTACTTGCTTAAATATGATTTACCTTCTCTTGTAAATGCTAATGTGTCTGGGTAATAATTATTCAACTGTTCTTCAAGTGAATGCAAATAACCATATTGTCGCTCGATTTCTAGCACTATTTGAAAGTAGCGCGTCGAAAACCCAAGTAACAGTAGCCACATCAAGGTAGAGATAAAGTCAATATTATTCCCCACTTTAATCCCACTAACCTTAGCAATATATTCGTTAACTATCGTTGCCACGGTATCAGCTGATGAAAGTTGTAGTGTGAAAACGGCCAAAATCACTAGCAAACCATAAAACAGCGTATCACGCTGTTTTATGGTTGTACGATGAATATCAAAGCTATCTTTGTAGTGAGAACAAAGATTATTAAATTTAGCTTCTTCCATTATGCTTCATTTAACGCTTTTACAATTGCATCTCTGTTAAAAGACATTGCCCATTTTGCTCCTGCACCCAAGACTTCTTCAGGACTCTCATTTCCTTTATCCAATTTTACTGCAACAAGTTTGTTTTTGTTGTCTTTGCTCTTTGCTATTTCAAAGTTCAACCAATTTTTGTGACCAATTTCTTTTGAATCTTCATGTGTCTTATTTGCTTCTTCTCCAACCAATACAACTGTATATGTTGCATTATTTATTTTCTTAGTCAGTGCACCTTTAACCGTCGGTATCTTCCAGCTATTTATCTCTTTTGACGATAAATCACTAAATTTAAAATCGAAGTCAGGATGAGCATCCCAAGCCTCCAGTAAAAATTTGTAATGTTTGTCATTGTCGTAGTCAAAGCTTACAAATACTTTTTTCTTAGCCATCTTTCTTCCTTAAGTTTAGTAGGCAAAAAGCCTGATAAAAATCTAACATTTTAATAATGCGACCATGCAAGGATCCCTTACCTTACAAGCTTACCGACCTTGTAAGGTAAGGATGAGAATTATGTATATCAGCCAGGGAATACACCAGATAATTCTTACCATAAAGGCTAGAAATCGACTAAAGGATGACATGGGTTCAGCTTCAATAGACAAGCTAATCGATTACAGATCATTGATTCAATAATAATATATTTCCATGGCTTATACGTAGCCGGATTCTGTTGTTCTGGATAAGCAGCACTCCACGCAGAGAGTACGCGACCCAGGCGATTAACAAATATGGTGCTGCCTGATAGTCCGGTCTTGCCTCCTGGCGCGTCAAGGGGGCGGCGCGCCCCCTTAACAATCCCCACATGCCTCCGGCTGAACGGCTGTTTCCGTAAATCCAGCACAGCCGGGGCTGGGAAAAAGAACTCGCTTCGCTCAAACAGCTTTTTCCCTGATCGCCCCATCTGCACTGTATTTCCGGGCCGTTCAGAGTCGGCCCAGGTTGTGGTGCCAGCGTCAGATCCACACTATTTTCTGAATGCTTTCAGAGCAAAGCAGTGCAAGAGCCAGGCTTTCAGCCTGTGCAAGCGGACCGCCTGCGCTCTCTTCTGGGCACAACCAAACGCCAAATCAGTGCGTATAACAACCAGCTGGCACCCCTAACCTGCCGACTCTGAGACGCCCGGTTCTGGCCTGTGACAGCAGCGATCAGAGCAAAATTTGTTTGAGCGCAGCGAGTTTATTTTGCTCAGCGGATGGCGCAGGTCAGAAACGGAAATAGCGGCTCTGTGGAGGTTAACGGGGGTTGCCAGGGGGACGAGTCCCCTTCGGTGCACTGCCGTAGCCAGCATAAACGCCGACAGGCAAGACCCAAACCATCAGCAACCGCAACACATGCCCGCGATAGCGCGGTACAGGGCTACGATTTCAGCCTGTTGCAGGCGGGCCGCGTATGCACTCCCAGCTGGACGCGACGGGACGTCGCTGCTACTCCAAGCCAGTGCGCATAACCAGCAGCTGGCACCGCTAACCTGCCGACTCTGAGACACTTGCTACCCGACGATGCTCAGTACTCCCAACTTTTATAGGTCTCATTGTCATTTTTCATATCTTCATACAACCAGACCATACGGTCCAAATACCAACTCTTGCCTATGTAGGCCAAAGCCACTCCCATAACGGCGCCCCAAATCGAATAGTATACAATTGAAAAAACAGCCAGGATAACGCCGATGGAAGAGATTGCATTGAGTAAACCATGCAAAGGTATTTCATGGTGTTCAGGTATCTTTTTTTTGTCTCTGTTTAAAAAAACTCTCTCACCCAGCACAGCTTTAGACGCCCAGTTTTTAGTGGACTTTGGTCTCTTGAACAGAATGGGATTGAAAAACACCCACAATATTGAGACTACACCGGGTAACAGACACCACCAGTCTATCCACACCCGGCTCCAAAAACTGAGCACAATAATGGGGAGAACAGAATACCTTGTCCAGACACTGACTGGGTTAGCGTGCTTCATCCAGTTTTCATCCGTCAGATTAAAAAACCGTGCTATTTTTCTTTCTAAAGTCATTAATCTTCCCTTCGTTCGTTTTCTGCTGGAAATAACGTTCAAGCAAGATTATGAGTCTATCCGCCGACAACTTTCGTAAATTATAATAAGAAAACCACACCAATAGTATCATCAACGTGTATCACTATGTATCGATAGTGTATGGAAAGAATAGTACGCGAAAGACCAGCTTTTTTTGCCCATACACAAAAGTACAGAGACAGGATATTCAATTGACGAAAGCCTCGATACAATCTTTCAACTGAACCTGGTTCATCAGACAAAGCAACACCCTAGTTAATATCAATAAGTTAGCGAGACTACACCAATGAGAATCGTACTCTCTTGTTTAATATGCATTTTTGTTCTGTCGGGTTGTTCTGCCAATATGGCAGCATCCGGCCGGAGTGGCCCTGATTTCAACCAGATTAGAAACGAATACTCCCGTACCGAAGTCGAACGGTTAGTGGGCTTACCTCTAACTGAATCAAAACTGGAAAATGGCCACACTGTTGCCCTCTATGACGTTGAAGCACATATAGATCCTAGTATATCTCGAGCTGCCGTCCATGCTTTTATGGACCTGGCGACTGCGGGTGTATGGGAATTTGTTGGTGGTCCGATTGAGGTGCATAGAAAAAGTAGTCGCCAGAAGGTGACTATAAATTACAATAAAGACAACCGTGTCGTTAGCATCACTAAAACTAAACCGGCACCATGAATCTGGTTTGAAATAACACTGCCTCTCTGTATACCTGTGACTTCAATAAGGTATACAGAGAGGCATACAAACTGAGTTAAATCTCGATAATTTAGGCCATCGATCCCTTTATTCGTTAGCCGTTCTAAGTCAACGAAACCCCACCATCAACCACTATTGTATGCCCTACAATATAACTGGCCTTGTCTGATGCCAGAAATTCTACAGCATCAATTATTTCCGACGCTTTGGCAAAACGTTTGAGTGGAACAATTTTTGCCACATCGTCATGAATTTCAGGCTTATCTTTTTCCCTTTCATCCCAGCGTGGTGTCCAGGTAACTCCAGGAGCGACAGCATTAACTCTTATTCCTTTTTCTATCGCCTCCAGTGCAACCGAGCGCGTCAAACCTTCAATCGCATGTTTACAAGCACTGTACATAGAAGCATTAGGAGTGGGACGTATACCGTTTATAGAGCTTATATTGATAACGGCACCACCACTTTCCATTAAGGCTAATTCATATTTTAAACAAAGAGTATGAGACCAAAAATCTTGCAGTAAAGTGTGCTTAAGCGCAGAAATGTCGACCGACTCAAAGCAACCACTTGACTCTAGCTTGGGTGATGCGTTATTCACAGCAACATCAAGTTTTCCATACTTTTCTGAAATTGTTGTAAACAAGGATGCCACTTGTTCTTCTTGTGATACATCAGCTTCATAGTAATCCACTGAACGAAGAGAGGGTTCTTCGGACACTTTCTCTAACCAAGTAGAAGAGCTGCGAGAACACGTAATGACTTGAAAGCCTAGGGAAACATAACGCCTAACGGCTTCGAGACCGATACCTTTACTGCCACCGGTGATTAAAACTTTTTTCAAAATTGACTCCTTACACAAAAATTACTTGTACTGCTACGCCAGATCCAACGCACCTGCTCAAGGAGATCACGAAGTCGCACGAGTTTGCTTCATAGTCGATAGCAATACGCTGTGCTTCAGCTTCTTGAAACGGCGTTATTTAAGTGTTGTAAGGCTTCGCCTAACGGGGAAAATTCCATATGTACTCCGTCTATAGATATCTTGCTTTTAGCTCTAACGCCGCCAGGAGGGACCGGAAAACCATCGCAAAGCGGCGGTTTGTGATCTCGATGGCTGGCCTTATTAGCCTTAATTACCCGTTGTTAACCGCTCTTTACTAAAAGAACGAGCAGCCCAAAAAAATAATGATAAAATTAAAATCACGAAAAAGACCGTCGTAAACCCACTTTTAGCAATGGTAAAGCTACTAGCTCTTGTTACTAACCTTTCTGACGCATCAGGAAAGCTGTTTAACATTGAGATAATACTAAAATTTTCTAAATAATCGAATATCCCAGCAAGTACTGGAACAAACGCCAGAAAAAACAGCTTTGAATCTCGAGGGAGGTACTGTTTTAAAATCCATGTGATCAAAAATGCATACGAAACAATGAACATAGCGGGATAAACAAAATCAAGTGGTATCTGAACGGCCAAGTATGCGTTCCTGCCATCCACACCCAAAGATTGCAATAATTCGATAGCCTGAGCGTAACTGTAACCCGCTGGAGACATATCAAACAAAATCGAGTCTGGAGCAAAGCTCAGGACAAGGGGTATGGAGTATCCCAATATCACTCCATAAATCAAGTTGGTCAAAACAAACAGAGTTATCACCACCTTCCCTTTCGAAGCATGCTGCAAAAACGCTATTACTTTATTCATTAACTTTCTCCATAAAGCTTACTCCATAGCACTTATGGCTAACGCCTAAAGCAGCAACGCTGCAATAGCGCGCCCAGCCCACAAGGCGATACTGAATTTACTTATTAGGTAATTTTTCAATTTTATACATCGTAGCTTCTGGCATACTTTCCGGCTTATACCTTAAAATGTCGTCCGACAGTTCTACTATAGTGAAACACATCTCCTGCGTTGGCTCATGAGCTATCACTTTTGCGGTTTTCCTGTCCGTGTGCTTTTCTTCTAATGGGTACAAACAAATCGTATCTCCATTGCGAGAAAATGAACCCTCCATTTCGTAAGCCACATCAGTGCCTGGGAAAATACCTTTAGAGGTTACTTTCTCTGACTCAGTAAAAGTCTCATACCCAAAGCAGGTTTCACCCTGATCTAATGACTCGCACCACGTACCGATCAGCGGGTCTTTGGTACAGCCACATAAGAAAAAAATTAGTACGCTGATGCCGAGCTTTCTCATATTCACCTTTCCCCCATAACGCCATACTTTACCGGACGACCTTTAAATTAAAATATACATGGAAGATTCCAACTGCCAAATTAACTCTCTTTAAATACAACCATATAATAGTGGGAAGAAAAAATTAATTGAACACTACTTATCAGGATAAATAATAAAACCAATATGTTCCATCAAAGACGCCATCTGCCACTCGAATATTTCAACACCTGAAAAATCTAGCACCCTGATATCTATACCTGTTATTTCAGAATTCCTTAAATCTGCTTTAAATAGAGATAAACCATGATATTGGCTTGGAGAGAATACAGTATTTGTAAGATTTGCCCCTTCGAGATTTGCTCGTGACAAAACAACGGCAACAAAAACGCTTTCGGAAAGGTCACACTTTTCAAGACAAACCCCTTCAAAGTCTGCATATTTAAAGTTTGACCTGGTTAATTTAGCCGAGCTAAACAGTACTTTTTTACTAACTACACTAACAAAATCTGCAAGCTGAAAATTTACCCCCTGCGCCTGGCATTCATTTATCGTAACATCGAATAATTCAGATCGATAAAAATTACCCATGGATATATCACAACGTTGAAATACAGAGTGTCTTAAATCGGCCGTTTGGAAATCACAGCCTTTTTGGCTATCTTTATCGTAAAAAATGGATTCTTCGAAAACACTATTTTTAAGACTTGCTCCTGAAAAATCACATTTTAAAATACGACAATTTTCTAAACGCAATCCATCTAAATTTGAATTAGAAAAATCAGAGTTACATATTGTACAATTTTCAAACACCAAATCTTGTTCAAATCTGTCAACCCAATCTACGTTAGAAAAAAACCTGTTTTTAATACGCTTTTCAGCTTGACCCAGAACTAAACAGTGTTCAAATAATTTCTCACTATCTTTATAGTCTTTTTTATAACTCTGATTATTCATAATTATAGTTATAACCTATGAATGAAACACATAATAAATAATCAACCATATGGATATTAACAGAAATTGCCTGAGGCAGATATTCTCCCCGGCTATCTACATCGCCCGTCTCTGGCCAAAGGGCCGATTCCACGGGACGTATAGCGCAATAGCACAGACCCATCTACAAAACATAGAACATAAAAACACACAATTATTAAATAGCTATGTATCTTTTAACATCGAAACACCTGTATCAGATACTTCTTGATAGCAGAGTTCCCTGCTCATAAGCGGGCGAGAATGATTCCGTTCCATTATCAAGATACGAGAAAATACCGCCTTTATTACTCTCTATTTTCTCCAGCTCTTCTTTAGTGAGTGCCTTGCCTAAATCTTCACCACTCAGACCAAGTTTCTGACCCAGCTCATTCATTTCTTGCTTCATTTTCGGCAGCACTTCATCCTGAATCTGAACTACCGCGTTAGCATAGCGCTCTCTATCTTCAGGGGTTTCTGCATTTTGTGCAAAATCCTCATATGTCTCAGTCACCCTGTTTAATGTCTGAACATCACCGACCCTCGTATTGTAACCGAAGAAAAGATCCATCATGCCATGTGATACATTCATGTTAACACCTCAATTATAACAAATTCAGCCAGATCAATTGACCTCTCAACCTGCCATTAAGGCCAAGACACCATCAATTTACATAAACAGAAAGATTATATTGATCTGTCTATCAACAACAGATCATAAAAAACACTGTCTTTATTAATCATAGAGAAACTTCAAAGTAAAACTCAAAATTGGTAGCGTTAATTACCAAGCAAGCCACACTCATTAATTAAATAAACTTAGCTTAACGGATGAAAATAAAAAGGCACAGTTAGAATAAAAAAACCAGTCCAGACCAATTAGTCTCAAGATCACATCGATTTTTTATAAACGGTTACGCCCTCCCTTCTATATTTATCCCGATCACCAGAACGCTACCCCTTTGGCCATTTTTCTAGCGTTCATGTTCGAAAACACCATTAAGCGAAAGAAAGAAATAGTCTAAATACAGTTAGTTGGAAATTTTAATAAAACAATCAACTAACTGAACTTAGCCCTTTTAAGTACATTTACACGTAATATTTCCAGACCAACCGCTGTATCTATTTCCCCTCACCGAATACGGGCAAATCATTTTGTAGCTGACTCCAGCTAGCTTTATAATTGGTGTATATTTGAGCATTAATTTTTACCGGGATGCATTCATCAAACGTAGAAATAGCCAGCTCAATTTCTTCAATTGAGGCTCCCTTTACACGAAACCCCAAACTAGAACCACACTCATTACAAAAAGTTCGAACTGTACCATTTGAAGCAGTGAAATGTTTGAGTGATTCTTTTCCTGATAACCACTTCAAACCGCTAACACCAACCAGCGTACCAAAAGAAGCCCCATGAAATTTACGACACATTGTACAATGACAGTTGGCAGCCTGTTCATTAAAACCATCAACACCAAATGTAACCCCACCACACAAGCAAGAACCTTTATATTTAACGTTCATCCTAAGCTTTGCTCCATGTTGAACAAAATTCAAATCATGACCCTGCGCATTACCGATGTGCAGAGCCAGTCAAAACACAGCATAGCCGTCTGCCATTTTCTTAACTACCTGCACAGCGATTTAAATTTTCATGGTTACAGCACCCAGCAGATAAAATTATGATTTTCATCAGACGTACGCTGAGTGAAGCCGTAAAAACGTAGCGATTTTTTCAGTTTGAAACGCTAGCGGCTTATGGACACCTGAATAAGGTGCCCCACAAAAGCCCTCTAAAGCCACCCTTCCACCTGGTTGATCACGGTTTTTACCCTGGCAGCAAGCGCCCGGTTGCGATGGTGACTGAGGTAAAGCGTTTCATCTACCGGCACGGCAAGGCGGTGGCTGTGGATCAGCTGCGGGTTGTGAAAGCTCTGCACCGCGTGGGCAGGCAGGACGGTAAAACCCAACCCCCGACTGACCGGCTCCAGAATCAGATTGATCTGATTGGAGAAGCCCATCAGGGAAAACTGATGGCTGTGCTGAAACTCAGGGTAGTTAGCGCTCAGCAGCAAACCGGCATGGTGCTCACCATCGGGGTGACCAATAAAACCGAGCTGTAAAAGCTGCGCCCAGTCGGGCTCAGTAACGGTCGCGGGGGTTACCAGTAACAGTGCTTCAGTGGCTATCGGCTGGCAACGGACCTCCGCCAGGCTGGCGGGCCGGGTCATAAAGCCAATATCCACCTCATACCCGGCAATCGACTGTTCCACCTGCCCGTTGGATGCAAAGCGATAATCGACCACCAGCGCGGGGTGCTCCACCTGCAGTGCCAACAGCTGCGGATACAGTTTGAGCCCGACACTTCCCGGTGACATCAGCCGGACCTGACCTTCATAGGCGGGGTCCTGAGCGACGCTTTGTTCCAGCTCAGACAGTGCGTTGATGACCGTACGCCCCTGCTGATAAAGTCGCTCACCACTTGCCGTCAGGGTGAACTGTTTGCCATGCCGGGCCAGCAACGGCTGCTCCAGTTGCGCTTCAAGTTTACGAATCTGCTGGCTGACGCCCGACTGCGTCATGTGCAGACGCTCAGCCGTGCGGGTGAAATGCCCCACCTCCACCAGCGTACAGAAGGTACGTAGCCAGATCGGATTAATCATTACATTTTGCACTCATGATTATGGTTAATGATAATTATACTTGATCATACTCTCACCGTATTCTGTGGTTACTTTCAACGCAGGAGGGAAACCCCATGAGCAACACTTACCCGAGAAGTTTCTCCCATATCGGCATCTCCGTGCCGGATCTGGACAAAGCAGTCGAGTTTTACACCCAGGTGATGGGCTGGTATCTGATTATGGAGCCAACCGAGATTGTGGAAGATAAGAGCCCGATCGGTGAGATGTGTACCGATGTTTTTGGCAGCCACTGGGAAAAATTCAGAATCGCTCACCTGTCCACCGGGGATCGCGTTGGCGTTGAGCTGTTCGAGTTCAAAAACCAGCAGAATCCAGCTGATAATTTTGAATACTGGAAAACCGGTATCTTCCACTTCTGCGTACAAGACCCAAATGTAGAAGAACTGGCTGAGAAGATCGTCGCCGCAGGCGGGAAAAAGCGGATGGAAAAACCACGCTACTACTATCCAGGCGAGAAACCGTTCCGCATGATCTACATGGAAGACCCGTTCGGCAACATCCTGGAGATCTACAGTCACAGCTACGAGCTGATCTATAGCCAGGGGGCTTACTGAGAGAGTAACAACACGGCTTGCGGGGGCAGTAACTAAAAAGCGGATTAAAGACAGGGTACTGAGCTTTAATCCGCTGTTACACGTAGCGCTAGCTTTCTGTTTTACTTAGACAGTGTACAACCACAAACAGAACCGGCACTGGTATTCATATTCGTCCAGTTGCCATTCCATTTCAGATAGCTTGATGATTTTTCACACACACCCTTCGTCGTCTCATCGCCACCACAAATAGCAGCAGCCTTGCTGTTATCTGCGATCACAGTTGAAGACGTCACATCAATATCAAGGCCCTGGCCTATTTTAATATCTGTAAATATGTGGCTAAGGGCCTGAGAGGTAATGTTATTACTAACTGCCTCAGATGTACCTTTATAGTTATGGCAACCAAAACAGTTACTAGAGAAGTCAGCCGTCAGGTCAACATGCTGATAATCCGTTTCAGCAACTGAGTTTGCAAGACGTAAAGAGCCGCGTTCATTCGGCACATCTATGCCACCAGAGCTCTGCGTAATATCGGTTACCCATAACGCTCCGACTGTAAAGTAGTGTGTCAGTGTTTTCATTGACGGTGTAGTCTCCGGCTTGCTTAAGAGACCAAGCAACTCTGCATTCTGCTGCGTAATATCAGCAATGTTTTCACCTGCTTTGAGGTCTGAGCTCCCTGTACCATAAGGGAAAACACGACAGATGTTGGTAGGTATGCCCGTCGGGCTAGTCAGATTACTTTCCGGCTGGTTAAACTTGCAGGAGTCATCTTCATCCGCAGAGTCTGGCAGCCCGTTTGCACAGCTTTCGCTGGAGAACATCCATTCTTTGTTGGTGTTTGCACGGGCAGGAGTACAATCTGGCGTATTCTTTTTATGCTCATAGGTTGCCCAGACAAACTCTGGATGGTCCGTTGTTGCAACGGCAATATGCATACCAACCAGACCAAGGGTAGCCGGGCTACCAGAGAGCACTTGCTTCTGTGTTACGAAAGTTGCTGCATCGATTTCACTTTGGGAGAGCTTTTTCCATGCAAACTTTAATTCCATGGTGCCGGAAGGGAAGTTAATGAGGTTTTGGCTATTCATTTCAACAGCGCTGCTCGTTACATCACACAGTGATTTGTTAAACCTCACATCGTAATACACCACATTGCCATCCTGAGCGTAAATGGTCGCGCCCCCTCCTGCTTGTCCTGTGGACATATCTTTAGCAAGGCTGGTCCGCAGAGTAGGCCCTACGATGCTCTCATCACAGGAGTCAGCTGGCGTTCCATCGCTGTTAGACTCCAGCACCGGATAGCTGGCTTGCTTCTGAAAATTTCGCATATCACCCTGCCCAGAAGGTGACATCAGGTAGAGGAATGTCTGCGTGGAGAACTGATAGAAATCACAAAAGTTTGACGTGCCATCAGAATCACTTTTTTTGACTTCAGCTGGCAGAGATGGATTACTTATCCAGGCAGGATCAACCGGGCATTGTGACGTTTCATAAGCTGAAGCCGTTCCCGGTAGTAAGCACACCGATGATAGCAATACGCTACCAATTGACAGGGATCTAAGTGTAGACATTGTCTTCATTCCTTTTATTTAAAGCCAGTCCTGATTGAGCAGTTATAGTAAACGATTAAAAGACGTAAAAGCTATGACCTAAATATGATGATTCTATATAGAAAAACTCAAAAAAAACCGAAACATACTAATAGTAATCATTTAAAATTTTAATTTTAAAAACCTGTAACCAATGTATAAACAACACATAGTCAGGTAGAAAAACTAGCTTGCCAGAGCGCAGGGGTTCTGATGAAAGCGCTAACAATCACCCTGCATCCAGTCCAGCCTCTTTTGGCTCCCCTGCACCGCTATCTATCCCAGTACGGCTGATCCCCACCAAAGTGCTCAATGGCGAACTCCAGAAACACACGCACTTTGGCTGGCAGATAACGCCGCTCAGGAAAGACCGCATAAAACATCTGTTCAGGGATCTGCCAGGACTCAAATAGCTGTATCAGTCGGCCTGAGTCAAGATCCGGGCCAGCTACGAAGGTGGGCAAGCGGCCAATACCAATACCTGCTTTTAAGGCTTCCAGTAATGCCTCGCTGTTGTTAACCCGATAGTTGCCCGACACCTGAACAATCTCAGGCTCGCCTTCGCCACATAGCGTCCACTTATTAGCATCGCTGGAATAACTGAACAGTATGCAGTTATGTTCGGCCAGCTCCGCTGGTGTCTCAGGCTGTCCGTAATGCTCTATATACTCCGGGGACGCACACAGCACTTGTCGCAGGGGTGCCAGCTTGCGGGCAACCAGGGTCGAGTCCGCCAGGCGGCCCGAGCGGATAGCAATATCGAACCCCGCCGCCACCAGGTCCGTCGTTCTGTCGTCCATCACCAGCTCGACCTGCAGCTTCGGATAGCGTTTTAACAGCCTGGGAATCAGCGGTGCCACATGCAGCCGACCAAACGACATCGGCGCGCAGATTTTCAGCGTCCCCTGAGGGTCACCCTGTAACTCCGCCACCGCATCTTCCGCCTGGGCTGCGGCCTGTAATGCGCGGGCAGCATGTTCGAAGTACCGCTCCCCAGCCTCGGTCAGGCTGAGTTTGCGGGTTGTACGGTATAACAGACGAACCCCAAGCTGCTTTTCAAGCTGATTGATACGCTTGCTCACCGCCGATTTAGACACTCCAAGCGTACGTGCCGCCGCAGAAAAGCCACCGTTCTCGACAACCGCCACAAACACCGGAATCGCACTGAACTCATCCATTATCACCCCCATAGTCAACTTGAACTCAACAGCTATTTTCCAAAGTAGCCGATTATCAACCCAGTGGAAACACAATAAAGTAGATCCATGGACTCAGCAGCAGATAACACCCGAGGTAATACACCATGGCTGACACACTTCACAGCACACAACGCGCCCACCAGGGGATGCTTCTCTGGGCACTGATCGTCGGAGTCTCTTTTCCGGCGGTCGGCATGATGAGCGAAGGGCTCCCTCCTCTGTTTCTGACAGCTATCCGCTTTGCCATCGCCGCGCTGGCCATTGTGCCATTGATGCGAGACAGGTCTGGCGGCTGGCCAGGGCTACCAGGGCTGGCGCTATACGCCTTTATGGGCCTCTGCCTGGCGGGGTTTTTCGGCACCATGTTCTGGGCCGCTCACCGTACCAGCGCACTCTCTATGGCAACGCTCTACGTCAGCGTACCTTTGCTGGCCTATGGACTGGGCAGGCTGGCCGGTGTTGAGCAACGGGCCGCTCCGTTACTGGCGATCCTGACCCTGGGCGCGGTGGGCGCCGTGGCGCTGGCCTGGGCAGAAGCAGGTGGAACCTTTGTCGCACTCCAGCTCGGCCGTGCCGACGCCGCCTTCTTTATCGGCTGCCTGGCCTCAGCACTCTACCCGGTACTGAGTAAATGGGGATTAAACCGGGGCTGGCTGTCGCAGCGGGCTGATGTACGCACCTTCTGGAGCCTGCTGACCGGTAGCGTACTCATGGGACTGCTGGCACTGAATATAGAAGCGCCGCAGCAACTGCTTGCTCTCACCCTGCAGGACGCTCTGGTACTGGCTTTTCTGGGGATATTTTCCAGCGGCATGACCTTCTGGCTGACCCAGCGTGCAACCGCCGTGCTGACGCCCGCCGCCGTCATGGCCTACAGCTATCTGGTGCCATTCACCTCGATGCTGATGCTGTTTATCAACCAGCCTCAACAGATCAGCTGGCACTGGCTACCCGGTAGCCTGTTAGTCGTACTCAGCATGATGCTGCTGCTAAAACGCGATGCAATCCATGGCAGAACAAACACATCAACCTTGCAACACTCTGTCGCACCAGCGGCTAAAACACAGACCAGCGCATAACAACTCGTTTTATTCAGACTAAACAACTCAGGAACAGACTCTCATGAAAATTACCGTATTAGGCGCAACAGGCAACGTCGGCCGTCGAATCACCGCTGAAGCACTGTCTCGCGGCCATGATGTCACCGCCGTCGTTCGTAACCCGGCCCGTATTGAAGAACTGCCGGACTCCGCCAATACATTAATCGCTGATGCAAGTGATGCACAGGCGGTTGCCAGCATCAGCACTGGCCAGGATATTGTGATCTCAGCCCTGCGGCCAGAGCCCGGTGATACTGTAGACCCAACCACCCAGGCTGTACTGGACGGACTGGCACACACCGGTGTGCGGTTACTCGTCGTCGGCGGTGCCGCCACCCTGGCCATTCCCGGCACGGGCGGCAGAACCGTTGTTGAAGACGCAGCCTTCCTGCCGGTTACCGCACGGCATATCGGACACGCCAGCGCCAGCCAGCTGGCCGTCTGCCTGGCAGAAAAGCGTGTTGACTGGGTCTACCTCAGCCCGGCAGCGAAACTGGTTGCAGGCGAGCGCACGGGAAAATATCGATTGGGGATGGATGAGTTAGTAGTGGATGGCCAGGGGATATCAACGATTTCCATGGAAGACCTTGCGGTCGCGCTGATTGACGAAGCCGAAAAGCCTCGCCACCACCAAGTCCGGTTTACAGCGGCCTACTGAACCCGTCGCGGCAATTAATGAGCACGCTGCGTTTTGCCGCATCCTGCGGGTAGCACGAAAAACCGCCAGCCCCACAGGATGGGCAAAAGAGCGAAGCGATATGCCCATCCTTCAATACCTGGGAAATAGCATCGATTATTGAGACCCCCGGTGAAACGGTGCTTACCTCAGGGCTGGCCGTTATACTGCTCTCAGGCAGAAATCCGGGGAATGGCGTCTTATGATTAGCCAGCTGCTGGCCTGTGCCGATTGTCAAACCTGCCCCGCCATCTTACCTTCATGCCGGGCAAACGCCCTGGCCAGGAAATCAATCAACGCCCTTACCCTGGAGTTCTTCGCCATATTTTTATGCGCCAATACCCAGACCCAGTCACCGGCAACCGGGGCGACCTGAGGAATGCGCTGTATACCTGCGACGCCATCCGCCATAAAGCACGGCAGCGAGGCAATGCCCATATGGGCCTGAATGGCGCTCAGTTGCAGCACATCTGAATACAGATTGGCCCGGACAGGAACTTCAGGGTACTGATTCTTCCCTGCCCACTTCAAATGGTGGTCCGCATCCCCCCACCCTAACCAGTGGCAGGATTCAGGTGCATTCAACAGATCATGAGCGGCCAGATATTCAGCACTGGCATAGGCACTGCGATACACTCGCCCCACCCGCTTACCTGTCAAGGAATCAGCCGGGATGGCAACATGCCTAATCGCCACATCCGCCTCTCTGCTGGCCAGATCCTTCACGGCGTAGGTCATGTTCACTTCCAGATTGATATCCGGGTACATGCGCATAAATTCTTCGAGGTCCGGCATCAGCAGGTGTGTGGCAAAACCGTTCGGTAGCGTAAGGCACAAATCACCTTCAATACGCAGATCCTTACCCTGGATATCCCGTTCTATATGGTTAAATTCCTGCTGAATGATCTGCGTAGACTGATACAGCTGCTGACCCGCTTCCGTTAACACATAGCCCGACGGCAGGCGATCAAACAGCGTTACCCCCAACTGGGTTTCAAGGCTCTTAATACGTCGCGCGCAGGAGGTATGGTGGATACCCAGCCGGTGGGCTGCCTTCTTCAGCCCCTTTTCCCTGGCAATTGCCAAAAAAACCTTCAAGTCGTCCCAGTTCACACAACTCCCCTCGATACCCAACACCTCAGCGATCACGCTCCAATCACAAAGGGGCGCATTATTGCATCAAAAATACGTACAATCGCTTACTGTTGCGCATTTTTACAATCAATATAATGAATTCCATCCTGTTTAGCCATCCGGCAAACTGTTGAGGGAAAACACCATGATTGAGCTATATACCGATGCAACGCCGAACGGCTTGAAAGTATCTATCGCTCTGGAAGAGGTCGGCCTTGAATACAACACGCACCGCCTGTACCTGGGCGGCGATCAGATGACCGATGAGTTCACCCGGCTCAATCCAAATCAGAAAATACCGGTTATCAAAGATGGCGATATAACCGTGACCGAATCTGGCGCAATCCTGTATTACCTGGCAGAAAAAACAGGGGAACTGCTGCCGAAAGACATAGCCGAACGGACCAAAACCATTGAGATGTTAATGCTGCAAATGAGCGGCCTCGGCCCTTACTTTGGTCAGCTATTAGTGTTCGCGGCTGCCTGGGATAATAAATTCCCTGCTGTCACCGAGCGTTATCAAAAAGAAGTTAACCGTCTGCTCGGTGTTATGAATACTTTACTGGCAGGTAACGACTATTTTGCCGGCAACCACTATTCCATTGCTGATATTGCCTTCTTCCCCTGGGTAAGAATGTGCTATGAACACCCAATCGGTGCGCTGCTGGAAACAGATAAACATTCCAACTTAATCCGCTGGTATGAAACCGTCGCCAAACGCGAGGCTGTACAGCGCGGCTTGTTAGTGCCAGAACCTCACCCGCCAGAAGAACAATTTAAAGCCTTTGTCGGTGCAGTGGTGGGGCTTGGCGACATACACAGCTAACAGCTACCAACCTGTTTAACGACAGACTAGCAGATCAATCAGCTACGAATGATCTGCGCAGCCTCCAACTCATCCCCGATTGGCGGTTCGAAGAAACTTTCCATCATATCGAACAGACCGGGAGTCACATCCAGTGACCAGGTTTTGCCCTGCTCGACATTACGCGCCATCACCCGTGTCCGGCGGGTGTCGGCATCTGCATCAATATAATGCAGCTGAAAACCGACGTTATGATCAACCGCTTTCTGACGAATCAGATCCCGCTGGGCCTTGTTAGCCGCCGCGCCATCCAGCACTACCGGAATACCCAGTGGCAGCAGCTGTTGGCATAACAGCCAGATTTGCCCCCGGCAACGGGGGTACTTGCTCACCGCCCAGCCTGCAATCGCTTCAGTTGACTGCTCCATTAGCCCCTCGGGGGCATCCGGCACAAAAAGCTGGCTCAGCCATTCGTCTTCCGAAAACCTCACCGCACCATGCTGCGTAGCCAGCTGGTGCGCCAACGTGGTTTTGCCTGCGCCAATCGGACCACAAATCAGATGAATCATTGCTCTATCCTTGCTGTTATTAAATCGCTGCACTTCACTGACTCAGGCTGCAGCTTTCACCTGGTGTTCGCTTTCTACTTTGTTTTTCAGCACCTGCAAGGCCTCCGGTAATGAGTGTTCCAGCTTTTTACGCATTATCAGCCCATGCATCACCCGACCAAACAGACCAAACCGCAGCTCGTAGCTAAATACCACTTCCAGCTCAGTCACCCCGGCGGACTTTTCCGTCAGCCACCAGCGGCTGGACGCTTTATTCAGCGGCCCCGGCGGAGTCACATCGTATACAAAACCGGTGCCCTCGTGCCACTGGGTGATGTACTCATCAATGGCCCCAAACCCCTCCAGCACACAGTGCCGACCGGCACCCACACCAGCCGCCGTCTCGCCCAGCCCATGGGATCGATGCTATTCAACCACTCTAAGCACTTGATTAGGGTTAGATAATCGCAATTACTGCGAAACGCTGGTGCAAATATTATCCGCTCCAGCAGAGCTGGCTCAGGCTAGACTGGCAGCGCCATACCTTTCAGGACGACCCTCCCAAGGCTTACCAATGCGGACATCAATATGCACTGGGATGATTTGAAATACCTCCTGATGGTCAGCCGCACCGGCTCTATCCGGGGTGCCGCTGCAGCACAGGGCCTGTTACATCGCACGCTACCCTGGCTGGCAGACTGACGATGATTCTGTGGATACTGAACCATCCAGACCTGCGCCAGAACAGCAAGGTACCGACCTTTGTCCGCTTTATGATTGAACGTATTCGCTTGAAGCAGCCATTGCTGGAAGGCGAGCTGTATACACCAACCTAAGCCTGCCAGGCCCTGCACCACTCCCACTGGATTCGTCCCACTGATCACCCCTGCACCCACCTTCACTGTGCGGCCGGGGATCATCACGCCCCGGAGGTTGTCTTTATGATAACGGTTGTCATATAAACAACACCCTGGGCACTATTACTTTAATCGTTTTATTTTAATCTTGAATATAATTCATAGACGAATTTAGACCGCCCGCACCGTCTTACCTGTCGTTCAATATACTGATCGCGCAAGCCCGGCTCTAAAACCGACCACACCGCGCCCAATCAGAGCAAACAGGACCCAGCACGGCTGCCCCCTCGGAATATTTCCGCCCTGCCCCTATTAATCAACACCGACAGGCATCAAGGTGCGTGCTCTATATTATTCAAGCCGCAATACCTACCACCTCTTGAGCCCTCTAATCCGGCAAGGATGTCCCATGTCTATATCTGATGTTACTGACCAGTCCAGCCGTCAGCTTCTTTCGCACCAGATAAGCTCCCGTGCTTTGATGAACAGCTTTTTACCTGGCGAGATTCTCAACGTGGTAACTGGCGACAGCGGCGATAATCTGCTGACTGGCAGTACCTTGAATGATGAAATGATTGCCGGTGACGGCGATGACATTCTGATCGGGAATGGCGGGGCTGATCAGCTATCGGGAGGTGCCGGGGCTGATCGTTTCCAGTTCAACCTGGGTCAGTCCAACATCACACACACGGCGACCATCAGTGATTTCACTAGCGGATACTGGAGCGACAGCATCGAGCTCCGCGAGCTGGCGGGTTACAACTTTTCACAGTCCGCTGACACTTTCAGCACACTGGAAGCCGGGCTGAGTGCGGTACGCTCACTACCGGCGAACCAGCTGGTGGTATTCACCGTGACAGGAGATATCACCCACAGCTATGTTTATGCCGCAGCCCAGGGCGATACTGGCGAAACCCTGATCCAGCTGAGCAATCACGAAGGCAGGCATCTCAGCCTTCATACGGGCAATATCCGCACATTGCTGGAAGGTGGTACAGACACCGATATCATTACCCATAACGGCTCACTGGACAGCTACATCGATGCAGGCGACGGGGATGATTACATCTATGGAGGCAGCCAGTTCGATCACATCATTGCGGGTGCGGGTAACGACCAACTGGATGGCCGAGCTGGCGTGGATACGCTGGATGCAACAGCCGCAGCCGCCATCATCAACGATAGCGGCCACACGCTCACCGTCAATGGTATAACGGTAGCAACAGGAACGTCTGTCGGCGCAACAGCACAGGCGACCGAAATCATCGGGCAGGATCAGTTCAGCAATATTGAATGGGCCATAACCAGCGACCAGGCTGACTACATTGCCTTCGGCGATACCCTGCGAGAAGCTGGTGCTGGAGCCGGTAACGATGTCCTGCTGGATGACCCAGACAGCTGGAGCAATGCATATGGCGGCAGCGGGCAGGACAGCTTTGTGTTCCAGTCGGCTGAAAACATATCCTCACTCAACACTGACATACTGGGCGACTTTACTGCCAGTGAAGATAAACTGATATTCGTGACCGATGGGCACTACCAGATCGCCGATCAGATCTATCAGCCTGACGCCAGTCTCGATAATATTAGCAAGATAGAAGCTCAGATCCGTTCCGACAGCACGCTGTCAGATCAACTGGTATTTTTCCGGTATTACGAAGAGTGCTGGCTCTTTATCAACGGCAACGGCGGGGTAAGCGGCGCGTCTTTGAACAACACAATGATCCGGCTACCGGTCAGCAACCTGGACGACATGGCAACGCTATCGGCTGCGATCAGCTTCACCACCGAAATACCCTCGGTACTCACCACGTCTGACATACCCACCACACCGGATGAAGTGCTTACAACAATCGATGAGCCTGACACCGGCAGCATTGATAACTACTTTCTGCTAGACACCAATCGTGCAGCATCTGAGTCAATGACGCTCTGGTACGAGACAGTGGGAGGGACGGCGACGGCCGGAAGCGATTACGAAGCAGTGTCAGGCTGGGTAACGATCGACGCCGGACAGAAAAGTGCCGCCATTGCCGTGAAAATTTACGGCGATACGATCGCCGAGCAGGATGAGACCATTCAATTACAGATCAGCGACCCCAGCGGGCAATGGCTAAAGAATGGCGTAACACTGATTGCTGAACATACTGTTATGGATAACGATTTAATGAGCATTCAGTAATCTGAAACGCTGCAGCCAGGGCTGCGGCCCCACTACCCGATGCAACAGCACATCTGTGGGACCGACGTCCCACCGGGAAGCCCCTGCCCTCCCACAAGACTGGCAGGACTTTCCCTGAACCTTGCCGATGCCCTTCACGCTGCACCCACCCTGGCCCCATGAACATATAGCATCAGCTGGTAGTGATTCGGCATAATGGTGTCAGCAGCAGCGAACACCCGCCCCAGCAGCGCCAGCTACTCTATAACCTACTCCCGTCGGCGCTCAAAACCATCACGGCAGTGTGTGTATCCCGACCACAAAGAGGCACGGCGAACGCCGCGGGAAAGGCACTGGTAAAGCCAGGTTAGAATAACTAGACTACTGCAAACACGCTGAAAAATTACTTATCCAGAGATGTAAACCGACATTATGACAAGAAAAATATTATCTTTAAAAGTAAAAAAGAATAAAGACGCCGAACAAATTAATGAAGCGGATAAGGATGTATTTGATAATGATCCACAAAAACGTTTTTTAAATGGCGTCGCTATCCATCCTTCACCGTGTATTTGCCTGGAATCAGGTTCTCAGCAACTCACCACCCGCGCGATGGATTTAATCGCTCCAATCGGAATGGGACAGCGAGGTTTGATTGTTGCTCCACCAGGCTCTGGAAAATCGACAATTTTAAAACATATTTGTCAGGCGGTTGGCGAAGCTTATCCCGAAATAAAACTTTATGCGTTACTCATTGATGAGCGACCGGAAGAAGTGACCGATTTTAAGCGCAACGTGCCAGCACAGGTACACGCTTCATCCTCGGATGAAAGTTATGAGCAACACGTCCGCGTAGCCGACAATCTTCTTAACATTGCCCGCAAGGAAGCCGGCGAAGGCCATAATGTCATGATTGTCATTGACTCTCTCACAAGGCTCTCACGCGTCCATAATGCCGAGCGAAAGAGCAGTGGCCGTACAATGTCGGGCGGGCTTGACGCCAGAGCTATGGAAATACCACGAAAGCTGTTTGGTTCAGCTCGAAAAATTGAGAATGGTGGCTCCCTTACGATTCTAGCGACCATACTCGTTGATACCGGCAGCCGGATGGACCAGGTGATATTTGAAGAGTTCAAAGGCACAGGTAATATGGAAATCGTTTTATCGAGAGAAGCCGTCAGTCAGCGCATTTTCCCTGCATTGGATATTTCTAAAAGCAGCACGCGCCGTGAAGAACTTCTTATCGACTCTAAAGACATTGAGAATGTAAGAGTTTTGCGAAGAGCACTCACCAGTCTTAAGCCTGCAGAGGGTGCCATGAAACTTGTTGAATTACTAAAGAAGTATCCAACAAATGCAGAACTGTTGAAAAACTTTTCGCCAAAAAATTGAATATATTATTTTCAGGTTCCTGCGTCATTATCGTACAGAAAAGCGCGACTGACGCAGTGGTAATACGACGCTCATCGCGGACACAGAATATCACGCTATTCTGAAAGTAATATCGCTATGGCTGGCGGGGGCATATCAAACTTTACAGATGCCCCCTGATTCTTCTCTTTTATTGACTGAGATTCTTCGCTTACATCAGACGCCGCCAAAGGCGATCACCTGAATATAGTTATGATGCGAGTGATTTACGATTTTTTATTCTTTATCGAACGCAACCAAACAGTAACAGGATAAAGCGTTTGACCTATAACGGTTCTAGGCAGGCGCTCAGTTGTGCCATATTTAGCTGGCCAATGATTCTTTGGGAAGTGATAGGTGTTAAATACCCTGTCGAACAGAACCGTATGTGCAGAGTAATTTGTATCGATTGCGGGTTTTTCAGAACTATGGTGCCAATGATGAAATTGCGGCGTAACAAGGATGTATTTTATAGGTCCGAAAGAAATACCCAGATTACAGTGGATAACTACGGCTTGCAGTGCGGCAAAGGTTACATATAAATTCAGTGATTCCTGCCCAACACCCAGTAAGTACAGTGGAATCATCACCATCGCTCTTTCTGAAAAAACCTGGACAAAATGACCTCGAGATCCAGCCAGCCAGTCTATATTTTCAATAGAGTGGTGCACCGCATGTATAGGCCATAGCACTTTAATTTCATGGTAAGCACGATGCTCCCAATACAGTAAAAAGTCAGCACAGATAACTATGAGTATAAATTGTAATACGACAGGTGTTGAAGCAATATATTCTTGAACACTTACATTAACGGCCCAATCAAAATGGCCAATATGGTAGTTTGCAAAGACAATAATGGCTGAAATAGCTAAGTGATTGAAAACAAAATAGAAAAGATCTGTATCCCACTCAGGTCTCATAATCAATTGATCTTTATATCTTGGAAAGAGCTTTTCAAGCGTCAGAAATATGACAACTGAGCCCAGAAAAGCAATAATTAACCAGTCGACTCCAAGTGATAACTCTTTAGCTTCTACAGAGCCTACAGGAATTTTATATCCGCCTAGAAGAAAGGCCACCAAAGTACATGCTATCCCTGCCATGCCAAGGTACTTATGCGTGCCTTTATTTAACAAAAAGGTAAGTAACCCAAAAACAATGGATGTATACATTCCATATTTTAGAACTATCTGTAACTGTTCCGCATCATATATTTTTCTCAGCTCAGTGGTTGTTAAAATAGAGGGGTATAAATACGCCAACACAGCCAACAAACTAAGAGCACCAAGCATGAGCGAGCACAACCCACTAATCCTTCCATCCCCTAAACGTAATTCATTTTCAGGGTTTTTTATAACAACCCTTTCCTTGTAGTTGTATTCGCTATTCATAATATTAAAAATTCACACTGAGTCTGATAATAGATGTTTTATTTAATGCAAATATTCATCCTGAAGAATCTGCATAGTTTAAGCTCAGACCCGATAACGTCACCGTTATAAGCGCTACCAGTAATGGTATTTAATCACCGGGTTTGAGTGGCCGCTATAGTGTCCGAGTTCACCTGCAGTGAACCCGGTCTGTTATAGCACTCACAACTGAGCAGGCTTACTCTTCGACGTCGTAAACGCTGTCGGCATCATCATCGTAATCGAATGCACCGAGGAAAGTCAGATACTCGTCTTTGCCGGTAGCAGAGAGCTTTACGCTGTATTCATATTCGAACAGCACCACCACCCAGGTGACCTGTTCCAGCTGCTTCTTGCGCGCTTTGCTCATCAGTACATCCATAAAGGAGGCTGAGAACGAGCACTCCCCTACCGCCTGCTTGATGTCGATCAGGCCGTCCATTGCACCATTGGTTTCCATATTTTCTGGCATGAAGTATTTCAGCCGGAAGTTTTTGGACCAGGTGTTGGTCGCGCGGGTGTTGTTCCGGCTGAAGGTTTCCTCAAAGTATGCATCAGGAATATCGGCGTAGGGGTGCTGGGAAGCCCAGACGGAAACTTTGTTCTTCTTGGAAAAGTCGTGCATTGCGTTTACTCAGTTAAACCGGGCCTGGCCGCTGCCAGCAGACAGCGGAGTGATGGCGCTATTGTATCAGGCTGTTGTTGAATGCGCTGGTAGCGACGCTTCAGTTATCCAGTAACCCAAGCATCGCTTCGATTGTGCCCAGGGTCCGACGCTGCAGAATTAGCTGCTGCCCCAGTGCCAGTGCCTGGCCCTTGGCCACACCCACCGCAGCATCGTTATCAATAGCCTGCCATTCAGCCACCTGAGCAATACCAATGGTACGGCGGATCACTTCAGTGCCAGCAAAACCCAGGGTATCGGCCAGCAACTGCTGCAGATAATACTGGCGGTAGCTGGCCTGCTTAAATGAAGCGTCCTGGGTATCACTGGCCATCAGCTGGTCGAACTGGGCTGTAAAGCCATTCCATAGATCGGCAATACTCTGGCGCAAACTTTGCCGATAGTGATCGCTCACACCGGCCATCTGACCCAGCGCACAGTAGCTGAGCAGATAATTGGCAATCAGCACACCCGGATCAAAACCAATCGGCCCGACAAAGCCAAATTCCGGGTCAATCACCTGGCTGCTCTGTTCGGTAACAAAGATAGAACCGGTATGCAGATCACCGTGTAACAGCGCCTGCGCCTGGCAGAGGAACTGCATTTTAAGCTGAGCAACTTCACACTTCAGTGCCGTATGCTGCCACATTTCAGCAGCAGCAGCCTGTAACGCTGGATGGATGTTATTGCGCTCATGGTCATAGTAAGGATCAACAAAAAACACTTCTTCGGTGCTTTTACACAGATCAGGGTTAATAAAGTCTTTAACCAGTGCTTTTTTCTGATGAGAGTCCAGATAGAAATCAGAGCTGTAAAACAGAGTCCGTGCCATAAAATGGGCCAGGTGCACCGCCAGCTGCGGCACCACGCGCTCAGCCAGCAACGCCTCACGCAGGCTCTGATGATCACCAATATCTTCCATGACCAACGCGCAACGGCTGGCATCATAGTAATAAAGCTGCGGCACCTGAGCCGGGCACAACTCAGCAGCTCGCTGTAGCGACTGCGCTTCAATACGAATGCGATCCTGTGACAGCGGCCAGCCCTCGCCGATAATACGGATAAACGGCAGCGCCTGTTTCACGATCACGCTGGCCTGGTCGCTTTTTATCCGATAAACATAGTTGATATTGCCATCACTGATCTCTTCCACCGTTAATACGGCAGCGGGTACAAACACCGGGCTATGCTGGCGGGCAAAGGTGATCAGCTCGGCGTTGTCGGCAAATTTCTGAAAGCTCATAATGCAGGGTATTCCTCTGGGTCAGGGCTGGCGCAGGCCATTGTGGCAAATGCCACCAGGCCTGCCTACTACTCTATGCTGAGCCGCTAAAGGCAGCAGCCTGTTTGTGCGCGTGCGTGAGTCAAAAATCAGCCAGGAGTCAGCTCACCGGGCCTACCGCACGCCTGGCAGACAACGACGATCACTACCCGGTAGCTAACACCCCTTCAAACGCTCAAAAAACAACCCCGCTGACTGTTTTTCAACCTTCCGCATCCACACTGGCGTGGACAAACAGACCTATCAGCCGGTTTAATCCAGCCGATACGCAGGCTAAATCCTTGAAAACAGGCCTGTTTGGCCATTTTGTAGTAAAAAACATTAAGAACTAATTGGAATAAAAATCATCTTTAAAATAACCATAAACGCGTGTAAATCCGTCACTTTTGTTACTCGACTAAAGTCCTGCCTACTTTTATCTGAGATAAGCAAGCCCCATTACTACAGGCTTCCCATCGGTAACGACTGTTTATTTTCGTGTAGTGAAACTACAACCTGTTATCTAAATGCCATGTAATTTGACTACATTTCTACCGCAGTGCACAAAAACCGTTTTGACAGGCTTTACCCTGCACCCCCATGATGGCGTCCAGCAACGCAGCCCCTCAGGGCGCTGATCGTTGAGCCAGATTGACGACTGACTGGATTAACACAGTCAGCGAGATACCTGAGCCAAGGGACCCCGGTGCAGCCACACGCTAAACCAACATAAATATAAAGATTAAAACCGTTACATTGTGAAGGATTAACCATGTCTACTTACACTAACGATATCGATACAGTAGCAACGCTGCGCGCAACGAATGGTTCCGCCTGGAATGCTATCAACCCGGAATCTGCAGCTCGCATGCGTGCTCAGAATCAGTTCAAAACTGGCCTGGATATCGCTAAATACACCGCGAAAATCATGCGTGATGACATGGCCCGTTACG
>CAJXNY010000007.1 GCA_913057435.1 uncultured Oceanospirillaceae bacterium | reverse complement strand
GCGCATCTGGTTTGGGACCAGAGGGTCGCAGGTTCGAATCCTGCTACTCCGACCACTTATTCAGCGTGATGTAGATAGACTGGCAACAGTACAGTCGGAGTATAGCGCAGCCTGGTAGCGCATCTGGTTTGGGACCAGAGGGTCGCAGGTTCGAATCCTGCTACTCCGACCATCGTATCGTTCTGATTTAGCCCCTTCTTGCTTTTACACCTGTATCTGTATCCTCTCTATTTCTTTAGCACTCTCTTTCTCGCTATGTGCCTTTAGCTTTCGCTGTATCTGTCTGTTTTGATTACCGTTGACTGCTATCTGAATTTTTCTCATTCTGTGATGAAGCGCATCTGTTCGTTTATCTGAACAGGTTATTCTAGAATGTGCGCTCAAAGCGAGCTGTTTGCTTGTGAATGAGGGTGATAACCGATGGATGAACAACGTAAAGCTCAGGACCCGGCGCTGGTCTGTACCTGTAATGATCTTTATATAACGGATATACAGCAGGCGCTGGCAGAAGGCGAAACTGCCTACAAAGACATATTTGCTGTTCATGATATGGCCCCGCGCTGTTGTGGTTGCGTGGATGATGTACAGCAGTTGGTGAGAAAGTGGCAGCAGGCTGATACAGCATAAGGAATTGAACCCCGAATGAATGAGTTGTGGGTTGTTGTAGGACTGACCCTGATGGCCGGGCTGGCCATGCCGTTGGGTGCATTGGTCGCCAGTATGGAGCATATTCACAACGACTGGCTGGAGCAGGAGTTTCGCCATGGCGTTATGGCCTTTGGCGCCGGTGCCTTGCTGTCAGCAGTTGCGCTGGTGCTGGTACCTGAGGGACGGGGTGCGTTACCTGTCCCCGGTGTGATTGCCAGTTTTATGGCGGGCGGGCTGTTATTTATGTGGCTGGACCGCTGGCTGGCATCACGCCAGAGTGAAAGTGCTCAGCTGGTGGCCATGCTGGCGGACTTCATTCCCGAAGCGCTGGCGCTAGGGGCGGCATTGGCATTGGGGAGCTCCGCCGCGTTTCTGCTGGCGCTGCTGATGATGGCGCAGAATATCCCGGAAGGGTTTAATGCTTACCGTGAGTTGACCGGCCCGGCTGGGGTGTCGCGGCGCAAAGTACTGCTGGCGTTTCTGGTGTTAGCGCTGGTGGGGCCGCTGGCCGGACTGGCGGGGTATATCTGGCTGGTCAGCTGGCCTGCGCTGGTGGGAGTCGTGATGCTGTTTGCCTCGGGTGGCATTCTCTATCTGGTGTTTCAGGATATCGCCCCTCAGGTACCGCTGAAAAAACACTGGGCACCGCCACTGGGCGCGGTCGCTGGTTTTCTGCTGGGTCTTGTCGGTCAGATGATGATCGGCTAAGGCTGCCGCAATCTTACCGCAAACTATTCAGGACGGATTGGCGAGAGTATCGCCGGTCACCAGGGAAGGATGAATGAAAGACGCAATTGTTACGGCAGTCTCAATACTGCAAGATCCGAAAGCTGCTGCCGCACAGGTTGCCGCTAAGCTGAACCGGTCGGATATCGGCTTCGTGCTGTTTTTTTGTGCGGCAAGTTATCCATTGCAGGTGCTGGGACGGGCCTTGCAGGCCGAGTTTGATGCCATGCCGATGGCGGGCTGTACCAGTGGTGGTGAAATAACCGAGCAGGGTTATCAGGACCACAGCCTGATTGCTGTGGGTTTTAAGCGCGACGGGTTTCATATCGAGGGGACACTGCTCAGCGGCCTGGCTGAGGTTGATCTGGATGTGGCGCAACAGCAGGTAGCCCGGCTGATCAGTCAGGGTGATGAGTATCGTGTCGCCCCGCTGAGTGGTCACAGCTTTGTAGTGACCCTGGTCGATGGTCTGTCAGTGCTGGAAGAGCAGGTACTGGCAGCACTTAATGCCTCGCTGGGCAGTCTGCCTCAGGTCGGGGCATCCGCCGCCGATTATGGCTGCGAGAGTAGCCAGACCTGGGTCTATTTTGACGGCGAGTTTCGAGCAGATGCCGCTGTGGTGCTGCTGGTTAATAGTCGTTGTGATTTCAAAGTCTTCAGTCGTCATCATCTGCTGCCCGCAACCGAGAAGCTGGTGGTCACCCAGGCCTGTGAGGCGCAGCGCTGCGTCACAGAGCTGAATGGCCAGCCTGCCGCGCTGGAATATGCCCGTATTGCTGGGCTGGAACTCGATCAGTTGGATGTCGAGACACTGGCGCTTAACCCTATCGCCGTAAAGCTGGGTGATCAATATTATGTGCGCGCCATCAAGCAATGCAATCCAGATCTGAGTCTGACCTTCTATTCAGCGATCGAAGCGGGCGTAGTGCTGACCCGGATGGAGCGAGCGGATATGCGCCAGCACTTGCTGCATACGCTGCAGGGGGTGGAGCAGGAGATTGGTAGCGCGCAGGTTATTCTTGGTTTTGATTGTCTGGCGCGGCGGCTTGAGTCTCGGGTGCTGGGGCTGGATGATGATACCTCCAGCCTGCTCAGGCGATTTAAGGTGATCGGCTTTAATACCTACGGTGAGCACTATTCAGGCATGGTGTTTAACCAGACATTTACCGGCGTGGCGATTGGACAGATACCCCATGAATGACAAGAGCATGGAGCAGCAACTGCTGGCCCTGAAAACCGAGAATGGCCGTTTACAGCGGATTAACAGAGTCCTGATTGAGCGGGTTGAATCGGGCCGGGTTACCGGGCCTTACGCGGCTTTTGAACACTCGGTAGTGCTGGCTGAACAGGTCTGGGAGCGCACTGGCGCGCTGAACCAGGCGCTGTCAGATCTGAAAATCAGTCACCAGGCGCTCAAGCAGGCCAACGCCCAGACGGCGCTGTTCCAGCAATTGCTGATGGATGCGATCGACAGTATCTCCGATGCCTTTGTGCTATTCGATGAGCGCTGCCGGATCATGCTGTATAACCAGCCTTTTGCCGACCTGTGGCAAACAACGGCGGTGGATATCAGTGTCGGGGTGGAGATCAATAATCTGGAGCAGCTGGCCCATGATAGCGGCCTGGTGCAGGAGTGCTACCTGGAAGATGACAACACCCGGGTCTACCGGCTGGGTAATGGTCAGTGGGTGCAGGTCAGTGAGCGGCCGACCAGTAACGGTGGGCGGGTGGTGTTGTATACCGATATTACCCAGCTTAAAGCCACTGAAAATCAGCGCCGTGAACAGGCACTGGCACAAAAAATGCGTTTGCTGCAGTCCACCGTTGATAACCTGGCTCAGGGTGTTGTGCTGGTTGGCCCGGATGCCCGGGTTGCGCTGTGGAACCAGCGTTTTGTTGAGCTTACCTGTGCGAGTGACACGAGACTGGCTGATCACCCCCACGTCAGTGAGGTTTTCAGAGAGGATAGCTGCGAGAAGCTGTTGTTATCTGAGCAGGGTGATGGTCCTACGTTCACCGCCCCATGCCAGGGCCGGATGTTGGAGGTGCAGAGTCACCGCACCCCGGGCGGTGGCTTTGTCGCGACCTATCTGGATATTACCGAGCGTCATCAGCACGCCGAAAAATTACGCGAGAGTGCCCGCTGGATCCGGATGATCACTGATCAGGTGCCCGCCCTGATTGCCTATGTTGATTGCCGGCTCCGCTACAGCTTTACCAATCAGCAGTACAACCGCTGGTATGGCTGGGATAAAGGAGAAGCCAAAGGGAAAACGATCAGTCAGGTGCTGGGAGAGTCTCAGGTGAGGCGTTTACTGCCCTGGGTTGACCGGGCGCTAGGCGGTGAGTCGGTAACCTTTGAGGTCGAAGAGGCTGACCATGAAGGTGAGCTGCGCTATATGCAGCGTTCCTACGTGCCGGATCTGGATGGGCAGGGCCAGGCCGTAGGAATCTTTGTGCTGGCGCGGGACATTACCGAACGCCGTCGAAGCGCCGAGGCACTGTGCGAAGCCTACCAGACCATGGAACAGCGAGTGAACGAGCGCACCTCAGAGCTGGTTGCCCTCAACGATCAGTTACGCCAGGAGGTGGATGACCGTACCCGGGCTGAAGCGGCCGCCGGTGATGCGCGGCGTGAGGCGGAGCGGGCTAACCTGTCAAAAACCAAGTTCCTTGCCGCTGTCAGCCATGATCTGTTGCAGCCGCTGAATGCTGCCCGGCTGTTTATCAGCGCGTTAGCAGATCGCGAGCTGGTGGGCGAAAGCACTATGCTGGTGGAGTCCGCAGGTACGGCGCTGGAAGATGTTGAATCACTGATCAGCACCCTGATTGATATCTCCAAGCTGGATGCCGGGACGGTCAAACCGGATACTGGCAGCTTCCGCCTGTCTAATCTGTTGAACAATATTGCCAATGAATTCAGCTGTATTGCCGAAGCAGAAGGGGTGGGCTTTCGCTACCGCGGGCTGAATCAGGTGGTGCACTCTGATTCGCAGCTGCTGGCACGGATTGTGCGTAATCTGTTGACCAATGCTATCCGTTATTCACCCGGTGGGCAGGTATTACTGGCCTGCCGGGCGCGTACAGAAGGCGTTGAAATCCAGGTCTGGGATACCGGTATGGGGATTCCGCAGACCCAGCTCAAGGCGATTTTCCAGGAGTTTAAGCGGCTGCCGAACGTACGTCGCCGGGATAACAGCCTGGGGCTGGGGCTGGCGATTGTCGATAAAATGGCCCAGGTGCTTGAGCACCGCATCCAGGTACGGTCACGGGAGGGTCGTGGTTCGGTATTCTCGGTGACCGTGCCCTGTGGTGTTTTGCGTCAGGTGCCGCTGCCGCAGTCGATTCCGCAGATGCCGGGGCTGGAACGGCTCAAAGGTGCGCCGGTCTGGGTGATCGATAATGATCAGGCGATCTGTGATGGCATGGCCACCTTGCTCGGTGGCTGGGGTTGCAAGGTGCTGACGGCGCGTTCGCGTGAACACCTGCAGTTACAGGTCGATGTGGCCGGTGAGCGGGTTGGACTGGTGATTGCGGATTATCACCTGGACAACGGTGCCAGTGGGCTGGATCTGGTCAGCTGGCTGAATAATCAGCGCACAGTGACCGCCCCGGTGCTGATGATCACGGCTAACCACAGCCCGGCCCTCAAACATAGCATCCGTGAACGGGGCTATGAGCTGATGCATAAACCGATAAAACCCCTGAAGCTGAAAACAGCGTTATTGCATCTGCTGTCTGATGCTTGAATCCAGGCCCCGCTTACGCCACCATGGCGCGTTTTACCACTGACGGGGTGTCTGATGTACCGCATCGTAGAAGCCAATGACAGCTTTGTACTGATCGACAAATCGCCGGGCGTATCCGTGCACAAAGACCAGGCCGACACCGGTCTGGTCATGCAGTTGCAGCAGGATCTTGCCAACCCGCAACTGTCGCCGGTACACCGGCTGGACAAAGTCACCTCCGGGTTGATGTTGCTGGCCTGTAACCCGGCCGTCGCGGCCGAGCTATCCGCTGCCTTTCGTGAGCGCCAGGTGGAGAAATATTACCTGGCGCTGTCGGACCGTAAGCCGCGCAAGAAACAGGGGCTGATTCGGGGCGATATGGAAAAAGCCCGCCGCGGTGCCTGGAAGCTGGCCAAATCTCAGACTAACCCTGCCGTGACGCAGTTTTTCAGCTACAGCGTAACGGCTGGCCAGCGACTGTTTGTCTTGCGCCCGCGTACCGGCAAAACCCACCAGTTACGCGTTGCCCTGAAAAGCATCGGCGCGCCGATTATTGGTGACAGCCTTTACCATGAACAGACTGATGCCACCCCGGACCGGGCGTACCTGCACGCCTGGGCGCTGGCGTTTACCCTGGCGGGTAAAGACTACCGGTTTGTCTGTCCGCCACACTGCGGCGAGCTGTTTACCCAGCCTGAGTTTGCCTCTGCCCTGACGACACTGGCGGACGACCCCTTCAGCCTGAACTGGCCGACGATCTGATTAACGAGAGATGACATGACTGAACGTACCGAACGCGATTTTTTCAGCCGCAGTGAAGAAGACCAGCAGGCTTTCCTGGAGCAAACCTGGTGCGACAGCTGTCAGGAAGTGAACCTGGGGATGGCTGAGCCTGAAGAGTATGAGCTTAAAGGGACTATTTACATCGAAGGTAAATGTAAAAAATGTGGTGAAGTCGTACTGACCGAGCTGACTGACGACGATTTCTGAAGGTAAGGCATCTTGTAGCAGTTCGCTCCGCGAACGTCCGGGTCTGGTGCCAATGCCTGACGCGCGCGGAGCGCGCTGCTACAGGGGCAGGCAAAAAAATACCCGCGATGGACAGGGGAAGTATCCATCACGGGCATAGACAGTGCCGGGAGTGCGCCTGGCACAATCGCTCAGGGTGAGCGCTTTTCTCAGTGCATTTCTGCGTCGAACGTCACTACGTATTCAGGCTTTCCTTCATTGGCTTACCAGCTGAGTACTGCACCGATGGCGACCGTATCAGTTTCCCGGGTCGGGGTTTCGGTGCGGTCGATTTCAGCGACCAGTTTCAGGTTGTCGTTTACGCTGTGGAACCAGGCCAGCGCGGTATTCTCTGCGTCCAGGTCATTGGCGCCCGCAGTGGTGCCACCGTCGTTCTCTCCATAGGACAGTACAAAGCGTTCCTTGTTCAGGGTGTAGGACGCTTGCAGCAGGTAACCGCTGACATCGCCGCTGTCGGATGAGACAAAGTTAGCCAGCCCGGCAGTACCCACGCCTTCAGCATCAAAGCCGGAGGCGGTTAACGACAGCCCGCCAAAGCCGATGTTGGCCCCGTAAGACAGGCCATTAGCATTTACATCGCCCGCCGTATTGCTGGACTCTTGCGTCATACCGCCCAGCCATGCACGCATGGTCGTTTTATCGAAGCTGCCCTGCCAGGTCAGTTCGGCTTCCAGCCGTGGGCTGTCCTCTTCTGAGCCGACGGCTGATTTGTTCGGGTCCATGATGCCGACCGCCAGCTGCAGGCCGCTTTTGGTCGGGCTGCGCCAGGTGATCTGTGAATTTGGGAACGGGTACAGGTAACCGGTGCCGATATTACCGAACGAAACATTCGCGCCATCGACCAGCCCATCTGAGCCCGCCTGGCCATAGCCTTTAAGCAGCTCATCGCCAAAAATATTGGCCCGGCCAAACAGTGAGAAATCTTTACCGATCAGCAGCTGGCCCCAGGTGCCATCCACGGTGCCGTAAAACTGCCGCACATCGATACCGGTATCGGTAACGCCGTGGCCTGCGCTACTGGCCCGGACCGGGTCGCTGTCGTTGATGGATACCCAGAACGAGGAGCGCGCGCCCAGTTTTAGATCCCCGGCCTGTTTGGTCATATTAAAACCGATCCAGTTAGGCAGGAAGCCCATCTTCACCCGTGCCTGCTGACGGTCCAGGCTGTTATCAACATCGTCAATGTCGCTGTTGACGTAAAAGGTATTGATCAGGCCATCCGCGCTGAAGGTGGTGCCATCGTTGTCATACAAAGTAATACCGGCAACAGCACTGCTACAGGCACCGGCGCTTAGCGCCAGGGAAAGGGCGACGGCCAGTGCGTGATGGGGCTGATTATTATTTTTCATGGTTGCCTCGATACAGATCCGGGTTAGCTGAAGAGTCTGCTGGGCCCGGCATGGCGGGCATCAACAGATTTCAGACCATGGTCAGGGATCTGTCGGGGCTGCGAAATTGGCGGGTGGTTGGGTTTTTACCAGTGTTTGGCAGCGCCCCCTGAGGCGCACGACAAAGAGGGGGAGACAGGGTTGCCGGGCGTTCGTCCGGTAGTGTAAGCAGAAAGTATGAACACGATGACTGGACTACTACCTGAGGCGTGCGACTCTGGTTACAATACCCGCGGGCCAGGCCCGTTTCCCCCGGGTGCAGGATAACGCTCAAACGTCATGTTTAACGGTCCGCACTTTGGGGGTAATATCGAGGGTTTGCTGTTTCTGTGCCTGCTACCCGGCCACCTGAGTGTGGGATCATACACGCCGGTCAACGTCTGCAATGGGCTGGCGCAGCGCTAAGGGATGCGATTAACGCAACGGTGAAGGCCCCAATAATAACAATGAAACCGCATGGGCTGAGCGCCATCGCATACCCGCGATGGCCGCCAGCGCACCATGCACCCAGGGACATATAACAATGACTACAGATGTCTCAAGTCTGCGAAAATTTGTATCACCGGAGATTATCTTCGGTGCAGGCGCGCGCCACGCGGCGGCGAACTACGCGCGTAACTTTGGTGCGCGTAAAGTCCTGCTGGTGTCAGACCCGGGTGTCGTAGCAGCGGGCTGGGTGGCAGATATCCAGCAGCACCTGGAAGGCCAGGGCATCCCCTGTGTCACGTTTACCGCTGTCTCCCCCAACCCCCGTGCCGAAGAGGTCGCCGCTGGGGCTGAGTTATACGCCGAGCAGCAGTGCAATGTGATTGTGGCCGTTGGCGGTGGCAGCCCGATGGACTGCGCCAAAGGTATCGGCATCGTCAGCGCCCACGGTGGCAGTATTCTCGACTTTGAAGGGGTTGATACCATTCGGGTGTCTATTCCCCCGCTGGTGTTTATCCCGACCACGGCGGGCACCTCGGCGGATGTCTCGCAGTTTGCCATCATCACCGATAAACAGGCGATGATGAAAATCTCCATTGTCTCCAAAGCGGTGGTGCCCGATGTGGCACTGATCGACCCGGAAACCACCGCCACCATGGACCCGTTCCTGACCGCCTGTACCGGGGTTGATGCGCTGGTGCATGCCATCGAAGCGTTTGTGTCTACCGGGGCCGGGCCGCTGACCGATATGCACGCGCTGGATGCTATTCGGCTGCTCAATACCAATCTGGTCGCGCTGGTAAACAACCCGCTGGACATCAAACTGCGTGAGCAGGTGATGCTGGGCTCCATGAAAGCCGGGCTGGCGTTTTCAAATGCCATTCTGGGGGCGGTGCATGCCATGTCCCACAGCCTGGGCGGTTTCCTCGATCTGCCCCACGGCCTGTGTAACGCCATGTTGCTGGAGCATGTGATCGACTTTAACTATCGCCACGCCGAAGACCGTTTCAAAGTTGTCGCCGATGCCATGGGACTGGACCTGCGTGGATTGAACAGCGCCGAGATCCGCCAGCGATTAATGGCAAGGGTAATTGGCCTTAAAAGTGATGTGGGCCTGACCCAGGGTCTGGCCGAGTCGGGTGTCAGCCTCAGTGATATCCCGGTGCTATCACGCAAGGCGCTGAGTGACCCCTGCATAGTGACCAACCCGCGTAAATCCAATCAGCGCGATGTTGAGGCGGTTTATGAAGAAGCGTTCTGAGGCGGGGGTGACGACGGCTAATTTTGAGGATCTGATCGGGCTGGGCAACCATTCCGTTCGCAAGACCTACCATGCCGAACTGGCCACCACCATTGAACAGCTGGAAGCGGAGCGTAATCACTATAAATGGCTGTTCGATAACGCCCTGCATGGCATCTTCCAGGCCAGCCTGGAGGGCCAGCTGGTGGATGCCAACCCGGCGATGGCACACCTGTGTGGCTATGCTGATCAGCAACACCTGCGCCAGCAGGTGCCAGATCTGCGTCAGCTGTTTGAAACCCCGGCCAGCTACGCACTGCTGGTGTCATTGCTGCAGGATCGAGGCCTGGTACGTGGCTACGAAACCCGTATCCGCCGGGCTGATGGCGAGCTGCGTGACGTGGCACTTAATGTACTGCTCAAGGATGAAAATGGCGTGCCGCTGGTGGAAGCCTGTATTCAGGATGTGACCGAGCGGGTGCAGGACCAGCGTAACCTGCGGCAGCTGAATGAAATCCTGGAAAGCCGGGTGGACGCCCGCACCGCAGAACTGACCCGCCTTAACGACCAGCTACGGCTGGAAATCACTGAACGCGAACAGATCGAACAGCAACTGCACGTTGCCGTACAGGCGGCAGAGCTGGCTAATCAGAGCAAAGATAAATACCTGGCCGCTGCCAGCCATGATCTTCTGCAGCCGATGAACGCTGCGCGGTTACTGGTTGCCGCCTTGCTGGAACGTGATATTGGCCCCCAGGAGAATCACCTGGTCGGGCGGGTGCATATGGCACTGGAAGGGGCCGAGCAGCTGCTGACCGATCTGCTGGATATTGCCCGGCTGGATCAGAATGGTGTACAGCCTGACCCCATGGATTTCAGCCTCAACTGCCTGTTTGAAACGCTGCAGGCCGAGTTTCAGCCGCTGGCTGCCGAAGCCGGATTGCAGTTGCGGGTGCGCAGTGCCGATCTGGTGATTCACTCGGATATGCGGCTGTTGCTGCGGATTTTGCGTAACCTGCTGACCAATGCGGTGCGATACACCACGGAAGGCCGGGTATTGCTGGGATATCGGCGCGAAGGCGATCAGCTCAGCCTGCAGGTGTGGGACAGCGGCGATGGTATACCGGCCAACCGGCTGGAGGATATTTTCCAGGCGTTCCAGCAGCTTGAGTGCCACAGCCAGGGAGAACGCAAAGGGGTAGGACTGGGACTGGCGATTGTCGAGCGTATAGCCGGGGTGCTACAGCATCCGATCAATGTCAGTTCACGGCCAGGCCGGGGCTCGATGTTTTCCGTGACCGTGCCGCTGGTGGCTAACCCGCAGGCGGCGGTGCTGCCCGCCGGTGAACTGACCCCGGTGCTGGACAGCCTGGAGGGCAGCCAGTGTCTGGTGATCGATAACGATGAGAATATCCTCGTCAGCATGCACACCCTGCTGACCCAGTGGGGCGCCACAGTTACCCTGGCTGAAGATCAGGCTCAGGCGCTGGCGGCGTGTGCAGGGGGTTATAAACCGGATGTTATTCTGGCGGATTACCACCTGAATAATCAGCAGGTGGGCACTGACGCCATCGCAGCAGTGCGGGCGTTGCTGGGAGAGATACCGGCGATGCTGATCACGGCGGATCGCAGTGACAGCGCCCGGCGGCATTATCGGGAACAGGGGCTGCCCATGCTTAACAAACCGGTGAAACCGGGCAAACTGCGGGCCTTGTTAACCCATTTGCTGATGGGATAAGGCGGGGTACAGACAAAAAAAAGCCCTCCGAACAGCGGAAGGCTGAAAATACGTTAACTCTTAGAGTGGCCAGAGTTAAAAAAGGGATGCGGCTGTCATTTCGCAATACTGCCTGAAACTTCAAACGCAGCTGAAGTATGGCAGACTTTTTGTGCGCTGCAATATAATACTTTCGTGTTGTCTTATATAGCCCATTGTTGCGTAGCTGTCGGGGTATGTGCATTTGCAGCAATACCTGTGTGCAGCCATGTAAGCTGACTTTCTGGTAGGCTAAAACAGAACAGCCCCGCCAGAGCGGGGCTGTAAGGCGGGCCGTCAGAATGGCTCAGTCGTCCAGTATCTGATCGCCTTTGTCGCGGAATGGATGGGCCGGATAGGTGCCCATAATGCGCAGCCCTTTACTGAAATACTCCAGCTCTTTAAGAGCGTGCTTCATATCCGGGTCCTGCGGGTGTCCGATCACATCCAGGTGAAAGCTGGTGGCTTTCATGGTGTCGGACGCCATGTAGCTTTCCAGCTTGACGATATTGCCATTATTGGTAGCAAAACCGCCCAGTGCCTTGTACAGCGCCGCCGGGATATTACGCACAGTAAACAGCAGGGTGGTGATGAACCGGGTATCGGCAGTGCGCTCAGGCATATGGCTGTCGCGGGCCAGAATCAGGAAGTGGGTGGTGTTACCGGTTTTATCCTGAAAGTAGTCCTGCAGAATATCCAGCCCGTACAGCTCGGCGGCCAGGCTGGAGGCGATAGCACCGTGGCTGCGGTTACCACGGGTCAGCAGGGCATTGGCAGAACCGGCGGTATCCAGCGCGGCAATGGGCTTGAGGCCCAGTTCTTTCAGGTGGCCATCACACTGGGCCAGCGCCTGGGGGTGGGAGGAGACTGTTTTCAGCTCGTCCACGGTGACCCCAGGCAGCGCCAGCAGGCAGTGGTTGACCGGCTCAAAATGCTCACCGACGATATGCAGGCTGGTTTGCGGGATCAGCCGGTAGATCTCTTCTACCCGGCCTGCCGTGGAGTTTTCCAGCGGGATCATCGCGAGCGCCGCTTCACCGCGCTCGACCATAAACATCGCATCCGAAAAGGTCTCGCAGGCAACGGCCTCCATCTCCGGGTGCGCGTGGTGGCAGGAGAGGTGAGAGTAAGCACCAGGTTCGCCCTGGTACGCGATGATCTTTTTCGCAGTGTTCATGGTGTCAGCACCGTGTCAGTGCGCGCGCCTTTCGCCATATCACGAAAACTGCGCTGCGCGGTTAATCTCGGGCGCACATTATGGCATAGCGGTCGGTCTGGACAACTACCGTTGTCTGCTTTCCCCCTGTTTACTGGCATTAACGCCGGGCGCTGATCAGGTATACTCGCGTTATTGATACAGCGATGGATGCGGAGCAGACGATGAGACCCATTTATGATTTTATGCTGATTGGCGGTGGCATTCTGGGACTGGCCACAGCGCTGGAGTTACAGCAGCGCTATCCGGGCCGGTCTATCGTGCTGCTGGAGAAAGAAGAGGGCCCGGCCAGACATCAGACCGGGCGTAACTCCGGGGTGATTCATGCCGGTGTTTACTACAGCCCTGGCAGCCTGAAAGCGCAGTTCTGCAAGGCGGGCAACCAGGCCACCCGCGCCTTCTGTGATCAGCATCAGATCCCTTACGACAACTGCGGCAAGCTGCTGGTGGCCACCGACGCCACCGAACTGGCGCGCATGCAGACCCTGATCAGCCGCTGTGCTGAGAATAAACTTGAGATTGAGGTACTGGATCAGGCCCAGCTGCAGGCCCGCGAACCGGGCATCCGTGGCGTGGGTGCGATCTTTGTGCCGTCCACCGGGATTGTTGATTACGCCCGTATCTGCCGCAAAATGGCAGAGCTGTTTATCGCTGCGGGCGGCGAGATCCGCTATCAGATGCAGGTCAGCTCACTGGAAACCTTCCACGACCGGGTGACCGCCTATAGTCAGACGGATCGGGTACAGGCCAGCTATCTGGTCGCCTGCGCGGGACTACAGTCGGACCGCATGGTCAGCATGCTGGGCAATACCCCGGCGTTTCGTATCATCCCGTTCCGCGGTGAGTACTTCCAGCTGGCGGCGCAGCATAACCAGATCGTCAACCACCTGATCTACCCGATCCCGGACCCGAGTTTACCGTTCCTGGGCGTTCACCTGACCCGGATGATCGACGGCAGTGTCACCGTTGGCCCCAATGCGGTGCTTGCGTTTAAACGCGAGGGCTATCAGAAAACCGACTTCAGCCTGAAAGAAACCCTGGCCATGCTGCGCTTCAGCGGCCTGCGTAAACTGATCGCCCGCCACCTGGGGGCCAGCGTCAACGAGTTGCGCAACTCCCTGAGTACGCGTGGCTACCTGGCGCGGGTACAAAAATACTGCCCCCAGCTGACCCAGGCCGACCTGCAACCCTGGCCCGCCGGTATCCGTGCCCAGGCCGTGCGCCCGGATGGCACCCTGGTGGATGATTTCCTGTTTGAGAAAACCAGCCGCGCGCTGGTAGTGTGCAACGCGCCATCCCCGGCGGCCACCTCCGCCATTCCGATTGCTGAATACATCGTCAACCAGCTGGATGCGATGGTGAGTTTCCCCACCGCAGACGAGCTGGCCAATGATCGGGAGGCCGCCAGTGAGCTGGATATCAGCGTCGATCTGGACCCGGATGCCGAACCCTTCGGCGAGCCAAAACAGCCCGCCTGACCGGGCTGGGTGGCTAGCCATTGAACAGCGCTATGTTTTTGTTTCCAAATAGAAAAGAGAACTTGCAATCAGCTGAAACGATGCTAACATACGCCCCGTCCTGAGTTGAAAGACAACGGACGGTGCTGAGTTCTCGGCGCTATCGTGATGGTAGCTCTGCTGGTCCTCTCGCAACGCAAAACCGTGAACCTGGTCAGGCCCGGAAGGGAGCAGCCACAGCGGTGGTCGCGTGTGCCGGGATGTGGCTGGTGGAGCTGCCCCCAATTCTACGTTATCTTCTTTTCTCTTAGAGCCTTGCTTTTTAATTCGCTTGCAGACTGCAGGTGAGACACAAAGTGCGACACAACGCCTATCTTGAACGTTCCCGTCACGGTATTTTCTACTTTCGTATTCCTGTGCCTGAAAGCATCCGTCAGCGTCTATCTTTAGCGTCTATTCGCAGGTCTTTGCGAACTCGCTGCAGGCGTGTAGCTGTGCAGAAAGCAGGCTTTGTGCTGGGGCAGGTTGAGCAGTTATTCGACCGTGTAATGATGGGTAAGGTGATCGACCTCTCAATACTGGGTCTGAGTGTTCGACGTTTATTGGCCATAGACACTTCTCCTTCTGGTGGCACTGTACCACCTCAAAATAGCGTCCGGGATCATTAGACTACTACATATTCACCGCGTTTGATCTCAGCACCAAACTCATCAATGTGATCTGGACCAGGAGTTGGGGCTTGGGTACGAATAAGCGCTAGCTGTACCGTTATCTATGTCTGCGTGATGTACCCTGCGCCGCTGTATAGCCAAACATACAACCTCTCAATACCCTCTCACCCATAAATATCAAAAAAGAAGTACGCCGTAATTCCGCTACTGGCCAATATGACAAACTGTCTAACATACCGCTGTGGAATCTGCCGGGAGACGTGTGCTGCCACAAAACCGCCCGTCAGGGTGCCGAGCAGGACGATGCTGCCTTCATACCAGGCGATGGCACCGTCGTAGATAAACAGCGCGATGGCGATCAGGGAGACGGTGGAGGAAACCAGCAATTTGAGGCCGTTCATGGTGTTGATGTTGTTGTATCCGGCCAGGGCCAGGTAGCTGAGGGTGATGATGCCGAGCCCGGCGTTGAAAAAGCCGCCGTAGATGCAGACGCCAAGCAGCAATAACAGTAACAGCAGGCCGCCCACGGCAGAGGCGTGGCGGTGTTTACTGGCCAGCTGTTTGAGTGCGCTGTTGAGCTGGCCGCCGAAGATGAACAGCACGGTGGCGAACAGTAGCAGCCAGGGCACGGCTTCCATAAATACCGCTTCCGGGGTTTGCAGCAGCAGCCAGGCACCGCTGATGCCGCCGATCAGGCTGAGCAGGATAAAGCGCGGCAGTTCGGCTTTGTGGGCGGCCAGATCTTTACGAAAGGCGTAGGTGCCGCTGAGGTAACCGGCGCAGGAGGCGAAGGTGTTGGTGGCGTTGGCGCTGATGGCCGGGACGCCGACAAACAGCAGTGCGGGGAAGGTGATAAAGCTGCCGCCGCCAGCGATTGAGTTAATCACGCCGCCAAAAAAGCCCGCCGCAAACAGTAACAGCAACTCAAGATACATAGTCATTCCATTGTCGGGGCGAGGCTGCGGTCTGCTCAGTGCAGAGGGTGATGCGCTGTCGCCAGATTAATGATCAGGCGGCAATGTATCAGAAATGTTGGTTGTGGGCGTCATAAATGCCCAGCCATAAAAAAGCCGGACAGCGGTCCGGCGAATTCACGGGTATGTCAGCCGGAAGGGGTCGGCTGGCGCACCGGACAAGCACCGGGTACTGGTGAACCCGGCGCTTGCTGTGGTGTTTTTGTTAGAACTTCAGACGCAGACCTACCAGACCACCCAGGTCGGTGTTGGCTTCGTCAGTGTCAGCGATTTCTGCAAACACGCTAACGTTTGGCTGGTTGGCAAAGGCGTAGGTTACGTTGGCGTACCATTCGTTGATGTCGTCGCTGCCATCTTCTTCGATGTTAGCCATGCCCAGGGCAACGTTGGTGGTCGCGGCAACCGGGATGATAGCGGCCAGGTTGTACTGGTCGATATCAGTTGCGCCGGTGTCGGAGGTGCTGTAATCCGCTGCCAGGGTGGCGAAGCCCGCATCCCAGGAGGCGCTGACACCCCAGCTGTCGATGTCGGCGGTGCCGGCTTCTTCAGCACGCTGGTAGGCGGCGGCAACATCAACGTTACCGATGCGTGTTGCAGCAAACAGGTCGAAGGCTTTGCCGTCGCCGCTGGCTTCGCTTTCTGCTTCCAGCTCAGCGGTGGCGATGATGGAAACGCCCGCCAGCTCGGTGGTTACGCGCAGTACGTCGTCACCGGCATCACGCACGGCTTCGAAGCGGTCTTCTGCCAGAGTGTTTTCGTACTGGGCTTCGATACCGAAGTTGTCACCGGCCAGGTCCATCTGACCGATGGCTACGGTGGCGCTACCGAAATCCAGACCGACATAGGCTTCTTCCAGGTGTGAACCATCCGCGGTGCCATTTGCGTCTTTTTTGAAACCGAAATCCAGCTGACCGAATGCCGTAAGACCGTTGCCGAGGTCGTATTCGATGCGGTTTTTGACTTCCAGATCATCAAAATCAACGTTCAGGTCCTGATCGTCGCCCACGTCCTGGCGCAGCTGGATTTGCCAGTCGCCATTCATTTTGTAGCTCAGGCCGTTACCCTCGTAGATGGTTGCTGCGCCAGCGGTGTTTGCGGCAGCGATACCGGCAACCAGAGTAGAGAGGATCAGTTTTTTCATGGGTAAATCTCCGTGCAGTCTAAGCAAGTGTAGAGTTATTAGTGCTGGCTTTTTAGCCAGTTTTTAAAGCGAATCTGTGTGTTTTTATCCGCGGCGTTATACCAGTAGTGCAGCATCTGTTCGGTGCTGATGGCTGTTTCTGGCTGGCCGGTTTCAGGTATATTATTCTGGGTAAAGTTTGCGTGTTTTTTGATCGGCGCTTTATATTCTGTGTGGCTTATAAAGGCAGCAGGGTGGTCGGTATTATTAAATTTGGCCAGTTCTTGTACATAGTTACGGGCGAACTGAAAGCCTTCTTTTTTAAGCGGACTTTTTTCAAATGATACTGGGTTGTTATCCGCCGCTTTTAGCTGCCAGTTGCCGTTGCGGTTGAACTGGCGGAACTGATTGAGGTTGCGGACAGGCGGTGTGCTGAGCTGCAGGGTCTGATCGTCTGCGTCAAACAGCAGCACCCAGGTATCGGAATTTTCCAGTTGTGCATTGTCTTTTTTTCGAGACAGATCAACCTGATAGCGAACCAGTAGCTGGTGGGTGCCGTTATTGGTCTGCAGCTGTGTCGTGCTGACCTCCTGGCCATTGTGCGCCAGGATCTGGATACCCGTGCCGGTGTTGATGGTTACCTCAGCAGAGGCAGACAGCGATAAAAATGAAGCGATAAACGTGCTGGCTATCAGGTATTTGTTCATTTTGTGACCGGGTGGGTTGGCGGTTTTAATTAATTATTAACGTGATTGTTTATGTGGAATGGATTCTATTGTTGAATATGAATTCAAACTGAAAAATTACAATTATCAATTGAATTGGATAAATATTGATCGGAAACGCTATGTTGTTTAAATCGCTACAATAACGTTTGTATGCTTTAAATAAGGCGGGCGGTGTTGCCGATGGCCGAGTGGTTTTTACGGGGCGTTAAAAAGCCCCATACGCAGGGCGTATGGGGCTGGAAGGGATAGCCGGTTTACGGGATATCAGAACCAGAAGCTGTCCATATCCATCATGCTGTCAGCCTGGCCGCTGAAGCTGATGTCGTTGCTGCTATCGGCCTGAGTGTCGCCGTCGTAGCTCCATGCCTGAGCCCAGTCACCGGCTTCGCCCATGTTGTCACCCATATTGCTCCAGTCCAAGGTGTTTGCGTTGTTGCCGTTCAGCTGGCTGAACTGGATGCTGTCGTTACCGATGTTAAAGCCGTCGTCTTCGTCACTGCCTTCTTCATCGTCACCCCAGTCATCACCGTCTTCACTGGCCCAGCTTTCACCGCCTACTTCGTCGTCACCCCAGTCATCGTCGCCTTGGCCGTCGAGCTGCTCCAGCTGACTGAAGAGGGCGTCGACCTGGCCTTGCTCTTCGCTGCTCAGGTCATCCCAGGATTTGAGGCCGTAGAGGGCGTCCATCTGGCTGAACAGGGCATCAATCTGAGTTTCCTGTTCGGCAGTGGGTTCGCCTTCTTCCATGGCTTCAAACAGGGTGTCAATCTGGCTTTCCAGTGCGTCGGCCTGTTTTTGCTCGTCGGCATTCAGTTCTTTTGGGATGCCGAAGATGGCGTCGATCTGGGCGAACAGAGCATCCACTTCCGGGTCGGATACCTCATCATCGCCGCCCTCCAGGCTGTCCAGCTGGCTGAAGATGTTATCAACCTGAGCCTGTTCTTCACTGCTCAGGGCATCCCAGGATTTGATGCCGTAGAGGGCGCTCATCTGGCTGAACAGGGTGTCAATCTGTGCCTCCTGTTCGGCCGTGGGTTCGCTGTCTTCCATGGCCTCGAACAGGGCGTCAATCTGGCTTTCCAGTGCGTCGGCCTGTTTCTGCTCGTCGGCGTTCAGCTCTTTGGGGGTGCCGAAAATGGCATCCAGCTGGGCGTACAGGGCGTCTTCCTGAGGGGCTGCTTCATCATCGCCGCCTTCAAGGCTGTCCAGCTGATTGAAGATGGCGTCCACTTTGGCCTGTTCTTCGCTGGTCAGGGCATCCCAGGATTTAACCCCGTACAGGGTATCCAGCTGGCTGGACAGCTCAGTGGCTTTGGCAGTGTTTTCCGCACTCAGCTCACCGTTGTCATCTTCAGTTTCATACAGGGCGTCGAGCTGAGTCATGATCGCTTCGGCCTGAGTCTGCTCTTCGGCGCTGAGTTCCTTGGGCACACCAAAGATCGCATCCAGCTGGCTGTACAGGGCTTCAACGTCAGGGCTGATGGCGGCAGGCTGAGCGGCGTTGTTGGCAGTTGTCTGAGTGTTCATGGTTGTCATCCTTTTCATGGTTTGTCTCGCCAGGGAGGGCTTCCCGGTAGCGACTGGAACCATAATCCGTCAGATGATTTGTACAGTCTGTAGCGGTTCGGTAGGGGGAATGTAACAGTGTGTACAAGGGGCTGGCAGGCTCAGGTAGCCAGCAGGTAGCCCCGGTTACGCACGGTTTTGATCCGTTCTGGCTGGTGGGGGTCGTCGCCGATTTTGTGGCGCAGGCGGGAGATGGTGATGTCGACAAACCGGCTCATGCCGTCGTATTCCAGCCCGCGTACTTCGTGGAAGATGTACTCACGGGACAGCACTTTGCCAGCGTTGCGGGCCAGCAGGTGGAGCAGGTCGTATTCCTGGGTGCTCAGGCTCAACTGCTGGCCGTTATGGCTGGCTTCGCGGGCATTGCTGTTGATCTGCAGGCCCTGTACCTGAAGCAGGCTTTCATCAGCGGCTGGGGTGTGGTTATCACGCTGAATACGGCGGCTGATCGCGTTGATCCGGGCGACCAGCAGGCGGGGTTCTACCGGTTTGCAGATGTAGTCATCGGCACCGATCTCCAGTCCGATAATCTGGTCGATCTGATCGCTGCGCGCCGTCAGCATGATGATCGGGTTGCGATAGTGCTCACGGACTTCACGGCAGATATCGATGCCGTTTTTGCCGGGCAGCATAATATCCAGTAATACCAGATCTGGCTGTTCATCCAGGATGCGCTGTACGGCCTGGCTGCCATCGGCTTCGTGGCTGACCTGGTGGTCGAAGCCACGCAGGTATTCCTGGGTCAGTTCGGCCAGTTCGGCATCGTCTTCAATCAGTAGTATCCGTAGGCCGGTCATGAGCTGTCCTTAATGTCTTCTGTTTTTAGCGCGCTTTAAAACTGCCAGTTGAGCCGCAGCTCGGCCAGCTGGCGGTTGTAGTCATGCAGTTTGTGGTTGGCCTGGTTGCGGTAGCTCGATAGCGTCAGCCCCAGTGACAGGTCTTCGTTTAACCGGTATCGGGCGCCGGCTCGCAGGCTGAGGTTATTTTCGTCGCGGGCATCCGGGTACAGCGGTGCTTCCGCTGCCTGGTAATGGCTGCTGCGATAACGCAGCTGGCTCCAGAGAGCCAGCTGGGCGCTGTAGCGGTAATTGAGCCGGGTCTGGGCTTCGCGGGCATGGTAGCTGTGGCGTTTACCCCGGTAATCGGTATCGATCAATCTGCCGCTGAGCTGCAGGCGCCACTGGCGGTCGAGCTGGTAGTCGTAACGCAGGGCCAGCTCCTGTAAGGGGCCATCTTTGGCGCGGGCTTTGCTGGCCAGATAATTGCGATCTTTATGCAGTACCGACAGGGTAACTCTGTGTTGGTCTTGCTGCCACTGGAGTGATGGCTCCAGTCCGACGTAGTTGATATCGCTGGCCCGGCCCTCTGTCAGGTGCGACAGGTGGAGGCGGCTGGCCAGGGTCCACTGTGGTGTCAGCTGGTAGTGCAGGCTGCTGACCAGCTGTACGCTGCGGATATCGGCCCGGCGCTGTTGCTGGTACTGCCGTTTTGACAGGTTGAGCCGGTTGCGCCAGCGCAGGTGGCCCGTTGTGCGGGGGGTAATGTCGGCAGCGCTCAGGCTGCGATCTGCACGCAGTACCAGCTGGCTGTTGAGGTAGTGGTCGCTGCGCTGCAGGGCACCGGGTTTCAGGCGCAGGGTGCGCAGGCCGATATCCCGGTCTTCGGGGCCGGTATTGGCGTTGCTGTCGTAGCCGCTGCCCAGGCTGAGCTGACCGCCCAGCTGCCAGTGTTGTGCATAATCAGTGCTGGCCTGGCGGCTTTGCTGGGCCTGCTCGGCTTGCAGAATTTTGCGATAAAAGGTCAGGACGTTTTTACGCACGGTGGTGGGCAGCTTAGCGTTGCTGACCACCTGTTTAACGGCATTGCGGGCGGCGGAGTATTGCTGCTGGCGGTAGTAGAGCCGGGCCAGTTCCAGCCGACCCCGATGCCAGCCGGGGCGGGTTGTCAGCTGGTGTTCCAGTTGCGCAATGGCCTGGGCAGGCTGCTGCTCAGCGTTCGACAGCAGGGTATTAAGGTCCTGCTGTGGTGTTGGTGTGAGCGAGGCTGCCTCGGTAAGCGGGGCAAGTAATATCAGGCTGGCCAGAACCGAGTGGCCGTAGCATACAGGTCTGTTCATCGTTCGAACTCACCTGCCTGAATGTCGCCAAACTCGTCGTTGTCGAGTTCATCCTCCAGCCCATCGATTAACGCTTCGAGATCTTCGAGGTCTTCAAGGTCGTCGATATATTCCCGGTCGAACTCTATTTCGACGCCATCGACCTCAATGCTGAAGCTGTCGCCGTCCTGGGTGAGGGTATCGAGTGCGTCGATCAGCTCGCGCGCGGTGTCGGGGTCCAGCTCATCCAGTGGCAGCTCGGGCAGGTCGTCATAGCCATCGGGCAGATCACTTTCGTCATCCAGCGGTTCGATGACCAGCTGGCCATCTTCAATGTAGATATCAACTTCACCGGCCTCCAGGGCTTCACCCAGCCCGGTGGCGTTGTGCAGTTGTTCCAGCTGTTCCAGCTGTTCCAGCAGGCTGAACGCTTCGTCGTCTTCGTCTGCCTCATCATCGCCTTTGGCGGGTTGGTAATCACTCAGGTCGCTGTTGTCGAGTTCTGAAAAAATAGCCTGTTCGTGGGCGCTGAGCGGGCGGCGTTCACGGGCTGATTTCTGTCGTGGGGCTTCAAATTCAGGAATCGCTTCAAAAGGCGAGTCGTCCCGGTCCAGCTCCTGCATCAGCTGATCGGAGTCCAGCCCCCAGTCGCCCCAGTCTGTATTGTCATCTGCCCGCACAATTGCGCTATGCAGCAACAGGCTGGTGAGCAGGGTGAGGTAGAACAGGGGCCTTTGTTTCACGTTGGGGTCTCGCTGGGTCAATCGATCAAGGGTGAGCGCAAATGATACATTTTTAAAGAATTTAAATGTTGCAGTTTGTAGCACCGGCTTGTATCAGATCTGCTGAATTATTGTGGGTGTTCGGGGCTGGCAGGGTCAGTTGGGCACAGAGCCCTCTTAGCAGCCTGGAGTGACCCAGTTCGATATCACCCTGATGCCAGTGAGCGATTTGCCGGACAATGGCCAGCCCCAGCCCGCTGCCGCCACTGTCGCGGTTGCGGCTGGATTCCACCCGGCTGAACGGCTCCAGTACTTGCTGCCACTGCTCTGGCGGGATGCCGGGACCATCATCTTCAATGCTCAGGCAGAGCTGGCCGGGCTGGGTGCTGATGGAAACTCTTATCTGGCTGATGGCATAACGCTGAGCGTTACCCAGCAGGTTCTGCAGAGCGCGGCGCAGGTAATGAGGGTCGGCCTGCAGTTGCAGCCCAGGGAGGGCGTTGTGACTCAGCTGCAAGGCCGGGTTTTCGCTGCGCAGTGGTTCAAACAGGCTGTCGAGCATTTCCTTCAGTTCCACCGGGCTGGGGGTCAGAGTGGGGGTCGTACCTTCCATGCTGGCGTAAAGCAGGATCTCTTCAACCAGTGAATTGAGTTCCTGCAGGCTGCTGTCCATGCCGTCCAGATGCTGAACCACCGGGCGGATGTCGAGCGGGTCGGTACTGAGCTGGTTTAGCTTGTGCAGGGCCAGTTCGCGGCGGAAGGTGAGCCGGGCCAGCGGGGTTTTCAGCTCGTGGGAGACAGCGCGGTTCAGCTCACGCTGGGCGTTGAGCAGCTGGTGGATACGGGCGGACATGGTGTTGATTTTGCCTGCCAGAGCGGTCAGGGCATCGTTGCCATCAACGGTTAGCGGGTTGCTTGGGCCACTGGGTTGCAGCTGGTCAACTTCATCGGCCATCCGGCCCAGCCGCCGCGCCAGCGGACGTACCAGTAAAAAGCAGGCCAGTGCCAGCAGCGCCAGCCCGAGCAGACCGGCGACAATCACCAGTGCGCGTGGGAAGGGCTCGAACAGGGGCACTGGCCCCTGTTGTAGAAAATCACCGCTGTTGCCGATCGGGGCCAGGGTGCGGATGGCGCGCTGGCTGTTATTAAGGGTCTGCAGTTCTACCACGGTATCACCCCGCACCAGCGCGCGTTTTTGCAGATAATTGGCGCTTAACTCGGTGCTGTTCAGCCAGTGTAGTGGGTAGGCGAAGGCAGCCTGTAGCTGTTGCAGTGCGGCTTTCCGCTCGCTTTGTGGGTAGCGGCCCAGCTCATTGAGCAGCAGCAACTGGCTGCCGCGCATCAGTTGCTCGTTGATGTCGGCTTCGCTCAGAGTGACCTGTAGCCACTGCTGCTGATCGTTACTGGCGGGCAAAAACAGGCGGCGCTGTTCATCAACCACAGCGATATGCAGGCGGATATCGTCAGATTGCTGGTGCAGCTGGAGGTTGGCAGGCAGTTGCTGGGCGCTGATCAGTTCCAGCGGCAGTGCGGTAACCCGTTTGCTCAGCGCCAGCCACTGCTGTCGGCGCTCGCCCTGATGTCGGATCAGCCCCTGGCTGATCAGCTGCAGGGTGCCCTGGCTGCTGCTGGCCAGGTAATCACTGAGCCGGTCTTCGTTCCAGAGTCGGTAGCCCAGCAGCGCACCGCCGCCGATGATCAGCACAGCACACAGGATGCCGATGTAGATTCTGAGAAAGATACTGCGCATTTAACGTCCTGAACCGCATCCTGGCGATAGTTGAGCGGGCAGTTTAACGGAAATTGTGTGTGATGTCGGTGGTTTGGAACGGAGTAATGGGCGTTGTTGTCGGGCTGGCGTAGAATGGACGGCTGTGTAACCTGGTGGAGCTTCGTGTAACGATGAGTCTGAGCCTCTGGCTGACATTTATGGGTGTGATTATTGCGCTGATTGCCTTTCCTGGCCCTTCGGCGCTGTTGTGTATGTCTCATGGGGTGCTGCATGGCCACCGCAAAGCGACACTGACTGTGGTGGGCGGTGCGATGGCGGCGATGTGTTTGATGACGCTGTCATCACTGGGGCTGGGGGCGCTGCTGGCCGCCTCGCAGGAGGCGTTTATGCTGGTCAAGTTATTGGGGGCAGGCTATCTGGTTTATCTGGGGATACAGGCCTGGCGTAGCACGACCTCCCCGGTTCAGCCCGGCGATGATGCTTCACCGCCGCACCCGGTGCAGTCCGGGATGGCGCTGTTCCGTAAAGGGTTTATGGTCGGCATCAGTAACCCCAAAGATCTGCTGTTTTTTGCCGCCCTGTTCCCTAACTTTATCCAGCTGGACCAGCCGCAACTGCTTCAGTTTGTGGTGCTGGGCGGCAGCTGGTTTGTGATGGACTGCCTGATCATGTTTCTGTACGCCGTGGCAGGCACCCGGATTAGCCCCTGGTTTGCCCGAGGGCACAATCTGAAGCGCTTTAATCGCGCCACCGGCAGCCTGTTTATTGCCGCCGGTGGGGTGCTGGCCGGGTCCAGCCGGTAAGCGACGAAGGCCTGTGCGATCAGTCCGGCTCGCCTGCCAGTTTACGCAGTAATGGTGAGTAAGGGTCCAGGTTGTGCTGGCCGATGTTGTTGATGTCACGCTCGCCACACAGCGCCATGGTGATGTCCATTTCGTTGCGGATAATGTCCAGCACTTCGGTGACGCCCTGTTTGCCCCGTGCCGCCAGGCCGTAGAGGTAAGGGCGGCCGATGTAGACGCCCTTGGCACCCAGCGCAATGGCTTTGAGCGCATCCTGGCCGGAGCGGATGCCGCCATCCATATGCACTTCAATCTGGTCGCCCACGGCATCAAGGATGCCGGGCAGGGCGGCGATGGAGGAGCGCGCGCCATCGAGCTGGCGGCCGCCGTGGTTGGAAACGATCAGCGCATCGGCACCGCTGCTGGCGGCACGTTTTGCATCTTCAGGGTCGAGAATGCCTTTGAGGATCAGCGGGCCGCCCCATTTCTGTTTGATCCACTCGATATCATCCCAGCTTAATTTCGGGTCGAACTGTTCAGCGGTCCAGGCGCCCAGTGAGGAGAGGTCCGCAACGCCTTTGACATGACCCACGATATTGCGAAACGCATGGCGACGAGTGGTGGCCATGTTCAGGCACCAGCCCGGGCGGGTAGCCATCTGCCAGATATGTTTGGGGGTGAATTTTGGCGGTGCGGACAGGCCGTTGCGCAGATCTTTGTGGCGCTGGCCGAGGATTTGCAGATCAAAGGTCAGCACCAGGGCCGAGCAGCGGGCATCTTTGGCACGCTGGATCAGGCTTTCGATAAAGCCCCGGTCTTTCATCACATACAGCTGAAACCAGAAGGGCTTCTGGGTCACGCTGGCAACATCTTCAATCGAGCAGATGCTCATGGTTGACAGGGTATAAGGCACGCCTGCCTCTTCACAGGCCTGGGCGGCGAGCATTTCGCCATCGGCCCGCTGCATGCCTGCCAGACCGGTGGGTGCAATCGCGACCGGCATGCTGACAGCCTGACCAATCATTTCGCTGGCCAGTGAGCGGTTGGTCATATCGACGGCCACCCGCTGGCGCAGCAGTAATTGCTGGAAATCATTTTCATTGGCGCGGTAGGTGCTTTCTGTCCAGGCGCCGGAGTCGGCGTAATCAAAAAACATTTTCGGCACCCGGCGCTGGGCCAGGCGTTTGTAATCGTTAATTTCGACCAGTGTTGTCATGGCGTTCCTGCCTTAAATAAAGTGCGGTATTCCGGGTTACTGACAATACATCTGCACTAATGCTTATTAAAATCATTATCAATAACTGGTCTGACCTTTAATGCCTGTCTTGATTGGGCTCATTGTCGCCTGGCCGCGCCGATTGGGAAATCCTTCGCTGGTGCTGTTCTGCCACGTTGTATATCCGACTGAAGGAGCCTGTTGCTGTTGTTGATCAGGGCGTAATCTGTGGGCGGCTGAGGCTGGCCGAAGGTCAGCCGGTGATCAAATAACAATAAAACACAGGAATAGATGTGATGCCGCCACGTATTCATAAGGGAATATTTCAATTAGTAGAAGAAGCGAATCAGATTGTTGAGGAAATCAGCATTACTGAGGCGCTGGCGCTGCATGGCCGTGAGGATGTGCAGTTTGTAGATATTCGGGATATTCGTGAACTGGACCGTGAAGGACGGGTGCCGGGGGCGTATCACTGCCCGCGTGGGATGCTGGAATTCTGGGTGGACCCTGAAAGCCCGTATGCCAAAACGGCGTTTCAGCAGGATGTGACCTTTGTGCTGTTTTGCGCTGCGGGCATGCGCTCTGCGCTGGCCGGGCGCACGCTGGTGGAAATGGGTTTGCCGTCGGTGAAGCATATTCAGGGTGGTTTTGCTGCCTGGCGTGAAAACAGCGGTGAGATCAACAAGGGCTAACCGCGTCTGAGGGTGGCCGGTTTTACTGCGTGCCAGGGTGATGACGCGGTACACTGGCCGCCCTCTGTCTGCTATGTACACTCACTGTTATGAAAGTCTCTGCTCTGAAAGCGTTTGTTGTGGCGGCCCGCGAGGGTTCGTTTTCCAGTGCGGCTGAGCTGCTGCATCTCACCCAGCCGGGGCTGAGCAAGCGCATTGTGACGCTGGAAAATGAGCTGAAATATGCGTTGTTTGAACGGCTGAGTAGTGGTGTGCTGCTGACGGAAGCTGGGCGCTTGTTGCTGCCCCATGCTGAGGCAATTGTGCATCGGGCTGAGGCGATGAAGGCGGCGTTGGTTAATCTGGACAACGAGCTATGTGGCCAGGTGCGCTTTGGCACCACCCAGCATATTGCTCTGTACCACCTGCAGGAACCGCTGGCCCGTTTCAGTCAGCACTATTCCCATGTTGATCTTAATATCGATTTTCTCAGTTCCAGCGAAGCAGAGAAGAAGATTCTCAGCGGCACGCTGGACCTTGCCTATATCACCGAATCGCCCCAGCCCAGCAGTCAGCTTAACTATGAAAAGATCGGCGATGAAAAGCTGGTGTTCGTGGTGGCAAAAGATCATGCCCTCAGTGGCATCGAGCGGTTGACGTTAAAAGATCTGGGCCGGTTCAAGGCGATTCTGCCGACGGCGACTTCATTTACCCGCCAGTATGTGGACCAGCTGTTTGCCCAGCGCGACATCGCGCTGGATATTGTGGAACCTTCTGATTATTTCGAGGTGTTGCGCATTATGGCCGCCACCGGGCTGGGCTGGAGTTTGCTGGCAGAGCGGATGGTGGATGAGCGTTTTTATCGCTTGCCGCTGGCTGAGTTTGAGCTGCGCCGCCCGCTGGTGGTCGTCAGTCACCGGGAGCGGGCGCTCAGTGCGGCCAGCCTGCAGCTGCTGGATGCGATCAGGCACTGAGTCGGTCGTTGTTTGGCTATAACCATTAGTTTGGTCACTTCATACTATCTGGATTAACCGGTTATAGCCCGGTTGTGAGATTGTCCCTCGCCTTCAGTCGTAACACCCCGTTATGCGCCTCCCAGATGTTTTTTGTTACCTTTTCTGGTGATTGGCTATGCTTTGTTTACAGGGTGTTCGGCAGGTTTAATTCAGAAGCGGCTCCGTTGTTCAGCCGTTTCGTAGACTCAGGGAACTATGCATATGATGGTAATCAGACCGCTTCGTGAATCCGACTGGCCAGCGTTTCGTGAGCTGGCGCGTAAAACAGGCACTGGCTTTACCTCGCTGCAGGATGATGATGTTCAGGCGCGCGGCAAGTTTGAGGCCGGGCTGGCTGGTTTTCAGCTGACCAAAGATAATGTAGATGAAGTGCTGTATCTGTTCGTACTGGAAGATATCGAACAGGGCGTGATTGCCGGGATCTGTGGTATTGAGTCCGCGGTTGGGCTGGGTGAGCCCTGGTATAACTATCGACTGGGCACCATTCGCAATGCCTCGCGTGAGCTGGGCGTATCAACACAGTTGCAAACGCTGACCATTTCCAATGACCACACCGGCCATTCTGAAGTCTGCACCCTGTTTTTAGACCCGGAATACCGTCATAGCAAAAATGGCTCGCTGCTGTCCAAGTCCCGTTTTCTGTTTATGGCTGAACACCCGCACCTGTTCCACGACAATGTGATTGCCGAGATGCGCGGTTACTCCGATGAAGATGGTGTTTCACCGTTCTGGGAAGGGCTGGGCCGTCACTTTTTCACCATGGACTTCGCCTGTGCCGACCGTCAGTCGTCTATGGACAAGGTGTTTATCGCTGAGCTGATGCCTCGCCATGCGATCTACACGAACCTGCTGCCGCCAGAAGCCCAGGCGGTGGTCTGCCAGACCCATAAAGCGACGGTGCCCGCGCGTAAGCTGCTGGAAGCAGAAGGCATGAGCTGCAAAGGTTATTGCGATATTTTCGATGGCGGCCCGTTGCTGGAAGCCAAGGTATCGGACATCCGTGCTGTGCGCGACAGTCGCTACATGAAAGTACGGGTGGTGGATGAGGTGGAAGAGGGTGATCAGTACCTGGTAGCGACCACTGGCCTGCAGGATTTCGCCTGCACCCTGGTGTCGCAGAACCTTAATGCGCGCCAGTGCATCAATCTGACTCAGCTGATGGCGGATGCGCTGCAGGTGGGAACGGGGGATACCGTACGCGTAGTGCCGCTGTCGCCTGCGCAGCGATTCTGATCGGATTGACCTGACGATAAACGGATGACCTGGCGCGCCTTGCGTGCCGGGTTATTTCCGGCAATGATTTTACGCTGCTTTCCTTTTTCTGCATGATTTCTGACCATTCATTCTGCCTGTCTTTTATTGCCATTGGTTACGCTGATCAGCATTCGCCCAGCGTGTGGCTTTTCTCCGTATAATCAGGTGATTCGCTGGCACTGTTGCGGCCTTATCGGTAGCATTGGCGGCTGTCCTTTTTAACCCGATTTGCGGTGGATACGTCTTAATGAGCTATCAGGTGCTCGCCCGTAAGTGGCGACCGAAAACATTTACCGAAATGGTGGGGCAGGAGCATGTCCTTAAGGCGCTGGTTAACGCGCTGGATGATGACAGACTGCACCATGCGTATCTGTTTACCGGGACGCGCGGGGTGGGTAAAACCTCCATCGCCCGCCTGTTCGCCAAATCACTGAACTGTGAAACCGGGGTGTCGTCTACCCCCTGTGGCCAGTGTGGTGCCTGTGTCGAGATCGCCGAAGGGCGCTTTATTGATCTGATTGAAGTGGATGCGGCCTCCCGGACCAAAGTGGAGGATACCCGCGAACTGCTGGAGAACGTGCAGTACGCACCGACCCATGGCCGCTTCAAAGTGTACCTGATCGATGAGGTACACATGCTCTCCACCCACTCATTCAACGCCCTGTTGAAAACGCTGGAAGAGCCGCCTCCGCACGTTAAATTCCTGCTGGCAACCACCGATCCGCAAAAACTGCCAGTGACGATTCTGTCGCGCTGTCTGCAGTTTAATCTCAAGAATATGATCCCTCAGCGTATTGTGGAGCACCTGCAACACGTGCTGGGTCAGGAAGGGATTGACTGCGAAGAACCGGCGCTGTGGCTGTTGGCCCGCTCGGCAGATGGATCGATGCGGGATGCGTTAAGCCTGACTGATCAGGCGATCGCCTTTGGTGCCGGTGAGGTGAACGAGGCCGATGTACGGTCGATGCTGGGCACGATTGACCAGCGGCTGGTTTACCTGTTGCTGGAGCAACTGGCGAGCCACGATATAGCGGCACTGTTACAGACGGTCGATGAGCTGGCGCGTTTTTCGCCGGATTACGACGCCGTACTGGGTGATCTTGTCAGTTTGCTGCACCGGGTTGCGATCGCTCAGGCGGTCCCTGGTGGCGTTGATAACAGCCTGGGTGACCAGCACCAGCTTGAGCAATTGGCCGGTCGGTTAACCGCCGAAGATGTTCAGTTGTACTATCAGGTTGCCCTGATGGGGCGCAAAGATCTGCCCTGGGTGCCGGATGCCCGTGAAGGGCTGGAGATGACGCTATTGCGCATGTCGGCGTTTCGCCCGGCCAGCAGCGCACCGCCAGCGGGTGGTCAGGCAGCGGTGCAGGCTGCTGTTCCGGCGGTTGCTGCGCCCGTACCCACGCCAGCCCCAGCCCCAGCACCAGTAGCGGAACGCCCACCGGCACCGGTCTCTGAGCATGTATCCCAGCCCGCGCCGCAATCAGCGCCGCCCCCGGTTGTTGCTAAACCCGAACCGCCGCGTGCAGCAGCATCAGCACCGCTGGCGAATGACCCGCCGCCCTGGGATGAAGATGATATGCCCATGGATATGGGTATGGACGATGGTTACGGAGCGCCTCCGGCAAAAAAGTCTGAGCCGCTTAGCGGCACAACTCCGGCTGCACGGGCCGCAATGCCAAGGGCTGAACCGCCTCGCCCGGCTGCGCCTGTGTTTGAGCCTGCGCCCGCGCCCGCGTCCGCACCGGTTTCTGCACCGGTTGTACCGTCGTACAGCCCGGAGCCAGCCCCGGCACCGCTGGCCAGTGGCGAGTTGCCTCAGGCGGCGATTTATAACGATCCGGGCAAGCGCCATGCTCAGGCCCCGGATGAGGTGAAACTGGCGCTGGCAACATTGACGCTGGTGCAGTGGGTATCGCTCAAGCAGCAGCTGAAGCTGACCGGAATGACGGAAAGTCTGGCGGCCAGTGTTTCGCTGGAACAGGTGAGTGATAGCACACTAAGCTTTCATTACACCCAGGCACAGCGTGCGGTGCTGACCGATGTCCACCGTCAGCGGATTGCCGGAGCGCTGGAGCATTATTTTAGTGCCACGCTTGAGGTAGAATTTACCGAAGCGAAACAGACTCAGGAAACACCGTTTGAATACCAGCAGCGCAAACGCGCCGAGCGACTGGTGCAGGCAGTGACCGATATGAAAAATGACCCGGTGGTGCAGCGTTTGCTGAGCCAGTTTGATGGCAGTCTGGTACTTGACTCCATCAGCCCGATTGATTCGAATTGATCTGAACATACAACTTTGAGGTAGACACCATGATGAAAGGTGGAATGGGCAACTTGATGAAACAGGCCCAGAAAATGCAGGAAAACATGCAGAAAGCCCAGGAAGAGGTCGCCAACCTGGTGGTCACGGGTGAATCTGGTGCAGGCCTGGTAAAAGTTGAGATGAATGGCCGTCATGATGTGAAACGCATCAACCTGGACGAGAGCCTGATGGAAGAAGACAAAGAGATCCTGGAAGATCTCGTTGCGGCGGCGGTGAACGATGCCGTGCGTAAGGTTGAGTCAACAACTCAGGAAAAAATGGCTAAAGTTACCGGTGGTATGCAGATGCTGCCGGGCTTTAACATGCCGTTCTGATCGATGTCTTTCAGTCCTCTGATTGAACAGCTGATCAGCGCTTTTCGCTGTTTGCCCGGTGTCGGCCCCAAATCAGCCCAGCGGATGGCCTTCCATCTGCTGGAGCGTGATCGGGCCGGAGCCGGGCGGATTGTCGATGCGCTGGGGCTGGCGATTGAAAAGATCGGTCGTTGCAGTAGCTGCCGGACGCTGTCGGAAACCGAGCTGTGCCGTTTGTGCAGTGATAACAGCCGCGACAGCCAGGTGCTGTGTGTACTGGAAACGCCGATGGATGTGCTGGCGGTCGAGCAGACTGGCAGTTTTGCAGGACAGTACTTTGTTCTCGGTGGTCATTTGTCGCCTATTGATGGCATCGGCCCTGCCGACCTGGCCATTGACCGGCTGCTGACCCGGCTGGCCACAGGTGAGGTGAAAGAGCTGATCCTGGCGACCAATCCGACCGTGGAAGGTGAAGCGACGGCGCATTTTATTGCCGCGCAGATTGACGACGAAGCGATCAAGGTTACCCGTATCGCCCACGGTGTACCGGTGGGTGGTGAACTGGAATATGTGGATGGCGGTACCCTGGCCCACGCACTGGCCGGACGCCGGACGCTGAGTTAGCACAAATCAGGAAAACCTATGTCGCAGTACGATTGGCGTGAGCTGGAGCGTTCCGCCCAGCAGCCGCAGTGGATCCGCACCGACCAGCAACTGGCCGAGCGGGTAGAATACTGGCGCACGCTGCCACTGGTCGCGCTGGATACCGAATTTCAGCGGGTTGATACGTTTTATCCGATACCGGGGCTGATTCAGCTGGCGGATGATCAGTGTTGTTATCTGATTGACCCGCTGACGGTGAAAGACTTCGCACCTTTTAAAGCGCTGCTCGAAGATACCGCTGTTGTTAAAGTGCTGCATGCCTCTACTGAGGATCTGGAGCTGTTTTACAACAGCTACGGCGCCCGACCGCAGCCGCTGTTTGATACTCAGGTGGCAGCAGCGTTTGTTGGCTGGGGCAGCTCCATGGGGCTGCGCCGAATGCTGGAGCAGGAGCTGGCGGTGGAGCTGGATAAAGAGGCGACTACCTCCGACTGGCTGCAGCGGCCGCTGACCGATGCCCAGGAGCATTACGCTGCTCTGGATGTAGCTTATCTGGCCGAAATCGTTCAGCGTCAGCAGGCGATGTTAGCTAAGCTGGGGCGCACTGAATGGGTGGATCAGGAGTGTGAAGCGCTGCTGGATACTGTGCTGGATACCGACCCTGACGGGGTGGAGTATTACAAACGTTTCTCCCAGATGTATCGCAAAAATCCCAAGCAGATCGCCGCGCTGCGAGACCTGAGTGCCTGGCGTGAGATCGTGTCCCGCCGTGATGATGAGCCGCGCAACTGGGTGTTGCGTAACCAGGCACTGCTACAGCTGATCGATCGCTGGCCGCAGAACAAGGGCCAGCTGGGACGGTTGCCGGAGATGCGTAACCGCTCGTTACGGATCTATGGTGATCAGATTATGGCGATTCTGGCCAACGCGCAGAGAAGCGCGGTTGATCGACCGCCCGAACCGATTCCGCAGCCATTACATATGTATTGGGCACCGCATATGAAGGCGGTAAAGGCGGCGGTACGCCAGCAGGCTGAAGCGTGGGATCTGCCGCCGGAAGTGCTGTTACGTAAAAAAGAGCTGGAAGCGCTGATTCGCTCTGCCGACAGTGAGGGAAACTATACACTGCCTGCTGATATGACGCCCTGGCGCCGCGAGGTGGTCGGGCCGCTGTTATTAAAGGCGCTTGCCGCGCTGGAGACAAAATGAAAATTGTAAGTATTTACAAAAGCCCGCGTAAGGATGAGATGTACATCTATACCGAGAAGCGGAATCTGTTGAGTAAAGTGCCTGAGGCGTTACTGGAGATGTTCGGTACGCCCATCCATGTGATGGATATGCCACTTAAAGCAGATCGAAAGCTGGCGCGGGTTGATACCGACAAGATGGTCGCAGGGCTGGATGAGAAAGGCTATTTTCTGCAGATGCCACCGGTGAAGGATGATTACATGCTGGATCTCTATCGGGATCGTCCCGAAACCGGGGTTCGCTAAGTGGCGCAGGAAGTATTCTGGCGTAGCACAGCGCTGGAAGATATGACGCCACCACAGTGGGAATCCCTCTGTGACGGCTGTGCGCTGTGCTGTTTGCACAAGGTTGAAGACGAAGACACTGAAGAGGTGTTTTACACCACGGTGGTCTGTCATCTGCTGGATTTTGAAACCTGCCGCTGTACGCGTTATGAAGAGCGCACCACGCTGGTGCCTAGCTGCGTCAAGCTGCGCCCTCAGGATGTCAGTGCGTTTCACTGGCTGCCGCCGAGCTGTGCTTACCGCCTGGTGCATGAAGGGCAGGATTTACCGGACTGGCACCCATTGATGACCGGTGACCCGGCTTCACAGAAAAATGCCGGTGCCACCGTGCTGAATGTGTACGAAGTCAAAGATAATGAGATCAGCGAAGATGAGCTGATCGATTATGTGATTGAGTAAGCTGACGGGCGGGCGCTCCGGCCCGCCGTATTATTTTTTGCCTGGAGCCCAGGCAAAGCCCCAGCCGTAGGCATCGTCTGCCTGTCGGTGGCCGTTAAAATACTCATCAAGGCGTTCGACCTTGAGTTCTCCGTTGATGTTGACCAGCCGGGCAATGACACAGAAACCCCGATCGTCAGGCCCTTCCGTCAGGCGTGTCTCGATAGGGGGCTGGCCTGGGATATGTAAGGTGGCAATGCCGCAGGTTTTGCCCCAGTTGGGGCTGCCTTCATAGATAAAGGCGTAAATCAGTACTTCCGTTATATCCGCCCATTGGTCGCCGTTGATATGGATCCACTCGCCGTCGCTGTGGGCGCCGGTGCGGTCATCGCCCTGTAGTTCGGCGTACGGGGGCTGTGAGTAATTACCGAAGTTCTTATCCAGTGCCTGGATCAGATCTTTGCGACCGTCACGGAGGTGAATATAAGCGCCGAGATCCAGATCAATGCTGGTGTCCGTACTGAACATGCTGGCGAGCAGGCCACCAGTCTTTTTCGGCCCCTGATTCCAGTTCAGGTTGACCCTGATCTGGCCGAAGGTGTTGCTGCTGTTCTTGGCCAGGTTGATGCTGGGGCTGGTTTTTGTCAGCGTAATTTTGCTGAGATTGATCGCTGGTGTGGCAGCGGTACTGGTGGGTGTTTGTACCGGCGCTGCAGGTGTGGGCGGGGCAGGCTGGGGTGTGCTGTCTTCTATCTCGACGCCATAGTGTTCAGCCAGCGCTGCCAGTCCACCGTTGAAACCCTGGCAGACAAAGCGGAATTTCCATTGATCATTACGCCGGTATAGCTCACCAAGAATCAGCGCGGCCTCGGGCCGTGACTGCATCGGCACGTCGGCGTGGCACAGGGTATTCTGCTGGTGTTGCACGCTGATACTGCAGCGGGACAGGCTGGCGATGGTGCCGCTGTCGACGGTAATGGTGAAGGCGATACGTTGTACATCAGGCTTGATGCGCGTCAGGTCTACTTCAAAGACGGTGGTCAGTCCTTCCTGGGCCAGGCGGACACTGTTATTTTCATTGTGTTTCTGGCCATAGAATATGAAGTCCGGGTCGCTCTGTGTCTTGCCGTCAGCATAGAGCTGAAAGCAGGACACATCGGCGACTTTACCGGTAGTGACGTGAACTGATAACAGATCCGTCACAAGAGACTGGTTCGCGCCTGGCATCATGGATGTTGTCACAGGCTGAATCCTTATCTGTTAAGCCGCTATACCCTTAGAAATAGTCGCGGGCGAATGCTTCCAGGGTTTTTTCCAGTTTTTTATCACGGGTTGGGTTACCCAGTGAGTTGAATTTCCACTCGCCGTCGCGTTTGTACAGTTTGGCCATGATCATCGATACCGCGCCGTTGAAGGCTTCATCGTTGGCAATATCAAACTGGGCAAATTCTTTATCTACCCGGGATGGTGTGCCTTCGTAAATACGGATGCGGGCGAAGGGAATATCTTTGAAGTCCTGGCCGCGGAAGCTGTTCAGTACAAATGCCAGCTGTTCTGCTTCGGCAGGCAGGCGGGACAGGTCCAGCGTGATCACTTCGTTATCCAGGCCGTCATCGCCGTCCATATCGCCGGTCAGATCGTCACCTGAGTGGGCAATGCTGCCACATTTTGATTTCAGCTGGCCGAAATAGACAACATCGATCAGTTCACGGTTAGCGTTGTATACGCCAACAGAGGCATCCAGATCCACGGCTTCTGTTTTAGTGCCACCGAAGAAACCACGTTTTTCGATCGCGCCCCAGTTGACGCCAATGCACATTTTGTCCAGTGCTCCACCGTTGTCTTTCTTCAGTGAGATACGCTGTCCTTTCTGCAGATTTATCGCCATGTTACTTCTCCTGTTGGTAATAATTTAGGTGGCACAAGGCTGGGGTTGGTCAGCCTGTGCAGATTGTATCAGCATGCGTCAGCTGATCGGCCAGTGCCAGGGTTCGTATTGCCCAGTTAGCATGGCAGGTGCGCTCCATCATTTGTCCATTGAGGCGAAACACCCCTTTGGCATCATCGCTAAGCACCGCGCGGGCCTGTTCGATATGACGTTCGGTATAGAGCGCGTATTGTTGTTCAATCACAGCCAGCTGAACAGGGTGAATCGCGGTTTTGGCCAGTAAGCCGTAGCTGATGTCATGATTGACTTCGTTAATCAGGGTGCTGCGATCATCGATAAAATCGAATACCGGGGCGCTGAGTTCGTAGCCATGGGGGCGAAAACCGATCACCAGCTGTTCGATAACCGTACGTAATGGGGTGTCGTAGGCGGTCAGGCCAGGCAGCCGCTTGAGCCCCATCAGGTTCAGCAGATCGTTGCCGCCAATACGCAGGCACAGCGTCTGCCGGGAAAAGCGGTCGAGCTGGTTGCGCAGGCCAGCCAGTGCCGACTGATCCAGTACCTCTGCTGTTTCCAGCGTGGGCATGACAACAAAAGGCGTTGTCGTTGTGTTCAGTAAGGCCCGATAGGCTGGCAGGGTTTGAGAGTCGGCTTTAGGCAGTACAAAACCATCCAGCTTTTCCACTCCTTTCATCGTCAGAATGCGGCGCAGCACCTCAACGTTGCGGGGCCGGACAAAGCGGCGAAAACGGCCGCGAGGCTCCAGACTGGCCAGGCTTTGGCTTAAATTCCGTAGTGCGTCCTCCAGCTCGTCGGCATTCACTGCGTCTTCGGTACAGAAAACCAGTGAACGGGCGGCGCTGATGCCCTGCTTCATAATTTGCCCCAGCCGTGGGTGGGTGCAGGGGGTGTACAGTGAAGCACCCAGCTCGAAATAAGATATCGTCTGGCTCATCGGGCGGCCTCGCGGGTGACATCTTTGATCAGGGCGCAGGCACCGAATGGCATCTCCGGGTGCTCAATAATACGGATGTCTTTTTCCTGACTCAGTTGTACCAGGTGAGCGACATCTTCGTGCTGTGGGTTCTGGAGCAGTAGCAGATCCGGCACCCGGCGCAGCATGACCCGCGTGGCTTCGGCAATACCGGGCTTGATACGGTTAATATCGCTGACGTTGTATTGCTGCTGCAGTGTATTCAGAAAGGCCTGATGCCGAGCCTGATGTGCTGTTCTGGCACCGGGAAGGTCAGTCAGGCTGTGGTGACTGGCCATCTGTTCTGCAACCTGTTCGATAAACCAGACGGAGCGATCATGCTCGGTCAGGTGATCGTAGCGGATGCAACCATGAAACTGATCCGGGCGAACCTGGCTGTTCAGAATTGAGCGTGAGACCAGTCCGGACACGGTGGAGTTCATCAGTGCGCTGGGGAGGGTGTAGTCGGCGTAGGTAGCGGCGACATCGGCGGTGCCGCCGATGTCGGACACCACAAAGAGTTCGTCGGGTACACGGCGCTGATGCGTGGTGTTGTAATGGCCGATAGCCTGTTTCAGTTCCTGGGTGATCACGCCTTTGGCGGTCCAGCCATCAATAAAGGTCAGTGACTCATCGCGATAGCCCTGTTGCTGCAGCAGGTAGTCCAGTGCCACGGTATCAATGCCGCGATCTCTGATAATGCTGATGCTGTAGTGGCTGCAGCTGCGCCCCAGGTGGTGCTGTAAGGCCCGCTTTAACAGTACGCCAATGGGCGTGCCGGCCCGCGCCAGGGAGACCAGACAAATGTGGCCCAGGCGGCGCTCGGCAATCAGTTTTGCCAGCGTCATGATTTCAGCAGCCAGTCGCTGTTTGTACTGCGCCGTCAGCTGCAGAAACAGCTGGGTGTAAGCCTGAGTCGGAGCCGATTCCTGATGGATCAGTTCCGAGTAGTGGAGCTGGCCTGACTGGATCAGGCGTTCTTTGTCTTCGATGGTGGTGAATTCAGGTTTAATCGGCGTCAGTAAAAACTGGCAGTCATCGGCCGTATAGCTGCCCGTTATCGGCTCTGGCGGTGGGTAAGAGGGTGTGTTCACAGCGCGGTGAGCTCCTGGTCGATCTGGCTGCCGGTTGGCATCAGCGCAAAGTGTGTTTCTCGCATAAACGGCAGGTCGGTCAGGCTGTCACCCAGCCCCAGCGTCAGATCATTTGCGCCGACGTTCAGTAGCGTCAGTAAGAAGCGGACGGCTTCCTGTTTACAGGTGTAGGGCATTCTAAGGGCCAGGTTCCTGCCATTACGGTGCCAGCGGCTATCTGCTGGGCGCTGGGCATTGAGGCCTGCGACCAGCTGGTCCAGTGCCTGAGTGCCCTGTGCGGCGCAATCTGTTTTGATGCTGAGGTAGGCCGGTACGCCCTGGTCAGTGATAACCCGGCTGCGGGCAGACAGCTGCAGGCGGTCGATGATTTGCCAGGCCTGGGTATTCAGCGCATCGAGCAGCGTTTGTGCCTGTGCCAGATCATGATGACGCGCCAGGTGGGCGAGCCATTCAGGGCAGGGGGTGTCGTCTGCACGCAGAATTAGTGCGCCGTGGGAAACGATGCGGTAATGCTGGAAAAACGGCAGGGTCACGCGCTGTAAGGCATCAGTATTACGGCCGGTGACCGGAATGATCATTGCGCCGCCCTGAGCCAGGGTGCGCAGTAATGTCTGCTGGTGGGGGCAGATAAAAGAGAGCGCTGCGCCGTCTTTATCCAGCGCTGCGGCGTCTGCCTGGTAGCCGTCAGGCACTTTGCCTCGGGTCTGAATCAGAGTGTCGTCCAGATCGGTGAACACATAGGTACGGCTGTTATTCGGCATATGTCTTCACCTGTTGAGAGCTTACCTGTTGAGAGCCTGCCTGCTGAGCAGGTGGCTGGTACAGAGCGTGCTGTGCCAGAATTTGTGCCAGGCCATGTGCAGCGTATTGCTGGTTGTCTTCGAGCAACAGGCTGAGCTGGCGGTTCTGGTCGGCCAGGTTGTAGGCGTAATGGCGTACGGGGCGGTTATCTATGGCAAATGCAGTCTTGCTGGTAATAGCATCGCCCAGCTGAATTGGTGAGCGGGTGGTTGACTGGAACAGTACATCGCTGCCGTTACGGGCGTGCTGTTCAGCCACCAGAAACGGCAGATACAGATGTTCGCCGTTGCCAATGATTGTCATCGCCGGGTGGTTATTGATCTCAGGTAGCGGCCCCTGGTACGGCATACGGATACCGCAACGGCCCAGGTCGGTCCGGGACGGCAGTGTGCAGCTGTCGGCATCAACATCGGCCGGTAGCTGGGCCTGGCAGGCTGGGTCGGGGCTAAAGCTGAAGCGGCCATCGAGCAGGCTGACAAAGCGTACCGGGTGCGGCAGCTCGAGGTAGGGCGCACGTTTGTCGTCATCCAGCCAGCTGACAAGGCTAACCACAACGACTTCTTTTAGGGCGGGTAAGCGAGGTAATAACCGCTCGACCAGCAGTTTCAGGGTACGGCCTGTAGAGATTTCATCGTCAACCAGTACCAGTCGCTCAGCGGCACTGATTTCAGCCAGACAGTCTGCCTGTGGCTGGTATAACAGATGATCAACGGCGTGGCTGTGGGCCTCGTCCAGTGACAGCCATAAAGGCTGGTCCAGCTGATGGCGGGTGGTGTGTTGATAATAAACTGCGTCTGACTGCAGACGGCTCAGGCTGTCAGCGACGCCAGCACCCAGTCCGGTTGCGGTTTCGGCCATGCCAACCACGTAAGTGACCGGGCCGGGGCGGGTCAGTGCAGCCAGTTCGTCATAGGTTGCGCGCATCTGTTGCGGGCTGACGGGCCAGTGTTTACCTAAAACTTTGGATACAAACAGGTAGCCGCGTTTGTGATTCTGGCGGCTGGCAAATGCCAGCAGATCGTCCAGTGGGTGGCGTGCATGGTCAACATCAATGGTGAGTAGACCCGCTTTAATCTGAATGGTGGCAGAGCAGTTGTTCGACATCGGGTGTTTATCCATATAACACAAGCTTAACCAGATACCGGCAATCCAGTACGCTCAGAAATGAACAGGTGAGTATGCGTTGGTTCTGACGGAGAGAGTTCCGGGCCTGCCTGGCAGGCCCGGAATTCGGTCGTATTAACCAGCGTTAACACCATGCCCTGTTTTCTTATCAGGAATACAGAGGTGGGCTGGTTAATGGCGCTGTTATGCGTTCAGACCGTAAGCGTTGAGGAATGCTGCCAGGCCGCCAGCGAAGCCATCGCCTTTGGCAACGAAGCGCCACTGGTCGTCTTTTTTGTAGATTTCGCCAAAGATCAGTGACGTTTCAGTGCTGTAATCTTCCGTCAGATCATAACGAACGATGTCCTGGCCGTTGTCTTTATTAGCGACGCGAATAAATGCGTTTTCGACACCGCCAAAATTCTGCTTGCGCGCGTCTGCATCATGGATAGTCACTGCGACGAGGATTTTCTTAACCTCAGCTGGCAGTGTGCTCAGGTTAACGGTGACTACTTCGTCATCGCCATCACCTTCGCCGGTCAGGTTATCACCCATGTGCTCAACAGAACCGCAGGCAGATTTGCTGGCGTTGTAAAAGACAAAGCCACCATCGCCGATTGCTTTGTCAGTGTCGTCGAGCATCAGTACGGAGGCATCCAGATCAAATGCGGAACCGTCCGTTTTACGGATATCCCAGCCGAGGCCCAGGTGGAGGTTCTGCAATCCTGGTGCTTCTTTTTCCAGGTTAACGCGTCCGCCTTTGTTCAGATTAATAGCCATGTGATTATGCCTTTAATAATGTGTTTGCAGGCTGACCCGGAGGCTTTCCAGGGGGCGTTGCAAACTGATTAGGGTTGGTAGCCTGATATAGTACTTCAGGCCGTAATAATTACGCTCGATTGGTTAGTACCGTTCAGCTGGCCATTGTGCACAACAACGGAAAGCTTCGCTATATTGAGTCGCGATATCAGGTGTCGGCCTGTGGTACTTCATAATGATTGTCAGCACTAAGTACAGTAGCCTGACGATTGATGAATATATCGATGCCGTGCCATTGTGAAAATGCCTGGCATTCCTTATCAGAGGAGGTGATGTATGCCGTCGCCAGGCAGGCGGTGATAATAGTCCAGGTGATCGCATACAACGCGATGATTTTGCTGTGATTGCAAGGTAATGCAGGAACGGGCTCATCGGTGCGCAGATACTGGCAGCACTGAGTCGGGTTGTGATAATTTCGAGCGAAAAACCCAGGGGAGCCCATTCCATTACCGTACCTTCAGGGTGAAAAAGGGGTCAGCTCAGCTCAAACTCAGCCGGATCGAGTCCCAGTTCCTGAGCAATCTGTATGGCAACGGCCTTTTCCTGGCTGTCGAAATCGCCATCAGAGGCAGCGATGGCGATGACAATGCGCATGATCAGGCGGGCCTGTTCATTTTTGCCGCGCATTTTGCCAATGGCCTGCATAGCTTTTGCCTGGCCAACATCCAGATCAAAGTCGAAGGTGTCGATGTAGTCCTTGAAGCAATTGACGACTTCACCGGAGTCGTAGATGGACAGCGTTTCATTGTGCTGAATAAATGCCATCATTTTCTTTTTTTCTTCTGACGTTACACTGCCATCTGCGTAAGCAACGAGTGCGCTGCCGCCTAAAACAGCCTGCAGAAAGTCTTTTGATTTGAATTTGAGGGCATCTGTTTTCAGTTCGTTGAACTTTTCTTTGCCTTGGCGTAATAGATCTTTCAGCATCGGTCTCTTCCTGGATTGTACGGGTGGATCGAAAAATATAGCGGCTGGGCCTGTTCTTTTTCAGGCGTGGCGAAGCTAAACCTGTGACTTCCAGCCCAGATTTAATTGCCAAGCGAAGCACTCTTAAATTTAGTGTTTTTCGGGTATCTACGCAAGCACACATCGTTGCCCATTTACGGGTAATCTCGTGCTTGTGTTTTATAGGCGAAGGGTTCACCAGCACTTCGGTAAGGCGCAGGTTCAGGCAGGGCGGTCGGTGTGGCCAATACAGTGGTCTGCCGCCAGCGCGTGCGTCGGTGCTGGCGGGTGCGGGTTGTGACGTACGTTCAGGTTGTGGCTGCCATCTGGCTGGCAACAAATACCGCCGTTACCCGGTCCATCGACATCAGGTGGCTGTTAAACCAGTCAACAAAGGTGTGTTGCAGGTAATTCCCCAGTGCTACTTTATCGCGATCACTTTTCCAGTAACTGATCAGTGCTTTCATCTCTGACAGTACGCGATCATGTTCGCTTTTGTGTACCGGGTAGGGCGGGAAACCATACGCCTGCATATGCTGCTCTTCGCGGGCAAAGTGTTCTGCATTGTGGATATACAGCTGGTCCAGCTGGGCATCAATTTCGGTGCTCTCAGCGGTTTCAAGGGCAGCATACAGTGCGTTGACCATCTCGACGGCTTCGGCGTGATCATGGTTCATAAAATCCAGTGCCAGTACTGGAATATCCTGGGCATTAACCAGCAGTGTCTGTGTCATCTTAGCTACAGCCTCACGAGTATGTGCCGCCCGCATCAGGATTACAGGCTGAGCGAGTTGCCGGGCCTTAGCGGGTCACGGCAGTCGCTCAATGCGGGCTGGCATCTGAATAGATGAAGTCAATCTACCTGAGGCCAGTACTGGAAAGACATCAAAACCGGTAAAATGAATACCCGTTCTGATTCAGGTCAATCGGATACCGGTAATCTGTCCGGTGCAGGGTCTTCAGTGCAGTACCATATCGACCAGATCATCGGCGGCACAGCTGATATGGCCATGGGGGTGGTTACGTATCAGCTGCATATACTGCCCCCCTGTCAGATGGACCAGGTGGCGATGATCACCGGCTTCAAAGTAAATATCATTATCATCGGCCAGGCTATCATCCCAGATCATTTCCATGCCAAAGGCATCGCCCAGTGGTGGAATTGCGCCTTCGCTACAGTCACCAAACAGCTGTACCAGCTCTTCTTCATGGGCCAGCTGGACTTTGCGTCCCAGCATTTGCTGAATCCGTGACAGCATTACTTTGTTGGTGGCGGGGATCGCCGCCAGCATGTAGTTATCTTTGTCTTTTAATACGACGGCTTTTACCACTTCACGCACGGGCAGGTGGCTGGACCAGGCAGCTTCGACCATATGCTCGCTGAAGCTGTGGCGGATTAATTCATAGTTGCCTGCTTTGCGCATCAGGTAATCGTTCAGGGTGACGGAAATACTCATAACCAGATCCCCAAAATTGTGGTTTTTGAAAGGTTGCAGGTTAAGTATGGCCGCTTTTTTACTGTACGCTGGCAACAATATGTGCTGTAGAGCACCCATTTTTTCGCAGAATAGTGTAAAATTTTGCGCCTGTTTAGAATGATATCGCGCAGAGATCTGCTATTTCAGAACTTATTGCGCCTTACGAGTGTTGAGTCAGAAGCTGAGAATAATATGCATACAGTAGAGAAGATCGGCGGCACTTCCATGAGCCGCTTTAGCGAGCTGATGGACACCATTCTGGTCGGTAAGCGCACACCGGACCAGTTATACAACCGTATCTTCGTGGTATCCGCGTATGGCGGTATTACCAACATGCTGCTGGAGCATAAGAAAACCGGCGTATCGGGCGTGTACGCACGTTTTGCCAACGCAGAAAGCGAAGAGGCCTGGATTGATGCCCTGAACCAGGTTCAGGTGCGTATGCAGGAAATCAATGCTGAGCTGTTTCAGGGTGAATTTGAGCGCAATGCCGCTGATAACTTTGTTATTGAGCGCTTGAATGATGTACGTGAGTGTATGAAAAGCCTGCACAGCCTCTGTTCCTACGGTCATTTCCAGCTGGATGAGCACTTACTGAAAGTACGTGAGATGCTGGCTTCCATTGGTGAGGCCCACAGTGCCCATAACTCGGTGCTGGCACTGCGTGAAGTCGGTGTTAATGCCCGCTTTGTCGATCTGACTGGCTGGACTAATGAGCTGCCGATGCCGTTTGAAGAAGTGGTTGCCAAGGCGTTTGAAGGTGTAGATATCGCCAGTGAGATGGTGATTGCGACCGGTTATGCGCATTGTGATGAAGGTCTGATGAAAACCTTCGACCGTGGTTACTCCGAGATGACGTTCTCCATGATTGCCACTGTTACCGGCGCCCAGGAAGCGATTATTCACAAAGAGTTTCACCTCAGCTCCGCTGACCCGATGCTGGTGGGTCAGGAAAATGTGGTGACCATCGGTCGCACCAACTACGACGTAGCGGACCAGCTATCTAACCTGGGGATGGAGGCGATCCATCCTAAGGCGGCTAAAGGTCTGCGCCGTAACGGTGTCATGTTGCGCATCAAGAATGCCTTTGAGCCAGAACATGAAGGTACCCTGATCAGTCAGGAGTACCATAGCGAACAGCCGCGTGTTGAGATCATTGCGGGGCGTAAAGATGTCTTCGGGATCGAGATTTTCGACCAGGAGATGCTGGGCGACGCCGGTTATGATATCGAAATATCCCGCCTGCTGAGTGAGCTGCGATTGTATGTGGTGAACAAGGATGCTGATGCAAACTCCATCACTTACTATGTCTCCGGCTCTCGCAAAATGGTCAACCGCGCAACCCGTCTGATTGAAGACCGTTACCCGGAAGGTACGGTGCAATTGCACAATCTGGCCATTGTGTCAGCCATCGGCTCTCATATGAAGGTACAGGGGATTTTGGCGCGCACCGCTGTGGCACTGGCTGAGGCGGGTATTAATGTCCAGGCGCTGCATCAGTCTATCCGTCAGGTTGAGATGCAATGTGTGGTCAGTGAAGAAGATTATGAACAGTCAATCATTGCCCTGCACCAGGCTTTGATTGAGCAGAGCAATGGTAATGGTATAGTTGCCGCCTGATCAGTTGCTATTATTGTGGCTGGCTCGGTAAAGTCAGGGGTGGATGAGTAATCATCCACCCTTTTTTATTGACGTTATGTGTTTATTGGCCCTGCGGGGCTGTTGGCATTCTGTGTTGTACCTGAGCGAGAATCTTCGTTGATGGAAAGATCTTCTGATGAGCTGTGTGATGAGGTGCTGGTGTCTTTGCGTCGTCTTATTCGTGCGGTTGATCTGCACTCCAGACGGCTGGCCAGCGAGTATGGTTTAACCGGGCCACAAGCGTTATTGCTGAAGGCGATTATCTCTAATCAGGGCTTGTCGGCTGGGGAGCTGGCGCGCACCCTGAGTCTGAGCCAGGCGACTATTACCGATATTCTCAAGCGGTTGGAGCAACGTGGGCTGGTGCGTCGTGAGCGCGCAGATACTGATCGGCGCAAGGTGCTGGTGTTTGCGACGGAGTCGGCGCAGGTCATCATCGCCTCAGCCCCACCGTTGTTGCAGGATAAGTTTGTTGAGCGTTTTGGTGGGCTGCGTGACTGGGAGCAGATGATGCTGTTGTCGTCGTTGAAGCGTGTTGCTGAACTGATGGACGCTGATGATCTGGATGCTGCACCTTTGTTAGCCCCGGGGCAGCCTGCAGACCCTCCCAGTTATTAGGCCGCTGGTGGGCCAGATATTTATCGGTGTGTCACTTGGTTATTTTGATTAGTGCTAAAGTTCTATTTTTTGTATGACTTGTTGGCCAGACTAAGAGGGAGAACCCTGCTAAAATTTGCCTGCTATTAATAACGGTCATTGGTATTCTTGGCCGGTCGCCACAGGATAGGGGAGCGCCTGATGCATGAGAACTTGATACAAACAGCGGACGCAAGGGTTAGTGCCATTGTTCTACAAAGCCGAGAGCAGGCTCCCTGGCATCATCATACTGAGTCTGTTGAGCATCTGTTCTGTCTGATGGGGGCGGTTGAGGTTGAGCTGCAGTCACCGGCTCATCGGGTCCGCTTGCAGCCGGGTCAGCGCTATACAGTGCTGGCACAGCGTGTTCATCGTCTGATTAATCCCTCTGATAATCCCGCGCAGTACTTGCTGGTGCAAGGTGGTCGCCATGATGTTATCGAAGGGCTGGATCTGCTGACGCTCAAGGCTTGCTGAGTCTATTAGGCTGCAGCTTTAACTGAGCGTATTCCTGCTATGCCTGATGTATTTTCTGTAGCGTGCTCACGGCATATTTAGCCTGTCTAATGCTGCGCTTTGCGGGTGTTCACCCCTGTGTTTCATATGTAGCTGTTTCGTTTGGTGTTAAACAGAAGTTGAGTGTCATTGATTAGATCAATGGTTTTGCTGTTTTTCCAGGCTGCGGTGACTTCTGCTTACTGTGTTTCAAATTGCTCCAGTTTCTTCTCGTCCATGATCGCGTTGCGATTACACTCTTCTTCAGCTTTTCACTGAGCCCTGATTTTCTCGACCTTTATTTCGATTCCCTTCATGGTCTGCAGCACCGAGTCCAGTTCTTTGTTTGGCAGGGGGGAGCTGGAGTCTGGGTCAATAACGGCAGCGTGTTGTTGCCGTTTCCTGCGGCGTTTCAGGCAGTGAGCCTGAAATCAGCGTGGTTGAGAATGAAGCAGCAAGTTTCGTTCCGACAGTCGGCAAGGTAGACAAAAGAAGGGCAGGGAAGCCGGGCCTGGAAGACCCGGTGGCAGGGGAGTCAGGCGACCAGTGCGATCAGTTTCTCGCGGCTGACCCAGCCTTCAAACTGGCCGTCATTATCGGTGACGGCAATGGGGGCTCCATGCCGGGTTAGCAGCTCAGGCAGTACCTGTTCCAGCTCAGTGTCACAGTGGACGGTGTGCACTGCTGAGAGGTAGTTATGAAGGCTATCGGCCTGTTCCTGACAGGCGCGTTGAGCATCCAGCTGGGTAATCAGTCCTTTTAGATGGCGGCCATCCAGAACGCAGGCGTAATCAGTACCGTTGCTACGAATCAGTTCGAGCACCTGAGCCGGTTGTGACTTCAGGGTCACGGTTAGCTTGGCAGGTTGCAGCACATGGCCCGCTGTTAGTACCCGGGCCCGGTTTACGTCCTGAATAAACGCCTGTACATAGTCATCGGCAGGAGAGAGTAGTATTTCTTCCGGGCTGCCAGTCTGTACCAGTTTACCATCGCGCAAAATCGCAATTTTATCGCCCAGTCGCAGGGCTTCGTCCAGATCGTGGGTGATAAAAACGATGGTTTTATTCAGGCTTTTCTGCAGATCCAGTAGCTGATCCTGCATTTCACGGCGAATCAGTGGGTCCAGGGCGCTGAACGCTTCATCCATTAGCAGGATTTCCGGATCAGTGGTCAGTGCGCGAGCCAGGCCAACCCGCTGCTGCATACCGCCAGAAAGCTGGTGTGGATGTTGACTCTCAAAGCCCTTGAGGCCAACCTGTTCCAGCCAGTAATTCGCTTTTTTGTCTCGCTCGGCTTGCCCTAGCCCCTGAACTTGCAGGCCATAGGCGGTGTTTTCCAGCACGGTTTTGTGTGGAAACAGGCCAAACCGCTGGAATACCATACTGATTTTATGGCGACGAAAATCCTCTAGCTCTTGATCATTCATCGCCATAACATCGTTACCGTCTACCATAATATGGCCGTCGGTCGGTTCGATCAGGCGGTTAAAATGGCGGATCAGCGTCGATTTTCCGGAGCCGGACAAGCCCATGATGACAAAGATTTGTCCAGCGTCGATATCCAGGCTGATATTGTCCAGCCCGAGTGTGTGACCGGTAGCATCCAGCAGATCATCCTTGCCCATGCCATCTTTGACTTTGGCTAGCTGAGCTTCGGGCTTTTTACCGAAGATTTTGTAGATGTTTCTGATCTGAATATTCATGATGCATCCTTCTGTCCGGCGCTAAGGCGCTGGCCCAGTGACTGGGTAACACGGTCAAACAGGATGGCCAGGGCAACAATAGCCAGGCCTGCCAGCAGGCCACGGCCCACTTCCAGTCGGTTGATTCCGATCAGTACTTCCTGGCCCAGCCCGCGTGCCCCGATCATGGAGGCAACAACGACCATGGCCAGTGCCATCATGGTGGTCTGGTTGATACCGGCCATGATATTGGGTAACGCGAGCGGTAACTGCACGCCCAGCATTTGCTGACGGCGGTTAGCGCCAAAGGCTCGGGATGCTTCCAGTACGTCCGGGTCGACGAGGCGGATGCCAAGGTCGGTCAGGCGGATCAGTGGTGGTACGGCATAGATAATGGTCGCGAAAATCGCTGGGACTTTACCCAGTCCGAATAGCATCACTACCGGGATCAGATATACAAAGCTGGGCATCGTCTGCATGACGTCCAGCAGAGGGAGCATAACCTTGCGAAAACGGTCGTAGCTGGCCATCAGGATACCGATAGGTATGCCGATAGTGACAGACAGGCCGGTGGCAACCAGCATCAGGGCGAGTGTCTGCATACCCTGGTCCCACAGGCCGAGGGCGCCGATAAAGAATAACAGTGTGGCCATACCTGCTGACATCAGCCAGTTGCGGCTGGCGGCGAAAGAAAGGCCTGCAATAACCAGAATAACGCTCCACCAGGGGGCGCCACGCAACAGCTGTTCCAGCCAGATCAGCAGGGTGAGAAAGGGCTGGGTGAGGGCTTCGAAACTGTCGGCATACTCGGTGACCAGCCAGTCAACACTGCCGTCGATTGTTTTGCGTAGCTCGCGGGTGGAAAAAAGCTCAGGAAACATAAACACTCCATTGCCCGCCCGGCTGGCTGCTGAATTTGCAGGCCAGACAAGCGGGGTTGTACGACTTTACATAGATGCGTTCAGTTTTTTTGCCACATCTGCCGGTACCCATTGCTGCCAGATCTGCGGCTGAGTCTTGATAAAGTGTTCAGCCACCTCGCTGGACTCGGCGCTGTTTTCGTCGGCCCATGCCAGCAGCTGAGAAACGGTCAGGGTAGGGATGGATACTTTATCCAGGAACTGCGTCAGCTGCGGAGCTTCATCAGCGAACGGAGTGCTGATGGCCGTTTCTACGCGTGCTTTAGGGTATGAGCCTGCGTAAGGTGTTTCGCAATCAGAGCGTGCGTTACACAGGTGTCCTTCAGGGTTGTAGGCCGGCATTTCCAGTGGAACAAGGTCAAACTTTCCTGCCAGAGGGGTTGGGGTCCAGTAGTAGAAGACAACGTTACGTTTACGCTTCATTGCCGAGCTGAGAGCTGCATCCAGTGCAGCTCCAGTGCCAGGAGAGTAAAGCACGTAGTCATCAGCCAGGTTGAAGGCTTTGAACAGGTTGCTGTTGATCACCTCACAGGCCCAGCCAGCAGGGCAGCTATAGAAACGGCCTTTGCCTGGTTCTTCCGGGTCAAGAAACAGTTCTTTGTATTTTGGCAGGTCGGCGACAGACTTCAGTCCCGGATTTTTGTCGGCAACGTACTTTGGAATCCACCAGGTTTCAACGCCACCACTGTAGACATCGCCCAGTGATTTGATTTTGCCTTCGCTAACGCCTTTGTTGAAAGGCTCTTCAATGCTGTTGATCCAGCCTTCAGACATAACATCGATATCACCGCGTACCAGGGCGGTCAGCATGGGCAGGGTGCCACCGGTTTCTATTGCGGTTTTGCAGCCGTAGCCTTTTTCCAGAATGGTGCGTTCGATATCCACCATTACCATGTTGGAAAGCCAGTTCATCCCGGCAAAGCGAATCTCACGGTCGACTTCACAGTCAGCAAAACTCTGGGTGGCAGCGAGAATAGTTGCCATAGCGGTCAATTTTTTCAGCATTAGGTGCTCCTTGGTTATCAGTCCATTGATGGAGCCCCTGAGTAAGTATTCAGCGCCCTGATTGGCGTAATCTCTACCAGTGCTGATGTTCTTACATCGCTGAGGTAGAGGCGAACAACTTATTCAGAGGTTCCCAGACTGCAACTTAAAAGTTACAGCCCAAAGTAATTATTGTGAGTTAATGCTACCTGTTTGAACAAAATTTGTCTTGTTTGTCTTTGAGTTATCTTCTTTTGTACGGGTTTACCCTGGTGTTGTTGATAGGTCAGAGAGATGTGCTCTTCGAGTAAATAAGTAACGGGCGAGGTAGCTATTTAGTGAACGAAGTAGTTGCGTGAATGCTTTTGAATAGATTCAACCATTTTGCGGTGATCAGGCAGCTGCGTTGGGGCTAACCGGGTGAAGTAGAGCGAATGAGGAATTACAGGCAAAAAAAATGCCGACAGCTCGGAGGCGGTCGGCATTTTTAAACATCAGTTATTACTTTGCCATCGACTGCAGCTCAGACATCGCTGCTTCGCGGGTGCTGGTAGCGATACCAGTGAAGGCTTCGCCCTGTGCTTTCAGCAATTCGAACAGCGCAGTGTTGGAAGCGATGTTAAATTTAACAACGTCTTCAGGTGTTTTCAGGATTTTAGCTTTTTCAGCTTCGCCTTTGAAGAAATCAGTCAGTTCCTTACCGGACTTCTGCTGCTGTTCAAATGTTTTGCTGACAGCTTCTGCCTGCAGATTCATCAGTTTCTGGACAGCTTCAAATGGCTTCTGGAAGTCTACGTTCGGAGTCATATTCAGTTCCTCGAATAAGTTGTGTTGCACTGCACAATTTGGATTTCATTCTAGCTCGTTTTTTGATCAGGTCAATGGTTTTTTTGTGCGCTGCACAAAAAAACTTTCTGATCGGGGCGAACCTGATAGACCATCCGCGATTAAGCGCACAGTGTAGGGGCTGAATGTGAACAAAACATGTAGCCCCTGCCTGTGCTTGATTACGCTGGGATCGCGTTTTCAGGTTTGATATAAGATTGTATATCAACGGTATCGAGCTGCTCTGGTGCCAGGAAGCGCTGACCATATTTCAGGTAAACGCCGCTGGTCAGGAATAGCTCGAACAGCTCACGGTCGATGTGCTGATCGTTGCACATAAATGACATGATGCGAATGGCTTCACTCAGTGTCTTTGGTGTCTTATAGGGCCGGTCGGCGGCTGTCAGCGCTTCGAATATATCGGCAATAGCCATGGCTCGGCTACTCAGGGGCATTTGCGCCTGCGTGAGTCCGCATGGGTAGCCCGTACCATCCATTTTCTCATGGTGCTGGCCTGCCAGGCGGGGAATATCCTGCAAGTGTTTGGGGTAGGGGAGCTGCTCCAGCATCAGGATGGTCTGTACGATATGATCGTTAATAATATACCGTTCTTCAGGGGTCAGCGTGCCCTTTTGTACGCTCAGGTTGTAGAGCTCGCCCCGGTTGAACTGATGGCTGCCAGGTTTGAGGTTAAAGCGTTCGTGTTGTTGTTCATGCTGAGTGCTGGTAAACGGGATCAGGTGATCCTGGCGGTCTGCCAGTACTGATTCAAAGACTGGCAGTGGCTGGGCTGGCGCCAGAGATTTACGCTGTTGTTCTTCAATACTGATACCCAGTCGGTCATCCAGGGTACGTAACCACTGATGCTGGCTTATCCGCTGCAGTTTTTGTTGCTTGTCAGCGCTCATAAATTCCCCGCCGATGTTGCACTGGGCGATAAAGGCAAAATCGTCGTCCAGCGCTTTGTGGGCCTGGTCGCGGGTATTTGCCAGTGCCATTGCATCGCCGCCTTGTGCCAGTGCTTGCCAGTACTGGATGTCGACGTCACGCTTAATAACCTCAAAGCGCATGCGCACTTCGTGGATGCGATCATAAATTGTTTCAAGCTTGGTTGCTTTGTCGACCACATACTCGGGGGTGGTGACTTTGCCGCAATCGTGTAACCAGGTGGAGATATGCAGGGCTTCCCACTGCTTTGTATCCAGCTGGTAGTTACGGAACGGAGCGGCATTGCTGTCGCAGGCGGCCTGCACCAGCAGTTCGGTCAGTTCGGGTACCCGTTGGCAATGGCCGGCAGTGTAAGGGGATTTGGCATCGATCGCGCCCGCAATCAGCTCGATAAAGGAGCTCATCAGGGCTTTCTGGTGAACATCCTGCTGACGGCTTTCCAGTGTCATAGAGCCAAAATCTGCCATCGCCTTGACCATCGCCAGTGAATCATTGCTGGCCGATTCTTCTGATACCAGCAGGCAGAGTATGCCCAGGGGCTCTTGCTTACGCGTGCGCAGTGGGATGCTGATGACTTTAATCCCTGGTTCAAACTGGTCAGTCAGTACCACGAGTGCCGCACAACCACAATAGGTCAGCTCGCGGGTTTCAATCTGGTTGGTCTGAAGGCTGAGTGACAGCTGGCAGCCACTTACGATAGGGCTGGGCTGCAGGTTGATTTTGTAGCCTGCTCTGAAGCTGGTCTGTTCGGGTAGCAGTTGTTGTTCGTCTTCATTACACAGGTAGAGGATGACACCGTCGGCTTCGGTACTGTGCAGGGTTTCGTTGGTGATCAGTGGCAGAAGTTTGGTGTAATCCTCTTCGGCAGATATCTGGCGAATCATCTGGATAAACTGATACAGAGTTTTCTGCATCAGTGACATGGTCAGGGACAGTTCGTCCACTTCTTTGACAATGCTGCGGCTATGAACCGGCGTGTCCAGTCGTAGTTGCTGAATCAAATCAGCTTGGGTGGCAAGGTTGCGCAATGGCATGGCAATACGATGGGCCATAAACCAGATCAGCGGGAGGGCTAACAGGGTAATAAACAGAGTTAACAGGGCTGTCTGGTCACGCGCGGCACGGGCACTGCTTAGCAGCCGTGTCTCGGGTACCAGGCTGAGCAATTTGAACGATACGTTCGGGGCGGGTGTTAATGTTCTCAGGGTGCCGCGCCAGTTTTCGTTATCGAGTTCGATATCAAAATTCCCCGTGGGAAGGCTGTTCATCTGGCCCAGCTGTTTGAGTGCGTTGGCGGGGAGTTCCGTCAGCTCAGTCATTCGCACGCTTTTGTTCGAGGCTTCTTTAATCAGTGTGGCCGGGTGGTTATAGGCCAGAACCTTATTATCCATATCCATTAACACCAGTTGAGCATCTTCGCTCAGGGGGAGCTGGCCGACGGATCTGGAGAGCATATCCAGTGTAATATCAGCGGCTATGACCGCCTGGTCATTTGCGCTGCGTCGAGAGAATGTAATGCCGACCTTGCGGATGAAAAAGTACAGGTAAGGGTCGGTAACGGCGGATTCAGGGTTGTCTACCGCTGCGGTATACCAGGGGCGGATGCGAGGGTCGTAGGATGTTTCTCCCGCATTCAGGCGGCTGATTTCGTTGAGCTTTTTATCGAAAAATACCCGTTCGATGAAGCGTTTACCTGTTGCCTGGGTATTGATGTTATCAACCTGAAACCAGGTGTTGGCTGGCGCGTTGAAGGTTAAGCGCATATGGGTATCGTTGATTACCCGGACGATGAAAAAGTCACCGGTATCGTAGCTGACCCCGAGTGCTGCCATTTCTGGCCGTTCATTAAGGGCTGTTGTTAGCAACGGGAGCTGCGCCAGCCGCTCTGAAAGGCTTGCTGCACGGGTGATTTCAGTGTGGGCGATCAGGTTTGCTGCCTGACTGATGGGTTCATAACTGCGCTGAAATTCGAGCTCGATTTGTTTGCTGATCTGATCAAACAGATCATCAGAGGCTCTTACCAATAATTCACTTGACTGGCGATAGTTATAAAAACTCAAAACAACACTTAATGCCAGGGTCAATACCACAAAGAAGGTAGTGATATGAATGTGCAGCGGCAAGTTATGGGAGCGGATACGCGAAACCATTGAATTAAAGTCCTTCTTATTTTATTCCTGGCCGTTGAATCATCCGTCAGGCCGGGTGCCCTATCTTATCATGGGTTTTTAGCAAGAGTATGAACACTGCCTTAAGGAAGGCAGTTTGGATAATAAGAAGTATAGGCAGTCTGAGGAACTAACTGTACGTTCTCTGGTCCCAAAGGAAATTTTCTGGATGAAAATAGGGCGCATAAATGATGCAGGTGAAATTGGCGAAACAAAAACGAATTGTCGTGGCTGTACTGATGGCAGGTGCATTGTCTGCCGATGCCAGTGAGCGTATTACTGTGCCAGCCGGGGCTTTTCAGATGGGATGCTCGGTGGGAGATGATCTGTGTGAGCGCGACGAAGGCCCTACGGGTGGCATTAGCGTGCAGGTACCTGCCTTTGAGCTTGATGTGCGAGAAGTCACGGTAGCAGAGTATGAGGCCTGTCTTACCCGTGGTGACTGTGAACGCCCCAAAGACCATGCCCGTAATCAGTACTGTAACATCGGTGCCACAACCCGGCTGGATCATCCGGTCAATTGTGTTGACTGGCAACAGGCGCTGGATTACTGCGCCGCTAAAGGGGGCCGTTTGCCTTACGAGGCGGAATGGGAAAAAGCAGCTCGGGCGGGTAGTAGCAGCCGTTACCCCTGGGGGCAGACTGTGAGCTGTAAGCAGGCCATTGTGGATGACGGTGTGACGACAGGTTCGGTCGTCGGTGAACCTGATGGTTGTGGCGAAGATCGGACCTGGTCGGTGGGCAGCCGTACGCCGAATGCACTGGGGCTTTACGATATGCAGGGTAATGCCGGTGAGTGGATGATGAACTGGTATGACCGTGACGGCCTGCAGCGTTACGCGGGTGGCGATCTCAAAGGGCCGGGACAGGGGCGGCAGCGGATTGTGCGTGGTGGCTCCTGGGATGAAAATGTGCCGAACTTGCGCAGTTCATTCCGTAATGTAAAACCGCCTGTCAGTGGCCGGGCAATTTATGGCTCTATTGGCTTTCGCTGTGCCTATGATGTGAAGTAAGGCAGCAGGCCGTGCTGCCGATATGAAAAAGCCCGCGAATGCGGGCTTTTCTATGGATAACCTGCAGGTTATCCATTCAATGGGGTGGGGTGAATCAGGCTGACAGTTTCTCAACCAGCAGTGCCTGGATCTGATCCAGTGCAACTTCTGATTTGTCGGCTTCACGGCGGCCTTTGTATTCAACTGTACCGGCTTTGAGGCCGCGATCAGAGAGTACTACGCGGTGTGGAATACCCATCAGCTCCATATCGGCAAATTTAACCCCCGGGCTGATTTTAGGACGATCATCCAGCAGCACATCGTAACCGGCAGCGGTGAGTTCGTCGTACAGTTTGTGCGCCTGTTCGCGAACGTCTTCGGATTTCTCGTACTTCAGCGCCACGATAGCGATCGTGAACGGTGCGATGGCATCCGGCCAGATAATACCGCGCTCGTCGTGGTTCTGTTCGATCGTTGCGGCAACCACGCGGCTGACACCGATACCGTAACAGCCCATGTTCATGGTGACAGCTTTGCCGTTCTCATCCAGTACCGTGGCCTTCATCGCTTCGGCATATTTCTGCCCCAGCTGGAAGATATGGCCTACTTCGATACCACGTTTGATGCTGACGGTACCGGTGCCGCATGGGCTTGGATCACCTTCAACCACGTTACGGATATCAGCGATTTCTGGCAGCGGCAGATCGCGCTCCCAGTTGATGCCGAAGTAGTGTTTACCATCGATGTTAGCACCAGCACCAAAATCAGAGGCGTGGGCGACCGCACGGTCAGCGATGATAGGGATTGCCATGTTAACCGGTCCCAGCGAGCCTGCACCGGCACCGATAATGTTGCGGAATTCGTCTTCACCGGCCATGGTCAGTGGTTCAGCAACCATCGCCAGTTTCTCGGCTTTGATCTCGTTCAGCTCGTGATCACCGCGTACCAGCAGAGCAACGAAGTCAGCTTCACATTCGTCAGAGGCACGTACGATCAGGGTCTTGATGGTCTTTTCGATCGGCGTGTTGTGCTGTTCAACCAGGTCGGCAATGGTTTTGGCATTGGGTGTATCAACCAGCACCATTTCCTGAGTTGCCGCCGTACGTTCACCGGCAGGGGCCAGTGCTTCGGCTTTTTCGATGTTGGCGGCAAAATCGCTGCTGTCGGAGAATACGATGTCGTCTTCACCTGAGCTGGCCAGTACATGGAACTCGTGGGAGCTGGCACCACCGATAGAGCCGTTGTCTGCCAGTACCGGGCGGTAATCCAGGCCGATACGGTCAAAAATGTTGCAGTAAGTCTGGTGCATCAGATCATAGGTCTGTTGCAGAGAGTCCAGGCCAACATGGAAGGAGTAGGCGTCCTTCATGATAAATTCGCGAGAGCGCATGATGCCAAAGCGCGGGCGGATCTCGTCACGGAATTTGGTCTGTATCTGGTAGAAGTTGGCTGGCAGCTGCTTGTAGCTCTGCAGCTCGTTGCGCACCATGTCGGTGATGACTTCTTCGTGGGTTGGTCCCACGCAGAATTCACGGTTGTGGCGGTCTTGCACCCGCAGCAGTTCAGGGCCGTACTGTTCCCAGCGGCCAGACTCCTGCCACAGTTCGGAAGGCTGGATAGCAGGCATCAGCACTTCCTGAGCGCCGGACTTGTCCATCTCTTCACGGACGATTTTTTCAACCTTGCGCAGTGTACGCAGGCCCATTGGCAGCCAAGTGTACAGGCCGGAGGCCAGTTTACGAACCATCCCGGCACGTAGCATTAGCTGGTGGCTGATGACTTCAGCGTCGGCCGGGGTCTCTTTCAGAGTGGCAATCAGGTATTGGCTAGCTCGCATAGATCCTTGTACCCACAGGTTGGACATTAGAATTGATGGCGTATTTTAGGCGTGCAGTGCGGGGGGGACAAGCCTGTCCGTAATGGGCAGGCCTGTAATTATGCTCAGAGGCAGGCAAAGGTGCGTTCAGGGTGTTCCTGTTCGTCGATAAATTGCACCAGCTGGGTCAGTTGATTCTCATTAAATACCGGTATGCCAGCGCGGATTAGCTCTGCTGCAGCGGCACCGCTGCCGGGCACCAGGCTGCCATCAAAGTTACCGCTATACACCTGATCATTACCGCAGGAGGGGCTGCGGGCTTTCATCAGAGCGCAGCAGGCGTCGTGCTGCTGGGCCAGCTCCAGTGTTAGCTCTGCGCCGTGCAAAAATTCGGGGGTCACATCGTCGCCGTCACAGGTGGTAACCAGAATCGGGTAGTGAGACTGCATCTCGGCCGCTGGACGCGGGGTCGGGAGCCCGCCGACAACCTCCGGGCAAATCGGTACCAGCCGGCCTTCTTCATGCCAGCGGGCCAATGCCGGGTGCTGTTCCATGATGTTGTTGTGATTGCCATCGTAGCGAACGTTCTGGCCATACATGCATGCGCTGATCAGAATTTTTTTCATTGTTGTTATGTTCTGCTGCTGTGAATGGGTGTGCTGCTGTGGAGCAGCGCTGCGTATTCTAGTTTGGTTGGCGGACGGCGCAAGGTGAAACGTACGGAATACTGATCTGGTGCGGCCCTTTATGCTGCTTTAGTACTATGCGCAGTTGCAGCAATGGCCGCTATAACAGGACTTGTGCAGGTTAACGTTAACGTCAACGGAAAAATCCGGTTTACCTGAGGGCGTGATTCAGGTATTAATTTGGGAATACCCTTATAGGAGTTTCCCGTATGGATCTTTCTTTGACTGAAGAACAAAGCCTGATTCAGGAAACCGCACGTCGGTTTGCTGAGTCTGAACTGGCTCCATTGGCCGCTGCGATTGATGCCAATGCGGATCACGCTCAGGTGGTCAGCAACTGCCGTAAACTGGCTGAACTTGGCTTTATGAGCCTGAATATCAGCGGTGATTATGGTGGCAGCGAAGCTGGCGTTGTGTCTTTCAGTCTGGCGGTGACAGAGATTGCCAAAGCCTGTGCTTCGACGGCGGTGTCGATGTCGGTGACCAATATGGTGGCTGAGGTGATTCAGGCCAAAGGCACGCAAGAACAGAAAAATACCTATTTGCCACTGATTTGTAGTGGTGAATATGCTGCCGGCAGTTTTTGCCTGACGGAAGCCGGGGCCGGTTCCGACCCGGCTTCGATGCGTACCCGTGCCGAAGAAACCGACGGCGGCTGGCTGATCAGTGGTACTAAGCAGTGGATTACCAGTGCTGAGTTTGCCGGTGTATTTGTGGTCTGGGCGGTGACGGATACCGACGCGAAAAAAGGCAAGGGCATCACCTGCTTTCTGGTACCTGCTGATGCCGATGGCATCACGGTGGGCCCGGCAGAACATAAAATGGGCCAGTGTGGTTCCGCTACCAACGAAGTGCATTTTGACAATGTAAAAGTCACGTCGGCGTCGGTGCTGGGTGAGGTAAATGACGGCTTCCGGCTGGCGGTGGCAGAGCTGGCAGGCGGGCGTATTGGTATTGGTTCGCTGGCGCTGGGCATTGGCCAGGCGGCGATGGACTATGCCGCTGGATACATTCAGGAGCGTAAGCAGTTTGGTAAACCGCTGGCGGATTTCCAGGGGCTGCAGTGGATGCTGGCGGACCGCTATACCGAGCTGGAAGCTGCGCGTCTGTTACTGATGAGCGCGGCAGACCTGAAAGAGCGTGGCAAGCCGTTTGCCAAAGAGGCGTCTATGGCCAAGCTGTTTGCCAGTGAAAAGGCGAACCAGGCTTGCTACAGCGCACTGCAGATGCTGGGTGGCTATGGCTATATGTGTGAATACCCGCTGGAGCGGATGAGCCGTGATGTGCGCATTACCTCGATCTATGAGGGCACCTCTGAAGTGCAACGGCTGATTATCGCGCGTGAAGTATTACGCGAGCATAGCTAAGCAGAATCAAGCGGTGGCTCGCAGGTTCTGCGGGCCGCGACTGGCAACCCGCCAGGGAAGAATAACAACGATAAGGCACGAGAGATAAACCATGACTACAGAAAATTATCAGCAGTTTATGGACAACTTTGACCTGAAGCAGATTGAAGATCAGCTGGCAGGCTCGATGACCGAAGGCTTCAATGCCTGTGAAGAGATCTGTGACAAGTGGGCAGATGACCCGGCAAAGCTGGGCCTGCGTTACGAAGGTGTTGCCCGTGATGCGTCTGGCCACACCTTTGCCGAGCTGAAAAAGCGGGCGGCCCAGTTTGCTAATTACCTGACCTCACAGGGCATTGGTCGTGGTGACCGGGTTGCGGCATTGCTGCCACGCACACCAGAGCTGCTGGTGGTAATTCTGGGTACGTTACGTGCCGGTGCGGTATATCAGCCATTGTTTACCGCGTTTGGCCCAGGTGCTATCGAGTACCGTCTGGGGACGGCGGGTACCAAGCTGGTGCTGACCGATGCCGCTAACCGCTTCAAACTGGACGATGTAAAAGACTGTCCGTCGATTGTGCTGGTTGGTCGTGATCAGGCGGGTTCTGCTTATACGGCTGATGTCGACTTTGAAGAGATGATGGCGACGCAGTCGGAAGAGTTTGCACCCGTACGCATTAGTGCCGATGAGCCGATGCTGCAGATGTTTACCTCCGGTACGGTGGGCAAGGCGAAAGGCGTTGCGGTACCTGTGCGTGGTTTGATGTCGTTCTTCGTGTATATGCGCTATGCCATTGGTATAGAGCCAGAAGATAAGTACTGGAACGTAGCGGACCCGGGCTGGGCGTATGGTCTGTACTACGCCGTCATTGGGCCGATGCTGCTGGGTAATGCCTGTCACTTCAATGAGCATGGCTTTACCCCTGAATCGACGTACATGATGCTGCGCAAATACGGTATTACCAACCTGGCGGCAGCGCCAACGGCGTACCGTATGTTGATGGCGCACGATGATATTCTGCAGGATGACGACACCTTTGAACTGCGCCGTGCCAGCTCGGCCGGTGAAGCGCTGAACCCGGAAGTTATTAACTGGGTAGATAAGCGGCTGGGCTGTCCGGTAATGGACCACTACGGCCAGACAGAAACCGGCATGACTGCCTGTAACCATCATGCGCTGGAACAGGACATTGTGCGGGTTGGCTCTATGGGCTTTTCCATGCCGGGCCACCGGGTTGTGGCTGTCGACGGTCAGTTTAATGAGATCACCGAAGGCGAAACTGGCCAGCTGGCGGTCGATGTTGAGCAGTCCCCGTTGTTCTTCTTCCAGGGTTACACCTGGAATGAAAAAGACCCGTTCCAGGGCAAATACTATCTGACCGGTGATGTCGTGGTCAGTCATGGTGATGGCAGCTATTCATTTGCCGGTCGTGATGACGACATCATTACCACAGCGGGTTACCGTGTAGGGCCTGCGGATGTGGAGAGCACACTGCTGGAACATGAAGCGGTAGCGGAATCCGGCGTGGTGGGTAAGCCTGACCTGGAACGTGGCGCGGTGATCAAAGCGTACGTGGTGTTGCGTAATCAGTTTGACCCATCGGAAGAACTGGCGGCAGAGCTGAAGACGTTTGTGCGTGGGCGTCTGTCGACTCATGCCTTCCCGCGTCAGATTGAATTTGTGCAGGAGCTGCCGAAGACGCCAAGCGGGAAAATCCAGCGCTTTATTCTGCGTAATCTGGCCCGCGAAGAGGTCGAACAGGGACAGCTGTAACAGGAGCGAGACAATGCAAAGCCCGAACCCTGAGTGGCGGGCTGAGGTAGAAAGGGTGTTCCATGGAGCACCCTTTATCCAGTCACTGGGGGCGCAGCTGATCGAGGCTGCCCCCGGTTACTGCCTGAGCCGTATTCCACTTGATCAACATCACCTGCAGCAGGATGGCTATGTGCACGCAGGTGTGCAGGCAACCCTGGCAGACCATACCGCGGGTACGGCTGCAGCCTCACTACTACCACCGGGTCACATTGTGCTGACCGCCGAATTCAAAATAAACCTGTTACGTGCCGCTAAAGGCTCGGTGCTGATGGCTGAAGCCAGAGTCTTAAAACCTGGCCGGATGCTGACCATTGCCGAAACAGAGGTTTATATCGAGGGTGACAGGCATCGGCTGGTCGCCAAAGCAACGGTTACACTGGCCAATGTCGAACGCTGACCGTTGCTTTAACTTATTACGTCTCATCACTTTCTGTCACGGACCGACATAAAAATAACATTATGGTGTGGTATGACATTAGAACAGATGCAGAGTTTTCTGGCGGAAACCTTTCCCCAGGGAGCGCAATACGGTGAGTTGCTGACGCTGGAAGACGGCGCAGCATTGATGAAGTTACCGGTCAAAGATGACCACTTACGCCCCGGTGGTACGGTGTCTGGTCCCAGTATGATGGGATTGGCAGATGTCGCTTTCTATGCTGCCTTGCTCAGTGTGATCGGTCCGGTTCCGCTGGCGGTTACCACTAATCTGAATATTAATTTCCTGCGCCGTCCGGTCGCTCATGCTGACCTGCTGGCTCGTGCGCGTACGTTAAAAGTCGGTCGCCGGCTGGGCGTGGGGGAGGTGTTTGTTTTCTCCGAAGGGGAAGAAGACAGCCCGGTTGCTCATGCCACATTGACCTACTCGATACCCGAACCTGGAGCTCGTTAGAATGACATTGCAATGGCACTCCCGCTTACTCGACCTGCCGGATGGCACTCAAATTAACAGTTTGCACGGCACTCAACCCGATGGCCGGGGGCGGCCTACGTTGGTGCTGTTACATGAAGCGCTGGGGTGCCTTGCCATGTGGAAGAAGTTTCCAGAAAGACTGGCGCTGGAGACGGGTTGCGATGTATTTATTTATGAACGCCGTGGTTATGGTGAGTCTTCCCTTATCACTTTGCCGCGCCCTGATGACTATTTAGTAGAGGAAGGGCGAGACTGGCTTGGATTGGTCTTACAGGCTGCCGGGTTAGAGAAAGTAGTGTTAGTTGGCCATAGTGATGGTGGTTCAGTGGCGCTGGTAGGAGCGGCTTGCCTGCCGGAGCAGGTGGTGGGGTTGATCACTATGGCGGCGCATATTTATGTCGACCATCTGACCAGTGCCGGGATTGACGAAGCTGTGCTGCGCTATCAGCGGACTGATCTGCCGCAGCGCCTTGCTCGTTACCTCGGTGAGCGTACTGAGCTGTTATTCAGGGCCTGGCATGAAACCTGGTCACGCGCCAGCTTCCGGGTGGGGCTGGACCTGACGTTCTGGCTGGAGCGGATAGACTGCCCCTCACTGATTATTCAGGGCCGTGACGATCAGTATGGCGTGCGTGAGCAGGTGGCGGATATCTGCGCTGGTATTGGCGCTAAGGCTCAGCCACTGTTGCTGGATGATTGCGGTCATGTGCCACATCTTGAAGCAGAAGCCGCCGTCCTGGCAGCGATTGATCAGTTCCTGACATCACACCTGGTTGAGTAATCAGTTCAGTCGTGCCGCCTGATGGACCAGGTTGGGCAGGCTATCGGCCTGCATTTTACTCATCACTCGGGAGCGGTGTACTTCCACTGTTTTCGGGCTGATCCCGAGTACTTCGGCAATTTCCCGGTTGGCTTTACCGGACACAACCAGTGTCATCACTTCTTTCTCTCGGCGGCTCAGTGAGGCATAGCGCCCCTGGGACTGCTGGGCTTCCTGTTGACTGTTAGCCTGATTGCGGGCGGTTTCCAGTGCCTGGTGGACCTGTCGTAGCAGGACTTCATCATCAAAGGGCTTTTCAAGAAAATCCAGCGCCCCATGTTTCATCGCACTGACCGCCATGGGAATATCGCCATGGCCGGATAGCACAATAATGGGCAGGCTAATGCCGCGTTCAATCATGATCTGCTGCAGGGCCAGGCCGTTAATATCTGGCATACGCACATCCAGCAGCATACAGCCAGACTGGTGCTGGTAATTATCCAGAAACTGCTGGGCGGAATTAAAGCCCACTACAGTCAGATCATCTGATTCCAGCAGCCACTGCATGGAGTCGCGAAAATCATCGTCGTCGTCAACGATAAATACGGTTTCAGTCGAATTTTGCACAGTTACTTATCTCTTATCGGCAGTTTCAGGTTGAACCGGGTGCCGGTTTCGCCATCACTCTGGGCCCATAGCTGGCCGCCATGGGTTTCAATTATGGTTCTTGAGATAGCCAGCCCCATACCCAGGCCATTGGACTTGGAGGTATAAAAGGCTTCGAACAGTTTATCCAGCTGTTCGCCAGCGATCCCTCTGGCTTCGTCTTCTATTTCGATATAAATGTAGTTATCGGTACTGCGAGACCTGATAATAACGGGCCGGTAGCGGTTGTCACATTCGCTATAGGCCTCAATAGCATTGCGCATCAGGTTCAGCAATACCTGTTCAATCTGGATCTTGTCGGCCAGCAGGGATGGGTCGTTCGAGTCCAGCTGGAAATCAAACGTAATATTGTGATCAATGGCTTCCTGATGGAGGAAGTGACTGATCTCACGGCAGGCTTCATTGATCGGAAATTCAATGCGCTGATATTCGGTTTTCTTCACAAAACTGCGCATTCGTCGGACGATTTCTGCCGCCCGATTTGCCTGGCGGGTAACCAGCCGCATTGCATTGTAGGTGGTTTCCAGGTCGGCTTTGCCTTCATCTGCACGGCGCAACGTGCCACGACAGTAATTGATAATAGCTGCCAGTGGCTGGTTGATTTCATGGGCCAGTCCTGACGCCATTTCGCCCACCGAAAGCAGTCTGGCCATATGGGCCATCTCCAGCTGGTGGCGCTTGGCCTCATCCTCGGCTTTTTTCTGCAGGGTAATGTCGCGACCGATAATCGAATAGTATTCGACCCGGTTATTGTCGGTGCGGTTGCGATGGGCAATGACTTCGCGAATTTCGGCGATCCGTTTCGGGTTTGTTGGCAGGCGCAAGGAAATGCTGCCGTACCAGATACCGTGATCTGCGGCGTGGCTGAGGGCCGGGCGTACCAGTTTAGCCAGAATGTCTTCGGTGAACAGCTGGTCGAGATAAAACACCGCTGGATTTTCTTTCTCGGTTCCCATGCTTATGTAGCTGGCTTCATTCATATAGGTCAGCTGCAGGCTTTCATGTTTACAGAACATGATCATATCTGAAGAGGCTTCGACCACCCTGGCCAGCCGTCGAGTGGCCTGCTGGGCCAGTTCGCGCTCAGTGACATCGCGGGATACACAGATAACCTCGACCGGTTCACCATCGTTACTTCGAATGGTGCGGCTGGTGGTTTCCAGCCAGATATAGTGGCCGTTCTTGTGTCGGTAGCGGTAGACGTTGGTGTACATGCCACGTCGGTAACTGACGGAGTTGGCGCGGGTGCGCAGATTATCAGCGTCTTCTGGATGAAACAGGTTGTAACCTTTGATCCCTATAATCTCGTCCACGGTGTAACCTAGCACACGTTCCACTGCCGTATTTACATCAATGTAGGTCCAGTCCGGTGTCGCAGTATGGCGCGAGATCATATCTGTGGACTGATCTGCCAGCAGACGATAGCGCTCTGCTTCCTCTTTGTAGCGTTGCAGGTCAGTCTCAGCTTCAGGGCACATCTTTCTGATCCTCAAACGGCGCCCATGCAGGGGCAAGGGTGTGGTGGCCGATAAGCCGCGGGTAAAACCGACACCACGCGATGATTTGTGTCAGTTTATGACTTTAGGAGTAGTTGTTTAATAAGGGTAATCACTTAATATGGACGCTATCAGGGTAAATGGATGCAGATCTTTTGCCGGGCTGGTGAAAATCCAGCCCCTGCAGATGGCCCTGCCCTGATCGAGAGGCTAATAGCAATCGAGTAAAGGAAGAAAAATAATGAGCCACACCCGCCACAATCCTTATGCGCTTGGGTTAGATAAGAATGCAGCAAACTTTGCTGCGTTGTCTCCGCTGAGCTTCCTGGCTCGCAGTGCCGCAGTATATCCGAACCGTACGGCTGTCGTGCATGGCAAAGTACGTCGCAGCTGGTCGGAAACCTATGATCGCTGCCGCCGACTGGCAAGCGCTTTGCGTAAGCACGGTGTAGAGGACGGCGAAACGGTCTCCGTTATCGCACCAAACCTGCCTGAAGTGTTTGAGTCTCACTTTGGTGTGCCGATGGCCGGTGCCGTGCTGAACGCGGTGAATATCCGTCTGGATGCTGAAGCCATCGCCTTTATTCTGCAGCATGCCGAAGCCCGTGTGGTGCTGGTTGACCGCGAGTTTTCTGAAGTCACTGCCCGTGCACTGAAGATGATGCAGTACAAACCGCTGGTAATTGATATTGACGATACCAGTTACGAAGGTGGCTCGCTGATTGGTGAGATGGACTACGAAGCGTTTCTAGCCGAAGGGGATGCTGATTTTGACTGGCAGCTGCCGGCCGACGAGTGGGATGCCATCACGCTGAACTACACCTCGGGCACAACGGGTAACCCGAAAGGGGTGGTCTACCACCATCGTGGCGCGTACCTCAATGCAATGAGCAACATTGTCTCCTGGAATATGGGGCAACATCCGGTTTATCTGTGGACTCTGCCGATGTTCCATTGTAACGGCTGGTGTTTCCCATGGGCGATTGCGGCAGCAGCGGGCGTGAGTGTTTGCATGCGTCATGTTCGCGCTGATGAGATCTATGACTCTATTCGGGATGAAAAGGTGAACCACTTCTGTGGTGCGCCGATTGTGCTGAATATGCTGAACAATGCTGATGACAGCATGAAAGCGGGTATCAACCATGAAGTGAAGGTAATGACGGCCGGTGCATCGCCGCCTGCAGCTGTTATCGAAGGCATGGAGGCCATGGGCTTTGCTGTGACCCACGTGTATGGCCTGACTGAAACGTACGGTCCGAGTGTGGTTTGTGCATGGCATGATGAGTGGAATGACCGCCCGCTGGAAGAGCGTGCACGTCTTAAGGCTCGTCAGGGCGTACGTGCGCCTATGCAGGAAGGCCTGATGGTGGCGAACCCGAAGACACTGGAACCTGTGCCGCAGGATGGTGAAACCATGGGTGAGATCTTTATGCGCGGCAACCTGGTGATGAAAGGCTACCTGAAAAACCCGTCTACCACGGATGAGTCCTTCGAAGGCGGCTGGTTCCATTCAGGTGATCTGGCTGTATGGCACACCGATGGCTACATCGAGATCAAAGACCGTTCCAAAGACATCATTATCTCTGGCGGTGAGAACATCTCCAGTGTTGAGGTTGAGGATGTGCTGTACCGTCACCCAGCAATCATGGAAGCGGCGGTTGTTGCCAAGCCTGATGAAAAATGGGGCGAGGTGCCTTGTGCGTTTGTCACTATTCGTGAAAACAGCGGTGTGACCGAGAAAGACATCATCCAGTTCTGTCGTGATGGGATGGCACACTTTAAAGCACCGAAGCAGGTGATCTTTGGTGATTTGCCGAAAACCTCTACCGGCAAGGTCCAGAAGTTTGTACTGCGTGAAAAGCTTACTGACTGAGCCGTGATCGAGTTATAAAAAAGGCCGCAGATTCTGCGGCCTTTTTCGTTTCTCTCCAGGCTAAATACTGTGCCTGAAGTTATAGGCGTTACTCAGCCGCTGCTGGGCGGCGGTCAACCATGAAAGTTGCTTCGCCCGTGGCGACCAGTTTTTCACCCACGGTTACGTCGGTGCGGCAGATAACACGGCGGCGACGCTCATTGATTTCGGTAACCGTAACGGTTGCCTGGGCGGTATCGCCAATAAACACCGGCGCTTTAAATTTTATCTGCTGATCAACATAGATAGCCCCTGGTCCTGGCAGGCGAGTACCGGCAACAGTGGAGATCAGTGCGGCACTGAACATGCCGTGCACAATGCGTTGCTCAAACGGTGTCGTTTTTGCGTATTCAGCATTGATGTGAATCGGGTTGTTGTCGCCAGATATACCGGCAAACATGTATACATCCGCTTCAGAGATAGTCTTGGCATAACTGGCGCTCATGCCTTCTTTAAGGTCTTCCAGATAGTAACCGTGCAGATCCTGCATAACGTCTTTCCTGAAAATTGCTTTAGTTTCAATATAGTAACGGCATACAGGGTGAGTTGCATCTCACCGATAACAGCGCCGTTCGGACGAGCTTCTTTATAGCAGCGTATGATGACAGAAAATGATAGTTATTCAGTGGTTCTGTAAATGAGGGCTTAACGTGACACAGATCTATCTTTTTGATTGGGGTGACACTCTGATGGTGGATGACCCGCGACAGCCAGGCAAGATGAAAGACTGGCCACAGGTGGTTGCGGTTGAGGGGGCCAGGCAGGTGTTGTCTGTGTTATCAGAACGGGCGCAGATTTATATTGCCAGTGGTGCAAAGGACTCAGATGCCCGGGATATTCGGGCAGCGTTGATGCGGGTAGGGTTAGACGGTTATATCCGTGCATGCTTCTGCCCGGCAACGCTAGGCTATGGCAAGGGGGAGGCGGGTTTTTTACCAGCGGTTCTGGTCCGGCTGGGCGTGATGCCGGATCAGGTTACGATGGTGGGGGATAATTATGCTAAGGATATATGCCCCGCTCGTGCTGTGGGGATGCAGGCGATCTGGTTTAATCCTGAAGGGAGGCTGGCGCCTGATCCTGATGTGCGCCAGGTGCAGCAGCTGGTGGCGCTGTTGAAATAAAAAGGGTAGCCAGATGGCTACCCTTTTTGCCCTCAAACAGAGAGCGGTGTCAGTTCAAAAGCAGGAACAGAGAATGCCTCAGGCGGTCTCTTTTTCCTTGGTGCTCTGTGCTGTTTTGGCTCTTTTAACCCAGAAATCTGCATTCTTGATGCCGAGTTTCTCAGGGTCAAAGGTGTATTTTTTTACACCGGCTTTACGTTGCGCTTCATAATCTTTCAGGGCCAGAATAGCGGGCTTGGCCATGAAGAAGATGATCAGAATGCCGACAATGTTCAGCCATGCCATCAGGCCAACGCCAACGTCGCCCATGCCCCATGCCAGATCTGCTGTCTTAACCGCACCGTAGAAGGTTGCCCCCATGATAGCAATCTTCAGTGCCATGCCCAGGCCCGGAATTTTAACCGTGCGCTGCAGGTAGGCGATATTGGTTTCGGCGATGTAGTAGTACGCCAGAATCGTGGTGAAGGAGAAGAAGAACAGCGCAAAGGCGATGAACGGGCTACCTACACCCGGCATAACAGATTCAATGGCCATCTGAGTGAATTGCGGGCCGTTGGCTGCAACATCAGTGGCAATGTTCTGTACCAGGAAGGCATCACCAGCACCGTGTACGTTATACGTGCCGGTGATCAGGATCATAAACGCGGTTGCGGAGCAAACGAACAGGGTATCAATGTAAACAGAGAATGCCTGTACCAGGCCCTGCTGGGCTGGGTGCTCTACTTCTGCCGCGGCAGCTGCATGCGGGCCAGTGCCCTGACCGGCTTCGTTGGAGTAAACGCCACGTTTTACGCCCCAGCCAATCGCGGCACCCATGCCTGCCATCGGGGTAAATGCATCGCCAAGAATCTGGCCGATGATGCCTGGCACCATATCGATGTTCAGCAGCACAATAACGCCAGCGATAATGATGTAGGCCAGCGCCATAAATGGCACCACAATCTGGGTAAAGTTAGCAATACGCTTAACGCCACCGAAGATGATGAAGCCCAGGATCAGTACCACGATGGTACCGGTCATGATTTTGGCGAAACTCAGGGTGCCAATCGCAGTATCGATCATCGCGCCAGAGCCGAAAGCGGCCTGGGCTGCGTTACCAATACTGTTTGACTGTACGCCTGGCAGGAACAGGCCACAGGCCAGAATGGTCGAAATCGCAAAAATCCAGGCATACCACTTGGCGCCCATCGCTTTTTCGAGGTAGTAAGCAGGGCCGCCCCGGTACTGACCGTCCTGTTCTTCTTTATAGATTTGCGCCAGGGTTGATTCTGCGTATGCTGTTGCGGCGCCCAGGAAGGCGACAACCCACATCCAGAAAACCGCACCCGGGCCGCCAAAACCGATGGCGGCGGCTACGCCAGCAATGTTACCGGTGCCTACGCGCCCGGATAGAGAGACAGCGAGTGCCTGGAAAGATGAAATACCCTGTTCTGAGGCTTTGCCAGAGAGCAGGAGCTTCCACATTTCACCAAACATGCGTACTTGTACGAAGCGGGTGATGATGGAGTAAAACAGGCCAGCGCCCAGGCACAGATAAATCAGTGCAGGGCTCCAGATGATGCCGTTCATAAAATCGACAAATGCTTGCAAGGGAGGGTCCTCCGGAAACTGCGTGCTAAAACACGCTTATTAGACTTATTGTTGACGGAGTGATTTTATAGCTGCTCAATCAGTAAAATTTACCGTTATATTATAAAAAACAGAGAGAGTTCCCGTGATTGGATCTGCATTCAGATTAATATACCTTGAATTGCTGTGTATAAATGCTAAAGAGAAAGCTGGCCGGTGGCTGAATGATGCCTGTTCTCTGGCAGGGTTTTACTGTGATCCGGGTGCATTTACGGCAGCGGTGTGCGAATTGTGGGGTGAAGGCAGTTTACCGCCGGTTGATCAGAAGCCAGTTAGCTGCTGAAATCGCGCTCTGTCGCGACTAATTGACGCTTAACACCGGTTCGCTTTCTGGTAGGATAGGGGTAATCCCTTATCTAGAGGGCTGGGTCTTGTCAGATGTAAGCTGGCAGTGTTGCGGCCCGGCCAGTTAACCTGACAGGATCTTAAAACCATGGCTGATTATAAAGCTCCCCTCAAAGATATGCAGTTTGCCCTGCGTCATAATGCGCGTCTGCCGCAACTGGCTGAGCTGCCTCAGTTCGAAGACGCCAGTGATGATATGGTCTCTGCCATTCTTGAAGAAGCAGCCAAGCTGGCCGGTGGTGTTCTGTCACCACTAAACGTTGTGGGTGATGAGACCGGCGTCAAACTGGTGGGTGATGAAGTGCCTACACCGGCTGGCTTCTCTGAAGCTTACCAGCAGTTTGCTGAAGGCGGTTGGGGCTCGCTGCAATTTGATCCTGAATATGGTGGTCAGGGCCTGCCCTACAGTCTGTCGATTCCTGTGATGGAGATGTGGCAGTCCGCCAATATGGCCTGGGGTCTGTGTCCACTGCTGAGTCAGGGAGCGATTGAGGCAATCTCGGTTAACGGTAGTGATGCCCTCAAAGCCACGTATCTGCCACAGCTGATCAGCGGTGAATGGACGGGCACCATGAATCTGACCGAGCCGGGCGCGGGCTCTGACCTGGCGGCGATCCGCTGTAAAGCGGAGCGCGATGGCGATCACTACCGGATTAGCGGTCAGAAGATCTTTATTACCTGGGGTGAACACGATATGACGGATAATATCGTCCACCTGGTGCTGGCGCGCCTGCCGGATGCGCCTGCCGGGGTGAAGGGTATTTCTCTGTTTGTGGTACCGAAGTTTATGGTCAATGCCGATGGCAGCCTGGGTGAGCGCAACGATGCCCGTTGTGTATCGCTTGAACATAAGCTGGGTATCCATGCCAGTCCAACCGCGGTGATGGCTTTCGGTGATAATGACGGTGCTATCGGGTATCTGGTGGGTGAAGAGAACAAAGGTCTGGCCTGCATGTTCACCATGATGAATAACGCACGTCTGGCGGTGGGCCTGCAGGGCGTGGCGATCAGTGAACGTGCGTATCAGCATGCACTGGACTATGCCGGTGAGCGCGAGCAGATGGGGGTTATCCTCAAGCATGCTGATGTACGCCGTATGTTACTGACCATGAAGGCTCTGACAGAGGCGGGCCGTGCCCTGGCCTATGATGCCTGCGCCAGTCTGGACTTTGCCCATGCAACGGATAGCGCCGAAGAAAATACCCGTGCAGCGCTGCTGACGCCGATTGTTAAAGGCTGGTGTACCGAGCTGGCGCAGGAAGTAACATCGCTGGGTGTGCAGATCCATGGTGGGATGGGCTTCATTGAAGAAACCGGTGCTGCCCAGCATTACCGCGATGCCCGCATTCTGCCGATCTATGAAGGGACTAATGGTATCCAGGCGCTGGATCTGGTGGGCCGTAAGACATTGTTCGATAAAGGTGTTGCGGCGCAGGCACTGTTTGCTGAGATGGAAGAAGCGCTGATTGCGCTGCAAGGGCAGGGTGATTTTGCTAAAGAAGCTGAACGCTTTGCAGCGGCACTGGCGCTGGCTAAAGAGGCCAATGCAATGCTGCTTGAAGAAGGGGCTAAAGATCGTCAGTGGCCAGGTGCTGTTGCGTTTAACTACCTGATGCTGATGGGCACGCTGGCCGGTGGCTGGCAGCTGGCGCGATCTGCGGTGGTGGCAGCGCAAACGGATGAAGGTGATGCAACCTTCCTGCAGGCGAAAGTGCTGACCGCACGTTTCTACATGGCGCAGATCCTGCCGCGCTGTCAGGGTTACGCCGCAATGGTACTCAATGGCGCTGAAGATATCCTGGCGATGTCTGACGAGCAGCTGGCATCGTCCTGGTATAGCTAAACCAGCCAAACCAGGTACCACTAAAAAGCCCGAGTGCAGTTCGCTGCACTCGGGCTTTTTCGATCAGGACTTGTGGTGTGTTTGTGGCTCAGGGTGTCAGGCTGAATTCCAGCTCGCCCAGGGCACCGAAATTAACCCGGTAGTTGCCGGGGCGAGCGGGTAGCATTTTGTTCATGGCGCCGGTTATGACCCAGTCACCTGCTTTGATTTTCTGGCCTTGTCGATGCAGGCTTTGCGCCAGAAAAATTAACGCCTGCTGCTGGTCGCCCATTACGTTGCGGCTATAGCCGCGGGTGTAGGGTTCGCCATTCCAGCGCGCTTCGGCTTGCTGGTTATTCAGATTCAATGAGGTAAAGGGGCGAGCTTCACCAATGATTAGCCGTCGTGCGCCTGTACCGCTGGCGGCAACCTGCTGCCAGCTGAGCTGCTTGGGGTGTTTGAAGACCAGGTCGGCCAGTTCGATTGCGGGTGCTACGGAACTGATGGCAGATGCCAGTTTCTGCGTGGTAAAGGGTGGCAGAAAGTCTGCTTTGAATTGATAGGCCAGCTCGAGTTCCAGCAGTGGTTTAACAAAGCTCTTTGCCGAAAGGCTGGCATGGTTTTTTCGCAGCATAAAATCGAACAGGTGCCCGTGTAGAGGGTCGGGTGCACCGAACAGTCTGGGCTTACCGGTCAGTGCCAGCTTGTAGCCTATGGTTTTGTGGCCGCGTGCTTTAAAGGCATTGTTAATCCGTTGTTGAAAGGCATAAGCGCCATCGGCGTCAACAAAGTCAGTGAAAACTTCCACCGGTGTTTGGGTAAAATACTGGTCGACATACAGATCGACAGAGGGGGTGCTGATTGCACCCGCCGTGCTGCTAATCAGGCAACCAAAAGTCGCCCAGGCAATAAAGCGATACATAGGTGTCCATTCCTGCTGTGTATTTGTAGCACGTTCAAGTCTACCTTATTCTACGCTATGGTGCCTGGATGGAGTGCTTACTGCTTGAAAATAAAACCGATTATGACGATTGTGCTAGAGTTTGCTGCAGTCTGGACTTGCTGATAGTCCTGTTGTGACATCGAATTTAAGCGGATGACTATGAATCTGAATGACCTTCGTCTTTTTATTCGTGTAGTAGAAACAGGCAGCTTTACCGCTGCCGGTGAGAGCCTGCGCGTGCAAAAATCCACCATCAGCCGCCGTATTGCCCAGCTCGAAGATGAAATGGGGGTGCGCCTGTTGCAGCGCTCAACTCGAAAGCTGCAACTGACTGATGAAGGGCGAGCGCTGTTCGAGCGTTGTCGTCCACTTATTGATGAGCTGGAGCAGACTCGAGACCAGGTATCGGCGTTAAACACTGAGCCCCGTGGGCTCTTGCGCCTGACCATGCCGCCCGAGCTGGGCGCTTTTATCATGAATGGTGTGGTCGCCAGCTTTATGCAGCGCTTCCCGCTGATTGAAGTTGATGTTGAGCTAAGCACCCGCCTGGTAAGCCTGATAGAAGAGGGGATTGACCTGGCAGTGCGGGTTGGTTCGCTGAATGATTCGACACTTATCTCACGGCGGTTGGCGGATATGGAGTTAGGGTTATACGCATCGCCGGGGTACTTAAGCCAGGCGTGCGTGCTTTCTACACCGGCTGACCTGGCCGGACATAGTTGCCTGGGGATGCGGCGTAATAACAACAGCTGGACATTCAATAATTGGCAGGCGGGCGCGCCGGTGCCGCTTGAAGGGCGTTTGCGGGCGAATAGTATTACCTTTTTGCGAGAGATGGCTTTACAGGATCTGGGTATTGTCCGTCTGCCTCATCAGTTTTGTGCCGGGCTGGTTGAGGCCGGGGCGTTGCAACCGGTGTTAGCCGATTACCAGATACCACCGCTGGACATCAATGTACTGTACCCCAGTCGTCGCCATCTTAACCCCAGAGTCCGGTTGTTTATCGACCATATGCTGGAAACCTTACGGGACCACTCCTGGGTCAACACCCACTGACGCCCGGGGCCTGCTCTGCTATGCTGGAGCGCTTGCACTAACCGGACAGAAGAAGCAGAACATGAGCAAGTACTGGAGCGATGCCATCAAGGATCTCACCCCCTATACCCCGGGTGAACAGCCGAAAGTGGATAACCTGATCAAACTGAATACCAATGAAAACCCTTACCCACCGGCACCGGCCGCCATCGAAGCGCTGAACAGCTTTGATAAGGACCGTTTGCGCCTGTACTCCGACCCGGATTGCAGTGCATTGAAAGAGGGGCTGGCGGCTTACCATGGCGTTGAGCGACATTCGGTATTTGTGGGCAATGGTTCTGATGAAGTGCTGGCACTGGCGTTTATGGCATTTTTCCGCCAGCCACAGCCACTGCTGTTACCGGAAACGACCTACAGTTTTTATGATGTGTACTGCCACCTGTATGACATCAAATACCAGCAGATTCCGCTGACGGCTGAATTCGGCATTGATCTGGCTGACTATGATCGGCCCAATGGTGGCATTATCTTTGCCAACCCCAATGCGCCGACAGGCTGTGCCTTACCTCTGAGTGAGATTGAAGCGCTGCTGCAGCGTAACACCGAGTCACTGGTGATTGTGGATGAAGCCTATGTCGACTTCGGCGCGGACAGTGCCATCGACCTGACTCACCGCTATGACAACGTGCTGGTGATTCAGACCTTTTCCAAATCTCGCTCACTGGCAGGCTTGCGAGTGGGTTACGCCATCGGTCATAAAAACCTGATTGATGGACTGGAGCGGGTGAAAAACAGCTTCAACTCCTACCCGCTGGATATGCTGGCCATCGCCGGTGCCACGGCATCGTTGCAGGATGAAGACTATTTCCAGCAGACCAACCAGAAGATCATCGACAGCCGGGAATGGACGGCGCAGCAGCTGACCCAGCTGGGTTTTGACAGCCTGCCATCGTGCACCAACTTCCTGTTCACTCAGCACAAGTTCCTCGAAGGTGCTGAGCTGATGGGTTATCTGCGCGGTAACAATATTCTGGTGCGTCATTTCAGCAAACCCGGTATTGATAACTACCTGCGTATCACCATCGGTACTCAGCAGGAGATGGAAGCGCTGGTGGAAACTCTGCGTAACCACCCGGATCTGTAATCCTGGCTGATCTGTCTGATCGCCAGCAAGCTGGCTCCTACGAGAGGGTCTGATGAGTAGGAGTCAGCTTGCTGGCGATTGTTCAATGACAGTGACGTTTCACCTTGCCATTCAGCGTTTCTTTTCCATCGCTACGTAATTGCCCTTGAGTCGCAGGGCGACCGTATCCTGCTGACGAATTTCGATCTCCAGTGCCAGCCGGCCTTTTCCCCGCTCCGCCATTTTCGCATCAAACTGCGCCAGTGCTTCGGCATCTGGCAGGCTGACGTAGGCGGCAAAGTCCCCAGTAACCGGGCTCAGGTACTCCAGCTCGCTGGTGTGGATCACTACATCATTATCAAAGCCCTGTTCACGGCGATACAGGGTAACCATACTCCAGCCACACAGGGTGGCGACAGTGGCCAGTGAGCCGCCGAAACCGGTGCCTTTATCATTGATGTTCGGCTCCAGCTCCGCCGCCATCACCAAAGAACAACCATCGTATTGTAGTGGCTTGAAGCCCATGTGGTTGATCAGTGGAATCTGAGTACGTAGCCAGGCGAGAAACTCATCCGCAGTTGTCTGGTAATCCATAGAACATCATCCTTGAGGTTATAGAGCACCCCAGTGGCTGACAAAGCGCTCCACTGGCAGTTCAGGTGCTGTGCGTTCACGGGTTGGGGTACCCAGGTAGAGATAGCCGATCAGCTGTTCGTTCTCTGTCAGCCCCAGGCCTTCCAGTACATGGGGGTGATAGGACATCGCACCGGTGCGCCACATGGCGCCCAGCCCCTGAGCGTGGGCGGCGTGGAGAATATTCTGCGCGGCGCAACCTGCGGAGATCTGCTGCTCGATCACCGGTACTTTGTGTTCCGCTGTGGTGCTGGCAATCACCAGTACCAGCATTGGTGCGCGCAGTGGCATATTCAGGGTTTTGTTCTGGCGTGTATCGCTCAGTTCCGGGTCATCCTGCAGGGCTGCCTGCAGAAACAGCTGGCCCAGTTGCTGGCGGGCGTCACCTTCGATAATAAGAAAGCGCCAGGGGCGCAGGGCACCATGATCCGGGGCGCGCAGCGCAGCTTTGAACATAATATCAAGTTGTGCCGGGCTGGGGCCGGGTGCGTCTAGCAATGGCATAGAAGCCCGGTTTAACAACGCATCAAGTGCATCCATCGTGTCTAAATCCTCGTGATTAAGGGACGCTCAAGGTCAGGTCTCGGCGAGAGATTCTACTCTGTTTACAGCAGGAGGGCAGGTGTTTCCGTTACGAGTGGTGACTTCTGAGGGGTATGTGGCCGGGTGAACTTTAACGCTTGGTCTGAGGTGTTTCACCATCGTTAAAGGCTTCGAAGCTTTTCAGAAAGGTACGCATGATCGGCCCCGCTTTTTCACTGCGACGCATGACCAGAGAAAGCTCCAGCTCGTGGCTGAATTGCTCTTGAGGCAAGGCCCTCATTTCACCGTTACTGACCCAGTTAGCTGAATAGCGTCGTGGCAGGTAGCCCACGTAACGGCCTGACATGATCAGAAACGCCAGCCCTTCTGATAGATAGGATGATGCGGTGGGCGTTGGTAGTAGTGAGGCAAGTGAGCTTTTATGGTCAGGTGAATAACAGCCTTTAGCATAGGGAGTCTGTTTAATGTCGTGCGTGCTGATTCTGGTTTTACGAAAAAGCGGGCTTTCACTGCCGCAGTAAAGGTCAATGGCCACTGGAAAGCTGACCAGCGAACGTAATGCCTGATGAGCATCGGGGTAGAGCCCTATCCCCAGATGCAGAGTTCCGGTCATCAGTTCGTCCTCTATTTCGTCGGAGGACAGAACCTTTATGCTGATGTGTACATCTGGATGTTGCTCTGAAAAGCGGTGTATCACTTCTGGCAGGCGGGTGCTGGGGGACATGGTGGAGTTATCCAGAATTCCGATCTTTAACTCACCGGTCAGCTTTCCTTTCAGGCTGGCCACATTGGCATTGAACTGATCCATCGCAGTGAACAGGTTAAGGGCTTCGTTATAAACCTCGCGTCCATTCTCTGTCAGTGAAAAACCACCCCTTCCTCGATTGCACAGTTTAAGCCCCAGGCGTGTTTCCAGATCATGGATGTAGGTGCTGATACTGGACAGCGCAAGGTTCAGGGGTTCCTGCGCCTGGGTGAAACCGCCGTGCGCTACGACTGCGATAAAAACATTTAGTAGCCGGAGGTCGACGTTGCTGGCCTTGCCTATGGAGTAATCGGTTTTATGGTGTAACGGCATGGCGCAATCGCTTCCTGTCTATTGGGCTGTTCAGCCGGTGAAGGACGTCAGCGCTTTTTATTGTGCCAGCAAAAGATACAGGCTCTGATTACTTTCAGGTTAAACAATCTTTGTGGGAATGGATATACCGGATTTGTCGAGTAAGTGATCAATCGGTGTCAATCCTACCCCCTGAAACCGCTGTTCTGGCTATATGTCGTGCAATTATACGGCTGTCCGCTCGATTAAACTTCGTGAATTTATAAAGTTAAATTCTGTAAAACATGATTCTACCCGGCAAATACGCTCTTTAGACTCGGTTGAGTAATTTCTGGTTTTTGGGGTCGTCAGTGTGCTGTGTTCAGGCGCTTTCCTGGGGCCCCATCTTTTTCTGCCTGTCGTTTTAAAAATGAAATAGCCACTAATGGCCCCTAATAAAAACAATGAGGTAGCTATGGCAAAGTATGCATTTATTAACGGTGAGGTGATTACCGTTGATGCTGACAACCGTATCTGTGAAGCGGTGCTGGTTGAGGGCAGTCAGATCACCATGGTGGGCTGCAATCAGGATGTTCTCGCTCAGGTTGGCAGTCAGACCGAAGTGATTGATCTCAATGGGCGCACATTGATGCCGGGCTTTATCGATGCTCATAACCATCTGACGCATCAGGGGGCAGCCTTTAACACTGTCGATTTTGGTTACCCCGCCGTTGCATCGATCAGTGACCTGCGTGATGCAGTTGGTCATGCTGCCGAAAATTCAGCGCCCGGTCAGTGGATTCGGGGCTGGGGACTGAACTACGAAAAATTCAGTGATGGCCGGATCCCAACTCGCTGGGACCTGGATGATCTATGTCCTGATCATCCGGTCTGCATTGTCCATGTCAGTGGTCATAACGTCCTGGTTAACAGCCTTGCGCTGACGATGGCCGGTGTTGATGACAGTACTGCAGATCCTGCTGGTGGTAAGTTTGTGCGTGATGAGCAGGGCCGTATTACCGGTTATGCCTACGATGCTGCCCAGCAACTGGTGATCCCCACCAGTGTGGATGTGGGTCACCATGGTCCGGATATCGGCTATGACCTGCCACTGGATGAACTGGTCGATGATATCGAGCGCGCTTGCAAAGCGTATTTGAAAGTTGGTATTACCTCTGTCGTTGATCCCCAGGTAACGACCCGTGAAATGCCCGGTTATATGGCCGCACGCAAGCAGGGCAAGCTGACTGTAAAAACCACCTGCATGTACCTGTCTAATCACCAGGATGCCATCAATGAATTAGGGATTACCGATCATATTGGTAATGACCTGCTCTCCATCGGGCCGATGAAATACTACTGCGATGGTGCACTGATTGGCGGCACTGCGCTGTTCTATGCGGATGAGCCTCAAGGTGACCACGGTTGCAAGTGTAACAAGAGTGCCGGACGAGGCTATACCTATTGGCCTGATATCGATGCCTTCAAGGAAGCGTTGATCGATACCCATCGCCGAGGTATGCAGTTTGGTGTACATACCCAGGGTGATATGGCGATGGACATTGTGCTGGACGCAATTGAGGAGGCTCACCGTCGTTATCCACGTGATGATACCCGCCATCGTATAGAGCACTGTCATGGGCCCAGTCGTGAACAGGTAGCACGTATCAAGCAGCTGGGTGTTATCCCTGTCACTCAGCCTGGGCAGGTCCACGAAACAGGTGATGACCTGACAGAAATCTACGGCAAACGCCGTGCAAAGCGGTTTTGCCCATTGCGAGATATGCTTGATGAAGGTATTCCTGCAGTCGTCAGTACTGATGCTTTTGTCCAGTCCTATAAGCCTTTCGACGCCATTAGCGCGGCAGTGAATCGTATCAGCCTGACCGGAAAAAGCATGGGCCAGGCGCAACGCATCAGTGTCCTGGAGGCTGTACGCGCCTACACATGGAGTGCCGCCTACTCGGTTTACCACGAACAACGAAAGGGCTCTATCGAAGCTGGAAAGCTGGCAGATCTGGTGGTTGTTGATGGTACTTTGCTGTCGGTACCTGCCGAAGATATTGCCAGCCAGGAGGTTTTGATGACGCTCTCTAACGGAGATATTGTTTACCAGAAGCCTTAACCCGTCAGCGCACTTACATCAACACTCTGAAAATAAAAACAAGTTGGAGAATTGTGATGGATAAAGTAACAGAATCTCGTCGCAGGAGTTTCCTTGGCGATTACGATAAACCGCTGTTCTGGTCGACGGCAATAGTAACCTTGCTGATTGTGGCCCTGGGTGCGATCAGCCCTGATACTTTGAAAACAGCAGCCAGTAGTGCTCAGGGCTTTCTTAGCAATCAATTTGGCTGGGCTTATATTCTGGCTCTAACGACCTATGTTGGTATTGGGCTATGGATCGGTTTCAGTCGATATGGTGATCTGAAACTGGGTAAAGCTGAAGATACGCCAGAGTTTTCCACCTTCACCTGGATTTCTATGCTATTCAGTTGCGGTATTGGGGTTGGCTTTCTGCTCTGGGGTGTTGCTGAGCCGCTGTATCACTACATGCAAACGCCCTATATGGCAGAACCAGGAACCTCGGATGCAATCCCGGTAGCGCTGCAGATCACGTCATTACACTGGGGGCTGCATACCTGGATGGGCTATTGCATCGTTGGGCTCTGTATTGCCTTTCCTGCATTTCGTTATGGTAAACCGATGAATATCGGTATTGCTTTGTATGGGCTGCTGGGTGAACGCACCGAAACCAGCGTATGGGCACGCCTGCTGGATCTGGTTGGTGCCGTGGCAACGATTGGTGGTATTGCCACGGTGCTGGGACTGGGAGTGATTTCTATCGATTATGGCGTTAATCATATCTTTGGAATCGAAACCGGCAGTACGGGTAAAATTGTAATCATTGCCTTGCTGGCCATCATGTACAGTCTATCGGCCGTTTCTGGCCTGAAACGCGGGGTGGCTTATCTCAGCACTCTGAATGTCTGTATTGTGATCGCCTTTGGTATTTTTATTTTACTGACGGGGGAGACCAACGTAATTCTGCGCTACTTTGTGACCGGGATTGGCAACTATCTGGGTAACCTGTTGCCGATGACATTCTGGGCTGATCCGCTACAGAAAACTGGCTGGATAAACTGGTGGACAATATTTTACTGGTTGATTGTCATCTCCTGGTCTCCGTTCGTCGGTGGTTTTGTGGCACGTATCTCCCGTGGTCGTACGTTGCGTGAGTTTATTCTGTTCGCAGTATTACTGCCGACCCTGTGCTCTATGCTCTGGTTTTCTATTATCGGCGGTTCTGCCATTGGTATTGAAGCTGCTGGGGAAGTGAAAATATTTGAAGCAGTACAGGCTAACCTGGGGTCGGGTATCTATATTCTGCTGGAAAGCTTTCCGTTCAGTGGGTTGCTGAGTGTGGTGGTGTTCTGCAGCATGATCATCTTCCTGATTACTTCGGCTGATTCTGCCTGTTTCTTCGTCGCTATGCAGATGTCCAAAGGTGCCTATGAGCCCACTTTTGGTATGAAAGTAACCTGGGGGATTTTTACCGGGTTGTTAGCGATTGTGTTACTGCTCAGTGGGGGACTGAAGGCTGTACAAACGGCGTCGATTGTAGCCGGTAGTCCATTCGCAGTGGGTATCGGTTTTATGGTCTGGTCGTTGCTCAAGTCTCTGAAAACAGAGTATGAGAAAGAACATCGGGCTGACATTGATGAAGAGATCGGCCGTGAGAACGCGCATCAACAACAGAAAGGGCAAGATAGGGTGGCGTTAGCAGACTCGGTTTAACGGTAATCTGATACTTGCTTCGTACGCCACTCGGGGACCTATGGTCCCCTTTTTTATTTATTGCTTTAGCTCTTGAGACAGCAAGGAGTACTACTGACGGCTCAGGCGCAGGTTGTTTAGTGGCTGATCTTCGGAGCTGCGATAAGGGTTAATATCCAGTCCGCCGCGGCGCACATAGCGGGCGTACACCGTCAGCTGTTCTGGCTGGCACTGTTGCCAGATATCCATAAAGATATTTTCCACGCACTGCTCATGAAAGTCGCCGTGTTCACGGTAGGAAATCAGATAGCGCAACAGGCCTTCGTGATCGAGCTGCGGGCCGGTGTAGCTGATCTGAATGCTGGCCCAGTCAGGTTGACCGGTTACCGGGCAGTTGGATTTCAGCAGGTGGCTATACAGCTGCTCACTGACGGTCGCACCGCTGGCGCGCAGCAGCGTTGGTTCCGGCGAGTATTGATCAACTTCGATATCCAGCTCATCAATGCACTGGCCCGCAAAGGCACCCAGTGCCGGGGCGCTATCCGGGTGGCGCAACACCACCTTTACCGTGCCACCGGCTGCTGCGCTGAGGTCCTGCTCCATCTGCGCCTGAACCGTTGCTTCATCGGCAAAGCGGCTCAGGTTGTAGGAGTTCAGATACAGCTTGAACGACTTGGACTCGATAATACTGACGCTACCGGCGGGAATATAAAACTCCGCCAGCCGGGCCACGGGCTTGCCTTTAAGGTTCAGCCAGGATATCTCGAAGGCATTCCAGATATCCATGCCGAAAAAGGGCAGGCTGTCCCGCGCGATGCCCCGTTCGGCCCAGTTTAACTGGCGGCTGATCGGGTACAGCTGTGCAGGGTCATACTGATTGACATACTGAGTGTCCTGACCCAGCGGCGACAGCTCTTTTACTTCTTGCTCACGCATTAACTCTGTTCCTGCATTATTAGCTACGCAGACCTTTGCCGGTTTTCAGAAGGTGCAGTGCCCAGCTGGTTAACAGGCCGATAAAGACCACAACCGCCGTCAGGGCAAAGCCTATGTTGATATCGCTAACGCCCAGGATGCCGTAACGGAAGGTGTTCACCATGTACAGAATCGGGTTCAGCAGCGACACATTCTGCCAGAACTCGGGGAGCAGGTTAATCGAATAGAACACGCCGCCCAGGTAGGTCAGGGGAGTCAGGACAAAAGTGGGCACAATGGAAACATCGTCAAACGACTGCGCAAAGATGGCATTCAGGAAGCCGCCCAGCGCAAACAGCATCGCGGTCAGAATGACCACCAGTACGGTAATGCCCAGATGATGGACCTGCAGATCGGTGAAAAACAGCGACAGCAGGGTCACCATCACACCTACGATCAGGCCGCGAGCGACACCGCCAAAGACATAGCCCCAGAGGATGATCCAGTTGGGCACTGGGGATACCAGCAGTTCTTCCACGTTATGCTGGAACTTGCTTGAATAGAATGACGACACCACATTGGAATAGCTGTTGGTGATTACCGACATCATGATCAGGCCCGGCACAATGTATTCCATATAGCCAAAACCACCCATCTCACCGATCCGGCTGCCGATCAGGTTGCCAAAAATAATGTAATACAGGGTGATAGTGATGACCGGTGGCAGCAGCGTTTGTGCCCAGATCCGGGTAAAACGGCGAACTTCACGGTATAAAATGGTCCAGAACGCGACCCATAATTGTTGCGGCTTCATGCTGACTCCTTCTCGGCCAGATTTTTTTCCACCAGGGAGACAAACAGCTCCTCCAGCCGGTTGGCTTTATTACGCATACTGCTGACGCTGATCTGTTGCTGTTGCAACTGTGCGAACAGGTCATTCAGGCCCTGGCCTTTCTCGACCTCTACTTCCAGCAGGTGCTCGTTTTCCAGCCGCACGGTATAGCCGCTGAGCGCAGGCAGCTGGCTGAGGCCAGGCTGGATGTCGAGCAGAAAGGTTTCGGTGTTCAGCTGTGCCAGCAGCTCACGGGTGCTGGTGTTATGGACAATATTACCGTGGTCGATAATGGCAATATTGCGACACAGGCTTTCCGCTTCTTCCAGGTAGTGGGTGGTCAGAATGATGGTGGTGCCAGCGTCATTGAGCTCCTGCAAAAAGGCCCACATGGAACGGCGCAGTTCGATATCCACCCCGGCGGTCGGCTCATCCAGAATTAGCAGGCGAGGCTCATGCATCAGTGCACGGGCGATCATCAGCCGGCGTTTCATCCCGCCGGACAGCATCCGGGCGGTAACATCCCGCTTCTCCCACAGGCCCAGCTTGCGCAGATAAAACTCGGCACGCTGCCTGGCGTCTTTGGCACCAATGCCATAATAACCGGCCTGGGTGATCAGGATATGCTCGACCTTCTCGAACATATTGAAGTTAAACTCCTGCGGCACCACGCCCAGACAGGTTTTCACCTTCATCGGGTCGCTGTCCAGATCATGGCCAAATACAGTGACAGTACCGCTACTTTTATTCACCAGCGAGGAGACAATCCCCAGCGTGGTGGATTTACCGGCACCGTTGGGGCCCAGCAGGGCCATAAAATCGCCCGGTTGTACATCAAAACTGACCCCTTTCAGAGCCTCGAAGCCATTGTCGTAGACTTTGCGCAGGTCGCGGATGGAAAGCGCTGTGGTCATTAAAACGTCCCGTTGATCAGTTGGCCCTTCTTATTGAGGCCTTGCGAGGTAAACTTCAAGCGAGGTCGGCAGGTTTACGATAAACTTGCCGCCGCCTGTTTTGCCAACAGGCCACGGCTGTGCCGTTGATACCCGTTACCAGAAGTGAGAAAAAATATGAGCCTGGATTATCGCAGCTTTCACCTGAATCTGTTATCCCACACCTACAACAATCTGTTGCAGAATGCGCCATTCAATCTGGCTGATATGTCAACACAGGATGAAGAGTTCCTGCAGGGTATGGACACCCTGATCGATCTTGGCCTGTCGGGTGCGCCGGAATTTTTTGAGCAGGGCCAGAACCTGTTGTGCACCCTGGTGCGTAACTACCCTGACCTGATGCCACTGGTTGCCCGTGACCTGCTCTGGTATGTCGGCGGTGACTGCCTGCATCATATGCCAGATGAAGAGATCGAGAAGTTTCAGCGCCTGGAAGAGATGCGTTATGCCGCAGAAGCCGCAGGCACTGAATTCAATTACGAGAAAGAGCGCGCGCTGATACTGGGCTATCACTGAGGGGCTGGTATTGTTAATACAACAACGCCGGGCAGAGCCCGGCGTTGTTGTATTAACCGTTTAAAGACCTTAGAGTTTAAATCGCCCGACCAGATTACGTAGGTCACTGGATAGCTGCTGTAGCTGTTCAGCTGCTCGGGCATTTTCATCTGCCTGACCTGCAACCTCTTTGGCGGCTTCGTCCATGGCCACCACATTGCGGTTGATGTCCTCCGATACTGAGCTTTGCTCTTCCGCTGAGGCGGCGATCTGGCTGTTCATATCGCTGATTTCGATAACGTGCTGACCGATCTGTTCCAGTGCTTCGCTGGAAAGGTTGACCTGGTTGACGCTCTGTTCGGCTTGCTCACGGCTGTTATTCATTACGGTTACCGCAGTGCCGGTACCTTTTTGCAGGTTTTCGATCATCGCCTGGATCTCAGCCGTGGCATTCTGGGTGCTCTGGGCCAGGCCGCGTACCTCGTCGGCAACCACGGCAAAACCTCGGCCATGGTCGCCAGCACGGGCAGCTTCGATCGCAGCGTTCAGGGCGAGCAGGTTAGTCTGGTCGGCAACGCCACCGATGGTGACCAGAATATCACTGATTTTATTGCTATGACCTTCCAGCTCCTGAATCACTTCCGTGCCGCGTGCGACTTCGTCAGAGAGCGCCGCAATACTGCTTACGGTGCTTTCAACTACTCGCTGGCTATCATCAGCAACCTGACGGGTGCGGGCTGTTGCTTCGGCCGCATTGCCAGCGCTACTGGCAACTTCACCGGAACTGGCGCTCATCTGATGCACGGCGGTGGCGGCCATGGATATCTGTTCACGCTGGTGCTCAAGTCGCTGACGGCTGGAGCTGGCAATCTGGGCAGAAGTGTCGGCCGCCTGGCCTATTTGCTGACTGGTTTGAGCGACCTGCTCGATCAATTTATGCAGATTATCCAGGAACAGGTTAAACCAGCTCGCCAGCTCGCCCAGTTCATCATGGCTTTTGATTGTCAGGCGACGGGTGAGGTCACCCTCGCCCTGGGCGATATCTTTCAGCATATGGACCAGCTGGTCTACTGGCTTGAGTAACATGGCAACCATAGTAAACATCAGAATGATGCCCAGCCCGCCCACCACGGCACTGAGCAGCAGACCGATCAGGGTGGACTCGCTGCTGACTTCATCAAAGATATGCGCCAGGGTGTCGAGCTGGCTGGTGACGGCGCTGGCTGGTAACTGGATCAGAATCCGCCAGCCGGTATCGACACCATGCAGTTCCAGTGGGGCAACGGCAGACAGGCGGCCATCCTGTTGGACGATGGTGAGTCTGGCGCCGGCGTTTTGAATCAGGGGCTGCCAGTTATTGAGTGGTGTATTACGGTAGTTTTTACCCAGCAGACCGCTGTCCATGCTGGCTGCCGCAATAATGCCTTTCGGACTGATAACGGCCATCTGGCCACTGCCGTTATAGAGTTCGCTATTGGAGCGGACGATGCCCTGCTGTACGAAGTCCAGGGCAACATCAACCCCGGCAATACCGATAAACTGGTTGTACTGAACCACCGGCGCAGTCACGCTGACTAGCAAGGTATCTTTACCGTTCACCGGGTAGATATAGGGATCGGTTACGCAGCTCTTTTTGCTATCTTTCGGGCACAGGTAGTACTCGCCTGCTCGAATACCGTTAACATCTTTGCTGGTATCGTCCATGCCAACCAGTACATCAAGTGACCCTTTTCCAGCGCTGTCGCGGGAGAGATAAGGAATAAACCGGCCAGTGGCATCGCTGCCCATGTCAGCCTTGCCTTTGTACATCTCATCACTCTGATCGTACTGGTCTGCTTCATAGGCGACGTAAACGCCGAGCAGGTCGTGGTTATGTTCCAGTATGTTACTCAGAATGGAGAGCGTTATTTCTCGCTCCTGGCCGCTGAGCAGAATACCACCGCGGGTCTGAATATCAGATTCCTGAGTCAGTGCCAGGGTATTAGCACTGGCCTGTGCAAATTCAAGAAAAGCATTTATTTTGAGGGCTTCAGCATGGGCGATACTCCCCAGCTGCTGTTCGACTGCAGAGGTAAGAATTGTACCGGTTCGGGCTTGAACCTTGTCGGCAGAACGCTGACTCTGAATGGTATTCAGGATAATCAGCGCGGTGCTGATTAATACAATGCAAAAAGCAGAAAGCAGGCCAATTTTACTGCGCAGGCTCAGGCCCTTTGCAGGTTTAGAATAGCTATCCATTACATGACTCCGAATTTCGATCCGTAAAATATCAGCAGAGCATAGTAGTACTTTCGGTAAAGGAAGCATGCCCAGCGTATTATTATTATTAACTAATGACAGTACTTAGCGCAGGGATAAATTGCAAAGGGTTTACCCTATATAGCTAAGACCCTGGTAGTGTACGGGGCGAAGGGCGTCACGATGGCAGCGCTCGCTGAGCGCTGCGAATAGAGAGGGGATATCAGTTCAGTTCTGGCTCAAACCAGTTGGTGTTCTTGAGAAATTTATTGGCTGGGTAGAACTTGTTATCGCTACCGGTCTGATCCTTACTGGATTTAACCCAGCCCTGTGGCAGTTCGCCACCGGCATATACATCCAGGCCTTTCTCATCACGGTAAAACGCCAGCGTTGCTTCGATTTCGGCTTCGGTTTTACACAGCTTGGACATATTGCTGGCCTGCACTGCTGCCATATCGGCATCGGCATCAATGCCCAGAATATGCGCCATACCGTAGGTGGTCACCAGTACATCAGCAATGGCGTCGCGCACTTCGGCGGTATTCTTTGTTTCTATCCCTTCGACCAGTTCTGCCATCTCTTCCTGGATCAGCTGTAGCTGTTTGGCAGCTTTCTGCCATTGCGGGCTGTTCAGATCGCCTTTGAGGTTGCCAAAAACGGTGTTCAGCAGGGCTACGTCGGTAAAATTGCTCATGGGCCGGTGGGTCCTGTTTCTTGTGGTCTGGGGTTAGGTGTTATCGTGCCGGGCGATTTGTTGAATACGTTCAACAATCGCCCGCAGGCCATTGCCTCGCGAGGGGCTCAGATGACGTTCGAGATCCAGCGCGGTGAAGTAAGCGTGGATATCAAACTGACAGATCTGTTCGGCACTTTTATGGTTCAGGGCTGCCAGTACAATGGCAATCAGGCCGCGGATGATACGCGCATCGGCGTCGGCGATAAACGCCAGACTGCCATTGGGATTCTGGCGATGCAGCAGCCAGGCCTGGCTTTCACAGCCATGCAGGCGGTGCTGCTCTGTTTTTAATGCGTCGGGCAGAACTGGCAGGTCACGGCCCAGTAACATGATCTGTCGATAACGGCTGTTCCAGTCGCGCAGAGCCAGCAGCTTCTCACTTACCTGTTCATGGCTCAGGCTGCGGCCATGGGGCAGGGCCTCGAAGGGGTCTTGTGCGGTGCTGGTGTCGACCGTGACGGGGTGTTGTTCGCTGAGGCTGATCTGGTCCAGTGCCTGGGCGAACCGCTCGACTTCGTCGTGAGTGTTATAAAAAGCAAACGAGGCGCGCAAAGTACCGCCCAGCCCCAGCTGCTCCATCAATGGCATCGCGCAGTGGTGGCCTGTGCGGATGGCGATGCCCTGTTGATCCAGCAACAGTCCCACATCCTGGTTAGCCTGGTCTGCCAGTAAAAACGACACCAGGCTGACTTTATGAGCCGCAGTGCCGATCGGCTGGAAGCCTTTAATGGCGCGACAGCAATCCAGCGTGTGTTGCAGCAGGCTGGCTTCGTGAGCTTCCAGTGCGGCGCGGTCCTGCGCCATCAGCCATTCCAGTGCGGCGGCCAGGCCGATCGCACCCGCGATATTAGGCGTACCGGCTTCGAATTTGAACGGCAGCTGGTTAAAGGTGGTGCCGGAGAAGCTGACCCGCTCGATCATCTCGCCGCCCGCTTGCCAGGGTGGCATTGCATCCAGCAGCGCCCGCCGCCCCCAGAGTGCGCCGATGCCGGTGGGGCCGAATACCTTATGGCCGGAGAATGCATAGAAGTCACAACCGATGGCCTGCACATCTACACTCAGGTGTGGCGTGCTCTGGGCACCGTCGATCAGTACCACTGCACCGGCAGCTTTAGCGGCGGTGGTGAGCGCCTGTACTGGATTGATCGTGCCAAGGGCGTTGGAGGCGTGGCTCAGTGCGACCAGTTTTGTACGTTCATTGAGCAGGTTATAAAACTGGTCGCAGTCCAGGCTGCCATCGGGCTGAATACCGGCTACCCGGATCACCGCGCCGGTCTGCTGCGCCAGCAGCTGCCAGGGCACGATATTGGCGTGGTGTTCCAGGGTGGTCAGCAGGATTTCATCGCCGGGTTGCAGCACGCTGCGACCGTAACTTTGCGCCACCAGGTTGATTGCTTCGGTGGTGCCTCGGGTCCAGATCAGTTCGCGGCTGCCCGGGGCATTGATGAAGCGGGCGGCGCTCTGGCGCGCCTGCTCAAACAGCCCGGTGGCATCATTGCTCAGCTGGTGCGAGCCGCGGTGGACATTAGCGTTCTGCTGGCGATAGTAGCGGTTGACTGCTTCGATCACGGCCCGGGGCTTCTGGGCGGTGGCAGCGTTATCCAGATAGATCAGCGGTTCACCGTTGACCCGTCGTGACAGTAAAGGGAATTCCGCCCGCAGGCGGTTAACGTCCAGCATTACTGACCTGCCAGTGCCTTGTTCAGGCGCGCGCGCCAGCGGGTGTAATACATGGCGGAGGCAAACAGCGTGCCGGTGAGGATGCTGTAGGTCAGGCCGATCAGCTGTGTGGCCGGGTTGGCGGCAACCAGTACGGCATGGGAAAAGTACAGCAGGATAACGAAACACAACCAGGCATGGCCACGGGGACGGCCGGAGATCATGGTGGGTATAAACGCCAGCAACAGTGAGCTTTGTGCGCCGATAATCACCCAGGGGTTAGCGCCCAGTACTGGATTCAGTACCAGGTACCAGGCCACGAACAGGACCAGCAGGCCGATATAACTCAGCAGGGACACCGTGCGGGTCAGACGAACTTTGGTTTCGAGGGTCATCAGTGGGAGCTGTCCATCAGTTTAAGAGCCAGGTGGCCAAGGCGCTTGCCCTGTGCCTGGCAGAGTTGAGTTTCATCTGCATCCAGTGCGCGATCATTGTCGCGTCCGGCCAGGTGAGTCGCGCCATAGGGCGTGCCGCCGGTGCGGGTTTTCAGCAGCGCTGACTCGGAGTAGGGCAGGCCTGCCAGCACCATGCCGTGGTGGAGCAGCGGCAGCATCATAGTCAGCAGGGTGGTTTCCTGGCCGCCGTGCAGGCTGGCGCTGGAGCTGAACACACAGGCGGGTTTATTGATCAGCCCGCCGGATAGCCACAGGGCACTGGTGCTGTCGATGAAGTACTTCATCGGTGCGGCCATATTGCCAAAGCGGGTCGGGCTGCCCAGGGCCAGCCCGGCACAGTTGGCCAGATCGGCCTCTGTGCAGTACAGCGCACCCGACGCCGGAATGCTGGGTTCCGTGGCTTCGCAGTTGCTCGATACTGGCGCGACTGTACGAATGCGAGCTTCCATGCCAGCCTGCTCAACGCCGCGAGCAATCTGTTTGGCCATCGCCTGCGTGGCGCCGTGGCGGCTGTAGTACAGCACCAGAACGTAGGGTGCGCTCATATCAGATGATTTCCAGTACAGACTCTGGCGGACGACCGATACGGGCAGCATCGCCTTTGATCACAATCGGGCGCTCGATCAGCTTTGGAAATTCAACCATTTTGGCGATCACGTCATCTTCGCTCAGGTCCATATTGTCCAGCCCGGCTTCAGCATATTCAGCCTCTTTGTTGCGCAGCAGGTCGCGGGCGTTGATGCCCAGGCTGCTGAGGACGGTTTTCAGCTGTTCAGCACTGGGCGGTGTTTCCAGATACTTGATAATGGTTGGCTCAACACCGTTTTCTTCCAGCAGCGCCAGGGTTTGACGGGACTTGGAACAGCGTGGGTTGTGGAAGATGGTGACATTACTCATGGTGTGTTTCCCCGTTGGGTTAGCCGGTGTCCGGTGCTGGCTGCGCTGGCGCGGCAGGCATGCCCGGCACCTTTATCATTCTGTTTTAGGGGCGCTATTGTATACCCCCCCGCCAGTGCTTCAAAATAGCCATTCATATTCATTGAAGGGATCATGTTATGCCGCCTGTGCTTTCCAGTCAGCCTGTGCAGTTTATGCTGTACCTGATGCGCCAGTTTGTCGCTAATCAGGGCATTCTCAATGCCTCTGCACTGACCTATACGACACTGTTTGCCGTTGTGCCGCTAATGACCGTGAGTTATGCGATGCTGGCCGCGATCCCCAACTTTTCCGGGGTGGGTGAGGAGTTGCAGCACTGGATTTTCACCAACTTTGTTCCGGCAACCGGTGAAGTGGTGCAGAACTACCTGGCGGATTTTGCCGGTCAGGCGCGTAGTTTGACGGTGGTGGGTATCGTGTTTCTGGTGATTACTTCGATCATGATGATGCGCAATATCGAGTCGGCGTTTAACCGTATCTGGCGGGTTAGCGAAGCGCGTAAAGGGCTGTCCAGTTTTCTGATTTACTGGGCAATTCTGAGTCTGGGGCCGATTCTGATCGGTATCGGGCTGGGCCTGACCTCCTATATTGCCTCTTTGTCGCTGGTCAGCAGTGCTACCGAGCTGGTGGGCAAAACCCGGGTGCTGGCGTTATTACCCATGGTGCTGTCGGCGCTGGCGTTCAGTTTGCTGTATATGGCCGTGCCTAACTGTCGGGTGCCGTTCCGCAGTGCCGTGATTGGCGGGCTGGTGGTGGCGCTGATGTTCGAAACCGCCAAACGCAGCTTTGCCATGTTTGTTACCCAGTTCCCTTCCTATGAGTTGATCTACGGCGCCTTTGCCGCTGTGCCGTTATTTCTGCTGTGGATTTTCATCAGCTGGGTGATCATTCTGCTGGGGGCTGAACTGACCCGGGCGCTGACGGTGTTCCAGCATAATAATATGGAGCAGTCGGGTGAGGATCTGCAGATCGTCCTCGGTGTGTTACATCGACTCTGGCAGGGCCAGCGCAACAGTGAAACGGTGGCCGATAGTACGTTGCTGCAAGAAGTGGATGGGCTGGATCAGGGCCGCTGGGATCAGTATGTGCAATTGTTGATGAGTGCCCGGCTGATCCGCCGCAGTGACCAGGGTGATTACCTGCTGTGTTGTGATCTGAGTCAGCTCAGCCTGGCTGACTTTTGTCAGTTGTTGCCCTGGCCGTTGCCTGCAGGGAGTGATGTCACCGCGCTGAAAGGCTGGCAACGCCGGCTGGATGAGTGTCTGCAAGCGGTTGAAGGCCAGCGCAAGCAGCAGATGGCGCTTAGTTTGCTGGGGCTTTTTGAAGAAGGGTTTCCAGCAGTACAAAGTGGTCAGCTGAAACAGCAGCAAGAAGCCTGAGTTATTGCCTGATAATCACCAAGGAAGCGATTGATGAGAGCTCATTACCAGTATCTGATCAGCCAGTATATTAAAGCGAAAGACCAGAGCCGCCCTCACCTGATGGCGCGGGTTTTTAGTAACAATGCGACCCTCAGCATGCAGGTTCAGACTGATGCGATCAGCTTCCCTGCTGCAGTCAGTGGTGTTGATAAAATTACTGATACCCTGGTGAGAGATTTCAATCAGAAGTGGAACAATATATACACTCTCTGTCTTATCGATAGTGTCAACGTTGGTATGCAAGCACTTGATTGCCGGTGGCTGGTGGGTATGACTGACAAAATTACGGGTCAGTGCCGGGTTGGTTTTGGTGAGTATCACTGGCGTTTCAGTGCTGATGTGTGCCCGCAAGTGGAGCAATTGACTATCGTTATCGATGATATGGTTGTCCTGGAGTCGGGCGAAGCGGCCATTGTGTTGTCCTGGTTAGATAACCAGGATTATCCGTGGGTCGCGTCTGCGGCGTTACACGAAACCATGCCTCGGCTTGATGGGTTACAGGGTGTAGTGCAATGGTACGATGCGTACCAGCAATATTGATAAACACTATTATGACTAAACGGTTAGCCACCACAGGAATTGAAATGCAGTTGAACTGGAATGAAAGCAAAGCAGGCGCGCCACCTGAGGGTGTGTGTGGTGTTGAGGGTGACTACATCGTATATGTCGCAGAGTCTGAGGTGACTGATGATGCACAGGTGCAGAGCGCTATTAACCAGGGTGCTGAAAAGGCGGCGGCCATGCAGCGGAAAAACATCCAGGATGATTCTATGTATCTGCTCTTTAACTGGAATGCAGCGCTGGCAACGCTGACCATCTGTGTGACTGATGCAGCAAGGAAAAATGATTCCTCGCAGATTGTCATCTGTAAGTTTCCAGTGCTGGCGCAGGCTGAAAATACGAAAACAGATGACTATGCCGAGGATGTGAAATACTGGGTTTCTAATTACCTGACAACCAGCTGTGCATTTTTGCAGTATTCGCTGGTGGCTGGGTTCTGTCGTGGGACACGAGAGCGGGTTGAGCTGCTCTAGCCGTCGGTCTGATGTGTGACGCACCCTGTTTCGCAACCGAAACAGGGTTGTTATGGGAATCTAAGGTTTAATGAGCATATAACGCAGGGAACGTGTTATGGGAAAATTGAAAGAACTGGCTGATATTCTGGATGAGATTCAACAGCCTTATCAACAGAGCACTGATAAACTAACCATTAAACTGGGTTTTATGCTTCCGATAAACATCCATTATGATTATGCAACGAAGCAATGCACGTTTGGTTATAATCTTCTGGCGCAAATGGTTGTTTTATTCGTAGGGGTTCTCTCTTCTGTTTCGTCGTTTGTATCGCAGTCTTATGGTTTTGCTTCTATAGCAATATCAGTCGTTATTTATTCTTTTATATTAATTATATTGACTGAGGTTCGTATGCAGTCACTTAAGATTATGGTGTTATCCAGGCTGGAAAATACTGTGTGTAAGTAGGGCTGTATTTATATTGCCTGAAGGGTAAAGCTGCCTCGTTATGAAAACCACGGATATCAGTTGTCGAAACCTGATACCCGCGGAGCGGGCTGTTATAGCGTGAAGCGGGTCATTAGCTGACTTTGTTCCAGTACATATCCAGCAGGTACTGGGTCTGTTCACTGATCAGCATGCTGGCCTGTGCCTGGTCACCGGCAGGGTTCTGGCTCAGCAGGGTGAAGGCATTCACCATCTGTACTTCCTGTGCCCGTTCGCTTGGTGCTTCGATGAACTCGAACTGTGCCGGGGTCTGCATTTCGCTGCGCTGGGTGTAGCCCACCTTGTGCTCAGGGTCGTTAAAGGCAAAGCCCTGCTGCCAGTCCAGCACAAAGTCGTCCATGCGAAACATGCCGCGCTCCGCCAGGATATCCAGGTCCATCAGGCAGACACCGGCGTTATAGCCAAAATCAAAGGTCGAGGTTTTGCCATCCTGAAAGGCCATTACCCCGGTGCCGCGAATAACCGCGTTAGTTTCCTCATCCCGGACGATGGAACCCCCGACATTACACAGGTCCATGTTCGGCTGTAAAAACTCGGTGATGGCACGCATGCAGTACCAGGCCATATCACCGACAGCGCCGGTGGGTTCTTTGTCGGTATCGAAGCGGATGTTGTCACGTTCCATCAGTGGGAAGAAGAAGGTGGAACGTACCGCCTGGCTTTCACCAATCTGCTCGGCCTGGGTTTGCTGAATCTGTTGAGTACGTGGATGGTGAGCAAAGTGGGTGGCATCCATAAACGCCACGCCATTGTCTTTGGCCGCCTGGGTAATACGCTGCAGTGATTCGTAGCTGGCAAAGGGCTTCTCGGCCAGAATATGTTTTTTGGCTTGTGCTGCACCCAGCGCGATCTCTTCGCGTGCGCTGGTCGGTGTAGCGATGTAAATGGCATCAGCCATATCTGAGCTGATCAGCTGTTGCCAGGTGTCGAATACCGTGCTGATGTCGTGTTCTGCTGCAAAGGCGCGCGCATTCGCGGGGGTGCGACTGGCGACTGCAACTACTTCTGCGTTATTACTGCTCTTAATAGCGTTTGTTACTACGGCGGCAATCATTCCTGAGCCGATAATACCAATACGTAATTTAGACATGACGCATCCTTAGTTTGAAGCAGCGTACTAAAGCTACTGGGTGAGTGGGAAATCCGTGATGATATAGCCTTTTCATTCCTATCAGTATTCTATTCATCTGTGGCTATGATTCCGGGTGCGCTGGCGCTTGCTATAATCTGTCTTTGTGTGATTTCCTTTCCTGTCTGATTGTTTTGTGTTATATAGCGTCAACTTCGTACCTGTATCGTCCTTATGCCTGTGTGTAGATGTTATTCGATACAGGGTAGCGGCCGTGTATTTTAATCAGGAGAGTATTTTGCTCAGTTACCGACACTCGTTTCATGCTGGAAATTTTGCCGACATCATCAAGCACATTGTGCAGGTTGAGATCCTCGAGCACCTGACTAAAAAAGATAAGCCGTTTACCTATATCGACACGCATTCCGGGGCTGGGCTGTTCAATCTGAACTCTGAACATGCGCGTAAGCTGGAAGAGTATGCGGGTGGTATCAGCAAGCTGGAGGCGCAAGACTGGCCCGAACTGGCGCGCTATTTTGAGGTGATTGAAGAGCATAACGATGGCAACGCGGCCGGTGCCTATTACCCGGGTTCACCGCTGATTGCTCAGGATTTCCTGCGCGGGCTGGATAAGGCCTGGCTGTATGAATTACACCCGGAGGATTTTCAGCGGCTGAAGCATAATATTGGTCATGATCGTCGAGTGCAGGTGAAGCATGAAGATGGCTTTCAGGGTCTGTTAGGCCTGGTGCCACCCCCGGCACGCCGTGGTCTGGTACTGATTGATCCCTCTTATGAGATCAAGGCTGACTATGACCAGGTGTTCAAAGTGGTGAACACAGCTTACAAAAAATTCTCCACCGGAACCTATGCCATCTGGTACCCCATGGTAAACCGTCAGCAGATTGATGATCTGGAACGCAACTTTGTCCATAGTGGAATCAGAGATATTCAGCGTTTCGAGCTGGGTTTGGCTGCGGATAGCCATGGGCATGGCATGACCGCAACCGGGATGATCGTCATTAACCCGCCCTGGGGATTGATGGATAAGATGTCGGCGGTGTTACCTAAGCTGGTTGACGTGCTGGGCGAGAGCGATGAAGCGTTTTACAAAGCGGATGTACTGGTTGCAGAGTAGTCTGCTGCGGTGCAGATCCGGATTGTTTGTGTGGATCTTGCTGCGTAAACGAAAAAGCCGGCGCAGATGCGCCGGCTTTTTTGTGGTCGTTCAGATTAGTCCTGGTTGAGTGTTTCAGCGGATTTACAACGACGCCCCAGTGCTGTCATGGCCATATAGAACACCGGGGTGAACAGCAGGCCAAAGAATGTAACGCCCAGCATGCCGGCGAAGACGGCGATACCCATCGCCTGGCGCATTTCAGCCCCGGCACCGGTGGCCATTACCAGCGGTACCACACCGGCAGTAAAGGCAATGGAGGTCATCAGGATCGGGCGCAGACGCAGGCGGCAAGCCTCAAGAATAGCTGCTCGCCTGGATTGGCCGCTGTGCTGGCGGTCGCGGGCAAATTCAACCATCAGGATGGCATTTTTACAGGCCAGCGCCACCAGTACAATGAGCGCGATACGGGTGAAAATATTGTTATCCCCGCCCATATACATCACCCCGGCCAGCGCTGACAGAATCGTCATCGGTACGATCAGGATGATAGCCAGTGGCAGGGTCAGGCTTTCGTACTGGGCTGCCAGCACCAGGAATACCAGCACCACCACCAGTGGGAAAATATAGGCCATGGTGTTACCGGCCAGGATCTGCTGGTAGGTCACTTCGGTCCATTCGTAAGCAATACCTTCAGGTAGCGCACGCTGTAACACTCGCTCGATGGCATCACGGGCCTGGTCCGAGCTATAGCCGGGTGCCGGGCTGCCGTTGAGCTCAGCGCTGGGGTAGCCGTTATAGTGCATAACCCGATCAGGGCCGGTGGTGGGCTTCACCGTCAGTACGGAGCCCAGAGGCACCATATCACCGCGACTGTTGCGCACCTCCAGCCGCAAGATCTGATCCGGGTTGAGGCGGTAGCGGGCATCGGCCTGGGCATTCACCTGATAGGTGCGGCCAAACAGGTTGAAGTCGTTGACGTACAGTGAACCCAGATAGATCTGCAATGCGTCGAATACTTCACTTAGGGGTACGCCCTGTACCAGTGCCTGCTCCCGGTCGACGATAATATCCATTTGCGGCACCTGGATACGGAAACTGGAGTAGAGGCCGACCAGCGCCGGGTCTTTACGACCTTCGGCGATAATGCCCTGCAGCGCGTTAAACAGTGACTCAAATCCCAGATTTGCACGGTCTTCGAGCTGCAATTTAAAGCCGCCTGTGGTGCCCAGGCCCAGGATCGGTGGTGGTGGGAATACCGCGACAAAAGCTTCATCAATTGTGGTGAATTTACCGTTCAGCGCACCGGCGATGGCATTGGCGTGCAGGGCAGGGTCTGTACGGGCCTCAAAATCGGCCAGGGTGACAAATACAATGCCGCTGTTAGGGCTGTTGGTAAATCCGTTTACTGACAGGCCAGGGAAGGCAACGGTATGTTCGACTCCCGGGGTTTGCAGGGCGATCTTTTCCATCTCCCGGATCACCGCTTCGGTACGGTCCAGGCTGGCGGCATCTGGCAGCTGAGCAATGGCGACCAGATACTGTTTATCCTGGGCGGGAATAAAGCCACCGGGTACCTCGTTAAACAGCTTGCCGGTCATTCCCAGCAGGCCGATATACACCAGACCAACAATCGCGCCAAAACGAATCAGCCGTTTGACGCCGTTCTGGTACAAATTGGCGCTGCGCTCAAATACGGCATTAAACGGCTTGAATAACCAGCGGCCGAACAATAAGTCCATTAACCGGGTCAGGCGGTCCGGTTTAGCATCATGGGATTTGAGCAGCAGTGCACACAATGCCGGTGACAGCGTCAGCGAGTTGAAGGCCGAAATCAGTGTTGAGATTGTGATGGTCAGCGCAAACTGTTTATAGAACTGGCCCGACAGGCCCTCGATAAAAGCGGTTGGGATAAACACCGCGCAGAGCACCAGTGCGATGGCGATAATCGGCCCGGTGACTTCACGCATTGCCTGGCGAGTTGCCTCGACGGAAGACAGACCACGATGAATGTTTCGTTCCACGTTCTCGACTACCACGATGGCATCATCGACCACAATGCCGATTGCCAGTACCAGCCCGAACAATGACAGCGTGTTAATGGATACGCCAAGCCACTGCATCACAGCGAAGGTGCCGATCAGTGAAACCGGTACAGCGATCAGTGGGATGATTGAGGCGCGCCAGGTTTGCAGAAATAAAATAACAACCAGCACAACCAGTGCAATGGCTTCCAGCAGGGTGCTGATTACGGCTTCAATCGATCCCCGGACAAACACGGTCGGGTCGTACACAATTTCGTAAGCGACATCCTGTGGGAAGCGTGAAGAAAGCTCGGCCATGGTGGCCCGTACCTGATCTGACAGTTCAATGGCGTTAGAGCCTGGCCGCTGGAAAATTGGAATGGCGACAGCGGTGTTGCCATCGAGCAGCGCGCGCAGGGAATAGGCGTCCGCACCGAGTTCGACCCGGGCGACGTCTTTAAGCCGGGTGATGGCACCGTTATCATCGACCCGAATCACGATTTCACCGAACTCTTCCGGGCTGGATAACCGGCCTTGTACGTTAAGCAGTACCTGAAACTGATTTTCTCGCACCGTGGGCTGCGCCCCCAGTGAGCCCGCTGCCACCTGACGGTTTTGTTCGCGTACGGCCTGGACGACGTCGTTAGCGGTCAGGCTGCGCTCAGCCAGCTCGTCCGGCTGCAGCCACAGACGCATAGCGTATTTGCCACCGCCAAACATCTTTACATCGCCAACGCCTGGCAGGCGTGCCAGAGGGTCCTGTACATAGATGTCGGCGTAGTTGGCCAGGTAGCTGATATCACGGCTGCCTTCAGGCGAGTACAGGTGTACCACCATGGTCAGGTTGGGGGAGGCTTTTTCTGCCACAACCCCCAATCGCTGTACTTCTTGCGGTAGACGAGGCAGGGCACTGTTTACCCGGTTCTGTACCTGTACCTGAGCACGGTCCAGATCGGTACCCAGTGCGAAGGTGGTCGTCAGGGTCATTCGGCCATCGCTGGTGGCCTGGGAGAACATGTAGATCATGTTCTCCAGTCCGTTGAGTTCCTGTTCCAGCGGAGCGGCGACGGTCTCACCGATCACTTTCGGATTGGCACCGGGGTAGTTAGCAGTAACCACCACGGTGGGTGGAACCACCTCGGGGTACTCGCTGATCGGTAGCTGAAACAGTGAAATACTGCCACCGATCAGGATCAACAGTGATAGTACTGCGGCGAAGATAGGCCGCTGAATAAAAAAGTGACTGAAATTCATGGTTACTAAATCCGGTTATCAGGCAGCAGGTACGTGAGGTTCTGGCTGTGCAGTGCCCAGATCGGCGGTGTTGATATCGACCGAACGGGGACTGATTACCATGCCAGGGCCAACCCGGGCCGGGCCATTGACGGCAATACGGTCGCCAGCTTGCAGGCCGGTGGTGATAACGCGCAGCTCACCCATCCGGTTACCCAGGGTCACCGGGCGGTATTCGAGGGTATTTTGTGCGTTAACACTGAGGACAAAGCGGGTTTTCAGATCGGTACCGATGGCGCGTTCAGGTACCAGTATGCTGGCTTGCGCCTGGTTGGCGGCGATACGAATACGGGCAAAGGAGCCCGGACGTAAGCGGGTCTGCTCGGCAGCAAACGTTGCCCGTACACGCAGGGTGCCGGTACGCGGGTTGACCTGGTTATCAATAAAATCCAGCACCCCGACCTGGCTAAATGTATCAGCGCCTGTCAGTTGCAGGTAGGCAGCAATAGCGCTGTTGGCGCGGACATTGGCAAATTTCTGGTTCCAGCTGCGCTCGTCGATATCAAAGTAAGCATGAACGTAGTCAGTGGAAACGAGTGAGGTCAGCACCGTTTCACCAGCAGTGACATTGTTGCCGGCGGTAATAAAGGCGCGGGACACCCGGCCGCTGATGGGTGCGCGGACCTGGGTGAATTCAAGGTTTAGCCGGGCGGACACCAGCTGGGCGTCCACGGCGGCCAGCTCGGCGCGACGCTGAGCAGACAGAAAAGTACGTGCTTCTGCCTGTTCGGTGGAGATCGCCTTACGTGCCTTCAGGCGGTTAGCACGGTCGGCTTCTGTCTGTGCCTGGTGTAATGCGGCCTGGGCGGCGACACGCTGGGCTTCCAGTCGGGCGACATCCGCAGCAAAGGGACGGGCGTCAAGCCGTACCAGCAGGTCTCCTTTCTTTACCTCTGAGCCTTCGGTGAATTCAATGGAATCGATCACGCCACTGACGCGGGGGCGCAGTTCGACCTGCTCAGTCGCTTCCAGTCGGGTGGTGAACTGATTCCAGTCAACCACGTTGGCACTGACGATGGTGGCAACATCAATGGGCTGTGGAGTGGGTGCTGCCGCCGTTTGTTCTGGCGTATCCTGCTGGCAGCCGCTTAATACCAATGAGCCGAGTAGTAATACGATAAACAAAGGGGTATGTGGGCGCATGGTGATCTCCTGAAAATATCGGCGCAGTGTAATGCGCAAAGAGGAGGGCGATAAGTCGGTAAAAATGCGATTCTTTGGTGCAGAAATCGATACATTGCTAGGTTTGATTGGTTTCTGATCAGCGCGAGTTTTACTGCATGGGGAGTTTATTGCCGTGGTGGGTATAATCTGCGGCTGGAAATTATCAGCCGTTGTAGGGTGAGGCGTATAAATGGAGGTTCCGATGACTGAGATGGGTAACGAGACGGTACTGGGGCGCTGTTTATGTGGAGCGGTTGAGTTTGAGCTCAGTGGTGCACTGGCTGATTTCTACCAGTGTCACTGTTCGCAGTGCCGCAAGGTGACCGGGTCAGCTTCAAATGCTGGTTTGTTTGTTGCTGATAAGAATTTTCGCTGGTTAGGTGGCGAGCCAGAGCTGACCCATTACGTAAAAGACAGTGGTTACAACGCCAGCTTTTGTCGTTGCTGCGGCAGTGTTATGCCGAATGTATTTCGCGGCGGAGGCGGGTACTGGGTGCCAGCGGGCGCGCTGGAAAGTGATGGCGGTGCTGAAGTGGCGGCGCATCTGCATGTTGACTCGCGGGCGCGCTGGGATGTCATTGGCGGTACCGCGAGACAGTATGCAGATATTCCTGAGTTGAGCGCTTTACTTGAGGTGTTAAACCAGCGCCGTATCAAGGACTCCTGAGTCACTGGCTAACAGCCAAAAAAAGGGCGACTGCAATGCGTCGCCCGAACCTTTTCAGGGAGAAACCCTGCCTGTGGATCAGATGACGCCGCGGCGTTCCTGGTCACGTTCGATAGACTCGAACAGGGCCTGGAAGTTGCCTTCGCCAAAGCCGAGGTTTTCTTTACGCTGAATCAGCTCGATAAAAATTGGGCCAAACAGGTTTTTGGTAAAGATCTGTAGCAGGTAGCCGTTGTCGTCGCCATCGACCAGTACCTGGTGATCCTGAATCCGTTGCGGATCTTCAGTGACATTAGGCACCCGATCAAACACTTCCTGATAGTAGTTGTCGTGGATATCCAGGGTATCGATAACGGCACGATCGAGTTTATCCAGTGAGGCCAGCAGATCATCACTGCGAAAGGCGATGTGTTGTACGCCTGGGCCATTGTACTGGTTCAGGTATTCATCAATCTGGTTGTTGTTATCGTCCTTGCCTTCGTTGATCGGAATGCAGAAGCTGCCGTCCGGTGAGCGCAGGGCATAGGAGATCAGGGCAGTTTTCTGGCCTTTGATATCGAAGTAACGCACCTCTTCAAAGCCAAATACATCCTTATAGAAATCGGCCCACTGATGCATGGTGCCTTTAAAGACGTTGTTGGTCAGGTGGTCGATTTCAATAAAGCCCAGATCTGGCACGATCACGGCGTCATCCAGCGCTACAAAATCTGCGTCGTAGATGGAGCCTTTATCACCGAAGGTGTCGATCAGGTAGATCAGGCTGTTGCCAATGCCGTAAATGGCTGGGTATGGCAGATCCTTGTCTGCATCAGCGACGGCGCGGGCGCCACGCTTCACGGCTTCGGCCTGGGACTGGGCGGCATCGTCTACCCGCCAGCCCATGGAGCAGATTGCCGGGCCGTGGGATTTGGCGAAGCCCGCGGAGAAACCTTCACGCTCATGGTTGAGCAGGAAGTGGATGCCGTTCTGATTGTAATAGCTGATATTGCGTTCGGCGTGACGTTTGAGTTTAGAGAAGCCGAACGCCGTGAACACATCATGCATGAAATCCGTATCCGGGCTGGCAAATTCGGTGAACTCGATACCGCGCAGATTCAGTGGATTATTGCTCATGAGTCGCTCCTGACATTTATTTTTATCAATTCGGTAGACCGGCCATTACCGCGCTTAGTCGGCGGTGTGAGTGGGTGCTCTGGCTGCGTCTGGGGGTGATTCAAATATAGAAACTTTGATGATCAGAAAAAAGCGGAATATTATGCTTAACTTGATCAGATAATTTGATGGAGTTTACAGCGACGATGACGGTTGATCTGGAGGGTCTGCGGGTGCTCAGTACCGTGGTGCGCGAAGGCAGTTTTGCCCGGGCAGCACTCGCACTGAATAAAACCCAGTCGGCGGTGAGTTATCAGGTACACAAGTTAGAGCAACAGCTGGGTACGGCGGTGTTTGACCGTTCAGCTTATCGGGCCGAACTGACCCCGGTGGGGGAGCGAATTCTGGTGGAAGGACAGCGGTTGCTGGACCAGGCGCAGTATGTTTCCAGCCTGGTGGAGCAGTTTTCAGAGGGCTGGGAGCCGCGGCTGGAGCTGGTGGTTGATGGCATGTTGCCCAGTGCGCGCTTGCTGGCAGTGCTTAAAGAGATGGCTGACTTGAATATTCCGACCCATATCCAGTTGCGGGTAGAGTTTCTGGGAGGCGTAAGCCAACGCTTTGAACAGGCCGGGGCTGAGCTGATGCTGACCCTGGTACCACTCTCGGATACTCGTTTATCCGTGCAGGCACTGGCTGATCTTGAAACCGTATTGGTGGTTGCGCCGGAGCACCCACTAGCACTGGCCAAAGGGGCTGAGCTGGCGGTGTTGCAACAGCATGTTGAGCTGACCGTGCATGATTCCAGTTACAGTAAAGCCCATGGCGGCACCCAGACCTTTGGCGGGGAGCGAGTATTCTACCTCAGTGATTTCAGGGCTAAGAAAGAAGCATTAATGATGGCACTGGGCTACGGCTGGATGCCACTGGACCAGGTGGAAGATGAGCTGCAGGCGGGAACGCTGGTGGAGCTGGATTACCTGGGCGGTTCACGTCACCGCTATACCCCGATGCTGGTGCGGCGGCTTGATCAGCCAGTGGGCCGGGCCGGACAGTTACTCAGTGAGAAACTGCAGCAACAGTTTGGGCTAAATTCATAGCCTGCGCTGTTGCTACAATCGGTGTGCTAGAGGTCGCCCATCACACGCATATAGGCGTTGATGTTGTCAGATGTGCGGCTGGTCGGGTTCAGTTTGTCCGCGACAGTCAGGGCGGTATGCAGGTCGTTCAGTGACTTTGTTTCACTGTCCGACAGGCTGCTGGCATCACTGCTGCGCAAATAATCGGCCAGCGCAGCCGCAGTTTCAGGGATGTCAGCTTCAAACGTTTTTGATTTGGAACCATCCAGGTTTTGCAGAATGGATTTTGAATTCTGCAGGATCTCCAGCAGCCCGCTGGGTGCGTCTTCCTGCTTCTCCAGTTTGGCGCTGAAAGAGTCGATAAACGTGGTCAGCTCACCTACCGTATCGGCTTCGTCTGTACCGCTGCTGGCTGTCAGGGGTAAGTCTGTATTGAGGCCTTCAGCATCACTGGCTGAAATAAGGTCCAGTTCAGCCATACGGTTAACAAATTGCTGACTCAGTTTGAAGCTTGGGCTGACGATATCAAATTCACTGTTCAGTGCAGCCAGCTTCTCTGCGCGGGTGGAGAACTGTGCGGCGGGTTTCTGCTCGCTGCTCTCGTCAGTTGTGGCTGCGGTTGTGGTGGCGTCCGTGACAGCCGCGTTGCTGGTGGTAGCGGCGGCATTGGCTGGCGCTGTATAACTGCTGATCGTGTTCATCTACGGCTTCCCTGTAAACGGTAAACGTTTGTTTGTTCCGGAATAAGCAATTTCCGTGCCTTGCTGTATTCTGCTCTGTGGCGCTGAAAAGCGGATCTATCAGGCAAAGGTTTGCCGCTTATAGCCAGTGCTTATATATGGTTGCCGGAAACACGGGCATAGGCGTTCAGCTGATCGTTGTTGTGGCTGACCGGGTTCAGCTTGTATGCCACGACCATGGCGGTGCGTATATCTTCCAGGGTCTGATGATGGTGCGCAGGGATGACGGGCGCGTTTTCGGCGCTGAAATGCAGCCCCAGTGCTGCCAGCGTAGTGCCGATTTCGGCATCATGGGCGCGGGACTGGGAGACTTCCATATGATCAAGGATGATGCGGGTATCGCGCAGAACGTTAACCAGTGGTGCTCGCTCGGGTTGTGTGCTCAGAACGTTGGCCAGCTGTTCCAGAAAAGCTTCCATGATCGACAGTGATTCAGTCCGGGGCTCTGCATCGACAGGTTGTGGCAGGCGGGTAATCAGCACCTGGGCTTCATCATGGCGTAATAGCGCCAGCTGGGTCATGCGAGTGAGAAAGCTCTCGCTAATATGAAACTCGGGGTCGGCCAGATCAAATTCCTGGTTTAGCCTGGCAAGCCGGGCCGCGCGGGATGAAAAGCGGGTTGTGACGGATTTGTCCGAGTTGTCCTCGGCTTTGTTCTGGACGGCTGTTGTGGCCGCTGCGCCAGTGGCGGCAGCCGTGCCAGTGCTCCGTGGCTGGGTGGGGAGGTTATTGCTGTAGGCACCGATGCCGTTGCTTTGCATGGGGATTCATCCGTTGAACAGGGGGACTGCCACCGCTGGGCTGGGGAAGTCTGTTGTCGGAATATGCCCGCTGAACAGCATCACAGCGGGCACTTGTTATCGCTGCTCTGATCAATCGGGGAGGGTAACGTTAACCTCGAGTACGGAGCAGTCATCGTTGCTGTCCAGCTGCACGCTGACCTGATCCTGATCAATGGCAATGTATTTCTTGATCACCGCGATGATCTCTTGCTGCATCTGGGGCAGGTAATCCGGGTTTGCCCGTGCGCCGCGCTCATGGGCGACGATGATCTGCAGCCGCTCTTTGGCCAGTTCCGCGGAGGTTGGTTGCGCCTTGCTTCGGAAGTAGTCGAAGAAACTCATTATTTACCTCCCAGGAACCGCTGGAAGAATCCTTTCTTCGGTGCGTGAAGGAAGCGATGTTCCAGCTCTTTGCCCAGCAATCGCTGTACGGCATCATCGTAGGCCTGGCCCGCATCTGAAGCACTGTCCAGAATCACCGGTGTACCCGAGTTCGAGGCTTTGAGTACGGCCTCAGATTCTGGAATAACACCCAGCAGTGGAATCGCCAGGATATCTTCAACATCGGATACGCTGAGCATCTCACCAGCATCAACCCGGGCAGGGTTATAGCGGGTTAGCAGCAGGTGTTCCTGCACCGGTTCATCGGCTTTTTCAGCCCGGCGTGACTTGCTCTGCAAAATACCCAGAATACGATCTGAGTCACGCACAGAGGAGACTTCCGGGTTAGTGGTGACAATCGCAACATCAGCAAAGTACAGCGCCATCTGTGCGCCTTTTTCGATACCGGCGGGGGAGTCACAGATGATGTAATCAAAGGTTTCGGCTAGTTCGTCTAGCACAGTACCAACACCTTCCTGGGTCAGCGCGTCTTTGTCACGGGTCTGAGAGGCTGGCAGGATAAACAGGTTGTCGGTGCGTTTATCTTTGATCAGGGCCTGGTTCAGGGTGGCTTCCTGTTTGATAACGTTGACAAAGTCGTAAACCACACGACGTTCACAACCCATGATCAGATCAAGGTTTCGCAGGCCTACATCAAAGTCGATGACGACGGTTTTGAAGCCGCTCAGCGCAAGACCTGTACCTATCGCTGCGCTGGTTGTGGTTTTTCCGACACCGCCTTTTCCGGATGTCACGACAATAATTTTGGCCAATTTCCGCTCCTGGTTGCCTGTTTCAATCGATCGTTTAACTGCGGCGAGTATTTATTAAAGCTCAGCGACATGCAAGTTGTCGCCGTCTAGGTGAATATGGGCAGACTGCTGCCAACGCTGCTTGCGCAGCGCATCGCTGAGAATGAAGTTGCCAGCAATGGCAACCAGTTCAGCGGAGAGGGTATGGCAGAAGATATTTGCATCAGTATCTCCTTTTACACCTGCCAGTGCCCGGCCGCGCAGCGTGCCGTAAATATGGATATCACCATCGGCTAAAACCTCAGCGCCTTCACTGACCTGGGACAGTACAATGAGGTCGCCGCCTTCTGCATAGACCTGCTGGCCTGAACGTACGGGCCGGGTAATCACTTTGCTGGGCTTGCGCACCTGCTTTTCTTCCACCACTTTCTTAACGATTACTTCAGCCTGAGGGGCATCACGCTCGGTTTCCAGTGGAGTGCTGTTACGACCGGTCGCCGGGATAATTGCCAGACCGGTTTCGCGTGCGGCGTCCAGCAAGTGGGCCGGCACGGCTCGTAATGCCAGAGGCTGCAGGTGAAAGGTGCGGCAGATCTCCAGCATGGCCGCAAAATCCGGGCTATGGTCAGTCGGCATTTTTTCAAGGCTGATGACGACGGGAGACTGCTGGAAGAACTGAGGTGCCTGCTGAACTTTATCACGCAGCTGCTCAGTAAAAGAGGCATCTGAAAACTGATAAAGCTCAAGCACAATAATGCTGACCGCGCTACCTTTTAGCTGGAAGCAGGCATCGTTCATGGAGTCATCCTTACACGGGTACTGGCTGGAAGATAAAGCCGCTGGGGCTATATGTTACGGCTAAGCATTAAACCGCACACGGGCAGATTTCGCAAAGCACAATCGGCTTAAACTGACCTGAATCTGATGTTTGAATTCAGAATCGATCAGCCGTTACTCAGCGGCTCGTCCCTTTATCCTGTTTAGCGGCTTTTGGGTCAGCCCTCTGTAACAGGTTTTAGCGGCTGACAGCTGTTGAGCGTTTGCTGATGAAAGTGCTGCCAGCTCGCGTGCATTTGTCTGAATTCCTGATGAAGCCAGCGGCTGAAGGCGACCACCTTGGGCCTGTTTTTATGGTTGTGGGGTGTGACCAGGTAATAGCTCAGGGGCGATTCCAGGTAGCAGGGCAGTGGACACACCAGCAGACCACGCTCAATCAGTTCATATACCAGACTAAAGCGGAGCAGGCTGTAGCCCTGCCCGGCCAGCACAGCCTCGACCAGCATGTTGGAATCGGTGAGCCGGAGCCTGGGTGTGGCTGGAACGGGTTCGGCATCCAGTCCGGCGCGTTGGCGAAATGCCTGGTAGATACCTGGCAGGTCCGGTGAGTCATCTTCAAGAATGGGCATCTGCGCCAGTTGCGGGATCAGCGCCTGGTCTGGGTCCAGCAAATGAGGGCTGCACAGTGGTACTAGGTAGTCAGCGCCTAGTGGTTGTTCGTTATACCCCTCGTAGCCACCCCGGCCAAAACGTAGTGCCAGATCAGTCTGGCCGTCACCAAACTTAACCAGTGCGTTAGTGGGTGACAGGTTAACGCTGAAGCTGGGTTCTTCCTGATGAAAAAGGCCCAGCCGCGGAACCAGCCAGCGCGCAGAAAATGAGGGTAGTGCGCTGATGGTCAGCTGATTTGGGTGCGGATCAGCATGGAGGCTGTTCAACCCCTGGGTGAGTGTATCCAGGCCCTGCTGAACGAACCCAAGGAGCTGTCTGCCAGCGTCGGTTAACACCACTTCACGGTTAAGGCGCAGAAATAGTGGCTGGCCAACATATTGCTCCAGGGTTTTTATCTGCTGGCTTACGGCTGCCTGACTGACAAACAACTGGCCAGCGGCAGCCTTGAAGCTGCCTGTTTCGGCGGCGACCCGAAACACCCGTAAAGCATTCAATGGCACGGATCTATTCATCTGGGCGGGCTCACCACATAAGAAAAAGTTAACTGATGTTGATTTATCTCGTTTGTCAGGTCTACCCCATTCGCTGAAAAATAGCAGTGTGAATGGTTATTCAGACGGAGATCGAAGATGAACAATATTAGCTGTGTTAAATCATTACAGGTGAAACAGACATTGGTTTTTCGGTTAAAACAGGCGTCCCTGCACCTGTTGAAGCGTTGTGCCCAGCAGATTGATCATTGGGAGCGGTGTAGTCATAACCGGCAGATGATGGCGCAGATGGACGATCATCTGCGTAAGGATGTCGGGTTGAGCCAGAGCGAGTGGAAGCATGAAATTGCTAAGCCATTCTGGCGAGACTGAGGAGTGAGAATGGTGATCAATGAACAATCAATATCTAATATTGATTGTTCGCTAAATGGAAACTTTTTGGGCTAATAACCATAAATAAAGTTGGATCTGAGCCTAGGCAAGGGCTGTAGCCTGGAGGCAAAAGTGGGGGCGATCAACTGTTGTTCGGGATTTGAACGCGACTGAAATCAAAACTGAATTTTGATTGTTCGTTGATTGCGCACCTGTCAGGGTGGCTGCGGTGCTTTTGCCGGACGAGACTGATAGAATTGCGCGCTTATTTTTACGTGCTGTATTTTCTTCCTTGCTAAAGTCTGGAGCTGACCGTCGATGGGCCTGCCGAACGTGCAACCTGAGCGCTATCAAGCGCTGCTGAATGAAAAACTGGATTGGGTAACAACAGAGTTTGCCGAGTTCGACCTGCCACAGGTTGAGGTGTTCGAATCTGAGCCCAGTCATTACCGGTTGCGCGCCGAGTTTCGGATCTGGCATGAAGGTGATGATCTTTATTATGTGATGTTCGATGGTGATAAACACACACCGGTGCGTATTGATAACTGCCCGATGGTGTCCAGGCGCATTCATGACATGATGTTTGAGCTGCTGGACGTGATCCGCCCGAACGAGCAGCTGCGTCGTCGCCTGTTCCAGGTAGATTTCCTCAGTACCCTGACCGGCGAGCTGACCGTGACTCTGCTTTATCATCGTAAGATTGATGAGCAATGGGCTGAAGAGGCGCGCCAGCTGCGTGAGCGCTTCAACATCGACATCATTGGACGTTCTCGTAAAACCAAGCTTCTGCTGGATCGCGACTATGTGATCGAAACGCTGAACATCAACGACACGGCGTTCAAAATCAAGCAGGTTGAGAATAGCTTCAGCCAGCCCAATGGTCATGTTTGCGAGCAGATGATTCAGTGGGGGCTGGATGCTACCGCGAATACCGGCGGTGATCTGGTTGAGTACTATTGTGGTGCTGGCACCTTTACCATTCCGCTGGCGCAGAACTTCCGTCGGGTGGTGGCCACTGAGCTGGCAAAAGTGTCGGTGCATGCGGCGAAAGACAATATCGAACTCAACGGTATTACCAATGTGGATGTGGTGCGCATCAGTGCGGAGGATTTCTCTCTGGTGCTGCAGGGCAAGCTGAAAACCCGCCGGGTGGACGGTTTGAATCTGGACGCGTGCAACTTCACTACGGTGCTGGTGGACCCGCCACGGGCCGGGCTGGATGATGATACGGTGGAGCAGGTACAGCAGTACGATAATATCCTGTACGTATCCTGTAATCCGGTAACGCTGAAAGAGAACCTCAAAGCGATCTGTAAAAACTACAAAGTTGAGCGCTTTGCGTTGTTTGATCAGTTTCCCTACACCCACCATATGGAATGCGGTGTTTTTCTGACGCGTCGTTAAGCACTGCTCCACGTGCTGGCTGTCGCCAGGGGCAGGGCTCCTGGCGACAGCGTATGTATACCTTCCTCTATTCTGCTAAGCGTTCAATTCTTCGATTAAGGCCGCCATCAGCTGTGCTGCGCTTAGTTGCCGTGCCAGCTCCAGCCCTTGTCCTGCCCAGAGTGACAGATAGTCTGCGTTGTCTGCCTGGGCTGCGGCGCTACGCAAAGGTCGGGTCAGGCTGTTTTGCCAGGGGAAGGGCAGAATCGCATCGGGCTGTGCATCCAGCGCCTCCATCATCGGATTGATGATGCCACGGGCATAGCGGCCGGAAAACGCACGGGTCAGGCGGGTCTGTTCGGCTTTACTGCTGAAGATTGCCTGTTTGTAACTGGCGGGAATATTCGCCTCTGGGCAGGTCAGAAAGGCCGTGCCCAGCTGAGCGGCGCTGGCACCGAGCTGTATTGCCGCGCGAATCCCCTGGCCATTCATAATCCCCCCCGTCGCAATAACTGGCAGGCTGACCGCGGCGCTGATCTGTGGCACCAGTGCCAGTGTGCCGATCATCGGGTTGCTGTTACTGAACCCGCCGCGATGGCCCCCCGCTTCGCTGCCTTGCGCAATAATGACATCGACTCCGCTCTGCTCCAGCAGACAGGCTTCTTCGGTAGACGTGGCGGTGCCAATCAGTGTGATGCCCGCCTGGCGTGCTGCCAGCATGGCTGATTCAGGTAGCAGACCAAAAGTGAAGCTCAGGGCGCTTGCGCCGCTGCTCAGTACGACAGCCAGTTGCTGGTCGAAGCTCTGTCCCTGGTCATGACTCAGGACCGGGGCGGGAATTGACAGTGTCTGACAAAGCGGGGTCAGGGCGGCAATGGCACGGGGGCTGTTGCTTGGATACGCGGGGGTTGTTTCGGGGACAAACAAATTAACGCCAAAGGGTTTGTCGGTCAGGTTGCGTATCGCTGCGCAATCGGTAGCCAGCTGCTGTGGGCTGAGATAGGCACCACCGATAAAACCCATTCCACCCGCTTCGCTTGCGGCGGCGACCAGTGCCGGGCTGTCGGCACCGCCAGCCATCGGGGCTTTGATAACAGGGTGTTTAATGGCCAGTAACTGGCAGAGATTGGCAGGGGTCATAAGTGGTATCCGTTGCTTATTTCACAGGCGGTCAGCATAGCGTTCCAGGGCTGCGCTGTAGAATAGTTATTAGCGAACGGCGGGTTCTGTTTGGCAGATGGATGAGTACCGACTCAGTAAAGCGGGCCTGCTGTCTCCAGTTGAATCAGATAGAGCCGCAGGTCCAGTTCCAGCTGGTGGTAATCCGGTTCCATATGGCAACACAGCTGATAGAAGGCTTTGTTGTGTTCTTTCTCTTTAAAGTGGGCGAGCTCGTGGACGAGGATCATGCGTAACAGCGCCTCGGGGCCTTCTTTGAATATCGCGTCCACCCGGATTTCGTGTTTGGCTTTGAGTTTGCCGCCCTGTACCCGGCTGATAAAGGTGTGCAGTCCAAGGGCGTCTTTGACGGCGTTGATCTTGCGGTCCCAGATGACTTTGCTTAATGGCGGTGACTTACGCATGTACTGGTTTTTTAGCATCATGCAGTAGTCATATAGCGCCTTCTCACTGCGAATGTTGTGCGGCTGCGGGTATTTTTGCTGCAGGTAACTGGCCAGTTTCTGGGTGTTAATCAGCTGCTGGACCTGCTGTTTGATCGTCTCGGGGTAGCCGTTGAGGTAGGTCAGGTGAGGCATGGTCATCCGTTTGCTGGCGTTGGGGTCATGGATGACCGCTATTGTAGGGCTCGCCGACGAGGAGGTACAGCTGAGAGCTAATCACCTACGTTTAGTCTGTCTTAATTCTGGGGCGGGCACCGTATAATCGCCGGTCCATTTTTGAATATAAGCTCCGGTTTTACGTTCCGGTTCGCTAAGGAGAAACGATGTCCCAGATTGTAGTCTGTGCCCTGTACAAGTTTGTCACCCTGGATAATTACGCAGCGCTGCGCGAGCCGCTGCGACAGGTGATGGAGGACAATGGTGTGCGTGGCACTTTGCTGCTGGCGCAGGAAGGTGTGAACGGCACGGTGGCGGGTACGCGTGAGGCGATTGATACACTGCTGGCCTGGCTGCAGGCGGATGAGCGGCTGGCGGGTCTTGTCTATAAAGAATCCTGTGATGATCACAATCCGTTCTACCGCACCAAGGTGAAGCTCAAGAAAGAGATTGTCACTATGGGTGTTGAAGGGATTGATCCGAAGAAGGTGGTGGGTACCTATGTTAAGCCTGCTGACTGGAATGCGCTGATTTTGGATCCGGATGTTGTGCTGGTCGATACCCGCAACGATTATGAGGTTCAGGTAGGTACGTTCAAGGGTGCCGTCAACCCGGTAACGGATACCTTCCGTGAGTTCCCGGCCTATGTAAAAGAGAACATGGACCCGGCCAGGCAGAAGAAAGTGGCCATGTTCTGTACCGGTGGTATTCGTTGTGAGAAGTCCACCGCCTATATGAAAGAGCAGGGTTTCGATGAGGTTTATCACCTGGAAGGCGGGATTCTGAAGTATCTGGAAGAGGTGCCGCAGGACGAAACATTGTGGGAAGGTGAGTGCTTCGTCTTTGATAACCGGGTGACGGTTAACCATCAGCTGGAAAAAGGTCAGTATGATCAGTGCCATGCCTGCCGGATGCCGATTACGGAGGCTGAAAAGGCGCATGCGCATTATGTGCAGGGTGTGAGCTGTCACCATTGTCACGATAAGTTTGATGAAGCCCAGCGTGAGCGCTTTGTGCAACGGCAGAAGCAGATGGAGCTGGCAAAACAGCGGGGCGATGCACACATGGGTGCGGATGCGATTGAGACGATCAATAAGCGCCGTAATGAAAAGGTGGAGCGTCGTCAGCAACAGCAGCAGTTGAATGAGAGCCAGGAGTAAGTCGCAACAGGGGCACGGCTTGCCGTGCCCTGACGCTTTGTTTTGCTGTCTTACAGGCCTTCGTAGGCCAGCAGGGTAAAGACGGGGATATCGGCTTCTGATATGCGTGTAGAGCCGTTCAGATCAGGCAGGTCGATCAGTGCAGCCGCTTCGTATATCTGGGCACCCAGTTTACGAATCAATGTTGCGGCGGCCAGTACAGTACCACCGGTGGCGATCAGGTCATCAAAGATGAGAACGTTATCGCCTTCGCTGACAGCATCAATCTGCATCTCTACGGTTGAAGTGCCGTATTCGAGGGTGTAATCCTGGCAGATGGTTTCACCTGGCAGTTTGCCTTTCTTACGCACCAGTACCAGCGGCAGATTGAGTGCATAGGCCATGATAGAGCCAAGCAGAAAACCACGGGCGTCGATGCAGGCGATATGGGTGATGCCTGAGTCGATATAACGGGTTGTCAGGGCATCAGATACCATGCGCAGGGCTTTCGGGTCTTTGAAGATCGGGGTGACGTCACGAAAAGCGATGCCTGGTTCAGGCCAGTCATGGATGGTACGTACGACTGACTTTACATAGCACTCGTCGTAAGACATGCAGTTTTCCTCAAAATATAGGTCGTTATATATAATTGATGTGGCTCAATGTTTGCGATAACGCGAAAGGGTCTAATGTCTGTGTTGGGTTACACATTGAGAAGGCTACTTCATTGTGCAACGATTAACGCCCACAGCAAGGCTGCGGGCGTTTTTTTATTACAACAGGCGGCTAAGGCGCTCAGCCAGTCTGGATCTGATCAGCGCAGGCTGGTTTGATCAATGACTTTTCGCTCTCGCTGTCTCTTGGACACTCGCCGGATACTTCGTACAGCTCATCCTGAAGCAATATTTCAACTTCTTTGCCATCAACTCGGATCAGGCCGTTTTTCTGGAAGCGGGTAAAAATGCGACTGACCGTTTCAACGGCAAGCCCCAGGTAGTTACCAATTTCATTGCGGGACATTGATAGGCGGAAGGCCGCCGCAGAATAGCCCCGCATTTTGAAACGGTTAGATAGCTTGACCAGGAAAGTGGCTACGCGCTCCTCTGCGTTTTTCTTCGACAGCAGTAACATCATCTGCTGTTCGTCACGAATCTCCTTGCTCATGGTGCGCAGAATCTGCCGACGCAGCTCTGGCATTTGCCCGGAGAGGTCGTCAAGACGCTCAAACGGAATTTCACAGACAGTCGTTGTTTCCAGTACTTTGGCGGACACTGGGTAAGTTGCTTCATCGAAGCCGCTCAATCCCAATAGTTCACCCGGGAAGTAGAAGCCGGTTATCTGTTCTTCACCCTCGTTTGTGATGGTATAGCTTTTGATTGTACCAGCACGCACAGCATAGACGGATGAGAAGGGTTCCCCCTGATGGAACAGGTGCTCACCTTTTTTCAGCGGACGACTTTTTTCGATAATGTTATCGAGTCGTTCCATTTCGGTCATGTTTAATGAAACCGGTAAGCATAAGGAACTGAGGCTACAGGTGCTGCAATGCGCCTGTTGCAGGCTACGCAGCTTCCCTTCTGTCGCTTTAATGTCACTCATTGGACAGGCCCTGCTTTATTATGTTTTGTTTTACACAAATTGAGTCGCTACGCGGATGATTATGAATCATTTCCGCGTAGCCGGGAAGGGGCTGCCTGTTTAAATGATGCGGGAGAAGCCCTTGGTCGGTTGCTGCTTTGGTATATAACTGTCAAATGCCATACAGATACGGCGAATCAGCAAGCGGCCTCGGTTGGTGACCTGTATACCTGTATCGCTCAGTGTGATCAGCCCATCGTCAGCGAAGTGAGCCAGTTCAGCCTGCTCTGCAGCAAAGTACTGTTTGAATTCCAGCCCAAAACGTTGCTCAATTGGCGCGTAATCCAGCTCGAAATGGCAGATCAGCTGGGTGATTACATGACGGCGAATCCGGTCATCGGCGTTCAGGCAGACGCCGCGGCGGATCGCAGTACTGTGGTCATCTACGGCTTTGCCATAGGCGGCCATATCATGTTCATTCTGGTAGTAGACGTCGCCAATCTGGCTGATTGCTGAGACGCCCATGGCAACCAGATCACAGTCTGAATGGGTCGTGTAGCCCTGAAAATTTCGATGTAGCTGGCCGTTACGTTGAGCGATTGCCAGTTCGTCATCCGGCTTGGCAAAGTGGTCCATGCCGATGTAAACATAGCCTGCGTTAATCAGCTTCTGAATCGTGTGCTGCAGAATGGCCAGTTTGGTTTCGGCAGACGGCAGGGTGTCGGCATCGATGTGCTTCTGTGAGCGGAAACGGTCTGGCATATGGGCATAGTTGAATACCGATAGCCGGTCAGGTGACATCTCAATCACCACATCCAGCGTTTCGCTGAAGCTTTCCAGTGTCTGGAAAGGCAGGCCGTAGATCAGGTCCATGTTCAGTGACCGGAAGCCTTCACTGCGGGCTTTCTCCAGAATCGCGCGGGTCTGTTCGGTACTCTGTACCCGGTTAACCGCTTCCTGAACTTTGTGGTTTACATCCTGCACACCCAGACTGATACGGTTGAAGCCGATTTCGCGTAATACCGAGAGGGTATCCATGCTGGCTTCGCGTGGGTCGATTTCGATAGAGTAGTCGCCGGTGTCGTCGGACTTCAGATTGAAGTGTTTACCCATGTGCATCATCAGCTCGCGCATCTGATCATCGCTGATAAAGGTTGGCGTGCCGCCGCCCCAGTGCAACTGGTTGACGATACGGTCTTTGCTGTACCACTGGCTCAGCTGGGCCATTTCGCGGTACACCTGATCCAGATATGGCTGGGCGCGTTTACGGTTACGGGTGATGACTTTGTTGCAGGCGCAGTAGTAGCAAACGTGAGCACAGAACGGTATGTGGACGTAGAGCGACAGCGGTGCATCGGTGTCAGTGCTGGTCTGGCCGGTCTCGACCAGCTGCTGCGCGGTCAGTTCAGGATCGAACTGCAGGGCCGTTGGGTAGGATGTGTAGCGAGGGCCGGCCAGGTCGTAGCGTTTGATAAGGTCAAGATCCCACTGGATCAGATTGTTGTTGTCCACACGAATACCTCAGGTTGGGTTGCCTGGCAAGTGTAGGGGCCGGACGATTGGTCGGCCTTGACGCGGGTCAAGGACTCAGCAAACCGCCCCAGGGAATTGTGTACAGGCCGAACAGAATAATCAGGCTGCCAAATAATCCTTTAGTGAACTGTTTTTGCAGCAGATTTTTAAATTGCTGGGCCAGTAAACCGGTCAGTAACAGTGTGGGCAGGGTGCCTAGCCCAAAGCCGGCCATGAGTAGTGCGCTTTGTTGCCAGCTGGCCGCAGCCGAGGCCCAGATCAGAGTGCTGTAGACCAGGCCGCAAGGCAGCCAGCCCCAGAGCGTACCCAGGGCAAAAGCCTGGGGTAGATTACGGGCGGGAATAAAGCGCCCGGCCAGCGGCTGGATAAAGCGCCAGAGCAATTTACCGCCGACTTCCAGGCGGGTGACGCCAGACCACCATTGGGCAACGTACAGGCCCATGGCAACCAGCATTAGTCCGGCACCGGTACGCAAAGCCAGCATGATGGGCTGATCTCGTAACAGCCAGCTAAGGCTGCCCACCAGAGCGCCCGCAGCCGCGTAGCTGAGGATTCGGCCCAGATTGTAGCCTAAGAGTAGCAGAGGCCGTTGTTGGCCGTTGCTACCCATGCCGATGGTGGCGGCGATGCCACCGCACATACCGATGCAGTGGCTGCCGCCGAGCAGCCCCAGTATCAGGGCTGTGGTGAGGGAGAGAGCCTCAGTGTTCATCTTTTTTCTTGCGGGCTTCTTCAGGAATTAACTGCTCATCATCATCGTAAAGAATGCTGTGAGCTGGGCTTTCCAGATCATCAAACTGGCCGCTGTTGACGCTCCAGAAGAACGCCCAGGTGGCGAAGGATACCAGGATGATCGCAATCGGGATCAGCAGGTAAATAATATCCATGGTGTGGTCCTTATGGGTGCGTGACGCGTTGGGTTGCTCGGCGGCGTAATCGTGACAGGCGCAAGGCGTTGCCGACTACCACCAGAGAGCTGGCCGACATGCCGATAGCGGCCATCCAGGGGGCAATAAAACCGAAGGCTGCCAGTGGCAGGGCGAGCAGGTTGTAGCCTAGCGCCCAGCTCAGGTTCTGACGGATGATCTGACGGCTGCGACGGGACAGGTGAATAGCATCGACCAGCCGTTGCAGATCGCTACTGATCAGTACGGCATCGGCATTGGTTTTGGCCAGGTCGGTGGCGCTACCCATGGCAATGGATGTTTGCGCACCGGCCAGAACCGGGATGTCGTTAATGCCATCGCCGACCATAATCACCTCGGCACCACTGGCTTGAAGCTGGGCCACGTGGGCCAGTTTCTGTTCAGGTGAAACCCCGCGGGTAATGGTTTCAATGCCTAGTTGCTCAGCGGTTTCGTCTACCGCATGAGAGTTATCCCCGGTCAGCATTTCGCACTGCAGGCCAGCGGCTTTGAGCTGAGTGATGGTGTCCCGCGCTTCGTGGCGTAGCTGGTCATTAATGCGGAACCAGGCAAGAGGGTGCTGTTCGTTGCACAGCAGTAGCCATTTACCTTCCAGGGCGGGCTGTTCTGCCTCGCTACCAGCACACAGCTGGATAGCAAACTCGGGGGTACCAATGCGATAGCGCTGATTGCTCACCATGCCTTCAATCCCCTGGCCAACGGTAACGTTGATCTGCTCGGCGCTCAGTTCGCTGGCGTAGGGATGGAACGCCTTGGCGATCGGGTGCTCGGAATGTGTCTCCAGCGCGGCTGCCAGCTGCAGGCAGCGTGCTTCACTGAGATCTGAAACCGCCTGGGTCGACTGGAGGCTGAGGTTGCCTTCCGTCAGGGTGCCGGTTTTATCAAAAATGATATGGGTGGCGCGGGCCAGGCTTTCCAGTACATGGCCGCGGGTGATCAGAAAACCATGCTGACGCAGTGTGCCTGTGGCGGCTGTCAGCGCGGTGGGGGTGGCCAGTGATAAGGCGCAAGGGCAGGTCACAACCAGTACGGAAAGGGTAATCCATAGTGCATTGGCCGGTTCCAGCAGGTACCAGCTGCCGCCAACGACGGTAGCAGTAATCAGTACAGCAGCAACGAAGTAGCTGGATACCCGGTCAGCCAGCCGGGCAACCTGAGGTTTTTCTTCAGCGGCGCGGTCAAGCAGGCGAACGATGGCAGACAGTCGAGATTCTGCGCCCACTTCGCTGACCCGAATCAGGATCGGGTTTTCGACGTTAATTGTACCGCCGACAATGGCATCACCTTCATGTTTCTGAATAGGCAGGTATTCACCGGTCAGTGCGGATTCGTCGATGGAGCCGTGGCCCTGTTCGATGATGCCATCCGCCGGGATAGTCTGGCCTGGGCGTACCCGGACCAGATCACCAGCATTAAGCTCGTTGGCGGGCACCAGTTGCTCAACGCCATCGGTCAGGCGCAGGGCGCTGGTGGGAAGCAGGTTGAGCATGGAATTGCCTGCCCGACCGCTGCGGTGGCGCGCTTTCATCTCCAGGAAGCGGCCAATCAGCAGGAAAAAGGTGAACATGGTGACCGAGTCGTAATAGATCTCGCCGGTGTTGGTGACGGTGGCCCAGATGCTGGCCAGGTAGGCACCACCAATGGCCAGAGAAACCGGGGCATCCATGCTCAGTTGGCGGCTGCGGATATCGCGCAGTGCTGCCGTAAAGAAGGGGCGGGCTGAATAGAATACGACCGGGGTGGCGATTAGCCAGCTAGTCCAGCGGATGAACGCCTGATACTCGATTTCCAGCCCCTGCATGGCACCAGCGTAAAGCGCGGTTGCCATCATCATGACCTGCATCATGCCGATGCCAGCAATGCCCAGCCGACGAATAGCGCGCTTCTGTTCGGCGGCCAGCAGCTCTTCTTCTTTATTCGGATGCCAGGGGTGAGCCTGGTAGCCGATACGATAGATCTCAGTCAGGATGGTACTCAGTGCCACCCTGGCTGGGTCCCATTGAATTCGGGCCCGGTGGCTGGTCAGATTGACTGAGGCTTTTTCAATACCGTCAAGTCGCTGGAGGTGGTGTTCCAGCAGCCAGACACAGGCCGCACAGGTGATGCCCTCTATTACCAAGCTGGCTTCGAGGAAGCCTTGCTGGGCGCTGACAAAGCCGCGTTGTACGGAAGGCTGATCATAGAGTGCCAGTTCCTGCGCAAGGTTTGTGGGTAGCTGGCGCCCGGTGATTTCTGGTGCGCTGGCGTTTTCAGTCCGGTGTCGGTAATAGGTATCAAGCCCGCTACCCACAATGGTTTGTGCAACAGCCTGACAGCCCGGGCAGCACATCTGCCTGGGCTCGCCTTCTATCACGGTGCTGAAATCACTGCCCGCTGGAACCGGAAGGCCGCAGTGAAAGCAGCCTCCGTTTACCTGTGTGTCTACTGCCATGGCGGATCAGTTACCTTCAGCGTCCAGCGTGTATTGGGTCTGGTCGTAGGGTGGGTTGATCTCTGCCTGAATCTGCCAGCCATTTTCACCTGCCGACAGCATTGCATAGCGTTTGCCTTTGATCGGGCCGGGCAGATTGCCACGGTAAACCGGAGTGTCAGCAATCGATTGCAGGGTGATCGATTTGTCATATTTCTGGTGCGTCGGGTGGATCAGCTCAAGGGTCAGAGTGTCATACTTTTTCTCTGTTTCGCCGCTGAGTTTGAGAACCAGATCGCCGGTCAGATTGTCGACCATAAGGCTGGCAGAGATGCCCTGTTGCTTGGCCTGCTCAAAACGGGTGGAGTCTTTGTAGTAGCCTCGGGCAACTTTGTAGTGGTCTTCTTTGACAACGCCGTCGTGGGTGACGATCGACAGAGTCAGGTAGGAAGTGCCGTAGATAAACACGGCAATCAGTGGTGACAGGATAAACCACAGCCAGGGCTGCTTGTACCATGGAGCAATTGCTTCGTTACTGTTACTCATAATACGCCTATACAAAAAAATAGCTGCTTGCCGGAGCAAAGCAGCTATTTTACTTGTTTAACAGCTCAGGTGCGACTAGCGGCGTGGTGCTGGGCCGATAAATCGATTGTCCTGAATAATTGTAATGTTCTCGTCACTTATGGACTGAAGTTTAAACTCCAGTGTGTTATTTGCTTTGTCCAGGTAACGGGGGTCGATCTGAAGGCGGATCGGGTAATCTTCCAGTGCACCCATTTCAACCTTGATGACAGGGTTGCCAATCAGTTTGATGCCCTCAAGCCCCTCAATGGACAGCTGATAGATCTGGTCTTTCTGGCTCTTGTTGGCGATCTTCAGCATATAGCTGTTTTCGATATTGCCATTAGAGGCTTCCACGAACAGTTGGCCACGGTCACGCAGAATGTCGAGTTCGACCGGTATGCGGCTGTAGATGGTATACATAAAAGCGAGTGACATCAGTACCAGGGCGGTGAAATAACCAATCAGGCGTGGCCGCATCAGATGGGTTTTCTTACCGTTGAGCGAGTGCTCGGTGGTGTATCTGATCAGGCCTTTTTCATAGCCAGTACGTTCCATAATATCGTCACAGGCATCGATACAGGCACCACAGGCAACGCATTCGTACTGCAGGCCATCACGAATATCGATACCGACCGGGCAGACGTGAACGCAGTTTTTGCAGTCGATGCAGTCACCCAGCCCCATGGCCTTGTAATCCAGTCCTCTTTTCCGCTTACCGCGGTTCTCGCCTCGAACCTCGTCGTAGGAGATGATCAGGGTGTCCTGGTCAAACATCACGCTCTGGAAGCGTGCATATGGACACATGTAAATACAGACCTGCTCACGTAGCCAGCCCGCATTGGCATAGGTAGCAACACTGATAAAGCCGATCCACCAGGTTTCCCACGGGCCCAGGTTCCAGCTCAGTACGTCAGGCACCAGTTCGCGAATAGGGGAGAAGTAGCCCATAAAGGCGACAGCAGAGGTTATGGCGATAAACAGCCAGAGTGTGTGTTTGGCGGTTTTACGCAGAATTTTATTCTTATTCCATGGTGATTTGTCCAGCCGTATACGTTTGTTGCGATCGCCTTCGGTCCACTTCTCAGCATAGATAAACAGCCAGGTCCAGACGAACTGAGGGCAGGAATAGCCACACCACAGGCGGCCAGCAAATACGGTAACAAAAAACAGGGTGAAAGCCAGGATGATTAACAGCCATGACAGCAGCATAAAATCCTGCGGCCAGAAGGTGTAGCTAAAGACATGGAACTGGCGTTCAGGGAGGTCAAACAGTACCGCTTGACGACCATTCCACTGTAGCCAGGAAAAGGTGTAAAACATGATTAGCATGATGGCGCTGGACAGGGATCGCAGCTTTTTAAAAATACCGCGTGCGTCTTTAACGTAAATGTGTTCCCGCTCTGCATACAGGCTTTGTGATTCGCCTGGTTTTTTCTTGTCGGGGGTCACATCCTGAACAGGTATCTGGTTCATACCACTGCTCACTACTCAAAATTGAAGGATCGTAACGCTGAATAGACCTGACAGGTTCTATTAGCAATTTCGCATATTATAATATATTTCTATAAAAAAAGGCGATATGACTTGCATCATATCGCCTTTGATTGTGTCGCTTACGGTCTGTTATTTGTTAGACAGGCTGTAAACGTATGCTGAGATCAGGTGGATCTTATCTTCACTCAGGATGTTTTTGTGAGCAGGCATAACACCGTTACGACCGGTACGGATAGTATGGGCTACTTTCTCGAAAGAGCCGCCGTACAGCCAGATGTCATCAGTCAGGTTAGGTGCGCCCAGTGCGTGCATACCCGTACCATTAGCTGTGTGACATGCAGTACACAGTGCCTGGAACTGAGGCTTGGCACGGGCAACCGCGTCTGCGTCAGCTTCTTTACCGCTCAGAGACAGTACGTAGCTCGTCATATCACGAACGCCATCTTCGCCCAGTACTGCGCCCCAAGGTGGCATACCACCCATACGGCCTTCAGTAATACTGTGCTTGATGGTGGCAGGTTTGCCGCCGTACAACCAGTCAGTATCCGTCAGATTCGGGAAGCCATGTGCGCCAGTTGCACTGGTGCCGTGACACACAGAACAGTTGTTGGCGAACATGCGCTGGCCCATTTTCAGGCCCGAAGCATTTTCTTCGCTCTGCATTTCTTCAATGCTCAGTGATGCATATTTTGCAAACACGGGTGCATAGTTTTCTTCTGCGTGAGCCATTTCGGTTTCCCACTGGCCTTCCTGAGTCCAGCCTAACAGACCTGGGAATGAACCCAGTCCTGGATAGGCGATCAGGTAAAGCACACCAAAAATAACGGTCCCCATAAACATCTGGAACCACCATTTTGGCAGTGGGTTATCGTATTCCTCGATGCCATCGAAGGCGTGACCGAGGGTCTCTTCCGTAGTTTCCTGGTGTGGTTGGCCCTTACGGGTTGCCAGAAGCAGCCACGTACAACCGAAGATGACTGCCAGGGTAATGACAGAGATCCACACGCTCCAAAACGTACTCATTTATTGCCTCTCCCGTCTTTAGACATTTCGGTACTGGTGATATCGCCATCGTCTTCATTGAATGGCATGTTCGCTGCATCGTCGTAGCTCTTCTGATTTTTTGGGTGCAAGACCCAGGCAAACAGCGCCACGAAGGTGATCAGCATAATCACCGGCATAAATGGTCCATAAACATCGTAACTCACGGTCAATTACCGCTTGCTGTTGTAGTTGTCGTGCAGTTTGCCCAGAGACTGCAGGTAGGCAACTACCGCATCAATCTCGTTCTTACCTGCAACAGCATCCTGAGCACCGGCGATCTGTTCAGCACTGAACGGAACCCCCATGGATTTCAGGACTTCCATTTTCTTGGCGGTGTTTTTACCGGACAGTTTGTCAGTAAACAACCAAGGGTAAGATGGCATTTTGGACTCAGGTACTACGTCACGCGGGTTGTACAGGTGAGCACGGTGCCAGTCGTCGGAGTAGCGCTCGCCTACACGTGCCAGGTCTGGACCGGTACGCTTGGAGCCCCACAGGAACGGATGCTCCCATACGCCTTCGTTAGCCGTGTTGTACTGACCGTAACGCTCAGTTTCCGCACGGAAAGGACGGATCATCTGAGAATGACATACGTTACAACCTTCACGGATGTAGATGTCACGGCCTTCGAGTTCCAGCGCAGTATACGTACGCAGGCCATCGATTGGCTTGGTCGTAGCGCTCTGGAACATCAGAGGTACGATTTCTGCCAGGCCGCCGCCGCTGATCACAAGGATGATCAGCAGTATCATCAGGCCAATGTTCTTTTCTATCGTTTCATGTTTGATCATTGTTCTGCTCCTGGACCTCTTAAGCAGCCTGAGCGGATGCATCCGCTACGGGCGCAGAGCTGTCCTTACGAACTGTCTGCCATACGTTGTAAGCCATCAGCAGCATACCAGTTACCCAGAATACGCCACCCAGAGCACGGACGAAGTAACCCATGTGGGATGCTTCCAGTGCTTCTACGAAGCTGTAAGTCAGAGTGCCGTCTTCGTTTACTGCACGCCACATCAGACCCTGCAGAATACCGTTTACCCACATTGCACAGATGTACAGTACGGTACCGATCGTCGCCAGCCAGAAGTGTGTGTTGATCAGAGCAACCGATGCCATAGATGCCTTACCCCACAGACGTGGAATCATGTGGTAAGTCGCACCGATAGAGATCATCGCTACCCAGCCCAGAGCGCCGGCGTGTACGTGGCCAACAGTCCAGTCAGTGTAATGAGACAGAGCGTTTACGGTCTTGATTGCCATCATCGGGCCTTCGAAGGTAGACATACCGTAGAAGGACAGAGAAACAACCAGGAAACGCAAGATAGGGTCAGTACGCAGTTTGTGCCATGCACCAGACAGCGTCATCATGCCGTTGATCATACCGCCCCATGAAGGCGCCAGCAGGATCAGAGACATTACCATCGCAACAGACTGAGCCCAGTCTGGCAGCGCTGTGTAGTGCAGGTGGTGACCACCCGCCCACATGTAAGTCGCAATCAGTGCCCAGAAGTGCACGATGGACAGGCGGTAGGAGTAGATTGGACGCTCAGACTGCTTCGGTACGAAGTAGTACATCATGCCCAGGAAGCCTGCCGTCAGGAAGAAGCCTACCGCGTTATGGCCATACCACCACTGAACCATCGCATCGACGGCGCCAGCGTAAACAGAGTACGACTTGAACGCAGATACCGGGATTGCCGCACTGTTAACAATGTGCAGAACCGCAACGGTGATGATAAAGGCCATGTAGAACCAGTTACCCACATAAATGTGAGATGTCTTACGGTTCTTGACAGTACCCAGGAAAACAATGGCGTAGCAAACCCACACGATCGTGATCAGGATATCGATTGGCCATTCCAGCTCTGCGTACTCTTTGGAGGAAGTGAAACCCATTGGCAGCGTAATTGCTGCTGCCAGGATAACTGCCTGCCAGCCCCAGAATGTAAAGGAGGCCAGAGCATCGGAGAACAGTCGTACCTGACAGGTACGCTGAACGACGTAATAGGATGTTGCAAACAGTGCACTACCACCGAAGGCAAAGATAACTGCGTTAGTGTGCAGCGGACGCAGGCGACCAAAAGTCAGCCAGGGAATATCAAAATTGAGCTGCGGCCAGACCAACTGTGACGCAATCAGGACACCGACGGTCATACCGACGATACCCCAGATCACTGTCATGATGGCGAACTGGCGCACCACTTTATAATTGTAGGTGGGGTGTTCAGTTGCTGTGCTCATGTCAGGCTCTCATCAACAAGCTAAGTTACGGAAATGTAGAGTTTCGGGCGCCATTATCGTGAAAACGGCCTTTGTTTTCAATGTGATCGGGCAAAGCAACGAGACAAAATGTCGCACAGGGCATACGAGGGTTTTATGTGCTTTAGATCACTGGCTGTTTTTTAGGTATAAATAAGTTAACTTGTTGAAAAATAGTGGCTTTTATTTTTTTGGATAATTTTTGTATTTGTTTGTTTTTTAATCGGTTTGTGCTGCCTTATAACTTTGGTCGTAGCCTGGTCGGCTGATATTATGACGCGTAAAGTTCAATTCGTTGATGTAAATCAAACTGGCTTTTATGCTCGAACGTTGCCATAGAGTCGTTTTTGAAGGGGGTACTGAGTGATTATTACGGGAAAACCTGAGCGTGGGCGGGTGTTATTTGCGCATGGCGCGGGCGCGGGCATGGATTCACTGTTTATGCAGGATATGGCCGAGCGGATGGCCGGATTGGGGCTGGAAGTACAGCGCTTTAATTTTCCCTACATGATGCAGCGGGTTGCCACGGGCACCAAACGTCCCCCTGATCGTATGCCACGTTTGCTGGAGTCTTTTGTCAATTTGATTGAACAGCTGCCGGATGATGGTACGCCGTTGTGGCTGGCAGGGAAATCAATGGGGGGCCGGGTTGCTACGATGCTGGCGGCAGAGGGCGTCGTGCAGGAAGCCTGGGCCTTTGGCTACCCGTTTCATCCTCGGGGAAAGCCGGAAACGTTACGGGTGGATCATCTGCAATCACCGCAGGGGCAAATTCATCTGTTCCAGGGGACCCGTGACTCGCTGGGAAATGAGGCGGAGGTAAGCGGTTATTCACTGGGCGCTGATGTACACTTGCACTGGCTGGCGGATGGCGATCATGACCTCAAGCCGCGTCAGCGCTCCGGGTATACCCAGTCGGGCCACCTGGATGCCGTGATTGAAGTCTTAAAGGAAAGAGTGAGTGGATAAGTTCAAACAGCTGATACTGCAGTGTCGTTCCGGATTCGAAAAAGAAGCCGCCGCTGAAATTACCGCCTGTCTGTCGCAGGCGGGTGTTTATGGTTACTGCCAGCTGGTTGACGGCCAGGGCTACGTAAGTTTTCTCGGTGCAGAGGGTGATGCACTGTATCAGGCGATAGAAAATCTGCCGTTCAATAAGCTGATATACATCCGCCAATGGACACTGGCAACCGACTGGCTGGCGCTGGATCGCGAAGATCGCGTGGGTCAGATTCGAGCTGGGCTGGATGGGCTGCCTGACTGTGCTGAGGTCTGGGTTGAATATCCGGACACAACCGACGGCCGCGAGCTGGCCACGTTCTGTCGCAAGTTTGGTTCCGCCCTGGTGCAGCGGTTGAAACGGGATAAATGGCTGCGTCCGGCAAAAGGCGACAAAGGCTGGCGTCTGCAGCTGTTTGCACTCAGTGGTGAGAAAATAGCGTTGGGTATCGCACCAGTAAGCAATGCCTCGCCCTGGCCTCAGGGGATTCCCCGGCTTAAATTTCCAAAACAGGCACCGAGCCGCTCAACCCTCAAGCTGGAAGAGGCCTGGCACTGGTTTGTGCCGCGTGATGAGTGGGATACGCGCCTGACCGGAGGGCGTGCGGTTGATCTGGGTGCGGCGCCGGGCGGCTGGACATGGCAGCTGGTGCAGCGCGGTATGTTTGTCAGTGCAGTCGATAACGGCCCAATGGATGAAGAGCTGATGGATAGTGGGCAGGTGACTCACTGTAAAGAAGACGGCTATCTGTTTGTGCCGGAAAAAATCGTCAACTGGATGGTGTGTGATATGGTCGATAAGCCGATTCGCACAGCCGCCATGGTGGTCGAGTGGGCAGTAAATGGCTATTGCCGGGAAGCGATATTCAACCTGAAATTACCGATGAAGCAGCGTTATAAAGAGACGGAGCGTTGCTTGCAGCACATTGAAACCGAGCTGAAAAAGCAGGGCTTACATTGGGAGTTGCGTGCCAAGCAGCTTTACCATGACCGTGAAGAGATTACCTGTCATCTGCGGATGCTCTGAGGCGGGGTCACGTTGTCTGCCAGAGGGCCTGTCAGCTGACAGGCCCTCTGGCGCTTTGATACGGAGGGTGGATTAATGCTGGAGCAGGGTGATTTTCTCATCCGTTTGCAGCATTGGCGTCAGCGCTTCCATAATCTGTTTACGCTCGGGCGAGCGCGCCCAGCGTTGCCAGTCCTGAATCGTACGGAACGTTGCCAGGATTACCCGGTGGTCCGGATTGTTGGCGTCGTATAGCGCCTCACCACTGATAAAACCATGGGCCTGCATTGCCTGTTGCAGCGTGTTACGGGCAGCCTGTTCATAGTGCTCTGCCAGTCCGTCTGCGATCTGGCGCTCAATTAATACTCGAATCATATGCGCTCACCTTGATCTTTTCTTGTCATTGAACGTTGCCGGGTGAAAGTCAGCGTGCATTGCTGGATGGCAACGCTATCGTCATCATCGCGTATTTATAGTGTAAATGCGACTGCCGGGGTGTGCCTGAGCGCATCTGAATGTCTGATACGACCTTCGTTGGCGTTAATCGCACCGGGAGTGCTTCCGCTGAGGGAGTGAATTTGCGACAATAGCGCCGATTTCAAAAACAGGTGTTTTACCTTGGATTATCAGATTGATCATCAGATGGACGCTTGCGGGCTGTATTGTCCGGAGCCCGTGATGCTGTTGCATAACAAAGTACGTGATATGGCTGCCGGTGAGCTGCTGCGTATTGTAGCAACAGACCCGTCGACCCAGCGTGACATTCCCAAGTTCTGTACCTTTTTAGGGCATGAACTGGTTGCACAACAGGTGGCTGGTGAACAGTTTGAATACATTATCCGTAAAGGTAACTGACATCTGATGTCTTCTTCGATTGAACGTTCAACAGATGCAACATTTGAGCTGATTGATCAGCTGGATGCGATGTTGTCTGACCATGAGCGACGCCAGCACGTAAGGTCCCCTAAGGTGAGCGAAACTTCTACCGTTACAAAGCCAAAGTCAAAAAACCGCGCAGCTAACATGGCTGCTCTGCAGTTGTTGATGGATGCATACCCAGAAGTCTTCAACCGCGACAATGTTCGCCCGTTGAAAATTGGCATTCAGGAAGACCTGGTCGCTGACGAAAAGGTGGCTAAAAACAAGATTAAACGCGCACTGGCCAGCTATGTGCGCTCTCTGGCCTACATCCGCTCCATTCGCGCAGATGTAGACCGTATTGATGTCAAAGGTGAACCTGCCGGTAAGGTCACTGCTGATGAGGCCTTGCACGCGAAAAACAAATTGCGTGATCTGAATAAAAAGCGCCGCGAGCAGCAGGTTGAGCGTGAAACAGAAGAACGTATGTCGAACAAGCTGGAAGCACTGGTCAGTATGACCCGTAAGTAAACACAGTTGTTCGTAATAACAAAGGCCCGTCAGGCAACTGTCGGGCCTTTGTTATATCTGGCTGCTGGGCATCAGCCCGCACTGACTCAGCTGTTTCTGCCATGCATGGGTATGGCGGTCACGGGCCTTGATATAGTCCTGCCATAGCGTGCTCTGTACCGATAGCACCTGGCTGCGGTAATCGTTTAATAGTGCTCCATATTTCAGTGCCTGCAGTAACGTTTCATGTTGTTGTAACCAGCGCTGCCCGCTGCGGTGGGTCAGTGCCATATAGGGTTGTACCCTGGCAGCGTAATAACGGAGAAACACGTTATGCAGGATTTTTGCTTTGGGTGTAGGTCGTGCCTGTGGGCAGAGCGGGCGCTGGCTGAGTCGGGTTTCAAGGCTGCTAGCCGCACGGGACAGGGTTTCAGTCATCAGTCGGATGCTGCTTAGCCAGTGCGCTCCGAACGGGTTGCGGTACAGGGTTTCGTAGTCATCTTCCAGTTTTTCGATAAAAGCAGGCAGTTGCCAGGGGGTTGTTTGCTGGCTGAGCCTGATCAGTTGCTCAAAGTGCTGCAGGCTGTTGAGCGCCGGGCCAAGGCTGTCGGTTTCACCAGGTACCAGTGGCGGCGCACCGAGTGCAAAGTTCGCTTCGATTTCGGTTGAGTTATAGATAGCGTTCCACAATACGCGGGGCAGGTTCTGCTGTTTTACTCGATAAATCTCATTGACCTGGCGCAACAGCGATGTGTCGGTACGTACCTGGGGCAGGGTGCGGCACTGGCGTATCAGGCTGTAAAAGCGGACTTCGTAGATCAGCTGCTGCGAGACGGGCATGACTCTGCCCAGTGAACTGTTGCGCTGCGCGATTAACGGCAGCAGATTGCAGGCCCGCAGATTGAGCGTATCCAGCATTCCCTCACGTACCTCCTGCAGGGCAACCAGCCGTTTCCGGCGCGGTGGATACGCGGCTATGGCTGGTAGTTGATCAAGGCTGCTGTTGATCTCGGTATTGGTCGCGTTGCCAAGCCGGTAAAGGTAGTCTTCCAGCAGTGCCTGACCTTCAGGTTTGCTACAGCCAGTCAGCAGACTGGCCAGTAGCAGCAGCCAGGCTAGAGAGTCGCGGTATCGTTGTGGCATAGATGGCGCCTGGCAATTATCCGTAACCGGTATAACAGCAGTATAGCGCCGATTGTCAGGCCGATAACCAGTGCAGCCCAGAACCCGGCCGCCCCCATCATCGGTACCAGCAGATCACTGCGCCCCAGTACGATGCCCATCGGCAGGCCCACTACCCAGAAAGCAACAAACACCAGCATCAGTGGCACAAAGGTGTCTTTGTAGCCGCGCAACGCGCCAGCGCAGGCCACCTGGATGGCATCAGAGAATTGAAACAGTGCCGCGATCATCACCAGACTGGCGGCGGCTTTAATCAGTACCGGGTCAGTGGTATACCAGCTGGTTATGAACTCAGGAATGACCAGCATAAATGATGATGAGGCTATGGCGCAGCCCAGAGCCATGCCAATGCCGGTAAAGGCTGCAAAGTGTGCACCTTCGCCATCTCCAGCGCCCTGTAGCTGGCCAACCCGGATGGTTATGGCCATGGCGACACTCAATGGGATCATAAAGCTCAGACCAGTAAAACTCAGGGTGATCTGGTGGGCGGCGATAACCTGTTCGCCCTGGTCGGCCAGTAGCAGGGCGATCACTGAAAACATACTGGCTTCAATCAACAGTGCAACGCCGATGGGCAGGCCCAGCTTGAGAAAGGCAATCAGTGGTTGTAACTGTGGTGGATGAAATCGACTAAGCAGCTGCAGATCACGGAAGGTTGCGTTGTGCTTGAGATAGACCAGGCCGATCAGCAGCATCAGCCACATCACCAGTGCGGTTGCCCAGCCGCAGCCTTCAGCCCCCATGGCGGGCAGGCCAAATTTACCGTAGATAAAGATATAGTTGAGCGGAATATTACACAGCAGGCCGAGGATGGCGATCTTCATTACCGGCCGTGTTTTACCAAAGCCCTCACTATAGCTGCGTATCACCTGATAGAGCATAAAGGCAGGGAAGCCCCAGCTGATGGCTTTGAGGTAAGCAAACGTTTTCTCCGTCAGTGCAGGCTCTACCCCCATATAACGCAGAATCAGATCGCTCTTGAGCAGCACCAGTGTGCTGATCACCGCCATAATTGCCGCCACCGCAAAGCCTTTGTGCAAGGTCCGGCCAGTGGAGTCACAGCGATTGCTGCCCACCTGGTTGGCAACCAGTGGCGTGGTGGCCATCAGCACGCCAGTACAGGCCAGATAGAGCGGCAACCAGATGCTGCCGCCCAGCGCCACCGCCGCCAGATCCTGAGAGCTGGCCCGGCCCGCCATGACAGTATCTACAAACCCCATGGCCGTCTGCGCTAACTGGGCAACCATAATAGGGCCTCCGAGCTGCAGCAGGATTTTGATTTCATTAAAGCGTTGGCGACTAAACACGGGCGGTACTTCTATAGTTGGCGTGATTCAGATACGGGCGAGCCCGGTGACGGGCAAGCATACAAGGGCAGAGGTTGAGGGTGCAATGGATGGGGGGGCGTTTTTCTGCTCACCCTGAGTACAGGCTTTGCACCAGGCTCAGGGCGAACAGAGTGTTCATCGATAGACATAACCTGCAATCATCCTGAACGCGAGGCACAAGCCGTCAAAGAACAAGCTCCGAGAAGGCTCAGAATGTCTGTTTCATCTGCTCGCGGATCTCCTTGGCTTCGTGTTCCAGCTGGTCGAATTGCTGTTTGTCGGCTTCGCTGAGGCCTTTCTCCCGGCGGGCGAATTTAATCTGGCGCATCGCTTTGTCGATATTGCCGACCAGCATAAAGTACTCGGTGCGGGCTTTATGGACGCCGCTCTTGTCACCTGCCAGGCCGTATAGTTCGGCCAGCTGGTAGTGGAGGTGGACATCGGTGGGGCGCTTGAGTGCCAGTTTGCGATACAGCTTGAGTGATGCCTTGATCTGGCCGTTCTGGTGCAGAGCTTCGGCCAGGCGCTGTTGCAGTGGGAAGCTGCCAGGATAGAGGGCCAGCTGGGTCTTGAGTAGTTGCACCGCTTTGCCGGGCTGCTGGGCGTCGAGCAGTTGCTCAGCGCGGGTCTGCTGTACCAGCCAGTGGCGCTGCAGTTTTTTGTCCAGCTGTTGCCAGCTGGCGTTGGCTTTGTCCTGCTGGCTTGCTTTCACCCAGGCGGCATAGCGGGCGTAGCCTAGCAGGCGGTGGTTTTTGCCGCTGGCGGCCTGTTGTTGGCCCGCCAGAGTTTGCGCGAGCCGGGCAGGGTTGCTGTCGTAACTGGCGGTCAGACGGGCTTTGACCAGGCCGAACAGCTGCGGGTCTTTAAACGGTGTGCTGTCGTTGCCGGTCAGCTGGGCAGCACGGCCTTCGGAGTCGGCGATACGGCTCTTGGACAGTGGGTGAGTTGACAGGAACTCCGGTGGTCGGCTGGCATAGCGGTAGTTGTTCAGCAGTCGGCCAAACATCTTTGGCATGGCATGCGGGTTATAACCGCTGTCGATCAGGGTCTGCATACCTATGCGGTCGGCTTCCTGTTCATTACGGCGGCTGAAGGCCAGCTGGGCGCTACTGCTGGCGGCCAGGGTCGAGGTGATGGTAGCAGTGGCGGCGTCGCCGCTGACGCTTGAGAGCAGAATGCCAGCCAGCATGCCGGCCAGCATCAGCGGTTTGCTCTGGCGTTGCTGCTCCACCTGGGCGGCAAAGTGGCGCTGGCTGAGATGGGCCAGCTCGTGGGCAACCACCGAGGCCAGTTCGCCTTCATTGTGAGCTGATAGCAACAGCCCGCCATTGAGGCCGATAATGCCACCCGGCACGGCAAAGGCGTTAAATTGCGGGTTATCCAGGCCGATGATTTCCAGCCGGGTATCGCCCAGCTGGCTGTGTCCGGCCAGTTGCCAGACCAGTTGTTCCAGGTACCAGCTGCTGGCCGGGTCACGCATCAATGGGGCCTGCCGACGCAGGCTGCGGACAAAATTACGGCCCAGCTGATACTCGGTATCCAGTGTCATGCCGCCGTAACTGCCTTCGTTCAGGTCGGGCAGGTCAGCCCGCGCGGGTGCCTGCGTTAGAAGGCCTAATAACATCATAAAAATCAAAGTAGTGGCTGGTCGCATAAGATCGCTTCGCTGGTCGCTGGCCTGCAGAAATTGGTATATAGTGCTGGACTTATCTTATCTGGACGCTTAGTGCCTTCACTACAGGTCACAGTATGAATAGTTATTCGATAGATCAAGTGTTAGATACCAGTGGATTGAGTTGCCCATTACCGCTGTTGAAAGCCAAACAGGCGCTGAACAAGCTGGAAAAGGGGCAATTTCTGCAAGTCATTGCCACGGATATTGGTTCGGTGCGTGACTTCAAAGCCTATACCGACCAGGCCGCTCATACCTTGCTGGAAAGCAGGGAAGAGGGTGATCACTACATCTATGTGATCCAGCGTGGCTGAAGCCTCAGGAGCAAGCTGAAGTGAGAGAGATCTTCCGCAAATGGATTGAGCGCTACTTTTCTGATGAAGAGGCACTGGTGCTGTTTCTGCTACTGGCCGGTGCGCTGGCGGTTATTCTGACCATGGGTCAGACGCTGACGCCGGTGTTTGCCGGCATCATTCTGGCGTTTCTGATGCAGGGCGCGGTGGATTGGCTGGAGCAGAAAAAATTACCGCATATGGTCGCCGTGGTGACCGTATTCCTGGTATTTGTCAGTGTGCTGTCAGCATTTTTGCTGATTGTGATGCCCCAGGTGTGGCAGCAGCTGGTGAATCTGTTTAATGAGCTGCCGGGGATGGCGTCGAAACTGCAGGCAACCTTGTTGTTATTGCCAGAGCAGTATCCGGAGCTGGTATCTGAAGCTCAGGTTACTGAAATCATTGATGCCGCAACCCGTGAGCTGTCGAAGGCCGGGCAGCTGGTGCTGACCTTCTCGGTGAATTCGATTGCCGGGCTGGTGACGCTGATGATCTATCTGGTGCTGGTGCCCATTCTGGTGTTTTTCTTCCTCAAAGATGGCCGGAGCCTGACCCGCTGGTGGACCAAGTTCCTACCGGAACGGCGCGAGATGATGGACCAGGTCTGGACCGAAATGGATGATCAGATCGCCAACTATATCCGGGGTAAAGTAATTGAGATTGTTATCGTCGGTGTGGCCAGCTATCTGTGCTTTGCCTTCTTTGGTTTGAACTACGCTGAGCTGCTGGCCATCATGGTTGGATTGTCGGTGCTGGTGCCCTATATCGGCGCGGCGCTGGTGACGTTGCCGGTGGCGCTGATCGCCTTTATTCAGTGGGGCGGTAGTAATGAGTTTATGTATCTGATGATTGCCTACGGGATTATCCAGGCGCTGGATGGCAATGTACTGGTGCCGCTGTTGTTCTCGGAGGCGGTCAACCTGCACCCGGTGGCGATTATTATTGCTGTGCTGGTATTTGGTGGGCTGTGGGGCTTCTGGGGTGTGTTCTTCGCGATACCCCTGGCAACCCTTATTAAGGCGATACTCAATGCCTGGCCTATGTCACAGTCAAAAACAGCCGTGGAGTCTCGGGGAGAGCTGGCTGGTTAAAACTTAACCAGTTGATTTCTCTAGGAAATAATTAAAAAAAATGTTGACGGCAGTGAGGTGTGATCTTATTATACGCCTCGTTGTTACGGCAACGGCTACAGCGTCCCATTCGTCTAGTGGTCCAGGACACCGCCCTTTCACGGCGGTAACAG